>OMWE01000001.1 GCA_900314685.1 uncultured Actinomycetes bacterium | reverse complement strand
GCCGGCCAGGCCAACCCCGCTCCTCCCGTCGGCCCGGCCCTGGGTGCCGCCCAGGTCAACATCATGCAGTTCTGCCAGGCGTTCAACGCGCAGACCAAGGACAAGATGGGCGATGTCATCCCCGTCGAGATCACGGTCTACGAGGACCGCACCTTCACCTTCATCTGCAAGACGCCCCCCGCGGCTTATCTGATCAAGAAGGAGCTCGGCCTCAAGAGCGCGTCCGCTGTGCCCCAGCGCGACAAGGTCGGCCAGCTCTCCCAGGAGCAGCTTACCAAGATCGCCGAGACCAAGATGCCGGACCTCAATGCCAACGACATCGAGGCCGCCAAGAGGATCGTTGCCGGTACCGCCCGTTCCATGGGCGTCACCATCGCCGAGTAGCGTCATTTGGTTCCAATGCGTCGGGGCACGCAGAGCTCCGGCGCATGTCATACGTAGTGGGAGGGTCGTACGGCCCGTTGACCACAGGAGGTAAGAGATATGCCCAAGCACGGTAAGAAGTACAACGCGGCTGTCGAGAAGTTCGACGGCAGCAAGCTCTATTCGCCCCTCGAGGCCATGAAGGTCGTCAAGGAGATTGCCCCCGAGAAGTTCGACGCGACCGTCGAGGTCTCCGTCCGCCTCGGTGTCGACACCCGCAAGGCCGACCAGAACGTCCGTGGCTCCATCAGCCTGCCCAACGGTACCGGCAAGTCTGTCCGTGTCGCCGTCTTCGCCGAGGGCGACAAGGCTCGCGAGGCCGAGGCTGCCGGCGCCGACATCGTCGGTTCCGACGACCTGGTTGCCGAGATCCAGAAGGGCAACATCAATTTCGACGCCGTCATCGCCACCCCCAACATGATGTCCAAGGTCGGCCGTCTCGGTAGGATCCTCGGCCCCCGTGGCCTCATGCCCAACCCCAAGCTCGGCACTGTCACCATGGATGTCCAGAAGATGGTCGGCGAGCTCAAGGCCGGCCGCGTCGAGTATCGCGCCGACCGCTACGGCATCTGCCACGTCCCGATGGGCAAGGTGTCCTTCGATGCCGACAAGCTCGCCGAGAACTACGGCGCGCTCTTCACCGAGCTGCTGCGCGTCAAGCCGTCCTCGGCCAAGGGCAAGTACGTCAAGTCCGTCGTCGTCTCTTCCTCGATGGGCCCGGGCGTCAAGGTCGATCCGACCGTCACCCGCAACTTCACCGAGGCGTAAGTAGTTTTTGTTCGTTTGTCATCCCGCTTGACTTCAAGCCAGGCGTGAGGCATAGTGTGTCACGCTCACGTCCGTGAGCATCGTTTAGCACGTCCGCTGCCAGAGACAGCCGGTGCCGAAAGGCTCAAAGGGGAGACCCGCCTGCCGAGGTGGTCTGAAAGCTCGACTCGCAGACCCCGCCTGGCACGCCAAGCGGGGTCTTTTGTTTTGCAAGAGGCCCGCCCGCGTGGCGAGCGTGCCCGAGTGCAAAACAAGGAGGTGTACTACATGCCAGCAGAGTCAAAAAAGGAGATGTTTGCCAAGATCAAGGCAGACGTCGAGGCATCGCAGGGTCTGTTCGTCGTCGACTACCGCGGTCTTTCCGTCAAGGAGACCCAGGAGCTGCGTCGCAGCCTGACCGCTGCGGGCGCGCACATGAAGGTGTACAAGAACAACATCGTCAAGATCGCCCTCGAGGAGGCCGGCCAGCCCGACATCAGCGATATACTCAAGGGCACCTGCGCCTATGTCTTCTTTGACAAGGACCCCGTCGCGACCGCCAAGGCGATCAAGGCCGAGTCCGACAAGCTCAAGAAGGTCGAGTTCCTCGGCGCCATCGCCGAGGGTCAGGCGCTCGACGCCGAGACGGCCAAGGCCTACGCCGATATGCCGTCCCGCGAGGAGGCGCTCAGCATGCTCGTCGGCGCGCTTTCCCAGCCCGTCACGATGTTTGCCCGCGTGCTCCAGGAGCCCACGCGCAGCATTGCCGCTGTGCTCCAGGCGTTCGCAGAGAAGGACGCCGCCTAAGACACGTCTTCACACGTGTCACCACGTACCACTAGCACCACCGCGTTTGAGTAAAGAGTACAAGGCACTAAGAGGTGCCGTTACAAAAGGAGAATTGACATGGCTGTCACCAAAGACGAAATCCTGGAGTACCTCGACTCCGCCACCATCCCTGAGGTCATGGACCTCGTCCACGCCATCGAGGACAAGTACGGCGTTTCCGCCGCCGCCGCTGCCGTGGCTGCCCCTGCTGCCGCCGCTGCTGCTGCCCCCGAGGAGGAGGAGAAGACCAACTTCGACGTCGAGCTCACCAGCTTTGGCGCCAACAAGATCGCCGTCATCAAGGTCGTCCGCAAGCTCACCGGCCTTGGCCTGAAGGAGGCTAAGGACGCCGTCGAGAAGGCCCCGAACGTCATCCTCGAGGGTGCCACCAAGGACGACGCCGACGCTGCCAAGAAGGAGCTCGAGGAGGCCGGCGCTGAGGTTACCCTGAAGTAACTTCACCCGTCACCAAGGGATTCGAGAGACCCGGGACCTGTCCCGGGTCTTTTTTTGGCAAAATAGGGGAGACGGTCCTTCACACGGAGTGGTATCGACACATATCCAACACAAGTGACCTGCGATTTTGCAGCGCTACTAGTTTTTGGCTCCATTGTCAAGTTTTTTCTTGATTGAGGAGGTGTGCTTCGGTACTCTATTAGATTGCGACAACTGCCTCTTTCCACTCTTCTTTAAGGAGTATACGCCTGGTGTCTACCGCAAAGTCTTCCCAGCAAACCAAGTCTGGACGCACGAGGGTCAGCTTTAGCAAAATCCCGCAAGCGATGGAGCTGCCCAATCTGATTGCCGTGCAGAAGGAGTCGTTCGAGCACTTTATGGGTGAGGGGCTCGACGAATCCCTGAGCGAGTTCTCTCCGATCGAGAACTCCGCGCACACGATGGAGGTGACGTTCGGCGAGCACCAGTTCGGCGACGCCCCCGCGTCTATCGCCGAATGCCGCGCCAAGGACATCTCCTATCAGGCGCCGCTCTTTGTCGACGTGCGTTTTGTCAACAAGGAGACCGGCGAGATCAAGGAGCAGCTCGTCTTTATGGGCGACTTCCCCCTGATGACCGACCGCGGCACCTTCATCATCAACGGCAGCGAGCGCGTGGTCGTCTCGCAGCTCGTCCGTTCGCCCGGCGTGTATTTCAGCCACGAGGTCGATAACGGTGTGGATGTGCACCACGTGCAGTTCATTCCCGCCCGCGGCGCCTGGCTGGAGTTTGAGGTCGACAAACACGGCCACCTCGTCGTTTCCATCGACCGCAAGCGCCGTCAGTCAGCGACCCTCTTCCTGCGCGCCCTCGGCATTGCCGAGACGGACGACGAGATCATGAACCTGCTCGGCGACTCCGACATCGTCCGCTCCACGATCGAGCGCGACGTCGCGACCACCCGCGAGGACGCCCTGCTCGAGATCTATCGCCGTCAGCGCCCCGGCGAGCCTCCCACGGTGGAGTCGGCCCGCTCGCTGCTCGACGGCCTGTACTTCAACAACCAGCGCTACGACCTCGCCCGCGTCGGCCGCTACAAGATCAATAAGAAGCTCGGTCTGGATTCCGAGGACCGCGTGATCACCGCCGAGGACATCGTTGCCGCCCTCAAGTACCTGCTTGCGCTGCATGCGGGCGATCAGAGCTGCAAGCTCGACGACATCGACCACTTCGGCAACCGCCGCGTGCGCACGATCGGCGAGCTCGTGCAGAACCAGTTCCGCATCGGCATGAGCCGTATGGAGCGCGTCATCCGCGAGCGCATGGCCTCCCAGGACGTCGACGACATCACGCCGCAGTCCCTGATCAACATCCGCCCGATCGTGGCGGCCATCAAGGAGTTCTACGGTTCCTCGCAGCTCTCCCAGTTCATGGACCAGAACAACCCGCTGTCCGGCCTGACGCACAAGCGCCGTCTGTCCGCGCTCGGCCCCGGCGGTCTCGCCGGTCACAAGTCGGGCTCCAGCCGCCGTACCAACGTGCCCACGGCGGTCCGCGACGTCCACAACTCGCACTATTCCCGCATGTGCCCGATCGAGACGCCCGAGGGTCCCAACATCGGCCTGATCGGCTCGCTGGCGCTCTATGCTCATGTCAACGAGTACGGCTTTATCGAGGCCCCGTACCGCCGCGTCGAGAACGGCAGGGTTACCGACCAAATCGACTGGATGACCGCCGACGAGGAGGAGAACCACAAGATTGCCCCCGCCGACGTCCCGACCGACCCCAAGACTGGCGAGTTTGTGGCGGTCGATGCCCACGGCGAGATCTATCATCCCGAGACGGTCGTCGCGCGTGTCCGCAACTACGACGGCTCCTTCGGCGCCCCGGAGCAGTGCCCCGTCGAGGATATCGACTATATGGACGTGTCCCCGCGCCAGATGCTCTCGGTCGCCGCGAACCTCATCCCGTTCCTTGAGCACGACGACGCAAAGCGTACGCTGATGGGCGCCAACATGCAGCGCCAGGCCGTGCCCCTGATCCGTGCCAACGCGCCGTACGTCGGCACGGGCCTGGAGGCTCGAGCCGCCCAGGACTCCGGCGAGGTCGTCTCCGCCGAGGAGGCCGGCACGGTCGTCGAGGTCGACGCCGCCCACGTGGTGGTCGACACCGCCGACGGTCCGCACACCTACGACCTGCCCAAGTTCCAGCGCTCCAACCAGTCCACCTGCATCAACCACCGCCCGGTGGTGCATGTCGGAGACGTCGTTGAGAAGGGCCAGCCCCTCACCGACGGCCCCTCAATCGACCACGGCGAGCTCGCCCTGGGTACCAACCTCACGGTGGCTTACATGCCGTGGGAGGGCTACAACTACGAGGACGGCATCATCGTCTCCGAGCGTGTCGTGCGCGACGACCTGCTGACCTCCGTCAACATCTCCCGTCACGAGATCGACGCCCGCGACACCAAGCTCGGTCCCGAGGAGATCACCCGCGAGATCCCCAACCTCTCCGAGGACATGCTCGCCAACCTCGACGACGACGGCATCATCCGCATCGGCGCCGAGGTGCGTCCCGGCGACATCCTCGTCGGCAAGGTCACGCCCAAGGGCGAGACCGCTCTGACCGCCGAGGAGCGCCTGCTGCGCGCCATCTTCGGCGCCAAGGCGCACGACGTGCGCGACACGTCGCTCAAGATGCCGCACGGCGCCTACGGCCGCGTCGTCGACGTGGTGCGCTTCAGCCGCGAGGCGGGCGACGACCTCCCGCCCGGAGTCAACGAGCTCGTCCGCGTGTTCGTCGCGCAGCGCCGCAAGATCCAGCAGGGCGACAAGATCTCCGGCCGCCACGGCAACAAGGGCGTCGTCTGCAAGATCCTGCCGATCGAGGACATGCCCTACATGGCTGACGGCACCCCGATTGACGTGCTGCTCGACCCGCTGGGCGTCCCCTCGCGTATGAACGTCGGCCAGCTGCTCGAGTGCCACCTGGGCTGGGCGGCCAGCCACGGCTGGGACCTCGAGAGCGACGCCTCCGACAAGTACATCCCCGGCCCGTTCTATGTCTCCACGCCCGTCTTCGACGGTGCGAGCGACGTCGAGGTGGCCGAGGCACAGCGCCGTGCCAACATCAACATGATGAACAAGGCCAAGCAGGAGTACGGCGAGCATATGAACGCTGAGTTTGTCCCGCAGCTCAACAGCATGGGCAAGATGACCCTGTATGACGGCCGCACCGGCGAGGCTTTCAAGAGCCCGATCACCGTCGGCACCTCATACATCCTCAAGCTCGGCCACATGGTCGACGACAAGATCCACGCCCGCTCGACCGGCCCGTACAGCCTCGTCACCCAGCAGCCGCTCGGCGGCAAGGCCCAGTTCGGTGGCCAGCGCTTCGGCGAGATGGAGGTCTGGGCGCTGTACGCGTACGGCGCATCCAACGTCCTGCAGGAGATCCTGACGGTCAAGTCCGACGACACCAACGGCCGCGTCAAGACCTACGAGGCCATCGTCAAGGGCGAGAACGTCCCCGGCGCGGGCATCCCCGAGTCCTTCAAGGTGCTCGTCAAGGAGATCCGCTCGCTGGCGCTCAACATCGAGCCGATCACCTATCAGAAGAAGACCAGCGAGGCTCAGTCCGAGCATGCGGCGCAGGACGCCATCGACGTCTTCGCGTCCGCCGGTTCCGCTGACGACCTCATCGGGCTCGCGCCCGAGACCGCGGCGGCCGGGCAAGTGCCTGCCGACATCATTGACGACAAGGAGTAGCGAACGTGGCAGATTTCGATACGCCTGATTTCGACGCAATCAAGATCTCCCTTGCCTCTGCCGACCAGATTCGCAGCTGGTCGTACGGCGAGGTCAAAAAGCCGGAGACCATCAACTACCGCACGCTCAAACCTGAGAAGGACGGTCTCTTCTGCGAGAAGATCTTCGGTCCGGTCAAGGACTGGGAGTGCGCCTGCGGCAAATACAAGGGCATCCGTTTCAAGGGCATCGTCTGCGAGCGCTGCGGCGTCGAGGTGACGACGTCCAAGGTGCGTCGCGAGCGCATGGGCCACATCGAGCTGGCCGCGCCCGTCTCGCACATCTGGTACTTCAAGAGCCCCGCATCCTTCCCGCTGGCCCGCCTGCTCGACATCAAGAGCAAGGACCTCGAGAACATCCTGTACTTCGCGAGCTACGTCATTACCGATGTCGACAAGGAGGCCCGCGAGGCCGATGCCGACGACCTCAAGGAGGAGCTCGCCGCAGACCTCGAGGAGCTCGACGCCGAGCGCGACGACGAGATCGCACGTCTGCGCGCCCAGGGCGAAGCCTCCGAGGGCGACGATTTCGGCGACATCGAGCCGCTCTCTGCCGACGAGGTGCGTGCCGGCGTGGCCGACCTCGAGGCCGAGTACGAGGAGGAGAAGCAGCTCCGCCGCGACGCCTACGAGAAGTTCATGCAGCTCGAGCCGCGCGAGCTCATCTCCGACGAGGCCCTCTTCACCGAGATGCGCCAGTACTACAGCATCTACTTCAAGGGCGGCATGGGCGCCGAGGCCGTGCGCGACCTGCTCCGCAACGTCGACCTCGCCAAGGAGGCCGAGGAGCTGCGCGCCATCGTCGCCTCCGACGAGTCGCAGAAGCAGAAGAAGGAGCGCGCGGTCAAGCGCCTGGAGATCGTCGACGCCTTCCTGAAGGGCGGCAACGACCCGGCAAACATGATCCTCGACGTCATCCCCGTCATCCCGCCCGACCTGCGTCCTATGGTCCAGCTCGACGGCGGCCGTTTCGCCGCTTCCGACCTCAACGACCTCTACCGCCGCGTGATCAACCGCAACAACCGCCTCAAGCGCCTGCTCGACCTCGACGCCCCCGCGATCATCGTCAACAACGAGAAGCGCATGCTCCAGGAGTCCGTGGACGCGCTGTTTGACAACGGTCGTCGCGGCCGTCCCGTGTCCGGCCGTGGCGGTCGTCCCCTCAAGTCGCTCGCCGAGGCCCTCAAGGGCAAGCAGGGCCGCTTCCGCCAGAACCTGCTGGGCAAGCGCGTCGACTACTCCGGCCGTTCGGTCATCGTCGTCGACCCGCAGCTCAAGCTGCACCAGTGCGGCCTGCCGTCGACCATGGCCCTCGAGCTTTTCAAGCCCTTTGTCATGCGCCGTCTGGTCGAGCTCGGCAAGGTGGAGAACATCAAGGGCGCCAAGCGCGCCATCGACCGTTCCACGCCGGTGGTGTGGGACGTCCTCGACGAGGTCATCAAGGACCGCCTCGTCCTTCTCAACCGCGCACCTACGCTGCACCGCCTGTCCATCCAGGCCTTTGAGCCCGTGTTGGTCGAAGGCAAGGCCATCCACCTGCACCCGCTGGTCTGCGCCCCCTTCAACGCAGACTTCGACGGCGATCAGATGTCCGTGCACGTACCCCTGTCCACCCAGGCGCAGACCGAGGCGCGCGTGCTGATGCTCTCGTCCAACAACCTGCGCTCGCCCGCGTCGGGCAAGGTGCTCACTGTGCCGTCCCAGGACATGGTCTTCGGTGTCTACTACCTGACCACGGAAAAGGCCGACGACCTATCGGTCGAGCAGCTTCCCGTCTACGCCAACTTTGAGGACGTCCTTTCCGCCTATGACGGCGACCCCAACCTGGACATCCAGAAGCGCATCGTGGTACGCATCGACGCCGCCGACGCCAATGTCGAAGACGGCGACACGGAGACGTTCCGCACGCTCGTGGGCCGCGGCAAGTACGAGGACTACGACGTCAGCGTCAACGCCAATCGTTTTGTGACCACGGTCGGCCGCGTGATCTTCAACCGTCAGTGCCTGCCGCCCGACTACCCGTACATGAACTACAAGATGGTCAAGGGCGACATCTCCGCGCTGGTCAACGATTGCTGCGACCGCTACAGCACCGCCGAGGTCGAGCCGATTCTCGATGCCATCAAGGCGACGGGCTTCCACTACGCCACGGTCGCCGGCCTGACGATTTCCGTCTGGGACGCGACCATCCCCGGCAACAAGCAGGACGTGCTGGACGAGACCCAGGAGAAGGTCGACCAGATCAACGAGCGCTATGAGGACGGTTTCCTGACCGAGACGGAGCGCCACAACGAGGTCGTCAACGCCTGGACCGCCTGCACCGACGTGCTCGGTACCGAGATGCTCGAGGGCTTCTCCGACGACAACCCCATCTACATGATGGCCGACTCCGGCGCCCGTGGATCCAAGACGCAGCTGCGCCAGCTCGCCGGCATGCGTGGCCTGATGGCCGATATGTCCGGTGAGACCATCGACCTGCCCATCAAATCCAACTTCCGCGAGGGCCTTGAGCCGCTCGAGTACTTCATCTCGACCTACGGCGCCCGCAAGGGCCTTGTCGACACGGCCTCGCACACGTCCGACTCCGGTTATCTGACCCGTCGTCTGATCGACGTCGCGCAGGACGTCATCGTGCGCGAGGAGGACTGCGGTACCGACGAGGGCGTCACCTACGACCTCAAGAAGCCGGGCGAGAGCGGCCTCGACAGCGATCTGATCGGCCGTTGTGCCCTCCACGACATCGTCAACCCCGAGACCGGCGAGGTCATCGTGGCTGCCGGCGAGCATGTCGAGTCCATGGACGACCTGCAGGCCATGTGGGACGCCGGCCTCAAGAAGGTCGAGCTGCGCGCCCTGCTTACCTGCAAGTCCAAGTACGGCGTGTGCCAGAAGTGCTACGGCTGGGATCTGTCCACCCGTCGTCCCGTCAACATCGGCACAGCGGTCGGCATCATCGCCGCGCAGTCCATCGGCGAGCCGGGCACCCAGCTTACGATGCGTACCATTCACTCCGGCGGCGTCGCTGGCGCCGACGACATCACGCAGGGCCTCCCGACGGTCGCCCGCATGTTCGACGTCGTTGGCAACGTCAACGAGAAGATCCTGGGACGCGAGGCCGACCTGGCCCCGTACTCCGGCTACCTCAACATCACCCCGGAGCAGACCGAGTACCTGATCCAGCTTCGCGACCTGGACGATCACTCCCGCATCCTGGAGGAGTGGCGCGTACCTGCGTCCGCGCGCTTCATGCCGGGTATCGAGGATGGCGTCGAGGTCCGCGCCGGTGAGCAGATCACCTACGGCTTCGTCAACTTCCGCAAGCTCCGTCGCCTGACGGACATCGAGTCGACGATGCACACGTTCGTCAAGTCGGTCAAGGACGTCTACACCTCCCAGGGCGTCGACCTCAACGACAAGCACATCGAGGTCATCGCACGTCAGATGCTGCGTCGCGTCCAGGTCACCAACCCGGGCGACTCGACCTACCTGCTCGGCCAGTACGTCGATCGTTACGTCTTCGCCGACACGGTCCGCAACATCACGCTCGCGGGCGGCACGCCTCCCGAGGCTGAGCCCGTCATCCTGGGCACCCTCAAGGTCGCGAGCACCGTGGACTCCTGGCTGTCCGCCGCCTCCTTCAGCCGTACCGCCGGCATCCTCACCGAGGTTGCCATCGAGGGCGCGACCGACCACCTGCGCGACCTCAAGTCCAACGTCATCATCGGCAAGAAGATTCCTGCCGGCACCGGTCTCGCCGCGTACAACAACGTCGAGCTCACCTACCACGGCCAAAAGATCGACGGCCCGACCTCCACGCAGGCCAAGAGCCTGCCCGACTGGGCTCCCGAGGAGCTCAAGGGCATCGAGGAGCAGCTGCCCAAGCAGCTCGACTGGGTCGGCGACGACTACGGCTACGGCGGCGTCTACTCCAAGAACGGGCGCACCCTCTCCTCCGAGGACGCCAAGCTCTACCTCTTCGACGACCTGGGCGTCTCGCAGCGCTGGACCAACAAGTTCTCCGAGGTCGGCATTGAGACGGTCGGCGACCTGATCGGCAAGACCGAGGACGACCTGCTGCGCATCGACGGCATCGGCGCCAAGGCCATCGAGGAGCTCCGCGACGGCCTGGAGGCGCGCGGCCTGCTCTACATCCTGGAGCCGGACGAGGACGAGGCCGACAGCGAGGATCTCTCCCAGCTGCTCAACATGGTCTTCTCGCCGGACGCCGACGTGATGCTCGGCTCCGCCGCGACCACCAAGTCCGAGTCTTCCGACGACGAGGAGCTGATCGGCGCTCCCGCCGAGGACAGCGGCGGCAACGACGAGATCATCAACGAGGACCTTGGCAGCCTGCACGACCTGCTCTCGCAGGTAGAGATGCGTGAGGACGGCGACGAGTAAGCCCGTCGGCCGACCGATCGTCTCGGATAGGTTCACGTAAGGCTCCGGAGCCATGGCTTCGGGGCCTTTTTATTCCCGACGGTTGTACCGAGGCTTTTCTTCCCGACGGATGCGGTCCGATGTATGCTGTTGTTGTGATATAGGTATACGCCCGGAGGCGTGGCTTTTTGACAACTGCAGCGCTTCGGCGTAAATTACACCCTTGCGTCAATCCAGGGTGGAGGGTGCTGCCTCGCCCTTGAATATGGAAAACAGGCACGTAGATAGGTACGAAGGAGAAAGCTTTGCCTACCATCAACCAGCTCGTCCGTCAGGGCCGCGTCCAGCAGCATGCCAAGTCCAAGAATGCTGCCCTGCAGCACAACCCGCAGAAGCGCGGCGTGTGCACCCGTGTGTTCACCACTACCCCGAAAAAGCCTAACTCGGCCCTGCGTAAGGTCGCCCGTGTGCGCCTCGTGAACGGCATCGAGGTCACCGCCTACATCCCCGGCGAGGGTCACAACCTCCAGGAGCACTCCATCGTGCTGATCCGTGGCGGCCGTGTCCGCGACCTCCCTGGTGTGCGTTACAAGATCATCCGCGGTGCCTACGACTGCGCTGCCGTGCAGAACCGCAAGAAGGCCCGCTCCCGTTACGGCGCCAAGCGCCCCAAGGAGTAGCGAGCGGTTCGTTCGTATTATCCCGTAGTAAGTAATCCGACAGCATAGGAGATACACATGCCGCGTCGTGCAGCAGCAGTTCGTCGTGAGGTTCAGCCTGACGCCAAGTACAACAACCGTCTCGTGACCCAGCTCATCAACAAGGTCCTCCTCGACGGCAAGAAGGCCACCGCCGAGCGCATCGTCTACGGTGCCTTTGACCTGGTCGCCGAGAAGACCGGCGAGGACCCCATGGAGGTCTTCAAGAAGGCCATGGACAACATCAAGCCGACCCTGGAGGTCAAGCCCAAGCGTGTCGGTGGCGCTACCTACCAGGTCCCCATGGAGGTCAACTCCCGCCGTGCGACCACCCTGGCCATCCGCTGGATGGTCAACTTCAGCCGCGCCCGCAAGGAGAAGACCATGGCCGAGCGCCTGGCCAACGAGATCATGGACGCTGCCAACGGTGTCGGCGCTTCCGTGAAGCGCCGCGAGGACCTCTTCAAGATGGCAGAGGCCAACCGCGCCTTCTCGCACTACCGCTTCTAAGCCGGACCGGAGGAGAATTAGATGGCAAAAGCCAAGTACAGCCTTGAGTCTCTGCGCAACATCGGCATCATGGCCCACATCGATGCGGGCAAGACGACCACGACGGAGCGCATCCTCTACTACACCGGCAAGACCCACAAGATCGGCGAGGTCCACGACGGTGCGGCCACCATGGACTGGATGGTGCAGGAGCAGGAGCGCGGCGTGACCATCACGTCCGCTGCTACCACCTGCTTCTGGAAGGACCACGTCATCCAGATCATCGACACCCCGGGCCACGTGGACTTCACGGCCGAGGTCGAGCGCTCCCTGCGCGTCCTCGACGGTGCCGTCGCGGTCTTCGACGCCGTCGCCGGCGTTCAGCCGCAGTCCGAGACCGTGTGGCGTCAGGCGCACAACTACAACGTCCCGCGCATCGCCTTTATCAACAAGTTCGACCGCGTCGGTGCGGACTTCTTCCACGCCATCGAGACCATGAAGGACCGCCTGGGCGCCAACGCTGTGGCCGCCCAGATCCCCATGGGCGCCGAGTCCAACTTCTGGGGCCTCGTCGACCTCGTCACCAATACCGCCTGGGACTTCAAAGAGGACTCCAAGGGCATGATCTACCCCGAGCCCATGGACGCCATCCCCGAGGAGTTCGCCGACCTCGCCGCCGAGAAGCGCGAGGAGCTGCTCGATGCCGCCTCCAACTACGACGACGAGCTCATGGAGATGCTGCTCGAGGAGGAGGAGCCTCCCGTCGAGGTCGTCAAGCGCGCCATCCGCGCGGGCGTCATCGCCAACGAGCTCAACCCCGTCTTCGTCGGCTCCGCCTACAAGAACAAGGGCATCCAGGAGCTCCTCGACGCCGTCGTGGACTACCTCCCGAGCCCCCTCGACATCCCCGACACCAAGGGTACCGACCCCAAGACCGGCGAGGAGATCACCCGCAAGGCCGACTTCAAGGAGCCGTTCAGCGCCCTGGCCTTCAAGATCATGACCGACCCCTACGTCGGCAAGCTCACCTACATCCGCGTGTACTCCGGTCGTGCCGACTCCGGCAGCTACATCTACAATGTCAACAAGGACAACCGCGAGCGTCTGGGCCGCATCCTCGAGATGAACGCCAACGACCGTGTCGACCGTGACGAGTGCTCCGCCGGTGACATCGTCGCCGTCGTCGGCTTCAAGAACACCACCACCGGTGACTCCCTCGCCGATGAGAAGCACCCCATCCTGCTCGAGAACATCGAGTTCGCCAAGCCCGTCATCGACATCGCCGTCGAGCCCAAGAGCAAGGCGGAGCAGGAGAAGATGTCCGTCGGTCTGATGAAGCTGGCCGAGGAGGACCCGACCTTCCAGGTCCACACCGACCGCGAGACTGGCCAGACCATCATCGCCGGCATGGGCGAGCTGCACCTCGAGATCATCATCGACCGTCTGCGCCGCGAGTTCCACGTCGACTGCAACGTCGGCAAGCCGCAGGTCGCCTATCGCGAGACCGCCGGTCACGCCGTCCAGCACGTCCGCGGCTTCTTCAAGCGCCAGTCCGGCGGCCGCGGCCAGTACGGCGACGCCATCATCGACATGGAACCGAACGAGGAGGGCAAGGGCTACGAGTTCGTCGACGCGACCGTCGGCGGCTCCATCCCCAAGGAGTACATCCCCTCTGTCGACAAGGGCATCCAGGAAGCGCTGGAGACCGGTGTCATCGCCGGTTACCCCGTGCAGGACATCAAAGTCACCCTGGTCGACGGCTCCTACCACGAGGTCGACTCCTCCGAGGCAGCCTTCAAGATCGCCGGCTCCCTGGCCATCAAGGAGGCCCTGAAGCAGTCCGACCCGCAGCTCCTCGAGCCGATCGAGCGCGTGGACGTCGAGACCCCCGAGCAGTACATGGGCGATGTCATGGGCAACCTGTCCTCCCGCCGCGGCAAGATCGAGGGCATGGAGGACCGCTCCAACACCAAGGTCATCACCGCCAAGGTGCCTCTGGCCGAGATGTTTGGTTATGCTACCGACCTCCGTTCCCAGACGCAGGGTCGCGCGAGCTACACCATGCAGTTCGACTCCTACGAGCCTGTCCCCAAGAGCGTCAGGGACGACATCGTCGCCAAGAACGGCGGCTCTGCTTCTTAAGTCAACGACCGAGCGTGAGCTCATATAACGGAGGTACCAAAAGTGTCAAACCAGAAGATCAGGATTCGCCTCAAGGGCTACGATCACGAGGTCGTCGACCAGTCTGCGAAGCTCATCGTCGAGACCGCCCAGAAGACCGGCGCCAAGGTCGCGGGTCCCATCCCCCTGCCCACCGAGCGCAACCTCTACACGGTCATCCGCTCGCCGCACAAGGACAAGGACAGCCGTGAGCAGTTCGAGATGCTGACCCACAAGCGTCTCATCGACATCGTCGACCCCGGCGCGTCCACCGTCGACTCGCTGATGCGTCTCGACCTCCCCGCGGGCGTGGACATCGAGATCAAGCTCTAAGCCCTTCTTCATCAAGCCTCAAGTCCGTCTTTGTTGCGACAAGGCCTGTTGAACCGTGAGATAAGCTCCCCTGCCTCTAGCGAGGTGGGGGAGTTTTTTTACCCATGTGGCACTCGCATGACACGGGAGCAAAGACGAGCGGAAGCGCGCGTGGCTTCGAGTGGGCGCAACGGAGCATCGCGCGCCCCGTTTGTCTTCGCGTCGGAGGAGCATGTCCGTCTTCGCCCGTCTTACGACCATCTACCGACAAGACGGGCGTGACGCGTGATAGTCTGACTATCATCCGCGTATCATAAGAAAAGAGAGAAGGCGTGAAAGGTGCGCGCGCATCGAAGGGCGTGATGCGAAGCATCGGCATGCGTATCGGAGGGGGAGGAATGTACGACGTTGCGATAATCGGCTGCGGCGTGATCGGCGCCGCCACGGCGTACGAGCTGTCTCATTACAACACGAGCGTTGTCATCCTCGAGGCCAAAGACGATGTGGCCGACGGAACGACCAAGGCAAACAGTGCCATCCTGCACGCGGGCTACGATCCCGAGCCGGGTACGGAGATGGCTAAGCTCAACGTGCGCGGCGTGGCGCTCGCCAAGGAGATCTGCCGGCGGCTCGATGTGGGGTACAGCCAGTGCGGCAGTCTGGTCGTCGCGCTGTCCGAGGACGACCTGCCCATGCTGCAGACCCTGTACGACCGGGGCGTGGCAAACGGCGTTCCGGGCCTGGAGCTGCTGGACGCCGAGCAGACGCACGCCAAGGAGCCCAACCTGGCTCCGACCATCGTCGGTGCCCTGTGGGCGCCGAGCGCCGCCATCGTCAACCCCTGGGAGTACGCGATCGCGATGACCGAGGTCGCCGTCCGCAACGGAGTGGAGCTCAAGCTCCGCGCGCAGGTCACCTCTATCGAGAAGACCGAGGCAGGTACGTTCGTCTTGACGACGCCGCAGGGCGATGTGGAGGCGCGCACGGTCGTGAACGCCGCCGGCGTAGACGCGGCTCATGTGCACGACCTGATTGCCGCGCCGTCCTTCCATATCACACCGACCCGCGGCCAGTACTACCTGCTCGACCACAGTGCGGCGGGCCTGGTCAACACGGTCGTCTTCCAGTGCCCCAACGAGAGGGGCAAAGGCGTGCTCGTCGCGCCGACGGTCCACGGCAACATCATCGTGGGGCCCGATGCCGAGCCGCTGCCCGACGACCAGGAGTACAACACCGCCTGCACCGCGGCGGGGCAGGACTTCGTCGCCAGCAAGGCGCGTCTGTCGGTGCCCTCGCTCGACCTGCGCGACAACATCCGCAACTTCGCGGGCGTCCGCGCCAATATCGATTCCGGCGACTTTGTCATCGCCGAGGCGCCGGACGTGCCGGGTTTCGTGGACCTCGCCGGCATGAAGTCGCCCGGCTTGTCGTGCGCGCCGGCCGTGGCCGAGGAGGCGCGCGACATCCTCGCCCGCATCGGCGTGGTGGGGGAGCGCAAGACGGACTACCGCGACGGCCGCACTCACGTGCGTTTCGCGGAGAAGACGCCCGAGGAGCGCGCCCGCCTCATCGCGGAGAACCCGCTGTACGGCCACGTCATCTGCCGCTGCGAGACGGTCACGGAGGCCGAGATCGTCTGGGCGCTCCACACCGAGGTGCCCGCGACGACCATCGACGGCGTCAAGCGCCGCGCGGGTACGGGCATGGGTCGCTGCCAGGGCGGCTTCTGCGGGCCGCGCGTGCTGGAGATCATCTGCCGCGAGCTGGGCATGGACCCGCTCGACGTGCTGCAGGACGAGGACGGCAGCTACGTCCTCGACTCCCAGGCAAAGAGGGGAGCATAGACATGGCCGACAAGATTTACGACCTCGTGGTGATCGGCGGCGGCCCGGCAGGCATCGCCGCGGCACACGCCGCTTGGGACAAGGGCCTGCGCGATGTGCTGGTCGTCGAGCGCGACCAGGAGCTGGGCGGCATCCTCAACCAGTGCATCCACAACGGCTTTGGCCTGCATCGCTTCGGCGAGCAGCTCACGGGGCCCGAGTATGCGGAGCGCTTCGAGGACCTGCTTGCCCAGACGGGCTGCGAGGTCCGGCTCAATACGATGGTGTTGACCGTCGAGCCGGGGGCGGTGCCGGCGGACGGCGGCCTGCCCGTGCATGCCGTCCATACGGTCAGCTCGACCGACGGCTACCAGATTGTCCACGCGCACGCGGCCGTGCTGGCCATGGGCTGCCGCGAGCGCACCCGCGGGGCCATCAGCATCCCCGGCTCGCGCCCGGCGGGCATCTACACGGCCGGCGCAGCGCAGCGCTACATCAACATGGAGGGCTACCTGGTCGGCAAGCGCGTGCTGATCCTGGGTTCGGGCGACATCGGACTGATTATGGCGCGCCGCATGACGCTGGAGGGCGCCAAGGTGCTAGCCTGCGTGGAGCTCATGCCCTACTCGGGCGGCCTCACGCGCAACATCGTCCAGTGCCTCAACGACTTCGACATCCCCCTGTACCTGTCGCACACGATTGTCGACATCAAGGGCCACGACCGCGTGGAGCAGGCCGTCGTGGCCGAGATCGGCCCCGACCGCAAGCCCATCCCCGGCACCGAGATGACCTTTGACGTCGACACGATCCTGCTGTCTGTGGGCCTCATCCCCGAAAACGAGCTCACGCGTCAGGCAGCCATCCCGATGGACCCGCACACCAAGGGCGCCGTGGTCTACGAGAACATGGAGACCCAGGCCCCGGGCATCTTTGCGTGCGGCAACGTGGTCCAGGTCCATGACCTGGTCGACTTTGTGAGCGAGGAGGCGGAGCGCGCCGGTGCGGCAGCCGCCGCCTACATCCAGGCGGGTGCCGAGGCGGATGCCCCCGTGGTCGAGCTGGCCGCCGGGCAGGACATCGGCTACACCGTGCCCCAGCGCATGCGGCTGGTGGAGGACCAGACGTCGTCCGTGTCGTTCCGCGTGCGCCGTCCCATGGGCAAGAGCCGCATCGTCGTCGCCTGCGACGGCGAGGAGATCCGGAGTTACCGCCGCCAGCGCATGGCGCCCGGCGAGATGGAGCATATCAAGCTCGCTGCCGCCGACCTGGTGCCCTACGCGGGCCGCACGGTCGAGGTCCGAGCCGAGGAGGTAGACGCATGACCGAGGTCATTTGCACCATGTGCCCCAACGGCTGCCATCTGCAGGTAGACGAGGCGCACGACTACGCCGTCACGGGCAACAGATGCCCCCGCGGTGCCATCTACGGCAAGGCCGAGCTCACCAACCCCGTGCGCATCGTCACGTCGACCGTGTGCATCGAGGGTGCGGCGCATCCCAGCCTGCCCGTCAAGACGGCGGGCGACGTGCCCAAGGGCAAGATGTTCGACATCGTCGCCGCGCTCAATGACGTCTGCGTGCAGGCGCCCGTGCATGTGGGCGACGTGGTGCTCGCGGACGTGTGCGGCACCGGCGTCGACGTCGTCGCCAGCCGTTCCATGTAACAAGGACATGCGCCGGCGGGCTTCACGTCCCGCCGGCGGTCAGATACCCCTATCCCGGAAGGACACAACCATGGGTGAGCTCTCGTACGTCGTGGCCCTCGACCAGGGCACCACCTCGAGCCGTTCGATCGTCTTTGACAGCAATCAGCAGGTCGTCGGTGTGGCACAGCGCGAGTTCACGCAGTTCTTCCCGCAGGAGGGCTGGGTCGAGCACGACCCGCGCGAGATCTGGGCCACGCAGTACGGCACCATGAATGAGGCCGTCGCCGCCTCCGGCATCGACCCCGCGCGCATCGCCGCCATCGGCATCACCAACCAGCGCGAGACGACCATCATCTGGGACCGTGCGACGGGCGAGCCGATTTACGACGCCATCGTCTGGCAGTGTCGGCGCACCGCGTCGATCGTCGACGAGCTCACGCGTCAGCCGGGCATGACCGAGCATATCAAGGCGGCCACAGGCCTCCTGCCCGACGCGTACTTCTCGGCGACCAAGATCCGCTGGATTCTCGACCACGTGGAGGGTGCCCGGCAGCGCGCCGAGGCGGGTGAGCTCGCCTTTGGCACCGTGGACTCCTGGCTCGTGTGGAACCTCACGGGCGGCGCGGTGCATGTGACCGACGTCACCAACGCGAGCCGCACGATGCTCTACGACATCCACCTTCTGGACTGGGACGACGAGATCCTGCGCGCGCTCGACATCCCCCGCGCCCTCCTGCCCGAGGTCCGCAGCAACAGCGAGATCTACGGTTACGCCAACTTCATGGGCCGCAAGATTCCCGTCGCGGGCATGGCGGGCGACCAGCAGGCGGCGCTCTTCGGCCAGGGCTGCTTCGCCGCAGGCGACGCAAAGAGCACGTATGGCACGGGCTGCTTCCTGCTCATGAACACGGGCGACAAGGTCGTCGACTCGCAGAACGGCCTGCTCTCGACCATCGCGTGCCAGATCGACGGCAAGACAAACTATGCGCTCGAGGGGTCTGTCTTTGTGGGCGGTTCCGTCATTCAGTGGCTGCGCGACGGGCTCGGCATCATCTCCAGCAGCGCGGAGTCGGGGCAGCGCGCCGCGTCCGTCCCCGACACGGGCGGCGTGTACCTCGTGCCCGCCTTCACGGGCCTGGGCGCCCCCTGGTGGGACATGTACGCGCGCGGCACCATCGTCGGCATTACGCGCGGCACGACGGCCGACCACATCATCCGTGCGGCCGACGAGGCCATCGCCTACCAGGTCGCCGACCTCGTCGAGGCGATGGAGAAGGACACGGGCACGCCGCTCACGGCGCTGCGAGTGGACGGCGGGGCCACGAGGGACGCCTTCCTGATGCAGTTCCAGTCCGACATCCTCGGCAAGCAGGTCCTGCGCCCGCGCATCCTCGAGACCACGGCGCTGGGCGCCGCCTACCTGGCGGGCCTTGCGACCGGCGTGTGGGGGAGCCTGGACGAGATCAGCCACCTGTGGAGCCTGGGCAAGCAGTTCGATCCCGCCATGGGCCGCGACGAGGCCGTCCGACTGACCGACGGCTGGCACCGTGCCGTCGAGCGCAGCCGCGGGTGGGCGCAGGCGTCATAGACCTCCCTGGTCGCCAAACTCGCCATGCGTCCCGCGCGGGTCTTCTTCGGTGCGACATGTATCGGCACATGTTGCCCCGGAGTACTGCTGCCTGATTCGTGAAAAAAATCTCACGTAGAGATTGTGGAGACGCCCGGAAGCGTGTACAGTAGTAAAGCTGCTTCTTTGGGGGTAGTCTGTCTCGCTGTGTAGAGCGGGCCGGTGTGCTGGCCGGGTCGCGTGCGGAGCAAAGCAGACCAAACCGCCGGAAGGGCAGCGTCTCAACAGGCTGTGGTCCGCTGGGGAGGGGTTCGGTAGCGCGCGCTATGGCGACCCCGATGGGTGTGAGAGCACCTGAGGCCCCATGACCACCGAAGGTAAGGAAAGAGCATGGTCAACACCATCATTGGCCGCAAGCTCGGGATGACGCAGGTGTGGGACGAGGACGACAACGTCGTGCCCGTCACTGTCGTCCAGGCTGGCCCCTGCACTGTCTCGCAGGTCAAGACGAAGGAGACTGACGGCTACGAGGCCGTTCAGATCGGCTTCGGAGACATCACCGCAAAGCACGTCAACAAGCCTATGGCCGGTCACTTCGCCGCCCACGGCGTCGAGCCCATGCGCTACCTGCGCGAGGTCCGCGTCGACAACGCCAGCGAGTACAGCACCGGCGATCAGGTGACCGTCGCCGACTTCGCCGAGGTCAAGGCCGTCGACGTCATCGGTACCTCCAAGGGCAAGGGCTTCCAGGGCACCATCAAGCGCTGGAACTTCTCCCGCGGCCCCATGGCCCACGGTTCGCGCAACCAGCGCAAGCCGGGTTCCATCGGCCAGTGCGCGTATCCCGCCCGCGTCCGCAAGGGCCTGCACATGGCCGGCCACATGGGCGACGAGCGCGTGACGGTCAAGAACCTCAAGCTTGTCCGCGTCGACGCCGAGCAGAACCTGATGCTCATCAAGGGCGCCGTCCCCGGCGGCAAGAACGCCATCGTTCAAGTCCGCATGGCTTAAGGAGGACCCCCACCATGTCTAAGATTCAGATGAAGAACGTGGAGGGCCAGCTGGCCGGCGAGACCGAGCTCTCCTCCGAGGTCTTCGGCATCGAGCCGAACATCCCCGTCGTGCACCAGGTCGTCGTGGCCTACGAGGCCTGCCTGCGTCAGGGTACCCACAGCACCAAGAACCGTCACGATGTCTCCGGCGGCGGCAAGAAGCCGTTCCGTCAGAAGGGCACCGGCCGTGCCCGTCAGGGTTCCGACCGCGCCGGCCAGTTCCGTCACGGCGGCGTGATCTTCGGGCCGACCCCGCACAGCCACGCGCTGCGTTCCAACTCCAAGGAGGTCAAGCTCGCGATGCGCTCTGTGCTGTCCGGCAAGCTGGCCGACGAGGAGCTCGTCGTGCTCGACTCCCTGGCACTCGAGCCCAAGACCAAGCAGGCCGCCGCGGTGCTCAAGGCCCTCGAGCTCACCGACAAGCGCACCACCGTCGTGGTCGCCGACGACGACGTCGAGACCTACCTCGCGTTCCGCAATGTCCCCAACGTCACCCTCGTTGCCGAGTCCGAGGCCAACACCCGCAACCTCCTCGACAACAAGGCTCTGGTCATGAGCCGCGAGGTCGCCAAGTACTTCGAGGAGGTGCTTGCATAATGAAGTCCGCCTACGATGTCATCATCCGCCCGGTTGTCACCGAGCGTTCGTTCGACCAGATGGAGCAGGGCAAGTACACCTTCGAGGTCGCCCGCACCGCTCCCAAGGAGGAGATCGCCGCTGCCGTTGAGAAGATCTTCAACGTGCATGTGACCAAGGTCAACACCAGCTGGGTCAAGCCCAAGACCAAGCGCGTGCGTTACCAGGCGGGTACCACCCGTACCTGGAAGAAGGCCATCGTGACGCTTGCCGCCGGCGAGCAGATCGAGATCTTCGCGGGTCAGCAGGCCGCTGACGCCGAGTAGCGAGTCCCCCGCACGTCTTAACGCATAAGACGTGCGGGTCCTCTTGTCGCGTGTGATGGATACGCGCGGCACCGTGGTAGGAAGTACGTCCGGTGTCGTCCGCTGGGGCACAGGAGCCCCATCCCGAGGCGGACGGCCAACGGAAAAGAAGGGAAAGCAAGAAATGGCAGTTAGACACCTCAAGCCGACGAGCGCTGGTAGGCGTTGGCAGACGGTCTCGGATTTCGCCGAGATCACCACCGACAAGCCCGAGAAGTCGCTCCTCGAGCCCCTGCCCAAGAAGGCCGGCCGCAACAACAACGGCCGCATCACCACCCGTCACCAGGGTGGCGGCAACAAGCGCAAGTACCGCGTGATCGATTTCAAGCGTCGTAAGGACGGCGTGCCCGCTAAGGTCGCCTCGATCGAGTACGACCCCAACCGCTCCGCGCGCATCGCCCTGCTGCACTATGCCGACGGCGCCAAGTCCTACATCCTGTGCCCCGAGCACCTCAAGGTCGGCTACACCGTCCTGTCCGGCGACAAGGACGTCGACATCATGCCCGGCAACTGCATGCCGCTGTCCGAGATCCCCGTCGGCACCTTTGTCCACGCCGTCGAGTTCCAGCCCGGCAAGGGCGCCGCTATCGCCCGCTCCGCCGGCACCTCCGTGCAGCTGATGGGCAAGGACAACGGCTACGCCGTCCTGCGTATGCCCAGCTCCGAGCTGCGCCGCGTGCTGCTGACCTGCCGCGCGACCATCGGTGTCGTCGGCAACGCCGAGCACTCCAACATCGTGATCGGCAAGGCAGGCCGCCAGCGTTGGAACGGCGTCCGCCCGACCGTCCGTGGTACCGTCATGAACCCTGTCGACCACCCGCACGGCGGCGGCGAGGGCAAGAACCACACCTCCGGTCGTCCGTCCGTCTCCCCGTGGGGCAAGCCGTCCAAGGGCGCCAAGACGCGCGATCCGAAGAAGGCAAGCAACCGCCTGATCATCCGTCGTCGTCGCTCGAAGTAGCGCAGAGTAGGAGTTCGAAGTATGAGCAGAAGCCTCAAAAAGGGCCCGTTTGTGGAGACCCGCCTTCTCGCGCGCGTCGCCGCGATGAACGAGTCTGGCAAGAAAGAGGTCATCAAGACCTGGTCGCGCAGCTCCACCATCTTCCCGGAGATGGTCGGCCACACGATCGCCGTCCACGACGGCCGCAAGCACGTCCCCGTCTACATCACCGAGTCCATGGTTGGTCACAAGCTGGGCGAGTTCAGCCCGACCCGCACCTTCCGCGGCCACAAGGCTAACTAAGGGGGCTGAGGAGAGAAATGGCAAACACCACCAATGAGGTCCAGGTCTCCGCGACCGCCAAGTATGTCCGCATGGCTCCCCGCAAGGTCCGCATGGTCGTCGACCAGATTCGCGGCAAGCAGGTCGAGCGCGCTCTCGAGACCCTGCAGTTCACCAACCGCGCAGCTGCCGAGCCCGTCGCCAAGACCCTGCAGTCCGCAGTCGCCAACGCCGAGAACAACAACGGCCTGCGCGCCCAGAACCTGTACGTCAAGGCCGCCTATGTCGACGAGGGCCCGACGCTGAAGCGCATCCGCCCGCGCGCCAAGGGCTCCGCGAGCCGCATCAACAAGCGCACGAGCCACATCACTGTCATCGTCGCACCTCGGAAGGAGGCGTAGGGAATGGGCCACAAAGTAAAGCCGACCGGCCTCCGTCTCGGTATCACGGAGAATTGGCGTTCCCGCTGGTACGCCGATAAGGATTACGCCAGCAAGCTCGGCAACGACCTCGAGATCCGCAAGTTCCTGGCCAAGAAGCTCGAGCGCGCGGCCCTGTCCCGCGTCGAGATCGAGCGCGCGGGCGAGAAGGTCAAGGTCACCATCTACACCGCCCGCCCGGGCATTGTCATCGGCAAGAAGGGCGCCGAGATCGACACCCTGCGTGCCGAGCTCGAGGCCATCGCCAAGGCCGGCAAGGGCAACGTCAACGTCGATGTCATCGAGATCCGTCGTCCGGAGCTCGACGCCCAGCTCGTCGCCCAGTCCATCGCCGACCAGCTCGAGGGCCGTATCGCCTTCCGTCGTGCCATGCGCAAGGCTGTCCAGTCCGCCCGCAAGTCCGGCGCCCAGGGCATCCGTATCCAGTGCTCCGGCCGTCTGAACGGCGCCGAGATGGGTCGCCGCGAGTGGTACCGCGAGGGCCGCGTGCCCCTGCACACCCTGCGTGCCGCCATCAGCTACGGCGAGGCCACCGCTCGCACCACCATGGGTGCCGTCGGCATCAAGGTCTGGATCTACAACGGCGAGAAGCTCGCCGGTCAGCCCACCCCGCATCCCGAGCTCGAGGGCTCTTCCCGCCCCAGCCGCCGCGGCCGTGGCGACCGTGATCGCAATGAGAGGAGGGGCCGCTAATGCTCGCACCCAAGCGTATTGCGCACCGTAAGGTGCAGCGTGGCTCCATGAAGGGCCAGGCAAAGGGCAACACCAAGCTCTACTTCGGTGAGTATGGCCTGCAGGCCCTCGAGCGCGATTGGATCACCAACCGCCAGATCGAGGCCGCCCGTGTCGCCATCACCCGTTACATGAAGCGTGGTGGCAAGGTCTGGATCACCATCTTCCCGGACAAGCCCATCACCAAGAAGCCGGCCGAGACCCGTATGGGCAAGGGCAAGGGCAACCCCGAGGAGTGGGTCGCCGTCGTCAAGCCCGGCCGCATCATGTTCGAGATTGGCGGTGTCGACGAGGCCGTCGCCAAGGAGGCCCTGCGTCTTGCCCAGCACAAGCTGCCGATCAAGACCAAGATCGTCACTCGCGCTGACTTTGCCGAGGAGGAGTAGCCACTATGAAGTACAAGGACATTCAGGCGCTCTCTGACGCCGAGCTGGCACAGAAGCTCGATGAGAGCCGCGCGGAGCTCTTTAACCTCCGCTTCCAGATGGCTACCAGCCAGCTGGACAACACGGCGCGCGTGACCAACGTCAAGCGCGACATCGCCCGCGTGCAGACTGAGATGCGCGCACGTCAGATCGCAGCCGACGCGGCTGCGGCGAAGTAGACCGGAGTGAGACATGGCTGACGAAACCAGGAACGCACGTAAGGTCCGCACCGGTAAAGTCGTCTCTCTTTCCGGCGACAAGACCATCACCGTGCAGATCGAGTACCGCAAGCACCACCCCAAGTACGGCAAGATGATGACGATCAGCAAGAAGCTGCATTGTCACGATGAGAAGAACGAGTGCGGCCTCGGCGACACCGTTCGCGTAATGGAGACCCGTCCGCTGTCGAAGACCAAGCGCTGGCGCGTGGTCGAGATCGTCGAGCGCGCTAAGTAGTTTGGGAGGCATGAAATGATCCAGATGGAGACACAGCTGAACGTCGCCGACAACAGCGGCGCCAAGCGTGTGAAGTGCATCAAGGTTATGGGTGGCTCCAAGCGTCGTTACGCCGGCATCGGCGACGTCATCATGTGCGCCGTCCAGGAGGCCACTCCCGGCGGCTCCGTCAAGAAGGGTGACGTTGTCCGTTGCGTGGTCGTGCGCACCGTCAAGGAGACCCGCCGCAAGGACGGCAGCTACATCCGGTTCGACCAGAACGCCTGCGTCCTCGTCGACAAGGATGGCGAGCCCAAGGGCACCCGTATCTTCGGGCCCGTCGCTCGTGAGCTGCGCGAGAAGCACTACATGAAGATCGTCTCGCTCGCACCCGAGACGCTGTAAGGAGGCGTGAGACATGCCGAAGATGAACGTCAAGAAGGGCGACCAGGTCGAGGTCCTCTCCGGTAAGGACAAGGGCGCCCGCGGCGAAGTCCTGCGCGCTCTGCCCTCCGAGGGCAAGGTCGTCGTCGAGGGTGTCGCTATCGTGAAGCGTCACACCAAGCCCAACCAGCTCAACCAGCAGGGCGGCATCGTCGAGAAGCCGGCTGCGATCGACGTGAGCAACGTCGCTCTCGTCTGCCCGAGCTGCGGCAAGGCCACCCGCGTGGGCCACGAGGTCAACGCCGAGGGCAAGAAGGTCCGCGTCTGCAAGAAGTGCGGCGCGCAGTTCTAGTACCTCTGAGCTTATCGGTACCTGACGGGTCCCTCCCTCACATGCATGCAAAGTACGCTTCGCAAGATACTTTGCACACATGCGAGGGAGGGACCCTTGTCTATTACGTAGAGGTGCCGGAACGGCACGCCGAGCTCCCTGGCTTTGGTGGGTTATGGTCGCGAGTCGGGTAGAATCTTGATCGTTGAGCGATTGGGGGATGATATGGCAAGGGATCGGATCGCGCTGGTTCTTGAGGGCGGGGGATACCGAGGCATCTTTACCGCCGGTGTATTGGACGTGCTCATGGAGCGCGGGTTCACCGATGAGTTCTCGAGCGTGTGGGGCACGTCGGCCGGCGCCATGAACGCTGTGAGTTTCAAGAGCCGGCAGATCGGCCGTACCATGCGCATCATGCTCGCCTTCCGCGACGACCGGCGCTTCATGTCCTTCATGTCGCTCGTGCGGACCGGCAACCTGACTGGCGGGGATTTCGTCTACGACGAGGTGCAGAACAAGCTCGATCCCTGTGACAACTACACCTTCAACGAAAATCCGCTCGAGATGTACGCCGTCGCATCGGACGTGGTCTTCGGTACGGCTGCGTATCTCCCCGTGCGCACCGTGCCGGAAGATGTGCCCTGCGTGCGCGCCTCAGCCAGCCTGCCCTTGGTCTCGCAAATGGTAGAGATCGACGGCCACCGTTACCTGGACGGCGGTACGACCGATTCCATCCCCTTCGAGGCGGCGATGGGACTGGAGAGTGCCCCGGCGGAACTGCCAGAGGGCTATGTGCCAGCCACCCGCGCGCTGGTCATCGCGACGCAGGATCGCAGCTATCTCAAGGACCAGTCGGTCCAAAATCTCGCCATCCGCTCCCATCGCTACGACGACTACCCCTACTTCATAGAGGCGCTCCGTACCCGCCACATTCGCTACAACGCTCAGCGTGAGCTCCTGTGGCAGTTGGAGCGGTCGGGCCAGGCGTTTGTCTTTGCGCCGGACAAGCCCGTGGAGGTGTCGACTGCCGAGCACAACGGCTGGCCGCTGCTCGACCTGTACCTGCAGGGCCGTCGCCAGGCAGAGGCGCGCCTGGCCGAGCTGGATGCCTGGCTTCACCCCGAAAACGAGGCGGAGTAGGGGCTAGCGACGCGCCGGAGCCATGCGGCGTCGTTCAATCTATCGGGTGGTCGTCCCGGTATCCTTGAAAGAGGGAGAGTGGCGCGTACATATATGGGGATGCATAGCGCGTCCGTGCTATAGGGACTTATATGGGACTTTCCCGTGCCGGGGCACTGACGTGGACCCCAGAAAGTAGACAATCGACCCCCGCATGACAGCGGCCGGCCATCTCGAGCCTGTCGCGGCGGGCCCGGGGATCATCCGGGAATACATCCGCCTGGGTGGCGATGGGACGCAGGCGGACGGGAGCCCGATGGACGGGGCCGAGATCGACCGACGGGCAGGGGCTGGCGATACAGCCCCTGCGGCTGCCGAGGAGCTCGCGGGCCGTGCTCTCGGCGAGGTGATCGGCAGCATGTGCAACATGCTCGACCCCTCGTGCGTCATCCTGTCCGGTTCCGTGGCGCAGTGCGGACCGCATTGGTCCGATGCCATGAAGGGCGCCTTCCTCGGGCAGGCAATGCCGCCCGTGAGGCAGACGCCCATCGTCGACGGCGCCCTCGGCGGCGACGCGCCCCTTATCGGAGCGGCGGAGAATTTCCTTGCTTGCGCCTACGCCGAGCTGTAAAGGTCGGACATCACGCGACGGGTTGTGTTGCTGCGGCCCGTCGCGTCTTTCTTATCACAGCCGTGCCCATTCTCGGCACGCCATAATTTGAGAAGGGAAACGCTATGCCAGTGCCCGAACTTATTCAGAACCTCAAGGGCAAGTTGATCGTGAGCGTTCAGGCCTATCCCGGAGAGCCGCTGCGTCACCCGGAGACCATGGCGCAGATGGCCCGCGCCTGCGAGCTGGGCGGTGCCGCCGCGATCCGCTGCCAGGGACTTTCCGATATCGCCGCCATCAAGGGGCGCGTCGAGATCCCGGTCATCGGTCTGTGGAAAGAGGGACACGAGGGGGTCTACATCACCCCGACCCTGCGCCACGCGATCGCGTGCGTCAACGCAGGCGCCGACGTCGTCGCCATCGACGCCACCGGCCGTCCGCGCCCCGACGGCCGTACGTTCGAGGAGACCGTAGCCGCGCTCCGCGAGCAGTGCGACACGCTGGTTATGGCCGACTGCATGACGATCGAGGACATCCGTCGCGGCGTTGCCGCGGGCTGCGACCTGGTCTCCACGACGCTGTCCCACAACAAGGCCGCCATCAACACCACGATGGACGAGGGGCCGGACCTGCCCATCCTGCGTCAGGCCGTGGAGGAGTTCCCGGACGTTCCGGTGATTTGCGAGGGGCACGTGCACACGCCCGCCGATGCGGCCGCCGCAATGGGCGCCGGTGCATGGGCGGTCGTCGTGGGGACGGGCATCACGCACCCGACCTCGCTCACCAAGTGGTTCTGCGCCGCTATCGAGGGTTAGCCTACGCGACAGGCGAGCCGCCTATGTGGGAAACGGCTACGCGACAGGCGAGCCGCCCACATAGGTGGCAGTGACTGCCAGGTCGTTGTCAAAGACGGTAAGGTCGGCGACGCGGCCTGGCAGTATGTATCCGCACACGTTGTCGATGTGGTTGGAGATTGCCGGGTTCTCGGTGGCCATGCGGATCGCCTGCTCGGTCGTGACGAGGCCCCACTCGACCACGTTGCGCACGGCCTCCGCGAGCGTGAGGACGCTGCCCGCGAGGTTGCCGGCGTTTGCGCCGTCGCGCAGGTAGCAGGCGCCGTCGCGCATCACGACGGGCATGCCACCGCTCATATAGTCGCCGTTGGGGAGGCCGCCGCAGGCCAGGCAGTCGGTGATGAGCGTCACGTGGCGCCAGCCCTTGGCCTGGATGAGGGCTCGGGCGGCGTTGGGCTTGACATGGAAGCCGTCGCAGATGACCTCGGCGTAGGCGTTGGGTGCATCCATCGCGGCGCCCACAACGCCGGGCTCGCGATGAGCAAAGCCGCGCATGCCATTGAATGTGTGGACAAAGGTCGAGGCGCCGGCATCGACGGCGGCCATCGCCTGCCCGAAGGTGGCGTCGGTGTGGCCGATGGCGGTGGCGACGCCCTCCGCTGCGAGGCGGCTGATGTACTCGAGGGACCCGTCGCGCTCGGGTGCCAGGGCGCTGCGGCGGATGAGGCCGCGCGCGCGGCGCTGCCACTCGGCAAAGACCTCGTAGCTTGGGTCGATCAGGTAGTCGGGGTTCTGAGCGCCGACGTGCTTTTGGGTAAAGAACGGGCCTTCCAGGAAGATGCCCGGTATGTGGGCACCAGTGAAGTCTGCGGGGCGGGTGTCGACCGCGTCGGCGATTGTCTCGACCGCGTTGCCGATCGCATCGACCGGTTCGGTGAACGTGGTCGGTAGCCAGGAGGTGGTGCCGCGGCGGGCGAGCTCGATGCTGGCCAGGTTGATGCCCTCGGGGTCGAGGTCGGTGGTGGCGTGACCGTAGAAACCGTGGATGTGGCTGTCGACGAGACCGGGAGCGACCCAGCTGCCCGGGGCCTCCACCACCTTGCAGTCGGGACGCTCGGAGGTGAAGAAGCCAAACCTGCCGTCGACGATGGGCAGATACCCGGAGCCCGCGACGCGTCCGGGCAGGACGAACCGGTCGGCATGAAGGGCAAACGTAGCCATGGAGCTCTCCTCGGGTATACGATTTTTATCCATCGCTGTCAGGATACCCCTCCGCGTGTCTCTCGGTACGAACGATCTGCCGCACATTGGAAGCGTGGGGAGGCACGCGAGATTGTGCATGTTGTGGAAGAAAAAAATGGGTGGTAGAGACGTGATTGGCGAGCTATACTTGGAAGGCTGCTTTGCAGAGCCCCGTAATCTCTGACAAGCAAATTTTAGCGGCCGTCTGTCCAGAGGCGGTTTCGCACGGTAGGTAAGTGGAGGAGTCAAGTGAAGAAGTCGACTCATTACGCCAAGGCTGGCGAAGTCGAGCGCAAGTGGGTGCTCATCGACGCCGACGGCGCAACCCTCGGTCGCCTCGCGACGACCGCGGCAAATGCCCTGCGTGGCAAGAACAAGCCCCAGTACACCCCCAATGCCGACACCGGTGACTTCGTCGTCATCATCAATGCCGACAAGGTCCGTCTGACCGGCGTCAAGGCCGACCACAAGCGCTATTGGCGCTACTCCGGCTGGCTGGGCGGCATGCACTTCGAGTCGTTCAAGGAGGCCATGGAGAAGCACCCCGAGCGTGTGGTCGAGCACGCCGTCAAGGGCATGCTCCCCAAGTCCACCCTTGGTCGTCAGCAGGGCATGAAGCTCAAGGTCTACGCTGGCCCCGAGCATCCGCACACCGCCCAGAACCCCGTCAAGATCGATTGGAGGGCTTAAGCCATGGCAGACACCGTCGTCTATACCGGCACCGGCCGCCGCAAGGAGGCTACCGCCCGCGTGCGCCTCGTCCCCGGCACGGGCAAGTTCACCGTCAACGGCCGCGACGCCCTCAACTACTTCGGCCGTCAGCAGCTCGTGGACAACGCGCTCGCTCCCTTCCAGGTCACCGACACCACCGGCCACTTTGATGTCTTCGCCAACTGCGACGGCGGCGGCATCAACGGTCAGTCCGGCGCCGTCCGCCTGGGCATCGCCCGCGCCCTGCTGGACGCCGGCGAGTACCGCGCCGAGCTCAAGAAGGCCGGCTTCCTGACCCGCGACGCCCGTGCGGTCGAGCGCAAGAAGTACGGCCTCAAGAAGGCCCGCAAGCGCCCGCAGTTCTCCAAGCGTTAATCGCTGGTCGCATACGTGCGTCACACAGACCCGTCGGCTCAGACCGGCGGGTCTTTTTGTAACTCGGCGGCAAAGCGCCGCGACTAGCATACAGGTGGGCAAACCAAAAGGACGGGTACCTCAAAGGATGGTCAGGAGGAAAGCCAAATTGACCTGTTGCGGATTGTCTTGTCGGCCAATGAGACGACCGGATGACGAGCCGGTGCAATCAGACGGTTTTGCTTTTTACCGACAGATGGGCACTCGGGTGCCAAGCGCGGGGCGGGACGGCTAGTATTAAACACGTATGTCTGTGTCTCGCCGCGGGCGGGACGTCACAGCGAGGCGGCCGTGCGCCCCTCGACGCAAAAGGAGAACACTGCCATGGGCAAGTATTTCGGGACTGACGGATTCCGCGGCGAGGCCAACGTCGTGCTGACGGCAGAGCAGGCTTTCAAGGTGGGCCGCTACATCGGTTGGTACTACGGGCAGCAGCACGAGGACGGGCGCGCCCGCATCGTGATCGGCAAAGACACACGGCGCAGCTCCTATACGCTCGAGTACGCCCTCTCCAGCGGCATCACCTCCTCGGGTTCCGACGCCTACCTGCTGCACGTGACCACCACGCCCAGCGTCAGCTACTGCTGCCGCACCGCCGACTTCGACTGCGGCGTGATGATCAGCGCGTCGCACAACCCCTTCTACGACAACGGCATCAAGATCATGCGCGCCAACGGGCAAAAGATCGAGCCGGAGATCGAGGCCTTGATCGAGGCCTACCTCGACGGCGAGGCCGGCGAGGTCCCGCACGCCACGCGCGAGCACATGGGCAACGTGGTCGACTACGCCGCCGGCCGCAACCGCTACATCGGCTACCTGATGAGCATCCCCACGCGTGCCTTCAACGGCATGAAGGTGGGTCTCGACTGCGCCAACGGCGCCTCTTGGAACATCGCCCGCGCGGTCTACGAGGCCCTGGGCGCCAAGGTCTACGTGATCAACAACCAGCCCGACGGTGTCAACATCAACGACCACTGCGGCAGCACCCATATCGAGGGCCTGCAGCGTTACGTCGTGGACAACGGCCTCGACGCGGGCTTTGCCTACGACGGCGACGCCGACCGCTGCCTGGCGGTGGACGAGAAGGGCAATGCGATCGACGGCGACCAGATCATGTTTTTGTGCGGCAAGTACCTCAAGGAGACCCGCCAGCTCGACGGCAACACCATCGTCACCACGATCATGTCCAACCTGGGCCTGCACAAGTCCTGCGAGGCCCTGGGTATCCGCACCGAGAAGACCAACGTCGGCGACAAGTACGTGGCCGAGAACATGATGGCCAACCACTTCGTCCTCGGCGGCGAGCAGTCCGGCCACATCATCTTCGGCAAGTACGCCAGCACGGGCGACGGCATCCTGACCTCGCTCATGGTGATGATGACCATGCTGGAGAAGAAGCTCCCGCTGTCCATGCTCGCCGGCGAGATGCAGAAGTACCCGCAGTGCCTCAAGAACGTGGTGGTCAAAGACAAGCAGGCGGCCCAGGAGGACCCCGAGGTCCTGGCAGCCGTGGATCAGGTGACCCGCGAGCTGGGCGGCGACGGCCGCATCCTGCTGCGCGCGAGCGGCACCGAGCCCAAGATCCGTGTGATGGTCGAGGCGACCACCGACGAGCTGTGCGAGCAGTACGTCGACCGCCTGATAAAAGTGATCAACGACCGCGGGCTGGCCGCGGAGTAGGGCAGGCGGATTGGTGCAGGTGCGAGACGCACGTTTGTCTTTGCGCCTCACGATGCGATAGGTTGGGGTAGGGAGTAGGAGCCTCAAGGAGGTATCACATGTGCGGAATCGTAGCTTATACCGGAAAACACCAGGCGCAGCAGTTCCTGCTTGACGGCCTTGCGGCCCTCGAGTACCGCGGGTACGACTCGGCCGGTCTCGAGGTGCTGTCCTCCGACGGGGAGCTGCATGGCGTGAAGTGCTCCGGCCGCGTCTCCGTGCTTGCCGAGCGCTGCAAGACGGCCAACCTGGTGGGCACGCAGGGCATCGCCCACACCCGCTGGGCCACCCACGGCGCCCCGACCGACCGCAACGCGCACCCGCACCTGGACTGCTCTGGCCGCATCGCGATCGTGCACAACGGCATCATCGAGAACTTCCAGGAGCTGCGCGGCTACCTGCGCCAGCACGGCCACACCATCGTCTCCGACACCGACACCGAGATCATCGCGCACCTCATCGAGGACGCGTGGAACGGTCCCGCCAAGGGCAACCTCGTGGCCGCCGTCCGCAACGCGATCGCGCGCCTCGAGGGCTCCTGGGCGCTCGCCGTCGAGTGCGCCGACGCGCCGGGCGAGATCGTCGTGGCCCGTCAGGGTTCCCCGGTCGTCGTGGCCAGCACGCCGGACGGTGCCTATGCCGCCTCCGACGCCATGCCGCTCGCCGGTGTGACCAAGCACGTGATCAGCCTGGAGGACGGCCAGCTGGCCTCCCTCAAGCCCGACGGCAGCGTGCAGGTGTACGATGCCGACGGCCTGCCCAACGACCATCCCATGACCCTCGAGATCGACTTCGACGCCTCGGCGGCGACGCTGGGCGGGTATTCCGACTTCATGGCCAAGGAGATCTCCGAGCAGCCCGAGGCCATCGAGCGCCTGCTCAAGGACCGCCTGGGCGAGCACGGCATCGAGCTCGACGAGCTCTCGATGACCAAGGAGGAGCTCGCCACCATCGACCGTGTGTACCTGGTGGCCTGCGGCACGTCTTACCATGTGTGCCTGATCGCGCGCGAGATGATCGAGCGCTGGGCCAAGATCCCCGCCGTGTGCGAGTACGCCTCCGAGCTCAACTACAAGGAGCCGCTGGTCACCGACCGCACCCTGTGCGTGATCGTCACGCAGTCGGGCGAGACGGCCGACACCCTGACCGCCGCCAAGCGCATGCGGGCGTTGGGCTGCAAGGTGTTTGCGATCACCAACGTGCTCGGCTCCACGGCCGCGCGCGAGTCCGACGGCACCATGTACGTCCAGGCCGGCCCCGAGGTCTGCGTGGCTTCGACCAAGGCCTACACCGCCCAGATCGTGGCCGCGAGCCTGTTGGCGCTGCGCCTCGCCTACGCCAACGGATCCATCGACCTGGCCGAGGTCCAGCGCCGCTACCACGACCTCGCGGCGCTGCCCGACCTCATCCGCGAGGTGATCTCCCGCAGGTGGCAGGACAAAAAGGTCGCCCGCGTCTTCCGCAGGGCGCACTCCGCGCTCTTCCTGGGCCGCGGCGTCAACTCCACGACCGCCTACGAGGGCGCGCTCAAGCTCAAGGAGATCAGCTACCTGCACGCCGAGGCCTACCCCGCCGGCGAGATGAAGCACGGCCCGATCGCCCTCTTGGAGCCGGGTTTCCCGGTGGTGGCCATCGTGCCCGCCGACCACGTGCACGACAAGACCGTGAGCAACATCCAGGAGGTCCAGGCCCGCGGCGCCCACTGCATCGCCGTGGCGACCGACGGCGACGTCGAGGTCGCCCAGCAGTGCGAAGACGTGCTGTGGATTCCGCCCGTCCCCGAGGAGGAGCTGGTGCCCATCGTGGCCATCGTCCACCTGCAGATGCTCGCCCGCTACGTGGCGCTCGAGCGCGGCTGCGACGTGGACAAGCCCCGCAACCTGGCGAAGTCCGTCACCGTGGAGTAGGAGCGCAGCGCGGCATGGCTTCGGCTGGTATCGGCGTCTACATGATGGAGATAGCGCGTATGGAACGGACCTTGGGACGCACCCCGGGGTTCGCTGCGCGTGTCTTCACGCCTGGCGAACGCGACTACTGCGACCGCAGGGCGCGTCCCGCCGCGGGATATGCGGCCTTCTTCGCGGCACGCGGCGCGGTGCTCAAGGCGCTCGGTATCGATTTGGGCCGCGGTGCCGGACCCCATGACGTCTCGGTCGCATATGATGAGTCGGGCCGTCCGCGCGCGATCCTCGCAGGCGGGGCGGCGCAGGCCGCCGAGGGGCAGGGGGTGCGCGAGATCGCGCTCTCGCTCTCGCTGACGCACGACGTCGCCGTGGCGAATGCCGTCGCGGTGACCGACGAGGTGCGTCCCAAGGTAGAGGAAAAGAAGGACCCCGAGGCGGAGCTGCGCGACACCTTCCGTGCCGCCCGCACCGTGCTCGACGAACTAGAGCAGTACCAGCAGAGTCCGATGAAATAAACGAGCGGGGTGCCCGCCCGCAAGCAAGCCCTAAGGAGCCGTCACATGCAACCAGTGCTCAATGTCGAGGACGTACGACAGGTGGAGGAGGCGCTCACCCACGTGGGCGTCAGTGTGTCCGAGCTGATGCACCGCGCGGGGTCCGCCCTCGCACACGAGGTGCTCCGGATGGGCGACGTGAAGGAGGTCGCGATCCTTGCGGGCCTCGGCAACAACGGAGGCGACGGCTGGGTGGCAGCAGAGGTCCTCATGAAGCGCGGCGTGCGTGTGACGGTCGTCACGCCCGTCGAGGTCGACAGCATCCACAGCGACCTCGCCCGCGTCGTGGCGCAGAGCGCGCGCAAGGAGGGCGTGGGCGTGATGGTCGCCCCGCCGCGCGACCAGCTCGAGGCGCTCTTCTCCCGGTCGGACGTCGTGATCGACGCGATGCTCGGCACCGGGTTCCGCGGCGAGGTCCGCGCCCCCTTTGGCGTCTGGATCGACACGGTCAACAACTCCGGTGCCCGCGTGGTCTCGGCCGACGTCCCGAGCGGCCTGTCCGCGCAGACGGGACTCGCTGCCGGCGCCTGCGTGATAGCCGACGTCACGGTGACGATGCTCGTGCTCAAGCCGGGCCTGCTGTCCGACGCGGGCCGCGACGCCTGCGGTGCCATCGTCGTCGCGCCGCTCGCCGAGCAGACCGAGCGCCTGGCCCGCGAGGCCGACCCCGTGGCATGGAGGCCCGACCTCGAGGACTACATCGAGGTGATGGAGCCGCCCTCGTCTGCGGTCGACAAATTCACCCGCGGCTCCGTGCTGGTGGTGGGCGGCTCCGCCCGCTATCCCGGCGCCGCTATGATGGCCGCGAAGGCCGCCGCCCGCGCGGGCGCGGGCTACGTGACGCTCGCGGTGCCCGCCGCCATCGCGGGCATCGTCCAGACGCACATGCTCGAGATCCCCGTGGTCGGGCTGCCCAGCGGCGACGACGGCTGCTTCTCCGAGCGGGCCCGCGACGCGGTCGCCACGCTCGCCGAGAAGCGCACGGTGACGCTCGTCGGCCCCGGCATGCGCGTGAACGCCGCCACGGTGTCGGTCGTCTCCCGCCTGCTCGAGACCGAGGTGCCGCTGGTCATCGACGCGGACGGCCTCAACTGCCTGGCCCGCCTGACCTCGGGCAAGCTCGACGACTTCCCCGAGCTCCTGCGACGCAAGGACCCGCTGGTCCTGACGCCGCACCGCGGCGAGCTCGGCCGTCTGGTGGGCCTGGCGGACACGCCGCCCGACTCGCTCACTTCCCAGATGGAGGCCGCGCGCCGCATCGTGTGGGCCGACGGCGGCTCCGAGCTCTGCGTGGTCGCCAAGGGCAGCGCCACGGCGTGTGTGAGCACCGAGATGGCGCTGCTGCCCAAGCCCGGTCCCGCGGCGCTCGCGACGGCCGGCTCGGGCGACGTGCTCGGCGGCATCATCGCGGGCATGATGGCCGGCTCGCACATCGGCACCGACGGCCTGACGCTCCTGACGGCGCTCGCGTGCGAGGTCCACGGCCAGGCTGGCGCCATCGCCTCCGAGCGCTACGGCTCGCGCGGCGTGATGGCCGGCGACATCATCGACACGATCGGCCTGGCGCAGGACGCCATCGAGCGCCAGGTGTCCTACGACGCGGAATAAGAACGAGTGTCTTCGCCGCTACCCTGTGGGGGGCGACGGCAGGGTCAACGGCAAGGTCAGCGTGCCCGCGGGGCACGGACGAGAATAAGGAGCATCCAACATGCAGGTAACCGGCCCCGACGACAGATGGGCATGGGAGGAAATCGACCTCGGTGCGGTGCGCCGCAACGCGCGCGCCTTCAAGCAGATCATCGGCCCGCGCACCCAGATGATGTGCGCGGTCAAGGCGGACGCCTACGGTCACGGCGCGGTCGAGTGCACCAAGGCGCTCCACTCGGGCGGCGCCTCCCAGTTCGCGGTCGCGACGGTCGCCGAGGGCGTCGAGCTGCGCAAGGCCGGCATCGAGTGGCCCATCCTGATGCTCAACCAGTGCCCGGTCGAGGCGGTCGACACCCTGATCGAGTACGACATCATGCCCGCGGTCTACCAGGTGGAGTTCGCGCTCGCATACGGCGAGCGTGCCGCCGCGCTGGGCAAGGTGGGCAAGTACCACCTGGCCGTCGACACGGGCATGACCCGCATCGGCGTCCTGCCGGCGGACGCTGTGGAGTTCCGCCGGACCATCGACTTTCACCGCGGGCTGGAGTGCGCCGGCACCTTCACGCACTTCGCTACGGCCGACGAGCCTGCCAACTGGGACTTTGAGCTGCAGGCCAACCGCTTTGCCGAGACGGTCGAGGCACTGCGCAACGCGGGCCTCGAGACGGGCCTCGTCCACTGCGACAACACCCCCGGCACGATCATGCACCCCAAGCAGCGCTACGATATGTGCCGCGTGGGCATCGGCCTCTACGGCCTGCAGCCCGCCGACATCACGCGCACCCGCATCGACCTCGAGCCGGTCATGAGCGTCCGCGCCCGCGTGATCCGCACCGTCTACCCGCAGGTCGGCGCCGGCGTCAGCTACGGTATGACCTACCGCGTGCCCGCCCGCGGCGTGCAGGTGGCCACGGTGCCCGTCGGGTACGCCGACGGCCTGGCCCGCGTGCTCTCCAACCGCATGGAGGTGCTGGTCAACGGCCAGCGCATGCAGCAGGTCGGCCGCATCTGCATGGACCAGTTCATGTTTGCGGTCCCCGTCAACACCGCGCGCACCTACCGTCCCGTCCACCCGGTCGAGGTCGGCGACATCGTGACGATCATCGGCCGCGACGGCGACGACGAGATCACGGTCGACGACATGGCCGTCACGCGCGACACCATCAACTACGAGGTCACCTGCGACTTTGGCCTCAGGCTCGAGAAGATCTATGTCTAGGCCCAAAAAGCCGCGTCCGAGCCTCTTCACCGAGGAGGGTTCCATGGCTGTGATGCACATCCCGGGCCACGACCACCAGCGCCCGCGCGAGGTGACGCTGGAGGAGGTGCGCGCCGTGCTGGGCGACTGCCGCCTCTGCCCGCTGGGCGAGACGCGTACCAATCTCGTCTTTGGCGTGGGCAACCCGCACGCCCGCGTGATGTTCATCGGGGAGGCGCCGGGCCGCAACGAGGACCTGCAGGGCGAGCCCTTTGTCGGCGCCGCCGGGCACAACCTCGACTCGCTGCTCTCGCTCGCCGGCCTGCGCCGCGAGGACATCTACATCGCCAACGTCCTCAAGTGCCGCCCGCCGCAAAACCGCGACCCGCGGCCCGAGGAGATCGAGGTCTGCTCGCCCTATCTGCGCGAGCAGATCCGCAGCATCTGGCCCGACGTGATCGTGTGCCTCGGTCGTTTTGCGGCGCATTTTGTGCTGCACACCGACGCGGGCATGATGAGCCTGCGCGGCAAGTTCTACCAGACGGGCCACTTCACCGTGCTGCCGGTGCTGCATCCGGCCTCGGCCCTCTACCACCGCGAGTGGCAACAGTATCTCGAGCAGGACTTCCGCGCGCTGGGCCAGTGGCTCGCGGAGCATCCCGCACAGGAAGGTATGTGATGAGCGAGTTTGTCTTGCAGACGTCGTCTGCGGAGGAAACGATAGCCTTTGGCCGCCGGCTGGCCGGTGCGCTCGCGCCGGGCGACGTGCTGGTGCTCACGGGCGACCTGGGGGCGGGCAAGACCCAGCTCACCAAGGGCATCGCCGACGGCCTGGGCGTGACCGACGACGTGACCAGCCCGACCTTCACGATCGAGATGGTGTACGAGGGCAGCGAGATGCCGCTCTACCACTTCGACCTGTACCGCCTGGAGGACCCCGACCAGCTCGAGGATACGGGGCTCTACGACGTGCTCGGGTCCGACGGCGTGTGCGCGATCGAGTGGGGCGAGCAGTTCGCCGACGAGATCGGCGACGACCGCCTGGACGTCTACCTGAGCCGTCTGGACGACGAGGCCGCGGTGGGCGAGGAGCCGCGCCGCGAGATTCGCCTCGTGCCACGCTGTGCCCGGGCGGAGCAGATCGTCGCCGCGCTCTAGCGTCCGGTGGTGCGCCGTCCCTGGTTGGCTGCGAGCCCCGTATCTGGCGGCAGACCTCCTGCGCCGGCCAGTGGACCGTGTGTGCCTGGGGACACGTTGGCCCCGCGGTCGCACCGCTGTCCTTATCATGGTCCCGTCCTTATTGCTTCTGCTTTTATTACCGACTCTGATGTAGAGGGAAGACATACATGCTGGTTCTAGCACTCGACACTTCGACCGATATGCTGGCGTGCGCCGTCGCGCGCGTGGACGGTGGCACCGTGGAGGTGCTCGCCGCGGGCGACCACCTCTGCCGCCGCAAGGCAAACGTGGAGCTCGTGTCCACCTGCGCGGACGTGCTGGCCCAGGCGGGCCTGACGATGGGCGACGTGGACGCCGTGCTGGTCGGGCGCGGACCCGGCTCGTTCACGGGCGTCCGCATCGGCATCGCCACGGGCAAGGGCCTGGCTTGCGGCCTCGGCACCCCGCTCTACGGCACCTCGGCGCTCGACGCCGTCGCGTGGACCGCGTGGGCGGCCGGCGTGCGCGGCAAGCTCGCCGTGGCGGCCGACGCGATGCGCGGCGAGGTCTATCCCGGCGTCTACATACTCGACGACGAGGGCGCACACCGCACCTTCGAGGCCGAGACGGTCGTGAAGGCGGACGTCTGCATCGCGGACTGGGCCGCACGCGCGGACCGGGAGGACCTGCGGCTCGCGGGCGGTGGCCTTGCCAAGTACCGTGCGCGCTTCGAGGCGGCGGGCTTTACGTCCTACGTGGACGAGGCGCTCTGGCTGCCGACGGGCGAGGGCCTGCTGCGCGCGGCTACGTCCCCCGAGGGCCGCGCCCGTATCGGCAACGGCGACCCCGCGCTCGTCCTGCCCGTCTACACGCGCCTGTCCGACGCGGAGGAAAACGAACGCAAGCGCCTGGGGCTCAAGGCGCCGACATCCGTCGAGGTGACGGGTGTGGACGACGCGCTCGCCTCGATCCACCTGCAGCTGCGCCCCATGTCCGTGAACGACCTCGACATGGTCGCCGAGCTCGAGTCGTCCGTCTTTGCTCAAGGTATCCACACGCCGTGGAAGCGCGACATGTTCTACGAGGAGCTCTCGCAGCCCGGCCGCACCTGGTGGGTCGCGCACGACCAGGGCCGCGTGATCGGATTCGCGGGCGGTACGCTCGCGGGCTCTGATTTCGAGATCTACGACGTCGCGGTCGAAGAGGCGCATCGCCGCTCCGGCGTGGCTAGCCGCCTGCTCTCGCGCGTGGCTTACGACGCCCAGATGCTGGGCGCGCAGACCATCTCGCTGGAGGTCTGGGACGGCAACGAGGCCGCCCGCGCGCTGTACGCGACGCTCGGCTTTGCCGAGGCGGGCCGCCGCCCCGACTACTACGGCCAGGGGAAGAACGCCCTCATTCTCCGCGCAGACCTGCCCCTCCAGGTCGACGAGCACCTGGTAGGGGAGCGCCCGGAGCCGCGCCCGTCCGTCCGCCCCTGGCCGACGCCCGCCGGTGAGCGGAGCGCCGAGGTCCGGGGTCGTCTTGCCGCCGCGGCACCGCTGATCCTCTCCATCGAGTCCTCCTGTGACGAGACGGCCATGGCCGTGATCGACGGCGAAGGCCATATCTGCGCAAACGTGGTCGCGACGCAGATTGACTTCCACGCGCGCTTCGGCGGTGTGGTGCCCGAGATCGCGAGCCGCAAGCACACCGAGGCGATCGTCGGCGTGTACGAGGAGACGATGGCACAGGCGGGCGCTTATTTTGGCTGCGATACGCTGGTCCCGTCCGACCTCGCCGCTGTCGGCGTGACAGCGGGCCCCGGCCTGGTGGGCGCGCTGGTCGTGGGCGTCGCATTTGCCAAGGGCCTCTGCGCGGGCGCCGACCTGCCCCTCATCGCGGTCAACCACCTGGAGGGGCACCTCTTTGCCAACCTCTTCGAGACGCCCGACCTGGAGCCGCCCTTTGTGGCCAGCCTGGTTTCGGGCGGCAACACCCTGCTCGTGCACGTGCGCGGCTGGGGCGACTACGAGGTGCTCGGCTCGACCATCGACGACGCGGTGGGCGAGGCCTTTGACAAGGTGGCCAAGGCACTGGGCCTGGGCTATCCTGGCGGCCCCGTGATCTCGCGGCTGGCGGCACAGGGCAACCCCAAGGCCATCCACTTCCCGCGCGCGATGATGCACAGCCACGACTTCCGCTTCTCGCTTTCGGGTCTCAAGACCTCGGTCATCACTTATATCGAGGGCGAGAACAAGGCCGGCCGTCCCGTGAATCTGCCCGATCTGGCGGCGAGCTTTGAGGCGGCGGTCATCGACGTGCAGGTGGCAAAGGCCGCCGAGGCGGTCAAGCAGACCGGCGTGCACGACTTCTGCGTCGGCGGCGGCGTGGCGGCCAATCCGCAGCTCCGTGAGGCGTACCGCCGGAAGTTCGGCAAGAGGGGCGTACGTGTGACGGTGCCCCCGATGAAGGTCTGCGGCGACAACGGCGCGATGATCGCGGCCGTGGCCCTGCGCAGCTATCGTGCGGGTGTCACGGCGCCGCTCACGCTCGACGCGGATCCCAACGCCAAGCTGGGCAGCTGGGCCAGCCCCGAGCCGCCCGTGATCGCGCCCGGCTGGCCCGCGAAAGCGTGACAGGTGACGGGGGAGTGACACGGTGACGTGAGGTGACAGGTGACGGGGGAGTGACACGTGACAGGTGACGGGGGACCGTCACGCAGTCGACCTGCGTAGAAATGGCGATGCGCACGCCGCGCCCCCGTGCAGCGTCGCAACCTGTTAGAATGTCCCATGCACTGGGGTATCGTCCAATGGTAGGACAACGGTTTTTGGTGCCGTGAATGGGGGTTCGATCCCCTCTGCCCCAGCCACTTTTGTGTGTGCCTTTTTGATACCGCGTCAAAGGTGCGTCAAAAGTCGCGTTATAGTGGGTTCGCATCTCACGTACGAGTCGCTGGAGGCTTATCTATGCCCATTACTGCGATTGTCCTCGCCGCGGGCGAGGGTACGCGTATGAAGTCCCGTCATCCCAAAGTAGTTCACAAGGTCCTCGACAAGCCGCTGGTCTGGTGGTCGGTTCGTGCCGCCCGCGACGCCGGCGTCGACCGCGTGGTCGTGGTCGTCGGCAACGGCGCCGACGAGGTGCGCGCGTCGCTGGCGGGCGAGGACGTGACCTTCGTCGAGCAGACGGAGCGCCTCGGCACCGGTCACGCGGTGCGCGTGGTGCGCGACGCGCTCGGCGGCTTCCAGGGCCCGGTCGTGGTGCTCTCGGGTGACTCGCCGCTCCTGCGCGCCGACACGATCAAGGACCTGATCCAGCGCACCATGGCGGCGCACAACGCCTGCACGGTGCTCACGATGACCCCGCCCGACGTCACGGGCTACGGTCGCCTGGACTTCGCGGAGGACGGCAGCGTCCGCTCGATCATCGAGCACAAGGACTGCACGCCCGAGCAGCGCGAGCGCCTGACCGAGTGCAATTCCAGCATCTACTGTTTCTGCGGCGGCCGCCTGACGGCCAACATCGACAAGATCGGCAACGACAACGTCCAGCACGAGTACTACCTCACCGACATGGTGGGTATCTACGTGGGCATGGGCGAGCCGGTCGCGGCGGTGCACGTGGACGACTACACCGAGCTGCTCGGCGTCAACAGCCGCTCCCAGCTCGCGGAGGCCAACAAGGTCATGCAGCGACGCATCAACGAGGGCCTGATGGCCGAGGGCGTCTCGATGCTCGACCCCGACTCCGTCTGGGTCGGCCCCGACGTGACGGTCGGCCGCGACACCGTCCTGCTTCCCCTCACGATGCTCTGGGGCAAGACCAGCATCGGTGAGGGCTGCACCGTCGGCCCCAACACCCGCCTGACCGACACGACGGTCGGCGACGACTGCACTGTGGACGAGACGGTCGCTATCCAGGCCACGCTCGAAAACGACGTCAACTGCGGCCCGCGCGCCTACCTGCGTCCCGGTGCCCACCTGCTCGACGGCTCCAAGGCCGGCACGCACGTGGAGATCAAGAACTCCACGATCGGCAAGGGCTCCAAGGTGCCGCACCTCAGCTACATCGGCGACACGACGATGGGCGAGGGCGTCAACGTCGGTGCGGGCTCAATCACTTGCAACTATGATGGGGTCCATAAGAATAAGACCTTCATAGGGGACAATGTGTTTGTCGGTTCCGATACTATGATGGTTGCGCCGGTCTCGATCGGCGACGGTGCCCTCGTGGGCGCCAGCTCCTGCATCACCCGCGATGTGCCGGCCGACGCGCTGGCAATCGAACGGTCCGAGCAGAAGATCATCGAAGGATATGCTTCCGCGCGTATGGCTCGTCTCAAGAAGGAGAACTAAATGTACGAAAACCTCCACGCCCCGATGCCCGCCTACAAGGAGATTAAGCTCTATACCGGCAACGGCAACCGCGAGCTTGCGCAAAAGATCGCCGACATCCTCCACTTGGAGCTCTCGGGCCTCAAGATCGAGAAGTTCGCCAACGGTGAGATCTACTGCCGTTTCGAGGAGTCCGTCCGCGGCGACGAGGTCTTTATCATCCAGTCCATCACCGGCTCCAACGTCAACGACATCCTGATGGAGCTCCTGATCGCGGCCGACGCGGCGAAGCGTGCCTCCGCGGCCTCCGTCACCGCCGTCATCCCGCACTACGCCTACGCCCGTCAGGACCGCAAGGCCGCCCCGCGCGAGCCGATCACTGCGCGCCTGGTGGCCAACCTGCTCGAGACCTCCGGCGTCGACCGCGTGATCACGCTCGACCTGCACCAGGGCCAGATCCAGGGATTCTTTGACATCCCTGTGACGCACCTCACCGCGCTCGACCTCTTTGGCCAGTACTACAACGACCTCGCGGAGGAGAAGGGCTGGAACACCGACGAGATGGTCGTCGTCTCGCCCGATGCCGGCCGCGCCAAGGCCGCCAAGAAGCTGGCCGACATGATCGGCTGCAACCTGGCCATCGCCGCCAAGGGCCGCCCCAAGCACAACGTCTCCGAGGTGCTGGCCGTGATCGGCGACATCAAGGATAAGATCTGTATCGTCAACGACGACATGATCGACACCGCCGGCACGCTGTGCGGCTCCGTCAAGGAGCTCAAGAAGCAGGGCGCCCGCGAGATCTACGTCTGCGCGACCCACGGCATCTTCTCCGGCCCGGCCATCGAGCGCCTGCAGGAGGCCCCCATCGAGGAGTGCTGCGTGACCGACGCCATCCCCTGCGCCGTCGCCAACCAGCCCGGCTCCAAGATCAAGACGATCTCGGTCGCCGACGAGCTGGCCGAAGCCATCAACCAGGTCTACACCAACCAGCCGACCTCCACGATCTTTGGCGGCGGCGCCGAGCTGTAGGTCCGTCTTCGCGGTGGCGAGCGATACGTTCGTCTTCACCACTTCGGGCCGCAACCGCTGGCCTGCGCCCGACAGGCGGCTATGCGGTTGCGAGCGGTTCATGAGCACATGAAACATCCCCCTGGCTACGCGTCTGGTGTGCCGGGGGGATTTTTCATAGCGCGCGGCATGACATCTCGACGTGCGCCATGGCTTTTCGGCGTGCACCATGGCTTTCCGGCATGCGTCATGGCCGCCGCTCGCTCTCGGGTGCTCTCTGGCGAGTTACCCTCCTACATGGGCTTTGCTGCGGATTTGCGTAAAACCACACCTAAGAGGGTAAATCGATCCGGCGCATGATTGGTGGGCGACCCTCTCACGTAGAGTTTTCTGCGAATATTCGTAAAACCCTGCCCGGGAGGGTAAATCGGTCCGATGGGCGGCTGACGAGTAACCCTCCCACACGGCGTTTGTCACGAAATTACGCAAAACCCCGCCCAAGGGGGTAAACCGATTCGTTGCTGTGACAATGAAGGTGCACTGGCTGCACTTCATATCGAGCTGTTGAGGAGTTGGGGCCCCTCCCGCTGCACTTTGGCATCGCATGCAGAATCCCTTCTCTGCCGATTGCTGTCGGAAACCTTCCGCCGGTGTTGCAGGCCCTCGGGAAGGCGAGGATTGATGCCACCTGCTAGAGTGGGATGGATGACGAGAGAGAAGGAACCCCATGCGTAGATATGATTTCAATCGCGGCTGGCTCTTTGAGAAGCTTTCGGTGCAGGAAAGTGCAGCAGTCGTGACCGCAGCGGGCGGACCGGTGCCCGTGACATTGCCGCACGACGCGATGCAGATCGAGGCCCGGCGCGCCGACGCCCCGAGCGGTGCGGGCGGTGCCTATTACGAGGGCGGTCGCTACCGCTACACCAAGGAGCTCGACGTGCCCGCCGATTGGGCGGACCGCCGCGTGGAGCTGGAGTTCGGCGGCGTGATGGCGCACGCGGAGGTGCGGGTCAACGGTGAGTTGCTGGCGTCCGTGCCGTACGGCTACCGTCCCTTCCTCGTCCGTATCGACTCGGTGCTCGTACCGGGTAAGACAAACGTGGTCGAGGTGCGTTGCTCGACGGAGGACCAGCCGAACTCCCGCTGGTACGCGGGCGGTGGCATCTACCGGCCCGTCGAGCTGTGGCTCGGCGCGCCGGGCACGGCCGCCGTGGCGGATGCGGCTGCTGCGCCGGACACGGGCGCCGTGGCGGCCATTGGGCCCTGGGACCTGCGCGTGGAGACGCTCTCGTACAAACCCGCTGTCGTCTGGGTGACGGGCGTGCCGACCGACGCGACGATCGAGATCCTGGACGCGGACGGAGCCGTCGTGGCGACCGGCACAGGCGCCCCCTGCGACCTCGAGATACCCGACGCCCACCTGTGGAGCGACGAGACCCCGTACCTCTACACCTGCCGCGTGACTGTCGCCGCGGAGAAGACAAACATGGCTGCGGGAATGGGCGACGCGACGCCCATGCTCGAGCCCGAGGTGGGGCCTGAGGCAGAGCCCGAGGTCGCGGAGGTGCGCTTCGGCGTGCGTGCGCTGTCGTGGGGCCCGCGGGGCTTCTTCGTCAACGGCCGCGAGACGCTTCTGCGCGGCGGCTGCATCCACCACGACAACGGCATCCTCGGTGCGGCGTCCCCCGCGGAAGCCGACCGGCGCCGCGTTCGTCTGCTCAAGGAGGCGGGCTTCAACGCGATCCGCTCCTCCCACAACCCTGCGAGCCGCGGTCTCCTCGACGCCTGCGACGAGCTGGGCGTGTACGTGATGGACGAGGCGTGGGACATGTGGTACCGCCACAAGAACCCGGCCGACTACGCCACCGACTGGCCCGAGTACCACGCAGACGACCTGGCGGCCATGGTCGCGCACGACTTCAACCACCCGAGCGTGGTCATGTACTCGGTGGCAAACGAGGTCTCGGAGCCCTGCGACGAGCAGGGCGTGCAGACGTTGCGCGACCTGGTGGCCGAGATGCGCCGCCTCGACCCCAGCCGTCCGACCGGTGCGGGCATCAACCTGGCCATCCTGCTCGGCTCCTGCCTGGGCGCCGACACCTACAAGGAGGGTGGCGGCCGCGACACGCGCGCCGACGAGGGCATGGACGCCACGGGCAGCCTGCTCTTCAACCTGATCGCGGACAAGGTCGGCGGCGCTATGAACCACGCCTGCGACCTGCCCTTTGCCGACCGGCTCGTCTCGCCGGCGCTCGACCCGCTCGACATCGCCGGCTACAACTATGCCTCGGGACGCTACCCGCTCGAGGGCAGCGCGCATCCCGACCGCCTGATTGTGGGCTCCGAGACGTTCCCGCAGGACATCGCAAAAAACTGGGCCATGGTCGAGCGCTATCCCTACCTGATCGGTGACTTCATGTGGACCGCCTGGGACTACCTGGGCGAGGTCGGCTCCGGCGCCTGGACCTGGCGGCAGGATGAGCGCGGCTTCGAGAAGCCCTACCCCTGGCTGCTCGCCGACACCGGCGCGCTCGACATCCTGGGCAACCCGACCGGCGACCTCTACTGGGCTCAGGCCACCTGGGGCGTGCTGGCCAGGCCCGCTATCAGCGTCAAGCCGCCCAACCACCCCGGCGTCGAGGCCCAGCGCGCGACCTGGCGCGGCACCAACTCCCTGCCCAGCTGGAGCTGGCGCGGCTGCGAGGGCAACCTGGCGCCGGTCGAGGTCTACTTCCCCTGCAAGCACGTGGAGCTCTGGCTCAACGGCCGACTCGTCGCGCGCCGCCGCTGCCGTGACGGGCGCGCGACCTTCTTGCCCCGCTACGAGCCGGGCGTCCTGACGGCCGTGGCCTTCGACGAGGACGACCACGAGATCGCCCGCAGCGAGCTCCGTACGGCGACCGCCCTCCAGGTGCAGGTCCGGGCGGAGAAGACGGACGTTGCGCCCGGCGAGCTCGTCTACTTTGATGTCTGGATCGGCGACGAGGCCATCGCGGAGTCCAACGCCGACGAGCTCCTGCACGCCGAGGCTACCGGCGGCGAGCTGCTGGCCTTTGGCAGCGCCAACCCGCGCACGGAGGAGCGCTTCACGACGGGCGACTACACGAGTTACTACGGACGCGCGCTCGCCGTCGTCCGTGCGGGCGGGGAGGGGAGCGTCCGCCTGACCGTGACGAGCGCCCTGGGCTCCGCCTCCGCCGAGGCCGCGATTGCGTCTGCCCCCGCGCCGACCCCCGCATCCGCGCCGGCCCCCGCCCCCGCGCCGGCCCCCGCCCCCGCGCCGGCCCCCATTCCCATCGCGAACGAGGAGTAGCCATGCCACAAGGTCCCAAGGACATCAGGATCGTCTGCGGTCTCGGCAACCCCGGCAAGGAGTACGAGCTCACGCGGCACAGCATCGGTTTCGCCGTCGTCGATCGCTTGGCCGCCGACCATGGGGTCCGCTACTGGAAGAGCGAGGCGGGCTGTCAGGTCGCGAGCATCGAGGTCAAGAAGAACGGCGAGGCGCGCGAGGTCCTGCTGGCCAAGCCGCAGGACTATATGAATACCAGCGGCGGCCCGCTCTCCAAGCTCGCCCGCGCGCACCACGTGAAGCCCGCCGAGATCCTGGTCGTGCACGACGAGGTCGACCTGCCCGCGGGCTCGGTCGCGGCCAAGTGGGGCGGCGGCCTCAACGCGCACAACGGCCTGCGTTCGGTCGCCGACAAGCTCGGCACCCGCGACTTTGCCCGCGTCCGCTGCGGCATCGGCCGCCCGCCGGGAAAGATGGACGTCGCCACGTACGTCTTGCGCCAGCTCAAAGGTGGCTACGTGGAGGAGTTCGAGCTGCTCGCGGCCGATGGGGCGGCGTGCGTCGAGGCCTGCCTCGCGGGCACGGCGACCTGGCGCTAGGCGGGCTAGCACGGTTTCGTACATCAGTGGTGGCATCAACCGTATTTCTACGAAGACGAGCCATCTGGTGCGCGATTGACAAGATGAAGATCGCGTCTTGGCACACCAATTGATTGGCCGCGATTAGCAAATCATACATGAGCCGCCCTTTTCGCGGGTAGGTGACGTGATTTCGTCTGCTCGTGCGTGATTTGCCGCTGCGCTATACCCGCGCCATGCCCTCACGCGCACCCAGTCTGCGTCGGTTCGCAAGCCGGTCGTACACCGACACCCTTTATTGCCTGCTAGGCGGCGGCAGACGGGTACTCGTGTACGAAAACTTTGATGCCATGCCAATCAGAACGTACACGAGCGGCTATTTGCGGAGCGGATGGCGGGGAAGACCCGCTTTCATGTACGAAATCAAGAAGGACGGCGTAGCGTATTCGTACATGAGCCTGGGTTCCTTGCCCTATATCCGCCAAAGAAGGCCGTTCGTGTACGAAGGGCGGGAGGGTAGGGCTCGCAGCGTAGTGGGCGACGTGCCGTTGCGGTGCGGGCAGCGTGTGTGATGTCCGCTGCGGCGGCGCCGCGACGACTCCGGCGGCGAGCCCCCACCGCAACAAACGCGCAGCTCGCAACACCCTTTTGTATCCTGCCTACAATTTGGTGCGACACACGGCCCTATTCCTTGGTGTTCTGAGCTAAAATCAGTAAGGTTGTGTAGTGTCCGCGGCGTAGGGACCGTGGGCTACCGTAGCGCTGCTAGGAGAGGAGTTCGTTAATGTACAAAATCCTCGAAAAGACGCAGTTCTCGGAGAAGGTGTTCAAGTTCCGCATCGAGGCACCCCGGATGGCCAAGTACGCACACGCCGGCCAGTTCCTGATGGTGCGTGCAAATGAGACGGGCGAGCGCGTGCCCTTCACGTTTGCGGACTGGAACGCCGAAGAGGGCTGGGTCGAGTTCATCTTCATGGTGGTCGGCAAGACCACCAAGATGCTCTCCACGTACGAGGTCGGCGACAGCATCCAGGACGTCACGGGCCCGCTCGGCAAGCCCAGCGAGTTCGGCGACGGCATCTGGACGGTCATCGGCGGCGGCGTCGGCCTGGCTATCGCCTTCCCGATCACCCGTCTGCTCGTCCAGCAGGGCAAGGAGGTGCACGCCATCATGGGCGCCCGCACCAAGGACCTGCTGCTGCTCGAGGACCAGTTCCGTGAGATCCTGCCCGAGGACCACATCCACATCACCACGGACGACGGCTCCTACGGCGAGAAGGGTGTCGTCACCGCGCCGCTGGAGCGCCTGCTCCAGGCCGGCCAGACCGACCACGTCTTCTGCGTCGGCCCCGTCCCGATGATGAAGTTCTCGACCCTCACCGCCGAGAAGTACAACACCCCGATCATGGCGTCGCTCAACCCGATCATGGTCGACGGTACCGGCATGTGCGGCTGCTGCCGCGTCGAGGTTGGCGGCGAGACCAAATTCGCCTGCGTCGACGGCCCCGACTTCGACGCCACCAAGGTCGACTGGAACGACCTGCGCGCGCGTCAGGCCGCGTACCGCACCGAAGAGGGCCAGGCCCTGCACGCTTACGAGGAGGCGAACTGCGCATGCCAGAAGTAAATGGTCGCTGGGTGGCAGACATGAAGCTGCCGCGCACTCCGTACAATGAGGAAGACCCGATCGAGCGCGCCATCGATTTCCGCCCGGTCGACAAGGGCTACACCGAGGAGATGGCCAAGGCCGAGGCTTCGCGCTGCATGCGCTGCAAGAAGCCCCTGTGCGTCGAGGGCTGCCCCGTCAACATCAACATCCCCGGCTTCATCGAGAAGATCTACGAGGGCAAGTACGGCGAGGGCCTGGACATCATCCACGAGCAGTCCATGCTGCCGGCCATCTGCGGCCGCGTCTGCCCGCAGGAGAGCCAGTGCGAGGGCAAGTGCATTCGCGGCAAGAAGGGCGAGCCCGTCGCCATCGGCCAGCTGGAGCGCTTCCTGGGCGACCAGCCCGAGCTGGCCTCCAAGCCCGACATCAAGCCTGCCAACGGCAAGAAGATCGCGGTCATCGGTTCCGGCCCCTCCGGCATTACCTGCGCCGGCGAGCTGGCCCGCAACGGATTTGACGTCACCGTCTTCGAGGCCTTCTTCACCGGCGGCGGCGTGCTGGTCTACGGCATCCCCGAGTTCCGTCTGCCCAAGGCGGTCGTCAAGCGCGAGATCGACGGCCTCAAGACCCTGGGCGTCAAGTTTGAGTACAACTCCGTGATCGGCAATCTCGGCAACGCCGAGGACCTGCTCAAGGAGTTCGACGCCCTCTACATCGCCACGGGCGCGGGCCTGCCCAAGCTCATGGGCATCCCCGGCGAGAACCTCCCGAATGTCTTCTTCGCCAACGAGTACCTCACCCGTGTGAACCTGATGAAGGCCAACCGCTTCCCCGAGTACGACACGCCGACCAAGCACGCCGAGACCGTCGTGGTCTTCGGTGGCGGCAACGTCGCTATGGACGCGGTCCGCACCGCCAAGCGCCTGGGCGCCAAGCGCGCGATCATCGCCTACCGTCGTACCGAGGCCGAGATGCCCGCCCGTAAGGCCGAGCTGCACCACGCCAAGCAGGAGGGTGTCGAGGTCATGGAGCTCTCCGCTCCCCTCGAGTTCCTCAAGGGCGAGGACGGCAACGTCTGCGGCGTCAAGATTCAGAAGATGAAGCTGGGCGAGCCCGACGAGTCCGGTCGCCGTCGCCCCATCCCCATCGAGGGCGAGATCGAGGAGATCCCCTGCGACGTGGCCATCTCCGCCATCGGCACCAACGCCAACGTCACGGCCAAGCTCATCGGCGGCTGCGACTTCAACAAGTGGGGCTACGTCGTGGCCGACGAGAACGGCCGCACCTCCAACCCGCGCATCTGGGCCGGCGGCGACATCGTCACCGGTGCCGCGACGGTCATCCTGGCCATGGGCGCCGGCAAGAAGGCCGCTGCCTCCATGGTCGAGGCGCTCTCGTAGCGATTCCTTCCAGGAGCCAGCGCGGGCGCCGAGCCAGTGCGGGCGCTGAGCGACATACGCACTGCCAAGGCGGCAGGTCTTCGGGCCTGTCGCCTTTTCTCTTACCTCGGCAAACGCGGTGAGCGGGCGGCGAACGGTAGGAAATCGCTCCCGAACGGCAGAAGGTTTGGAGAGATATGGAAACGTTTGCGGTAACGTTTCCAGCCTGCTATAGTCCATCTTGTCACACAGTGAGATGACTATCTGAAGGGACGCTCCCGATGCGACTTCAGGACTTCACGGACAAACCCCTCGACACGTGCACCGACCTCGAGCTCTTCAACGCCCTCATGCGCTACACCACGGCGGCCGCCGAGGGCCGCGGCTACAACGAGGGCAAAAAGAAGCTCTATTACATCTCCGCCGAGTTCCTGGTGGGCAAGCTCCTCTCCAACAACCTCATCAACCTGGGTCTGTACGACGCCGTGCGCGACGAGCTGGCCGCGGCGGGCAGGAGCCTGGCCGAGCTGGAGGAATACGAGCATGAGCCATCCCTCGGCAACGGCGGTCTCGGCCGCCTGGCCGCATGCTTCCTCGACAGCCTCGCGACGCTGGGCCTGCCGGCGGACGGCGTGGGGCTCGCGTACCACTGCGGCCTCTTCCGTCAGGTCTTCGAGTGGGGCAAGCAGGCCGAGGTGCCCGACCTCTGGCTCACGTGGGGCCGCGAGAGCTTCCTCAAGCCGACCGGCCGCCACTACACCGTGCATTTCGGCGACTTCGACCTGACCTCGACCATGTACGAGCTCGACGTCACGGGTTACGGCTCGCGCTGCGGCCGCCTGCGTCTCTTCGACGTGGACAGCGTGGACGAGGGCGTGCTGCACAGCGGCATCGGCTTCGACAAGCACGCGATCGCCAAGAACCTCACGCTCTTCCTCTATCCCGACGACTCCGACGACGCCGGCCGCCTGCTGCGTGTCTACCAGGAGTACTTCATGGTCGCCAACGCCGCCCGGCTGCTGCTGGACGAGGCGGTCTCGCGGGGAAGCGACCTGCACGACCTGGCCGACTACGCGCAGGTGCAGATCAACGACACGCACCCCACGATGGTCATCCCCGAGCTGATTCGCCTGCTCGTAGAGCGCGGCATCGGGCAGGACGAGGCGATCCGCATCACGGGCGACGTGTGCGCCTACACCAACCACACCATCCTGGCCGAGGCGCTCGAGACCTGGCCCGCCGCCTACATCGAGCGCGTGGCGCCCCAGCTCATGCCCATCATCCGCGACCTGGACGAGCGCGTGTGCGCGGCGACCGACGACGACCCCGCGGTCCGCATCCTGGACGACCGTGGCAACGTGCACATGGCCCACATCGACATCCACGTGGCCCACTCCGTCAACGGCGTGGCCGCGCTCCACACCAAGATCCTCGAGGAGACCGAGCTCGCCCCCTTCTACCGGCTCCATCCGGACAAGTTCAACAACAAGACCAACGGCGTCACGTTCCGCCGCTGGCTCGTGGAGTGCAACCCCGGCCTCACGGCCCTGATCGACGCCCGTATCGGCGAGGGCTGGAAGACGGACGCGGCGCAGCTCGAGCGCCTGCTCGACTACGCTGACGACGACGCCACGCTGGCGGCGCTCGCCGAGGTCAAGCAGGCCAATAAGGAGCGTTTCTCTTCCTGGCTGGAGGGGCATCAGGGTGTGAGCCTCGACACTGCGTCCGTCTTTGACGTGCAGTCCAAGCGCCTGCACGAGTACAAGCGCCAGCAGCTGAGCCTGCTGTGGGCCATCCGCACCTACCTCGACATCAAGGACGGCGTCTACCCGCAGCGCCCGGTCACGCTGATCTACGGCGCCAAGGCCGCGCCTGCCTACGTCGCCGCCAAGGACATCATCCACGCGATCATCACGCTGGGCCGCCTGGTCGAGCGCGACCCCGACGCGCGCGGCTGGCTGCGCGTCGTGATGCTTGAGAACTACAACGTCACGGCCGCGGAGCGACTGATCCCTGCCTGCGACATCTCCGAGCAGATCTCGCTGGCCTCCAAGGAGGCATCGGGTACCTCCAACATGAAGTTCATGCTCAACGGCGCCCTGACCCTGGGCACGATGGACGGTGCCAACGTCGAGATCGCCCAGCTCGTGGGTCCGGACAACATCTACACCTTTGGCCTGGGCTCCGACGAGGTCATTGCGCACTACCAGAAGGCCGACTACAACCCCGCCGACTATTACCGCAAGGACGCACGCCTCGCCGAGGCACTCGACTTCCTGGTGAGCCCCGCGATGGTCAATGACGCCGACGGCACCATGCTCTCGCGCCTCTACGGCAACCTCACGCAGAAGGACTGGTTCATGACCATGCCCGACTTCGAGAGCTACTGCGCGACCAAGGCCGAGATGCTCGTGGCGCACGAGAACGAGCGCGTCTGGGCGCGCAGCTGCCTCGTCAACATCGCCCAGGCCGGCTACTTCTCATCCGACCGCACTATCCGCCAGTACAACGAGGACATCTGGCACCTGTAGACTCCTCCCAGCGCGGCGGCGCCCCTTCTCCAGCGCCGCCGCCCCCTGTGTCAGGTGACGGGGGACTGTCACACTGGTGCGTGACAGGTGACGGGGGAGTGTCACACTAGACTGTCACGCTGCGCCCCAGCAAGCCCGCTTGCATTTAGCGGTGCGTGCGGGCGCAGAGGAGGTACTCCACCCAGACGATCGCGCAGCCCATGGTAAAGACGAGCAGGGTGTAGCCGGGGTTGCCGAGGGAGCGGAAGGCGGACGCGAGCGGCTCGGTGCCCATCGGGTCGGGCACGAAGTCGAAGTTGCTGCCGTAGCGCAGGTTGTAGGGAATGACCGCGAGCATGTGCGCGCCACCGACCGCCATCGGCATCCACGCCCGCCTGCGCCGCGGGACCAACGCCCCCGTGCGCATCCGCATGAGCGGGTAGGCGACCAGGCAGCTGTGCTCCAGGAAGCCCGTGACGCTGGGCAGCGACCAGATGGGGCACTGGGGCCAGCCGGGGAAGAGGATCGCGGAGACGCCGCCCAGCATCGCGAGGGCAAAGGAGCATTCGTCGCAGAGGGCGTTGGGGTGCAGGCAGTCCACCAGGACGATGAGCTCGCAGAGGTTGCAGAGGTAGAGGGGCAGGCGGGTGGGGTCGTAGGCGCCCTGGGCCGCGGTGAGCGCATTGGTCAGCGCGAGTGAGCAGAGGGGGACGACCGCGACGGCGCGCACGAGGCCCGGGCGGTCGGCGCGGGCGACCAGCGCGGCAATCAGGACGACGCAGAGGGCAAGCGCCGCGAGGTGCTCGGGCGACCAGAGCGCGAAACCCGACCCCGGGTAGCGCCACCACAGCTGCCCCGAGAGGAAGAAAGCCTCGACTATGCTCATCCCGTCCGGCACGCTGCCCACCTCCCCGTCTACTGCCTGCCAGCATGCCCATCATACGTCCGCGGGCGGGTCTGCCCGTCGAGCCGAATGCTCGTCTTTGCATATACGCCTGCCGGGCCGTACGTTCGTCTTTGCGCGCATACGCCTGCCTGTCAAACGACGGCGTTCGCTCCGCGAACCATGCGCTCGTCACACGACTCCCGTATACTGAGACAGCTATATACCGATTTGGGAAAACAGACGAATCGGGAAAAAAGATATTCTTGTGAGAGCTGATACGCGGAAGGAATCTCATGAGCGATAAGAAAGCACCCGCCGACACCTGCGTCCTCGTGACGGGCGGCGCCGGCTTTATCGGCAGCCATACCGTGGTCGAGCTGCTGCAGCAGGGATACCGCGCGGTGATCGTGGACGACCTCTCCAATTCCTCTGAGAAGGCCGTGGACCGCATCAAGACGATCGTGGGACCCGAGGCGGCGGCCAACCTGCGCTTCTACCAGGCCGACGTCAACGACCGCGCCGCGCTCGAGCAGATCTTTGCCGACAACGCGATCGACCGCGTGATCCACTTCGCCGGCTACAAGGCCGTGGGCGAGTCCGTCGAGAAGCCGATCGAGTACTACACCAACAACCTCGGCAACACCCTCACGCTGGTCGACGTGATGCGCGCGCACGGCTGCAAGTCGATCATCTTCAGCAGCTCCGCCACCGTCTACGGCGAGCCCGACAGCCTGCCGCTGACCGAGGAGAGCCCCAAGAAGCCCGCGACCAACCCCTATGGTTGGACCAAGTGGATGATCGAGCAGATCCTGACCGACCTGCACACCGCCGACCCCGAGTGGAACGTGGTGCTGCTGCGCTACTTCAACCCCATCGGCGCCCACCCTTCGGGACTGATCGGCGAGGACCCCAAGGGCATCCCCAACAATCTCGTGCCCTACGTCGCGCAGGTCGCCGTGGGCAAGCGTGAGTACGTGCGCGTGTGGGGCGACGACTACCCCACGCCGGACGGCACGGGCGTGCGCGACTACATCCACGTGATGGACCTGGCCTCGGGCCACGTGGCGGCGCTGGCCTGGATGAACGGCCGCACGGGCGTCGAGGTCTTTAACCTCGGTACCGGCAAGGGCTCGAGCGTCCTCGACGTGATCCACGCCTTCTCGCGCGCCTGCGGCCGCGAGCTGCCCTATCAGATCGGTCCGCGCCGCGCGGGCGACGTGGTGGCCAACTACGCCGACTGCTCCAAGGCCGAGCGCGAGATGGGCTGGAAGGCCCGCTACGACCTGGACGACATGTGTCGCGACTCCTGGCATTGGCAGTCCGAGAACCCCGACGGCTACGAGGGCTAGGGGCCTGACGTGACTGAGGATTTGGGCAACACGGGCAATCGCTTTCTGGCCTACATGGGCAAGCACCGCAGGGCGGTGGAGAACTACCTCTACGACAACGGCCCCCACGCCGTGCGGTCCAGCCTGCTGCACGACGACCTCGACCGCGCGCTCTACTGCCCGCTGCGCCGCTTCACCGCGCGCGGCGGCAAGCGCACGCGCCCCATCCTCGCGATGCTGGGATGCGAGGCGGTCGGCGGCGACCCCGAGGACGCGCTGCCCATCGCGTACGCGGTGGAGTATTTCCAGAGCGCCGCCCTTATTCACGACGACATCGCCGACGAGGGCGAGCTGCGCCGCGGCAAGCCCTGCCTGCACCTGATCGAGGGGGTCGGCCCTGCGATCAACGACGGCGACCTGGGCATCGTGTCCACCTACGAGGCGATCCTCGGGGCGGACTACAGCGACACCGTCAAGCTGCGCCTGCTGTCCGAGCTCGCGCAGATGGAGCACCTGACCGTGGAGGGCCAGGCGCTCGACCTGGCCTGGGTGCGCGACGGCCGCTGGGACGTGACGCCCGACGACTACCGCTACATGGCCTGGCACAAGACGGCCTGCTACTCCGCCGCGAGCCCGCTCGCGATGGGTGCCATCTGCGGCGGCGGCAGCAAGAAGCAGGTGCACGAGCTGCGGAGCTTCGGCCTCGACGCGGGCCTTGCCTTCCAGCTGCAGGACGACCTGCTCAACCTGGTGGGCGACGCCGAGAGCCAGGGCAAGGACTACCGCAACGACATCACCGAGGGCAAGCGCACGCTCGCGGTGGTCTACGCGCTGGCCAACCTGGAGGGCGACCCGCACGACGAGCTGCTCGAGATCCTCATGAGCCACACGGCCGACAAGGACCGCCTGGCCCGCGCCGTCGAGCTGATGGAGCGGGTCGGTGCGATCGACTACACCTGGAACGAGGCCGTCCGCCTGGTGCAGGACGCCAAGACGCGCCTGACGCCGGGGGAGTACGCAAACGATACCTACGAGGTCCTGCTCTCCATGGCGGACTTCTTTGTGAGACGCGCGGGCTAGGCGAGGGTCTGTCTTCCCGGCCGGTCGTCCTGGCCTCTGACGAGGACGACCCCGTGCCGGGGCACCCGCAGCCGGCCCGCACGCACTAGATAGGAGCAACGATGGAACCCATCCGTCAAGGCGCCACCGGCGTCGCCGTAGAAGACATACAGGAGCGCCTCGGCTCGCTCGGCTACAAGATCGAGGCCTCGGAGGTCGAGGGCAAGACCTTCGGCCCGTCGACGGCGTCTGCGGTCGCGCGGTTCCGCCTGGACCAGGGCCTGAACCTGGGCGGCGAGGTCGACACCGAGACCTGGACGGCGCTGGTCGACGCCGGGTACCGGATGGGTGACCGCACGCTCTACCTGCGCCTGCCCAACTACCACGGCGCCGACGTGCTCCAGCTGCAAAAATGTCTCAACATCCTGGGATTTTCCTGCGGCAAGCCCGACGGCTACTACGGCGTCTACACCGAGTCGGCCGTCAAGGAGTTCCAGGAGAGCCAGGGCGCGCTCGCCGACGGCATGTGCTTCCAGGACACGTTCGACGCGATCGAGCGCCTGCACCACGTGTGGGCGGGCAAGCCGGCCGCCGGTCCGCACCCGATGGGCGGCATGGGCTTTGCGCGCGCGGCGGGCGTGCTCGAGTCGATGCGCCTGCAGATCACGGGCGACGACCCCATTGCGCGCAACGTCGCGGGCCGCATCTGGAACCTCGCCTCGGCCACGACCGACACGAGCGGCCTGGAGCTGATCGGCTCCGTCGGCGACGCCACGCCCGGGGTCTCGGCCGTCTTTGTGCTGGCGTCGACGCCGCTGCCCGAGGACTCCACGATGCAGAACCTCATGATGGACGACGTCGACACCCTGCCCATGCGCATCCGCGCGGCGCTCGGCCTGTCCGACGAGCAGCCCCCCGTGCTCCGCATCGAGCTGCCCTACGGCCTCGGCTACGACGGCACCTTCACAACAGGCGACGCGCAGACCTTTGCCGTCATGCTGCTCGACTCGATCTGCGCCGCCTTCGACGAGTAGGTAAGACGAACGGGCGCCTGTGGCCGCGCCGGGTACGGCTGGGTCCCACCATCTGATGTCGTGCCTGCGTGCCTACGCGTCGCCGAGTGCGTCGGTGATCGCGGCGGTGTACGCCGCGGCGCCGTCGGCGGTCAAGGCGGTGGGGTCGCCGCCCGAGAAGTACTCGTCGTGCCCCTCGCTCGCGGCGTACCAGTCGACGAGCTGCACGTTTTTCTTCGCCTCCGCGAGCTGCGTGAACGCCCGGTTATTGTCATCCTGCCAGCCACCGTCGGTACGGGTCGTCACCAGCCAGACGCCGCGGTCGGCGCCGAGCGCGTCGATCGTCTGCCGCAAGGCGGTCTCGTCGACCGGCCCCTCCGCGCCGATGGAGACGACCACCTGCGTACCTGCGTCGAGGTTGCCCTGGTCCAGGTACTTCTTCACGGCGTCGTCGAGTCCCTGGACCCCACGGCCCTCCGCGCAGTCGACGGCCCCGGCGGGGAAGGCCGCCGCGAGGTCGTCCGCGGCGTCGAACGCCACGTCGTCGCCCAGGACCAGCGTGGAGAAGACGACCGTATCGCTCGCGGGCGCCTGGTAGTCGAGTGCGTCGACCAGCATCCGGGTGTAGGCCGCGGCGCCCTCGGGGCGCACGTGCTCGCCGTCGTCCCAGAACCAGTCGTCGTGGCCCTCGCTGTACCCGTACCAGTCGATGAGGCGCACGCCGTCGTGCGACTCGACGTAGCTGGCAAAGAGCGCGTTGTTGGCATCCTGCCAGTCGTCGGGCATGCGGTTGTTGACAAACCACACGGTGCGCCCGCTGCCCGCCGCCGCGACGAAAGCGTCGAGGTCGCTCTCGGCCAGCGGCCCGTTGCTACCGAGGCAGCAGACGACCGTGTTGCCCACGACTCCCTGCGACACGTAGTCGGCGAGCAGCTCCGTGCCCGCGCTCATCTGGCGGCTGATCTTGCAGTCAAAGAGGGCGTTGGGGAAGGCCGCCGCGATTTCGTCCGCGGCGTCCTCGGGGACCGAGTCGCCGATGATCGTCACGTCGTGGACCCCCTGCGCGGTGGGCATGCGGAGAGCCGTTGCGCGCGTGCGCTCCCGGGCCGTGCCGCCCGCTCCGCCCGTGCCGCCCACCGCATCGACAGGCGGGACTGCGATGAGGCCCACGACACCGATCGCGAGCACCGCGACGGCGGGAAGAAGAACGGGCGTCTTCGCGCGGGCCCAGCCGGCGAGGCCGCCGGAGCGCAGCGCGTCGCGGAAGCCGCGGAGGGCGCCGCTGATCGCCCCGCGCTCGCCGCAGGGCTTCTCGACCAGACGGTAGCTGACCTCCGCCGCGGCGAGGCTGAGGGCCAGCTGGAGCACGTAGAGCCAGGCAGGCGTCTGCGTCGTACCGACCAGGCCGGAGGTCAGAAGGACGATGGGGTAGTGCCAGAGGTAGAGCGCGTACGACCGCTGGCCGACCCAGACCAGGGGAGGCAGGGAGAGGACGCGCGACAGCAGCGTGCCCGCTGGCATCAGGCAGCCGAGCGCGACCACCGCCAGCACCGAGACCAGGGCGATGCCGCCGTAGTAGCTGAAGCCGGTGTAGCCCTTGGTGAAGACCATCAGGATCACGATCGCGGCGATGGAGCCGGTGCCGACAAGGTTGACCCGCGGGCTTGTCCGTCCGTCTTTGCGGAGGTCGACCGCGGAGATGCGCCGCATGGGGGCGCGGAAGGCCAGCCAGCAGCCCAACAGCAGGCTCACCGCGCGCGTGTCGGTGCCGTAGTAGGCGCGGGAGGGGTCCTCGCCGGGCGTATAGTAGACCGCCAGCAGCACCGCGGATGCGATGGCACCGACGACCAGCAGGCAACGAATACCGCGCTTGGGCACGCGGAGATGCAGCAGCAGGACGAGCAGCGGAGCCCAGACCAGGTAGAACTGCCACTCGATCGCGAGCGACCAGTAGTGGGTGAGGGGCGAGGGCGCACCTGCCGCGGCGAAGTAGGAGACCTTGGTCAGGATCTTGGACCAGTTGAGGAAGCCGAAAAGCGACGGGACGACGTCCGGGCGCATCTTGGTGAGCAGGATGTGGTTGCAGAGCGTGCACAGCATGGCCGTGACCGCGATGCAGACGTACGCCTGGGGGAGGAGGCGGCGGACGCGGCGGCCGAAGTAGTCCCTCAGGCTCACGGCGCCGTGCGTGCGGGAGTATTCGGCGAGCAGGCTGTCCGTCGTGAAGTAGCCCGTCAGCACGAAGAGGACCGTGACGCCCAGAAGTCCGCCCGTCATCCATCTGAGGCCCATGTGGTAGCCGACCACGGCGAGGGCGCAGAGGGCGCGCAGGCCGTCGACCGCGTCGACGCGGCGGCGGGGCTGTGCGGCCGTGGGCTCCGGCGCAGTGCGCCTCGCTTGCTGCCTGCGCGGCCGGGTCGGCGTGGGAGCCGACGTGCGCTGTCGTGCCAGCGTGGGAGCCGCCGCACGCTGCCGCGCTGGCTGCCTTGTCTTCCGCGCTGATCGCGCCGTCTGGCGAGGCGCCTTCCCCGGGCGCGTCTGTCGCGCCGATTGCCGAGGTACCGGCTCCCGACGTTCTTCTTCCCTGTTGTGGCGACCTCTCTGGACCATCGTCATTCTTCCTATTGGCAGTTCACATAGCCCATGGTACCAACGTTGCCGACCCGCGTGAATATACTGAAAATCAACTTCGAAATCAGGGCGGCCTCGGAGGGCGAGCGTGCTCCGGGGAAGAGTATGCTCCGGACGGCGGTCATGCCTCTGGGACGGGCGTACCCAAGCGTGTCCGACACGTACCGGGAGGGGCATCATGCAGCTAGACCGCAAGTCGTTCCTCGCGATGGCGGGGCTCTCCCTCTCTGTTGCCGTCTCTCTCGCGGGCTGCGCCAAGGCGCCCTCGGAGGGCGCGGGAAGCGGCTCCGCGGCAGGCTCGCGGGTGGGCGGTGCGTCGTCCGATGGCACGGTGGGGGCCGCGGGCTCAGCCGCCAGCCCTGCTGACTCAATGGATGCCTCGCTCGCCAATACCTACTCCGCACACGGCGCGCTGCTCGCGACCATCGACGCGGGCGTTCGAGCCGCGACCGAACTCGATATGTACGCGATCGTCGACTGGCATGTCCTTCACGATCAGAACCCGTTGCCCAATTTCGCGGCTGCGCAGAAAGACGGTTCGTCTTCCCGAGGCTCCGGCCCTGCGAATCAGCTGTAGGCCGTGGCCGGTGCCCTGACCGTCACGTGCGCCGAGTCCAGCTCCTGGTCGGACGGCAGCACGCGGTTCGCGCAGTGGGACGTCACCGTGGGCAACGGCGGATCGGCGGCGACCATGGGCTGGATGGTCACGCTGACCTTCGCCGCGGACGTCGCGGTCGACCAGAGCTGGAACGGCTCCTACACTGCGCGCGGCGCCACGGTGACCATCACGCCGACCGACGACTGGGCGATGCACATCGGCGCAGGTCAGAGCATCACCGCCGGCGGCATCTTCAAAGGCTCCGACCCTACGGTTACCTCTGTCTCCGTCGCTGTGAGATAGTCCAGCCCATTCAACAGCCCATTCAACGGCCCGATTATCCTCCCGTTCAATCTTCTGACCCAGCCTGTACACCGGTCGTCCCGGGTATAAAGGTCGGTGCGTGTCGTCCGTCTTCGTTGCTCTTCTTCACTCATGTGCACGAGGCACCCATGTACCCGTAGTTTTTCGCGAATATGCAGAAAACCCTGGATACGTGGGTTACTTCGTATTTCGGGGGAATGGAAAACAACGCCTACGTGGGTGTTTCGTTTTCCCGCGGCCAGGGGAAATCACCCGCCGAGGCGGGGTTTTCTGCAAATCTGCGCAAAACCACGGGTGCGAGGGTAGTTCGTCGTTTCGGGCGGAATGCGGATTACCCTCTGAGGCGGGGTTTTCTGCACGAATGCGCAAAACCACGGGTGCGAGGGTAGTTCGTCGGCGGGGGACCTGCACGAATTCCCCTCCCGGGCAGGTTTCTATGCAGATATCCGCAAAACCCGCGCCTAGAGGGGCGGCGCCTGGAGGGATGGCGCTTGAAGGCGCGGCATCCGAAGGGGTGGCACCCGACCAAGGGCACACGGCACAAGACCGTGCCCAGGCACGCGGGGAAGACGACCCGCCCACCTGGGCACTGCCTGAGTACTACCTGCCTATGTACCCGCGGCATCTACCTGCGGCATCTACCTGCGGCATCTACCTGCGGCATCTACCCGCGGCATCTACCCGCGGCATGCACCCACGGCTAGTTCGTGAAGTACGAGACGCCGCCCTGGATGATGGGCTGGAATTTGTCGCCGGGGACGTTTTGGTAGAGGCCGACGCTCCAGCGCTCCGAGTGCCCCATCTTGCCCAGCACACGGCCGTCGGGCGACGTGATGCCCTCGATGGCGAGCAGCGAGCCATTGGGGTTGACGTCGAGGTCCATGGAGGGGTTGCCGTCGGCGTCCACGTATTGTGTGGCGACCTGGCCGCGCGCGACCAGCTGGTCGAGCACCGCCTGCGGCGCGACGAAGCGGCCCTCGCCGTGCGAGATCGCGATGGTATGGACGTCGCCGAGCTCGCAGCGCGACAGCCACGGCGACAGGTCGCTCGCGACGCGCGTGCGCACGAGGCGGCTCTGGTGACGGCCGATCGTGTTGAAGGTCAGGGTCGGGCAGTCCGCGTCCATCGGGCGGATGTCGCCGTACGGCACGAGACCCAGCTTGACCAGCGCCTGGAAGCCGTTGCAGATGCCCAGCATCAGGCCGTCGCGATTTTGCAGCAGGTCGCGGACCGCCTCGGTGACGGCGGGCGCGCGGAAGAAGGCCGTGATGAACTTCGCGGAGCCGTCGGGCTCGTCGCCGCCGGAGAAACCGCCGGGCAGCATCACGATCTGGCTCTGCCCGATCGCGCGGACCAGCGCCTCGGTGCTCTCGGCGACGGCCTGCGGGGTGAGGTTGTTGATCACGAGGGTCGTGACCTTGGCGCCGACGCGCTCAAAGGCCGCGGCACTGTCGTACTCGCAGTTGTTGCCGGGGAAGACAGGGATCACGACGCGCGGGTGCGCAAAGACGGGCTTGGTCGAACCGCGGGTCACATAGGAGTCGGCACGGTAGGTGATCTGCTTCACGGGCTCGCCCTTGCCGCGATACGGGAAGACGGGCTCCATCTTGCCGGCCCATTTGTCCTCGAGGTCGTCGAGCGCGACCGTCTCGCCGCCGACGCGCAGCGTGTAGGCCTCGGTCGTCTCGCCGATCTCACGTGCGCGGTAGGCGGCGGAGGGCAGCGGCATCAGCGCGTCTTCGCGCAGCTCCACGACGAAGCTGCCGTAGAGCGGACGGAAGAGCAGGTCGGCGTCGCCGAGGCCGGAGAGGTCGATGCCCAGGCGGTTGCCGAGGCACATCTTGAAAATAGCCTCGCCCAGGCAGCCGTAGCCGGGCGTCGCGACGGAGCGCACGTCGCCCGCGTCGATGAGCTCCTCGATACGGTCGTAGAGTGCGAGCAGGCTGGACGTGTCGGGCGTGATGCCGTCCGCACGGTAGCGCGGGGTCAGGAGTACGACGCGCGAGTCGGGGCGTTTGAACTCGGGGGAGACCACGCGGTCCAGCTTGCCGAGGCCGGTCGCGAAGGAGACCAGCGTGGGCGGCACGTCCAGGTCCTCGAAGGAGCCGGACATGGAGTCCTTGCCGCCGATGGAGCCGATGCCCAGGTCGAGCTGGGCAGCCAGGGCGCCGAGCACGGCAGCCGTCGGCTTGCCCCAACGCTCGGGCTCGGTGCGCAAGCGCTCGAAGTACTCCTGGAAAGTCAGGTAGAGCTTGTCGTGGTCGAATCCCGTGGCGACCATCTTGGAGACCGACTCGACGACGGCCAGGTAGGCGCCCGTGTACTGGTTGGCGCTCATGAGGTAGGGGTTGAAGCCCCAGGCCATGCCCGAGACGGTGGTCGTCTCGCCAAAGACGGGCAGCTTGGCGACCATGGCCATGGGGGCGGTCAGCTGGCGCGCGCCGCCGAAGGGCATCAGCACGGTGGCCGCGCCGATGGTGGAGTCGAAGCGCTCGGACAGGCCCTTGTTGGACGCGACGTTCTCGTCGGTCACGAGGCTCTCGAGGCGCTCGGCCACGGTCGTGCCCTCCCACGCGGGAGCCCAGCTGCCCTGCTTCTCGACATGCACGTCCTGGTGCTTGGGCGCGCCGTTGGAGCCCAGGAACTCGCGGCTCACGTCGACGATCGTCGTGCCCTTCCAGTCCATCACGAGGCGCGGGTCGGCCGTGACCTCGGCGACCGCGGTGGCCTCGAGGTTCTCCTCGTGCGCGTACTTCATGAACTCGTCCACGTCCTCGGGCGCGAGCGCCACGGCCATGCGCTCCTGGCTCTCGGAGATTGCGAGCTCGGTGCCGTCGAGGCCCTCGTACTTCTTGGGCACGAGGTCGAGGTTGACATGCAGACCGTCGGCCAGCTCGCCGATGGCGACCGACACGCCGCCCGCGCCGAAGTCGTTGCAGCGCTTGATCAGGCGGCAGGCGTCCTTGCGGCGGAAGAGGCGCTGGAGCTTGCGCTCGATGGGGGCGTTGCCCTTCTGGACCTCGGCGCCGCACTCCTCCAGGCTGTCCTCCGTGTGGGCCTTGGAGGAGCCGGTGGCGCCACCGATGCCGTCACGGCCGGTGCGGCCGCCCAGCAGGATGATCACGTCGCCGGGAGCGGGGGTCTCGCGGCGCACGTGGTCGGCCGGCGTCGCGCCGACGACCGCGCCGATCTCCATGCGTTTGGCCACGTAGCCCGGGTGGTAGAGCTCGCTGACCTGTCCCGTGGCCAGGCCGATCTGGTTGCCATAGGAAGAATAACCGGCGGCCGCCGTCGTCACGAGCTTGCGCTGCGGCAGCTTGTGGGGCAGCGTCTCGCTCACGGGGACCAGCGGGTTGCCTGCGCCGGTCACGCGCATGGCCTGGTACACGTAGCTGCGGCCGGACAGCGGGTCGCGGATGGCGCCGCCGATGCAGGTGGCCGCGCCGCCAAAGGGCTCGATCTCGGTCGGGTGGTTGTGCGTCTCGTTCTTGAAGAGGAAAAGCCAGTCTTCGTCGTGGCCGTTGACGTCGACCTTGCACTTCACGGTGCAGGCGTTGATCTCCTCGGACTCGTCGAGGCCCGTGAGCTGGCCGGTGTGCTTGAGGTACTTGGCGCCGATGGTGCCCATGTCCATCAGGGTCATAGGCCGGTCGTCGCGGCCGAGCTCGTGGCGGACCTGCAGGTAGCGCTGGAAGGCCTGCCGCACGACCTCGTCGTCGATCCGCACGTCCTCGAGCTGGGTGCCAAAGGTGGTGTGGCGGCAGTGGTCCGACCAGTAGGTGTCGATCACGCGGACCTCGGTGATCGTGGGGTCGCGCTGCTCGCGGCGGAAGTAGTCCTGGAAAAACTCGATGTCGGCCAGGTCCATCGCGAGGCCGCGGTCGTGGATAAAGGCCGCCAGGGCCTCCTCGTCGAGCTCGCGGAAGCCCGCCAGCGTCTCGACGGAGTCGGGGGCCACGAGGTTCATGCGCAGCGTGTCCTTGGGCGCAAGCGACGCCTCGCGCGCCTCGACCGGGTTGATCACGTAGTGCTTGATGGCCGCGACGTCGTCGTCCGTCAGGTCGCCCGTCAGCACGTAGACCTTGGCGGAGCGGACCTCGGGGCGCTCGCCCTGACTGATCAGCTGCACGCACTCGGCCGCGGAGGACGCGCGCATGTCAAATTGGCCGGGCAGGTACTCGACGGCAAACACGCGGTCGCCCTCGGCCACCTGGGGCATCTCGGCGGTCGCGACGTCGACCTGCGGCTCGGAAAAGACGGTCGGCACGCACTGCTCAAAGAGTTCGTCTTCGATGCCCTCGACGTCGTAGCGGTTGATGACGCGCAGCCCCGTGAGGCCCGTGATGCCCAGGATGTCGCGCAGCTCGGTCAGCAGCTGCGACGCCTCGACGTTGTAGCCGTCCTTCTTCTCGACGTACACACGTGAAACCATAAACCTGCCTGCCTTTCGACGGGTGTGCAGTTGATACGTCCATGATAGGGGTGTGGCGACGCGCGAGGGCGGGTCTTCCTCAAGTTGTTATCTGCGTGTGGAGAAGCAGTGCCTACGGGCGGCCGGTGCGTCGGTGGCCGGGTGCGTCGGCGTGTGCGCGGCAATGGCTGGGGACGCCCGTCTGCGGCCCGCTACGGGCGGCTGGTACCCGAGCCCGCGCCCTCGAGCACGTCGAACCGGTTGATGCGGGCGAGGATCTGCTCGAGGTCGATGGTCCCCCACAAAAAGACGTCCTTGCCGCCCGCGTAGATGTGCAGGTTGCGGTAGCTGGTGCCAAAGGACTTGCGCGACCACGCCATGCGGTCGATGTCGGCGTACATGAGCGTCTCGGCTCGGCCGACAAAGGGCGTCACGCGCAGGCGGTCCTCGTAGGTCGAGACGCAGTAGCGGCGTATCGCGACCCACATCACAAACGACACCACGAGGAACGTGAAGAAAAACGAGAAGACGATCGTGGCGTCCGCGGCGAAGACGCCCACGAGGCAGAGCCAGCCCACGACGACGCCGAGCACCCCGACAAAGACCATCATCAGCACGAGCGACGTGGTGAGCGACCGGGGGACGAAGTAGGTGTCGTGGTGGCTGTGGTGGCGTTCCGACAGGCTGGTGTCGCCCGACCACTCGATGACGATCGCGGCGACGAGGAGCGCGACAACGGCAAGCCCCAAAAGGATTGCTCTCACCCCGCGCCACCCCGCAATCGACAATTGTCCCAAATGTGTCCCACTCGCACGTCTGCTAAATACAGACTAATGCGAGTGAGCAATTATGAGCGTCTGCGCAGCGGCATGCGGTAGGTCTCGTGTCGCGCGCGGGGCGGCGGTCGGTTTTTTGCCGCCAGCGGCGGGGGGCGAGATATCCACCCGTAGCCCACGGCACACCGCCCGCCTGCGGCCCACGACATAACCCTACCTGCGGCTCACGACACACCGCCCGCTCGCGGCTAGACTGCCTGCTTGCGGCCCAGCTTGGCGAGGACCTTGTCGGCCAGCGAGGCGCGCGGTGTCTTACCCGTCTTGATACCTGCGACGGCGCTGCCGTGCGCGATCGCCATCAGCACCAGCAGGGCCGCGGCGATCGCGATGCGCTCCGCCCCGCCTTTGAAAATCGCTACGAGCACCAGGTAAAAGGCCGTGATCGCGATGGCTCCCCAGCACAGGTAGCCCGAGACTACGACCGTCGCGAAACCCAGCAGGCAGGAGACGACGCCGATCACAGGTGCGGCCAGAATGATGGCGGAGCAGGTGGTCGTGACGCCCTTGCCGCCGCGGAAGCGGTGCCAGACGGGGTAGTTGTGCCCGAGCGTGGAGCCGAGGCCTGCCCAGAGCCCGGCGACGTCCGCCGCGGCGGGGAAGAGCGCGCGGGCGATGAGCCATGCGGCGAGGGTCTTGGCGATGTCGCCGGCGAGCACGCACGCGGCCGCCTTGTGGCCGAGCTCGTGGCCGACGTTGGCCATGCCCGGGTTGCCGACGCCCAGATCAAAGACGGTCTTGTGCGCGAAATGCCGCGAGACGACATCCGCGGTCAGGATGCAGCCGAGCGCGTAGCCGATGATCAGGCTGACAAGACGAACGTACATGGTGCATCCCTTCGGTTGCTGACGGCGACGACCGGCAAGGCCGTCTGCATTGGTGCGGCCGCTTGCGCGGTGTGCCCGGTGCGGCACCGCTGCCTGCTACGGCGCGGTTCTTCTCTGCGGTGTGCTATTTGTTTAAGCCACAATACAACGTTTGACATGCTCCTGCCCGCCATTCCGCTGATCCTGCCCGCCACACCGCCGGCTTTATTCTATTCGATTGTGGAGACGACTCCATGATTGACCGTTACCCTTTGACAATAGAAGACAAGCGGCGTATATTCTTCTTTCGCGCGAAGGCGCATCCAGACATTGCGGGGTGGAGCAGTCTGGTAGCTCGCCGGGCTCATAACCCGGAGGTCGTTGGTTCAAATCCAGCCCCCGCGACCATGAAACCGCAGGCCAGAGGCTCGTTTCTCTGGCCTTTTTTCGTTTGAGTGGCGAAATGAGTGGCGAATGAGTGGCGAGAAAATTTGTCACTGTATCTAACGAAAAGTTAGATTTAATAGTTGTGCAAGTTCGAACTCTGCAAATAAATTAAAAAATCAAATCAAATAGAGTACGGCTGAAGAAACCGTACATCTGCAGGGACGCAGGGGTTCCGTGCCCGTGTACGTACGCTTCGAGTCGGGCAACGTCGACCTCACGAACCGCTGGCATACCACTGTGGGAGTTCAGTCGCCCTCCCCGGACTCGGACGACTCGATATCGATCCTTGTGGACGTCACCGTCTGGGGAAGGCCTGCCGTGGTCGCGGGCGTCGCGACGCGGGAGCCAAAAACAGTCGCCCCTGGTTTCGTTGCTCATCTCCTCGCAGATTCCAGGGTGAAGGCCATCGTCGCCGACGGGACGCGCCTCACATCCGACGCGGTACCGCTCGCAGAGCGCGACTTTGGCACGGACTTTGCGGAGCCGCTCGTCGATCCCAACCGCACCACACCCCTGGTCGTCGTACCGGGCGGCGGCTACAGGGACTTCGCACAGCCACTGGCCCGAGGCCTTTGCCAGCCACACCCCCAGGGTGCCGCGGGACCAGCCCTCGGTCGAGGTGACCTCGGCGTCGGCGACCACGTACTTCGCTCCGTCCGCGAGGTCGACCAAGACGGCCGAGCCCGCATCGGGGTCCTGGGACTCCACCAAGAACTTGGAGAAGAAGACCGTGTCGGCGAGCCCGAGGCAGAGACGCGCGGCGTCGGGGTCTGCGCCGTCCTCCGCGGCGTAGGCGCCGAGCGCGCCGCGCCCACCTTCGATGTCGGCGTCGAAGAGCAGGTACTCCGTGAGTGATGCCGCGACGGCAGCCAGGGCGCCTTCGCTCGCGTCGGCGCCGTCGGCGAGGGCCGCGGGGTTCACGAGGGCGAGGTAGACGCGCTTCGCCTCCTCGATTGCCTGCGGGCGGCGCGCGAGCTCCGCCCTGTAGGCCGTGGTCATGGCCTCGTTGACGCGCTGCGACAGGTTGCTGATGGTGCCCATGGTGTCCTCCTCGGGGACGTGGCGGCTCGTCGGCCCTTTGCCCTTCCGTCTCTCGGCACCCTGCATGCAAGCCCCTCCGCGCGCGGGCGTCCTGGGCGGGCTTGGCGCGCCAGCGCGGGGAGGGGCGTCACCGGGGCGTCAGGGGTGCCTGCCCCGGTGTGCGAGCATGGGGCCGAGAGGCGGAACTGAGTTGTGTCCTTCAGCGTTGCCTACGGGCGGGAGGGAGGGTGGGCAGACGAGAATGCCCGCATCGCGTGCGGGCAGGAACCTTGATCAGTTGTACTGAGGAATCAGAAGTCCGTGGTGTCCGGCCGCCTCGGCTTCTCCATCACGAAGAAGCGGCCGCTGCTGGCGAGCCAGAGCTGGGCGAAGGCCCTGTGGCCCTTGATCCTAACGGTCCAGCGGCGGACGTTGACCCCGTGATCCATGCCGTCGAAGTGACAATTGGCGATCTCGAAGACACGGCCGTCGCTCCAGTTGATCCGAAGCGGGACGAGCATGCCGTCCAGCGTATGGCGGACGCCGACCTCCACAAACCTCTGCCTCAGCCCGTCGTCGCGGGCCCGTACACCATCGCCATACGGCCTCCCCCGATGAAGATGGTACCGCGGCAGACGGACATTGCGGGACATGGAGAGTGCCTCTGGGTGGGTGGCCGCAGTGCCACTAGTCGGGGAACTTCGGCTTCCAAAGGCCCTTGCCAGCACGGATCCAGTGCCTGTTCTTTGAGGCGACCTTAACCCCGTCGCTGCGATCGGTCACCAAGAGGTACCAGGACTCCATCGCATCGCAGTAGCCAGGGTCGCGGAACTCGACACACGCCTCTCTTTGATTACCTTATGCTTGCCCCATGCCATAAGGCTCTTGTCCGTCTGAGGGTCTTCGGTGGGATGCGCGACGCCGACATGCCGCGCGCGAGGGTCTCCGTCATCGCGCTCGAGCTTGACGCGGATACTGCCGCCATCGTCGTAGAACTCGTGCACAAGGTGGTCCCCCTCGAATGAGGCAGCGGGCATTTCGGCGATCCCGTCCCACCGGTCATAGTCGCGCCTTTGGCCCTCGATCGTGCCCATGTCCGAGTGCCGGAAACGGTAGTGGAATGCGTACAGGTACATGCGGCTCCCTATACGTCTCGGTTGTTGCCGGAGCGCCTGTGTGCCACCGCCTTGATGATGTCCCAGACGGCGAACGCTATGAAAGCTGCCACAAAGGTGGTCAGAAACTTTTCCATTTGCAGCTCCATTCATCCATGCCGCAGTCTCTCCTGTTGTCAATGCCCGACTGGGACCGGGTGGGTCTCTTGACACTAATGATAGGGCAGGATTTTCCAGCGGTACGAATTGGGCGAAAAAGGCTGCACGCTGGCAATCGTCCATTCCAGAGATACCGCTTACTGTTCCAAGCTTGCGCGAGGCGAACGATGGGAAGCCCTGATGGATTACACTTGCGACAGGAGCCCCGCCCATTGGGGAACGGGTTCCGCAGAATCTGCAGGCACTGTAATGGACGGACCAGAGATGTCCGACCACCGTTATGACAGTTCCGGACAGAGGAGGTTTCCATGGGTGAGGAAGGCAGGCCGGCGGCGGGGTTCCCCTTCAAGGGCTTCAACGTGGAGATACCGGTGAAGTTCGACGCGGGGGCGATGCAGCAGAACCTCGCCAAGGCGGGGGGCGTTGTTAAAGAGAACGCGGGGAAGATGGGGGAGGCCATCGGCAACGCCGCCGGGCAGGCGGCGGAGAGCGCCCAGAAGACTCGCGACGAGATCACCGACAAGATCACCGAGCTCGACCGCATGCTCGAGCAGGAGATCACGAACTACAACGACGCCTACACGCTGATGAACGACAGGGGCATCCAGCTCTTCGTCGAGAGGAGCCGCTCCGTCGACACCATCGAGAACGTGAAGGCGCTGGTTAACAGCATCGCCAACCGTCCGAAGACGTTCGACGACACGTTCGCGGAGATCGAGACCAACCGGCAGAAGTTCACCGATGCCTGCGAGTTCGCCGACAGGGAGCTCGACGCGGCGCGCAAGGCCGCGGGCGGAGCCGGCGCGGCGGTGGCCGCCGGCGCGTCGGTCGCCTTTATGGCGCCGACGGCGGCTATGTGGGTCGCGACGACCTTCGGCACGGCCTCGACGGGCGTGGCGATCTCGTCGCTCTCCGGGGCGGCGGCCACCAACGCGGCGCTCGCCTGGCTGGGCGGCGGCGCGCTCGCGGCTGGCGGTGGCGGAATCTCGGCCGGGGGTGCGTTCTTGGCTATGGCCGGTCCGATTGGGTGGACGGTCGCCGGGGCGACGCTGCTGACCACGATCGTCGTCTTCGCCAAGAAGCGCGTGAAGCTGAACGCGGAGAAGAGCGAGGAGATCGAGAAGGTCAAGAGGAACACGGAGGCCGTGCGTGAGACGGACGCGAAGATCGCCGGCCTGCTGGGCAGCACGCGGCAGGCGCGCGACGGCCTGAACGGCATGTTCCGCGACGACATCAGCCTGTACGGCAAAGACTACAGCGGCCTCTCCGACATGGAGAAGAAGGCGCTCGGCAACCTGGTCAACAACACCCTGGCGCTCTCCGCGATGATGGACAAGACCATAGAGTAGGCGGAGACCATGGATATAAAAGACCTGGTTGCCGACATCACACTCGACTACCTGCAGTCGACGCCGGCAGGCGATGCGATGCGGGCGTGCGTCGAGAGAATCCAGCAGGCGGAGGAGACCCTCGGCGCGCTCACCTCGGGGACGGAGGACCCCTCCCTCACGTTGCTGAAGGCGCTCAGCATCCTGTCCGCTGCCGTGTTCAAGAACATGGGGGACACGGGTTTGATGCCGGAAGAGTTCGACCAGGAGACGTGGGCGGGGATCGCGGACAGGGTCGTGGACGACGCGATACTCGCGGACGGGAAGACCTACACGGAGTCCGTGTTCAGGACTTATGCCGTCCTTATCGACAGGTCCGTGCAAAGGTGGGAGGGCCTCCTCGCCCCGGATGCGATCGAGAGCGTCAAGGAGATTTCGGAGTCGCTGAAGGGCCTGTCCGACGACCTCGGGAACGACGAGATCGCCGAGCCGGACTACGTGGAGCGGTGCCTCTGGCTTTGCCTGGAGGCCATGGTCAAGCTCCTCGCCGCATACGGCACCCTGAAGGCCAAGGACGATGACGTCGGCGCCCTTGTCCGAGCCACGGCGGACTTCGCCGTTCAGTACACCCGCCTCAAGATGTACGAGTGGGAGCGCGACCTGCTGGACGAGTACCTCCTGCACCAGGGCGAGGTCGACGAGGAGCTGCGGGCGAAGCTCGGCGCCTACATCGAGGAGCTCGGCGCCAGGTCCGCGGAGTTCGGCAGGCTGATCGACGACGCCTTCTCCCCGGACTTTCGGGATACGCTGAGGGCGTCTTCCGCCTTCGCCGAGGCCGCGGGGGTCCCGAAGGACCAGATCCTGGACACGCAGGCAAAGGTCGACGACTACTTCCTGTGAGTGGCATTCTACCGACGCCAACCGCAGCCATGAAACGATAGCTATTAAGACGTGGCCGCAGATTCAGCACCATGACGATTCGATAACGCAGGGAGGAACGACATGAAGATAGAGCTCAATAAAAAGGTCGTTGATTGCGCCGTGTTTGCCGCTCTCGGCGTCGCGGCCATAATCCAGGTACCGAAGACGATCAAGGACCTCAAAGAGAAGATCGACAACAGGGAGTTCCCTTCACAGCCCCAGAAAACAGCCGATTGAATGTAGCGGCTAAATAGGGGACAACACCTCGCCCGCCATCATCCTTAACAAACTTGCGCCCGGCATCCACTGCAGCTGGTGGATGGCCTGGGCGCGATTCATATAGCGCAGAGGTCAAGCCCAAACAGGGGTGAAGGCTGCGCCATTAGGGGATTTCATATCCGTCTATACATTGAGAGAGTCTGAGAGGACAAACCATGGTCATACATCCGACAGATACCAAGCTCGCGCTTCTGGTCCCCGAGGGATACGAAGCCATCGGGAGAGACAGCGAGTTCTACAAGGAGGTTAGCGAGGCGCTCGGGATCGGCGGGTTCGACCTGCTGTATAGGCAGACGGAGAACGCCAACATCCATGTCTGGATGTACAAGACGTCCCCGGAGCGAGCCATGACCTTCGGGGACACGGCCTCCGTGATCGACGGAATCCACAAGGCGCTCGGCGACGACCAGGGGTTGATTGAGGTGAACGCCGGAAGGACGCCCCGCGGCTACGATTTCATCTACAGCATCGTCAAGACCTACAACCAGGAGACGCTGTCGGTCAATTACTTCCTACGCATGAACATCGGGAAGGGCGAGGACATCCTCGAACTCCAAGGTTATTTCTGCGAAATCGGCACAACGGGCCTCAGGGAGGCCTTCGCCTTGAACCTCGCAATGACCGGAGGCCTCGCACGGATTGAGGACGGGGACGGGGGCAGACGCATCGCCGGCTGGTCGGAAGACCCCTACGACCCCGACTACGATCGCGGCAACCCGATGAACCTTGCCGAGAGGAAGGCGTTTGACGGGCTGTTCCCCAGCCACTGCCTGTCGCAGGCGAGGGAGTTCGTCGTCGCGGTCACCGAGGACTGCTTCTATAAGACGGTCGACGAGATCAAGGCGGAGCACGAGGACGAGGAAGGCACAGGGGAGTCGACCGAAGCGACGACCACCGATCGCAGCGATGCCGAGCGAGCCGAAGAGAACAAGGAGTTTATAGCCAAGATTTTCCGGGAGGGGGCGATCCGCAAAGGCAAGTACCACGTGGACGTGCCCGAGTTGGTTGAGCCGGCTATCGCGGAGGCCGGTAATCCGGTGGGCGAATTCGTCGGTGCCGCGGTGAAGCTTGCCGGAAACGCGGGAGAGGCCGCGGTTAAGGCTGCCGGGGCTGTCGGCGGGACAGCCACCAAGGTGGCGGGCGGCATTGGCGAGGGCGCGGGAAGGGTGTTGGGCGAAATGGGCAAGTCGGCAGCGGAAGTGGTCGATGCAGCAGCCAAGGTTGCGGGTGATTTGGGAGGCGCGGCCTCCTCAGCGCTCCGTAAGATTCCCAGGCCTAAACGGGAGAATACGAATAATAAAGGTTAGAAAGCCACAGGCCTCAGGCGTCCTTTTGCTACAGGTCCCCTCGGATTTGCTTCCGAGGGGGCCTTTTCAATGCCATACAGGCAGCCGACTTGAGCCCCATAAGTCGCAGGGCGAGGCACTTCAAGTCGTATAAGCGCACCCGGATTATTCGGTCCACCGGGGGTTGGATCGGGCCGCATAAAAGAGCGGCGGCCACGCCATAATCCGCCCCGGATCGGCCGTTCCTATTCATCGGTTGCGGTAGGGGAGTCGAAAAACCCTCGGATAACCGGCCTTGTGTAAAGTAAGGCGGGTCCTTGTACGGTACGGCAATAGCGGGATGGCCTGCGAGGGCCCAGCCTTTACCGCGTCTGTACGGCGATGCGCGCATGGTCTTCCCGTAATGCCACAGGCGTCACCAGCCGACGCGCGTGAAGTCGGAGGAGACGTGTCGTATCCGCCATATCTCGACGAAGCCCTCGGACTCGTTCACCCAGTAGAAGACCTTGAAGCGGCCGGCGTTCGCGCTGCGGTACTCGTGCATGAGGCCGAAATCCCCGTCGAACTGGTAGACGGGGAAGCGGAGGGGGTGCCCGGCTATCTCGCGTATCCTCGCGTCGATCTCGTCGGAGACGCGGTCCGCGGTGTCCGCCCCTCGCGTCTCCTCGACCCAGTCCTCGATGCCGGCGAGGTCCGCGTCGGCGAGCTCGGTCAGCCTGAACCTCACAGCGCCGCCGCCTTGGGCGAGCGGGCGTCCTTGCGCGCCTGGCGGCGCCTCTCGTACTCGTCCTCGGAGACGTATGAGAGGTCGCCCGAGCGCTCGAGCCCCTCCGCCTCGGCGAGCGCGCGCGCGACCGAGCGCTCCTGCGAGGAGGCAGCCGCGTTCCACTCGTCGTAGTCGACCATGGCCCAGCGGGGCCGCCCGTTCTGGGTGAGGACGACGACCTCGCCCTCGTCGGTGTAGCGGGAAACGGAGCGTATGTCTGACCTGAAGTCGCTCACGGGAACAATCTGCGGCATGGCTTCCCCCAATCGGAAGAAATTTCTTCTATCTGATTATACGGCGCCGGCCTCATCACGGCAACGGCTGGCGCGCAACCGGGTCAAATAGCGAAACAGGCCCTCTACCTGCGGAAACGCACCATCAAAAATGCGTCAGAAAAATTGCGCGTTTTTAGATGTATCCAAACGTACTCAAACGCACTTCTTTGCCTGCCGCTAGCTGGGCGGACTGTAGGAAAACGTATCCAAACGTACCGAAACGTATCCCACATGTATCGGCTCATAACCCGGAGGTTGTTGGTTTCCCAAAGGGACTAGCTTCGCGTCGCAAATCCAGCCCCCGCGACCATAAAAGTGCAGACCAGAGGCTCGTTCCTCTGGCTTTTTTCTTTTGAGTGCTCAAGTGACTGCAAGCGGTTGCTCCCGGCCTCGCCTAAGGGTTCCGGCGGCGACCCCGCTGATGCCGTCTAGGCCTCTCTGAGATTTGCGCGACCGGGCCGCGAGGTGTCGACCCTCACGCTCTCGATCCCGTGCGATTCGAGCTCGCCGGCGATGAGGTTGCAGTAGCCCACGCACAGCGCCGCGTCGGCTGCGGTGACGTCGAGGGCGCCCTCGTACCGGGCGCTGGCCTCGTAGCGAGAGAGACGCCCCGCCGCGCGGAAAGCCTCCGTTGGCGCCTCGAAGATTCCCTCGCGCTTGCAGATGCCGAGCAGCAGGCCGATGTCGTGCTTCACTGGGTACCGAATGCCGCGCTCGGCAAGCACCGCCTTGAGCGACTTCTCGGCGGTTTGCTCCGCAAAGTAGCAGATGTGGGAGGCATAGAACTCGCGGTCGATTGCGTAGAGGTCCTCAAGCGCCATGGCGTCGCGTTTCGCCTGTGCCCTGAGGATTTTCTCCCTCGCGCGCCAGGTCCCCGTCAGGCACCGATGAGCACCCCCTCGCGGGCGACGCGGCCCTCGACGGCGTTGACGCTCCTGCTGCGCCGCGCGAACTCGGAGCGGTGCGAGCTCAGGACGTCCACGGCGATGGGCATGTCGAGAAGCCCGTCGCCGACCAGGATGGCGTTGTCGATGCCGCGGCGGCCGTCCCCGTCCTCGGTGACGACGTAGAGGTCGACGTCGCTGTCCGCCGACTGGGTGCCCCGTGCGTAGGAGCCGAACACGTACACGGCGATGGGGGAGACGGAGGACGCTGCGCTCAGGAGGCGCCCGTAGACGCCGGCGGGTAGGTCCCTCATCAGGTCGCTGTCCGTCCTGATCGCCATGGCGCCCCCTTTCCCGAAAACCTTCCCCTCATGATACCCGAGTTTGTTGATGCTGGACGTGTTGCGCCCTACTTAAACACGCTCAGGTACTTTGCCGGCAGTGCGTTGCAGAGCCAGACACGCTCGTTGCCCGTCGGGTAGAAGGCGACGCCGTCGGCGTGGGCCGCCGCGGCGTCGACGCGCAGGATGGCGGGAGGGTCGCGGCGGTCGTGGCGCGAGCCGACCTGCCGGGCCATGTCCGTGTCTGCGGAGAGGTGCACGTACTGGCGCGACATGGGTCTGAGCCCCTCCTCCATGATGGAGGGGAGGAAGCGCCTTGCGGTACCGTGGTAGAGGACCGCGGGCGGGCAGGCGGGCTCGAAGGCCACTCTCATGGGGAAGGAGTGCCCGTAGAGGGCGCGGATGTGGCCGTCGCGGATCTCGTGGCGGCGCTTGCCGGGCGCGTTCACGACCGCCTCGAGGTCCCCTGTCGTGACGGGTCGGCTGTAGTGGCCCGTCTCGTTGAGCGCGGCGAGCAGTTGTCCCACGGGCACGAACCCCTCGGCGTCCGGCTCGAGCTCGTACTCCCAGGGGGCGTGCCTGAGGGCGTACGACACCTCCCTGCTGAGGTCCGTCAGGTCCATGGCTACCTGCCCTCCCGCGTGACAATCCCCCGTCAACTGTTACATGGTAACCTGAAAACGTGACAATCCGCCCCGTCACCTGTCACGCGTGAAGGAGCAGTATGAGGCGCAAGTTCTTCTTCTTTGATATCGACGGTACGCTCGTGCCGGGCAGCGGCCAGAGCCACGTGCCCGACGACACCCGCGCCGCGATCGGGAAGCTTGAGGCAAAGGGCCACTTCCTCGCTATCGCAACCGGCCGCGCGCATTGCCTGGCGGAAGGCCAGATGCGCTCGCTCGGCTTTGACAACATGGTCTCGGACGGCGGTTACGGGGTCACCATCGACGGTACCCTGCGCGGCATCGAGCCGCTCCCCCGTGACCTGTGCATCGAGCTCGCAGACGAGTGCGAGGCTACCGGCCTGCCCTGGGCCTGTTGCGTCACCGACACCACCGTCCGTACCGCAACCAGGCCCGAGTACGTCGCGCCCCTGACCGACCCCTACCAGGCTTGCCGCTTCGACCCTGATTTCGACATCCATGCGCAGCCCCAGATCCTGCGCATGTTCGTCTCGCTCGAACCGGGCGCCGAGGCCGACGTGCCGGCGCTGGGCAAACTGCCGTGGATGCGCTATGCGGGGATGCCTTACATCTTCGTCGAGCCCGCGGACAAGGCGCGCGGCATCCGCCGCATCATGAAGACGTACGGCGCGACCGACGAGGACGTCGTGGTGTTCGGCGACGAGCTCAATGACCTCTCGATGTTCCTGCCCGAATGGACCTGCATCTGCATGGGAAACGGCCGCGACGAGCTCAAGGCCCGAGCCGACTTTGTGACGCGCGACAGCGACGACGACGGCATCGGCTACGCCCTGCGCCACTTCGGCTGGATCGACTGAGTGTCACGCAGGGGTGACAGGTGACGGTGGTAGGCGGTCGCTTTCCGCCCACGCTCGCCTCAGCCTTTCTCAACTCACATCCTGGTTTCCAGCACAGATTCTGACATCCTGCCAATTCGGATTCGTCGCAAGCTCGGCGTCGGTACCGGAGAAAGCCTGCCCGGCCCCAGCATCGCCCTTCAGCCAGTACGAGAACCACGCCGTCATGTACCCGTCCGCATACCGGAGCATGTCGCCGTGGTCCCTACCCCTCTCGCGTGCCATGACCTTGGGGACGCCGTCGGGAATCGCGTCGTAGTTTTCCTCGAGAGAGGAGAGCGGTGCGATGCCGGCGGTGTCTCCGCCTTGGTCCCTGTCGCCACCGTCGGCCGCACCGGTGCCCGCGACCATCATGTAGGGGATCCCCACCCTGCTGACGTCGTACGGCCATCCGAGCCCCTCGGCGAGCTCCGCGTGCGTCGCGCTTGCCGTCCACATGGCCCGGTACCTGCCTCCGTTGTCCTGGCTGGTGACGGCGTTGATCGCGCCGACGCCTCCCTGGGAATGCCCGGCTATGCCGATGTTTTCCGTATCGATGAGCCCGTGCAGGACGCTGCTCGCGTCGGCGTTTTGCCGCAGGGCGAATGCGAGCGTCTCCGACGACGACCCGCCGTCCCATGACCACTCGTCCTCGTTTCCGGCCACGACGAAGCCCCACGATGCCAGGTGGCGGAACACCTCCGCATACGCCGACGCCTTGACGCCGGTCCCATTCGCCATCACTACGAGCGGGTAAGCCCTGTCGCTATCCGCCGCGTCGGACGGATACCATATCTCGTATCTCCCGATGCCGTCCGCATCATCGGCCTCGTACTCGACATACGACACGGAGTGTGGTCCCATTGCCGTATACCTGCGCTCGATCTCGCCTGCAGGTGTCGCGTTCTCGAAATAGTGGGCGTTTCTGTACGCCGCAACCTTGCTTGCCGCAAAGACGAGCAGAACGATAAGGATGATGGCGACGAGCAACGTGATGCCGATGATTTTGAGGACTTTCCCGACCATGGCGTGCCTTCCAACGGGAGTGTATCTCCATGATGCCGCAAACCGTGGTGGTAGGGTGGTGACAAGGGACGGGGAGTGTCACGCTTGGCGGCAGGTGACAGGTGACGCACGTGACAGGGGACGGGGGAGTGACACGTTTCTTCTTGCCCGCGAGGGTGATAGGTGGCAGGGGGTGGTCATGTCTGTTCGCTACCTTGCCTGGAATAACGAATCAATACCCTGACTTGACATTACGACCTTTTTGTTGCAAATACGGCATTTTTCGGCTTCAAAGTTGCTCACCGCATGGCATCACGGCTCGTCTACCTCGAGTTTTGTTGAAGCGCTGGATGAGGTAAAACCCCGGGATTTGCCGATACAAAAAAACAGGGCCATTTACCTCGTCTTTTGTCCATCGGCAGGAAAGCCGTTTGCAACAAAGGGGTCAAAATGTCAAGTCAGGGTAGTCGCTCGTCCTTTTTCGTAAGGCAAAGCAAGAAAAATCTACCAGTGAGCATGCCTGTCACGCGACCTTGTGGCCCGATCCGACCTCGAAGAAGTATTTGACGATGCCCAGGTCGACCTTGGACCAAGGGCCGAGCTTTGCCTTGGCTGTGACCGTGTCGCCGTCAAGGGAAAAGACGAACTTCTGCTGGTTGATGGCCGTCGGCGCGAGCATGGCTGCCTCCATGCCGGCACGGAACCAGTCGGGTACCTCGCCCGTGGCCGTGTAGTGCTTGTCCAGGGGCTTCGAAACGTGCGGCTTGCCCTCCGTGGTGCCGTAGCCGAAGGCGATGGCGTTGACCACGGACTCGCCCTCGGCGAGCTCGCAGCGCTTCTCAGCCTCCTTCTTGTTGAAGGACATGGCGACCCAGACGGAGTTGAGCCCTAGCTCCTGGATCTCGAGCAGGATACGGGCGCCGTAATAGCCTAGCCTCTCGTCGTCGCCCTTGCGGCCGACGAGCGCGATGCAGTTCTCGGCGCCCTTGACCTTGCCGGCGAAGACGACCGGCTCGTCCCAGATGACTTGGATGTGCAAGCCGCCGTCGCGGTTTGCCTGGTCGACCGCCTCTTGCACCCGCGCACGTATTTCCGCGGGAACTGGCTTGTGCTCGTAGCTGCGTACGGAGTGTCGTGCCCTGATTGCGTTCATGGTGCTCATGTGGCCTCCCTGTCGATTGATTGCCTGACCTGATGGTACCCAATGCCGCGATCTTGCACGGTCTGGTGACAGGTGACGGGGGAGTGACGAGTGTGACAGGTGACGGGGACTGTCATGCGGCGGGAGCGTGACAGGTGCCGGGGGAGTGTCACACCCGCGCGTGACAGGGGACGGGGCGGAGTGACACGCGTCTGCTGCTAGAGCGCGTGCTTGGGGCAGGCCTTTACACACTCCATGCAGAGGATGCACTCCGTGTCGTTCGCGCGGCTGCGCGCGTCGTCCAGCATGTCCACCTCCATGGGGCAGGCCCGCCGGCAGGCGTCGCAGCCGATGCATTTGCTGTGATCGCAGGTGACGCGCAGGAACGAGAAGTAGCTTATCGGCTTGAGGAAGACCGTGACGGGGCAGACGTGCTTGCAGAAGGCGCGGTTGTCCTTGAAGGCGTAGACCAGGGCGATGCCGAGGGCGACCGAGGCATCGATGTGGGTGAAGTTGAAGAGGTAGAAGGGATTTCCCTTGGCCAGTCAGAGTGCGACGGCCACCGCCTCGAACATGGCGAACAGGGCTATAGGCGCTGCGTACTTCTTCATGGGAGACCTCCTTTCAGCAAACGTAAACCTATGTGGCAACCTGCCGCAAGTCGGCGAAGGTAAGAAGTGCATCGGTCCGCGGCGGGTAGGCTACGGTCATCCGCAGGTGACCCCACAGGAGAACGTGCCCCTACCGGCCCCCGGGCTTGGCGCGACGCGGACGAGACGAAGGGGGCACTCATGCCTCGCACCACTGCCCGCACCATCGATCGCGCATCTGCCCGTACCATTGCCAACAAGAACATAGACGCCGCTGGTTATACGACCGCAAACGCTTCTGCAGGCGCGACCGACCATGGCAACACCGCCACCCTCGCCCTCACCCGCCGCGGCTTTCTCGCCGGCATGACCGGCGTCGCAGGGCTGGGCTTGGCTGCCTGCGCGCAGACCACCGCCGCATCGGATGGGTCTGGTTCCGCCGAGGGTTCCGGGGCGACGGCTGCCACCGGCACCAACCCCAGCGACCTCTCGCCTCTCACGCTGGACGACGCCGCCTGGTCCTACGATGCCGACAACGACATCTACTACCAGATCGGCGTGCAGTACTGCGCGTCGCCTGCGGCCACGGCCTACGAGTCCCTGGGCGTCTACGTGCCCGGCGGCTACTTCGACGCTACCGACAACGGCGATGGCACCTACACCTGCGCCGTACGCGAGGGGGCGACGGTCGGCAGCTTCACCTCGGCAAACGCCCCTGTGGTCATGCCCGTCAACACTGCCGGCTACTCTGCCCAGGAGGCGCCTGCGTCCTACTCGGCCCAGGGCCTCACCGACTACACCGCTGCCGGCATGGTCTACGTGTACGCCGGCTGCCGCGGCCGTTCCAACGGTACCAACGATGACGGGTCGACCTTCGCCGGCGGCGCCCCCTGGGGCGTGACCGACCTCAAGGCCGCCGTGCGCTGCCTGCGCTACAACGCCGCCAAGCTGCCCGGAGGCGCCACGAATGTCTTCACCTTCGGCCACTCCGGCGGCGGCGCACAGAGCGCCCTCATGGGCGCGACCGGCGATGCGCCCCTCTACACGCCCTACCTGGAGTCCATCGGCGCCGTCTTTACCGACGACGCGGGCAAGACGATCAGTGATGCCCTGACCGGCGCCATGTGCTGGTGTCCCATCACCTCGCTGGACGCGGCCGACGAGGCCTACGAGTGGATGATGGGTCAGTTCGCCTCCAGCGGCACGCGGGCCGAGGGTACCTGGACCCGTGCCCTGTCGGCCGACCTAGCGACTGCCTACGCCGATTACATCAACGGCCTCGGCCTGACCGACGAGGACGGCAGCGTCCTCGAGCTGGCCGAGGGCGGGGAGGGCACCTATACCTCGGGCTCCTATTACGAGAAGGTGCGTCAGACCATCGAAGACTCGCTCAACCACTTCCTGTCCGATACGACCTTCCCCTATACGCCCAGCTCACAGACCATGGCCGATGGTGGCTTCGGCGGCGGGGCGGCGGGTGGTGCGCCGAGCGGCGAGATGCCCTCGGGCGAGGCCCCCAGCGGGGACATCTCCAGTAGTGACCCGAGCGTTGCCGCCACAGGCGAGGCCCCCGGTGGCGAGATGCCCTCGGGCGATGCGGGCGGGTCCGCCCCCGCGGGTGCCATGCCCAGCAGCTCGTCCGACTCCACCGGCTCAACCACCTATGAGACCGTGGACGACTACATCGCCTCGCTCAACGCCGACGAGGACTGGGTGACCTACGACGCCGCGACCAATACAGCGACCGTCTCGGGCATGGGTGCCTTTGTGCGCGCCTGCAAGCAGGCCACCAAGGACGTCGGCGCCTTCGACGCGCTGGACCGCGGCCAGGCAGAGAACTACGTCTTTGGCACCTCGCAGGCCGATGCGCTGCACTTCGATGCCACGATGGCCGACCTCCTGCAGACAAACGGCGACACCTACGCCGCCTATTCCGACTACGACAGCTCCTATGCCGATGCCTACGCCCAGGACCTCGAGAGCGTAGACGACCTGGGCACCACGAGCCCCGTGCGGCAGGACATGTACAACCCGCTCTACTTCCTCTGCGATGCCTTTGGCGGCTATGGCACCGCTGCGCCCGCTGCCCACTGGCGGATTCGCACCGGCATCGAGCAGGGCGACACGTCGCTTACCATCGAGCTCAACCTAGCGCTGGCACTCGCTGCCTGCGGCGACGTGGCCGACGTGGACTTCGCCACGGTGTGGAGCCAGGGCCACACTACGGCTGAGCGCACTGGCTCGGCGGGCGAGAACTTCCGTGCCTGGGTGGAGCAGTGCTGCGCGTAAGATGCGGCATGCGGTAGCCGCGCATTGCCCATCGTCGGCAAGAAGACAAACAAAGCGATTAAAAAGAAGAACGTCCGTCTTCCCTGAGAGAAGACGGACGCTCCTTTAGTGACTGTTGACTATCGACTAGTCAGCCATGTGCTTGGCACGGTGGCGGGAGGTACCGATCGCGCCGAGCCCCAGCATCGCTAGGAGGCCGGCGAGCGGTGCGGAGGGAAGGTCGTCGCCGGTCTGAGGCAGGGCGACGGCCTCCTCGACGGTGGCAGCCGCATGGCGGGCGGCAGGAGTCGCGTCCTTCTTTGTGGTCACATCCTTCTTTGTGGTCGCGTTCTTCTTGCCGGTGCTGTCGTTGTGCTCGGGCGTCGGGGTCGGGCGAGTCACGCTAAAGCTGCCGGTCACCGAGCCGTACTCGTACTCGAAGGTCAGGCTGTGCGTGCCTATTGCCAGGGCCTGGGCGGTGGCGTCCGAGAGCAGGACGTAGGTGGAGCCGCGCTGTGCCTTGTACTCGGAGAGGCTGAGCTTCTTGCCGTCGAGGAAGATGTTCTCGAAGTAAGAGAGGTCGCCGTTGGCGCCCATCTTGATGGTGGGGTTGGTGGAGAGGTCGTAAGACGTGCCCTTGCCAAAGATGATGGCGAGGAGACGGTTGGCGTGATCCCTGGCCATAGCGAGATCGGCGAGCGCCTCGGCCTGGGCCTGCTTTGCATCGGCGAGCGCCTTGGCCTTGTCGGTGGCGTTCTGAGCCGCTGCGTCCGTGGCGTCAGCAGCGTCCTTGGCCGCCAGGGCGGCTGCGTCAGCTGCCGCCTGGGCAGCCTCGGCCTTCTTCTTGGCGTCGGTGTAGTCCTGGTTGGCCTTGGTCAGAGCGTCGTAAATCTCGTGCTGCTTCGCGGCATCATCTGCGGCTGCATCCGCTGCCTTTTGCGCGGCATCGGCCTGAGCGTCTGCCTGCTCAGCTGCGGCTTTGGCGTCGTCGGCCTTCTTCTGGGCATCGGCGAGAGCTTTGCCAGCGTCGCCTGCCTTCTTCTGGGCGGCGGCTGCCGCTGCGTTAGCGGCCTCGGCGTCTGCCTTTGCCTTGGTGAGCTCGGTATTGGCTTGGTCAAGCGCCTCTTGTGCCTTCTTGATGGCATCGGTATTACGCAGGGCATCGAGTGCTTCCTGAGCGCCATCGACCTTCTTCTGAGCGGCAGTAACCGCTTCGCCTGCGGCGGTGGCATTGGCTTTTGCTGTCTCAAGCTCGCCCTTTGCCTTATCAGCCTCTTGCTGCTTCGCGGTTTGATCAGACTTTGCCGCGGCAAGCGCCTCGTCAGCCTGTTGCTTGGCGGCGGCAGAAGCTGCAGCCGTAGTCTTCGCAGCATCGAGATCGGCTGTAGCTTTCGTCACAGCTGCATTGGCGTCGGTCACTTGGGCATCAGCGGTTTTCTTGGCTGCTTCTGCGGCATCGAGCTCGCTCTGTGCCGTAGCGACCTTTTCGTCTGCGTTGGTCTTGGCTGTCGTGGCAGTAGCGACATTTTTCTGCGCGGTCGTCACGGTGCTCTGAGCAGCGGTGACAGCGGCGTTTGCCTTGTCAGCTGCATCTTGCTTAACGCCCACCTCAGCCTGGGCGTCATCGACCTTCTTTTGTGCGTCGGTGGTCAGGTTGTCCTTAAAGGCTTGAAGAAGCGTGCGGTACTCAGCGGTGGTGTAGCTATTGGAGCCCTCGGGCGCCTTGTCGAAGAAAATCTCATTCTCGGTGTCGTTATAGATGTGCCCGTCTAAGTTGGCGTGGGGTGCGAAAGCAGCGCCAGTGTAGAGACTGAAGGGATTCATGAAGGTGACGTAATGGCCCACCGAGCCATAGTTATCGCCAAGCAAGTCCTGCATACGTATTGCCCAGTCGACGAAACTATCAACGCCATCCTTGCTTAACGCCGCAGAGAGTGCCGTGTTGTTCTTCGCGAGTTCGTCGAAGGTTGCTTTTTCCTCGTAGTACCAACCAGTTGGGCGTTTGAAGTAAGAGTTATACGCCTCGCCAAGCGGTTCGGTACCGTAATTCCAAGCAAGGTTTTCCATGCCGTCTTCCTGGTAGGCATGATCCATGATGGTGCTCGACCAGTTCACGTTGATTTCAGCCTCAGCCATGAGCTTGTCGTTGATCTTGAGCTCGGGAAGACCCAGCTCGCGCCGAAGCTTATTCGTGTTTTCGATGATGGTAATGGCTTCATCGAGGTACTCGAGATTGGTGGCGTCTTGCTTGAAGGCCTCGGAGGTGGTGTCGCGGACAGTCTTGTCGGTGAAAGTATTGCCGCTCTGCGGGTTTCGCTCGCCCGGGGTGTCGATTTCGCTTACTGCGGAGGTTGAACCGTTGCTCTCGAAGAACTCACGGGTGGAGTGCTGCGTATTCGCCACAGCGTCGAGCTCGTCTTGTGCCTTCTTCAGGGCGTTCTGTGCCGCGGTGAGGGCCGTCTGAGCCTCCTGGGCCGCGGTCTGCTTGTCTGTGAGATTCGACTGAGCGGCGGTTAGCGCGGCCTCGGCATCAGAGAGCGCCTTTGCAGCTTCCTGGGCCGCCTCATCAGCCTGTGCCTTTGCGGCTGCCTTCTCATTGACTGTATTCTGAGCGCCCTGCGCAGCCTGCTGGGCGTCGGCAAGGTTGGCCTTGGCCTTGTCGAGCTCTTCTTGGGCAGCCTGCTGCGCCGCAGCGTCCTTGTCCGCAGCTGCAGCAGCCGCATCGGCCTTTTGCTGAGCAGCAGCGACCGCCTGGTTGGCCTTTTCAAGTGCCTCGTTTGCCGCGTCGGCAGCGGTTTCCGCGTCGGCCACGGCTTGATCGGCACTGTCTTTGTCGGCCTGGGCCTTGGCGAGCGCGTCTTTTGCATCCTGCAGGTCCTTGTATTCCTGGGTTGCCTTGATGGCCTCGTCGCTCTGCGCGTCACGGGCTGCATCCAGGTCTGCTTGTGCCTGGTCTACAGCCGCCTGCGCATCCTCGACCGCCTGCTGGGCGTCCTCCTGCTTCTGCTGGGCGTCTGCGAGCTCGCTTGCGGCGGCGGACTGGGTATCCTTGGCGTCAGACAGGGCGGCGTCGGCCTCGGAGGCCTTGGCGTCGGCTTCCGTCTTGGCCTGCTGGGCAGCCTCGTTGGCGGCGTCTGCGTCGATCTTGGCCTGATCGGCGGCTGCGACGGTATCGGCGGTCACACCACCAGCATCGGCTGCTGCCTGCTCCGCGGCGTCCTTGGCGTCCTTGGCTGCCTGCTCGTCCTTGGCTGCTTGCGACGCGGCGTCCGCCTTGTCCTTCGCGTCAGCGTCCGCCTGACTGGAAGCAGCTGTCGCGTCTTCGAGGGCCTTGTCGGCGGCATCCTTATCGGCCTGTGCCTGATCGGCGGCATCTGCGGCCTGCTCCGCGGCGTCCTTGGCGTCGGAATAGGTCTGCTCGGCCTCCTGGATGGTCTGGTCCTGAGCCACAGTCTGCGTTGTGCTGTCGGTACCGGTTTGGTCCTGCGTGGTCGACGGGTTGGTCGAAGGGGTGGGCGTGGCCTCATCGGCAAAAGCGGTCTGCCCCGTGAAACCAGAGACTGCGATTGCCGCCGCGACGCCAGCCGCCGCGATACCGGCTCCTTTGGTGCGTTTCATGCATGTCCTCCTGAGACGGGTGAGCCCCATGTGGCAACATTGCGCGGCATGAGACTTCAGATAGGTGTGGATGCATGGTAGTGCAGCGCAGAGTCTGGACTCGCGCCATTTGCAAACGTCCCCCATTAGCCAGCGAATATACCTGCGCAAGTGTCCGCTTCACATGAAAGGGCCCCAGCAGCGCGTGGCTTGTCGGGGCTGATACCGTGCGGTTGCAGGTCGCCCTTGACTATGGGTCCTACCCGATTGTTCGTCTTACCTGGCGGCGCGCACTGTACGAACGCCGCCCTCTACCTGATCGGGGTCCTGCTTCGTGTGGCCGTAATGCCTACTGAGTGTATCGCGACGGCGGGAGGGCCCATTGACACCGCCGTGCGCCGTTTGGCGAGCGGAGGTTGGTTCATCCGCGGCAAAGACATACGATGCTTGCAAGAGCGCTCTTCTCGGTGGCGCTGCCGCTCTCGAATCGGAGGTCCCCTATGTCCAGGATGCACAAGAAGCCCAACCGCGTGGTCATCTCCCTGGGAGGCAACGAGCCCGGCAGCACGCCCGAGGAGCAGGAGGCGTACTTCCGCAGCGCCGCGCCCTTCCTGCTGGACGCCATCGACCAGGGCAACGAGATCATCATCACCCACGGCAACGGCCCGCAGGTCGGCATGATCCAAAAGGCCTTTACCCTCGCGCACCAGCGCAACGCCGAGGTGCCCCTGGTGGACCTGCCCGAGTGCGGCGCCATGAGCCAGGGCTACATCGGCTACCAGCTGCAGCAGGCCATCGGCGCCGAGATGGACAAGCAGTACAAGCGCGGGCACGTGGCCACCGTCGTCACCCAGATCGAGGTGGACCCCGACGACCCGGCGCTCGCCAACCCCTCCAAACCCATCGGCGCCTACCTCACGGAGGAGCAGATGGAGGCGGACAAGGCGCTGCACCCCGAGGCGTCCTACCGCCACATCGACGAGCGCGGCTGGCGCCGTCTGGCGGCAAGCCCCGACCCAAAGAAGATCGTGGAGGCCGACTCCATCCTCAACCTGCTGGACAACGATTTTGTGGTCATCGCCTGCGGCGGCGGCGGCCTGCCCGTGGTGCGCGACTACTCTGACAAGGGCGCCTACAAGGGCGTGCCGGCCGTGATCGAGAAGGACCTGGCTGGCGAGCTGCTGGCCGAGGACTGCCATGCCAACGTGCTGCTGATGATCACCAGCGTGGACTTTGCCTACAAGAATTTCGGCCAGCCCGACCAGGAGGGGCTGCGCGACCTGACGGTGGAGGAGGCGGAGCGGCTGGCGGACGAGGGGCAGTTCGGTGCCACCTCAATGGAGCCCAAGGTGCGTGCCGCCGTCAAGTTTGTCCGGTCGCGTCCGGGCCGTACCTGCGTGATCGCCTCGCTCGAGCATGCGGCCGAGGCCTTGGCGGGTCTCTCCGGTACACGCATCCACGCGTAAGGATGGATGACAATATGAAGGTGGCGCTGCTTGAGCCCCTGGGAGTCCCGGGGGAGCGGATAGAGGAGCTTGCGGCGGGTATCCGCGCCGCGGGCCATGAATTTGCCTATTTCGACACCAAGACCACGGACCCGGCAGAGCTGGCGCGCCGATCCGAGGGTGCGGACGTGGTCATGATCGCCAACAACCCCTATCCCGCGGCGGCCTTCCCCGCGGAGGGGCCGCGGATGATCGCGGTGGCGTTCACGGGCATCGACCATGTGGACCTGGCGGAATGCAAGCGCCGCGGCACCATGGTCTGCAACTGCGCGGGCTACTCCGACGTGGCGGTGGCCGAGCTCGCCGTGGGCCTGGCGATCGACGTGCTGCGCAAGGTGGTGGCGGGCGATGCGGCGACGCGCTCCGGCCATACCTCGGCGGGCCTCGTGGGCGCGGAGATCTGCGGCAAGACCGTGGGCATCGTGGGCACGGGCCACATCGGCACGGCCACGGGCAAGCTCTTCCGGGCCTTCGGCGCCCGCGTGCTGGGTTACGCCCGTCACGAGAACCCCGAGGCGACGGTCGCGGGCATCGAGTTCGTGGGCCTCGACGAGCTGCTCGCCCAGAGCGACATCGTGTGCCTGCACATCCCCAGCAACGCACAGACCCGTGGGTTCCTCTCAGCCGACCGTATCGCGCAGATGAAGAAGGGCGCGGTTCTTGTTAACTGCGCACGCGGCGCCGTGGTGGACAACGCCGCGCTCGCCGAGGCCCTGCGCTCCGGTCATCTGGCTGGTGCCGGGATCGACGTCTACGATATGGAGCCGCCTCTGCCGGCGGACTATCCGCTGGTCAATGCGCCCAACGTGGTGCTGACCCCGCACGTGGCCTTCCTTACGGCGGAGTCCATGGAGCGCCGCGCGGTCATCGAGTTCGACAACGTGACGAGCTGGCTCGGCGGTCATCCGCAGAATGTCTGCGAGCTCTAGGCGCCGTCGCGAGAACGTCGCACATCCCAAGCTCATTCCACAAGCCGCTCGGGGGGCTTGCGTTAAATCTCGTTGTCGTGAGGCCGAGCCGTGGGCAATGACCTTGCAGCGACGGTGGAAAAACGCGCACACTAAACGACGGGGAGTACGTAAACCCGCGCATTCGGCGGGAAGGCCGGTACGGAAGGAGTGCGTATGAGCTTCAGGAACTCCAAGGTGGTCATCGTCGGCGCGGGCAACGTGGGCTCGACCACGGCATACAGCATCATCAACCAGGGGATCTGCGAGGACCTCTGTCTGATCGACGCGCGCGAGGAGGTCGCCGTGGGCCAGGCGCTCGATATGAGCGACTCGGTCTATTTCATGCACCGCAACATGACCGTGCACGCCGGCGACTATTCGGAGTGCTCCGATGCAGACATCGTGATCGTGACCGCCGCCGCGCCGATGCCCAAGGACTCCAACGACCGCCTCGAGATGCTCAAGCCCAGCCTGCACGTCGTGCGCGAGGTCGTGACCAGTGTGATGAGGTCGGGCTTCAACGGCATCTTCATCGTGGTCTCCAACCCCGTGGACATCATGACCTACTACACCTGGCGCGTGAGCGGCCTGCCGCGCGAGCGCGTGATCGGGTCGGGCACCTACCTCGACACCGCACGCCTCTGCCGCATGCTGTCCGAGATGTACGACCTCGCGCCGGCGAGCGTTGAGGCCTTTGTGCTCGGCGAGCACGGCGACTCCGAGATCGTGAGCTGGAACAGCGCGACCATCGGCGGCAAGCGCGTGGACGACGTGCTGCGCGACAACGAGCCGCGTACCAAGGGCGTTACCCGCGACGACCTGCGCCGCCGCACCATCCAGGCGGGCTGGGACATCTTCTCGCGCAAGGGCAACACCTGCTACGGCATCGCCAGCTCCACGACGGCGATAGCCAAGTCGATCCTCTTCGACGAGAACCGCATCATGCCCGTGAGCGTGTGCGTGGATGGCATGTACGGCATCGAGGGCACCTACCTCTCGGTCCCGACCATCGTCGATCACACCGGTGCCAAGGAGATCGTGGAGATCGCGCTGGAGGAGGGCGAGCTCGCTGCGCTGCAAAAATCGGCTGAGCTGCTCCACTCCTTCTATCCGCGCCTGGGGGAGTAGGCGAGCCGCGCGTCTTCCCGGCGGCGCCGCTCGTTTTCCGCATTCGAGCTGGCCTCTTTCACTTTCATGCAAAAAAAGCCAACACGTCACGAACCCGCCCCGCAGGCATTGCTCGCGAGGCGGGTTCCAGTTTGCCGTCCGTATGCAAAATGAAACACGCCATACTCGGTATGGTGAGAAGTAATCATGCCCACAAGAATTATTGGCACGAGAATTCCTGCGGTTTTATGAGATTCAGAAGAAAAAATATCCCTGCGGGCATGATTTATTTCGAGGACCCCGAGTAGCCTATTCACACGCATGCGGTTTCGGGCCATAAAACAAGTTCGCCCCGCCGGATGGCGGGGCGAACATCGCGGGTTTGCCGTATAAAACGCTGCCGGTGGGCGGTCGCGGGCGTTAATAACCGACCGTGCAGGGAATCCCCAGCCCGCGCACGCGGTCGGCGATGGCGTCGAGCACCTCGGCGGGCGCCTTTTCGAGGCCCGGCGTCGGCGTGTCGCGCGCGACGGTATAGACCGTGACCTCCTCGGGGCCGATCTCGCGTATCGTGTCGAGCCAGGGTCCCACGTAGCGTTCGCCGGTATTGTCGACGTCGCGCCCGTCCACCGTGCCGCGCAGGAACATGGTCTGGATGGTCACGTGGCCCTCGAAGGAGCGGGCGAGCTCGATCTGGCGGCGCACGTCGTAGGCGGCGACAGGCTGGTCGAGGAAGGCGATATAGTCCGGGTCCACCGTGTCGAGCTTGAAGAGGTTGGAGTCCACCCGCATGAGCGCTTCGTGGACGGCGGGGTCGCCCGCGCGCGTGCCGTTGGAGATGACCGACACCTCCGCCTTGGGCGCGAGCTCGTCGCGCAGGCGCAGGACGACGTCCACGATCTGGGCAAACTCGGGGTTGAGCGTGGGCTCGCCGTTGCCCGCGAGCGTGATGCTGTTGAGCACCTGGCCCTGCTCGTCGAGGTCGCGAAGGACAGGCTCGAGGTCGGCCCCGATGCGCGCGGCGGTGGGGAAGGGCGACTTGGTGCGGCGCTCGGCATCGGAGCCGCACTCGCAGTAGATGCAGTCGAAACTGCAGATCTTGCCGTCGGTGGGCAGCAGGTTGATGCCGAGTGACAGACCGAGGCGGCGGCTGTGCACGGGACCGTAGACGGGGCCGCCATGAAGTTTTGTTGCCATACATACCTCCTTGTTTTCACGCATGGTACGACACCGGCGCCGTAAAGAAAAGACGCGACCCCTATCACGTGGGCCGCGCCTTATTTCACAGAGCTCAGAGGGCTAGACCAAGCAGGCCCTACGCGTGCTGGGCGGCACCCGCTGCAGCGGCGGCGTCCGCGTCGCGCTCGGAGGCGTGCCTGCGGCCCATCTCGGTCCACTCGGGCTGCTCGTCGGGGATGGAGCCGGCTTCCTTGGTGAAGAGTTCCTTGAGGCAGCTGTAGGCGACGATCACGCCCAGGATCACCAGCAGGACGGCGAAGACGAGCTGCAGGCCGGCGGTCATGATCGCGGCGGCGCCGCCTGCGACCAGCGCGGTGTAGCAGGCCATGATGGACATGACGAGCGAGGTGAAGGTGCAGCAGAGCAGGAAGGCCACGGGGGCGTAGAGCATCCAGCCCTTGCGGCCGGTGCACTTGCAGAAGACGGCCAGCGTGATCATGGTCATGCCGCCGAGCAGCTGGTTGGAGGCGCCGAAGAGCGGCCAGATGTTGAGGTAGCCGCCGAAGGTCAGCAGCAGGCCGAAGAAGAGGGAGACCAGCGTGGCGAACCAGGGGTTGCCGAGGACCTTCATGGCGCCGGAGGTCTCGGTCTCGGTCGCGAGCGCGTCGTTGCTCTTGGCAAAGAACTCGGAGAAGGCCAGGCGGGCGATGCGGGCGACGGCGTCGAGCGAGGTCAGCGCGAGGGCGGAGATGCACATGGTCATAAAGACGGTGGCGACGGTGGTGTCAAAGCCCATCATGGTCATGCCCTTGGCGATGCCGGCGGCAAAGACGTTGAAGGGGCTGTAGAGCGCGTTGCCGGCGGCGTCGGTCATGCCGACGTTCATATCGGCAAAGACGATGCCGGCGATGACGATGGCGATGACGCCGACGAAGGACTCGAGGATCATGGCACCGTAGCCGACGGGCAGGGCGTCGGTCTCGTTGGAGACCTGCTTGGACGAGGTGTTGGTGGACACGAGGCTGTGGAAGCCGGAGAGGGCGCCGCAGGCGACGGACACAAAGAGCACGGGGAAGAGGAACTGGCCCTTGGCGTTGGTCAGGCCGACGAAGGCGGGCGCGGTCATGGTGGCCTGGCCGTGGGCGCCCATCACAAAGATGCCGAGGACGGCGCAGACGATCATGGTGACCATCATGATGACGGTGAGGTAGTCACGCGGCTGCTTGAGCTGCTGGATCGGCATGGCGGAAGCAAAGACCAGGTAGACCATCGTGACGGCGATCCAGCCGTTGACGTCGAGGTAGATGGGGAACTGCATGCCGACGGCAAACATGAGCACCATCAGGGCGACGGCGAGGGCGAACTGACGCCAGCCGGAGAGGTCGAACTTGCGGCAGAACCAGCCGAAGCCCATGGCCACAAAGGTGAAGAGCAGCGAGATGGTCGCGGCGGCACCGTGGGCGTAGGAGGCGTTGGACGCGTCGACGCCGAATCCGATGCCGGCTGCCTGGCCGGCGCTCATCTGGAAGGCCGTGGCCACCATCGAGGTGAAGGCTGCGATGACGATCAGGCAGAAGAGCCACTGGAAGAGCAGGAAGAGGCGGCGGCCCGTCTTGCCGATGTATTTCTCGACGAGCTGGGCGAGGGACTTGCCGTTGTTCTTCATCGAGGCGTACAGGGCGCCGAAGTCATGCACGGCGCCAAAGAAGATGCCGCCGACGAGGACCCACAGGATGACGGGGACCCAGCCGAAGGCCATGGCCACGATGGTGCCGGTCACGGGGCCGGCGCCGCAGATAGAGGAGAACTGGTGGGAAAAGGCGGTGAAGCGCGATGCGGGCGTGAAGTTCTTGCCGTCCTCCATGCGCACGGCCGGCGTGTAGGCCTGGGGGTCGACGCCCCACTGGTTTGCCAGCCAACGCCCGTACAGCAGGTAGGCCGCCGTTAGAATTACCGCACTCACCACTATGATCAAAACACCGTTCATGTCTCTTGATACCTCCTTTACATATACGGGCGTGCATGGGCGTTTCCCGTGCATTCGCCGAGGCGAGAAGCACCATAGGACTCGATTATTTATGAGTCAAAGGGACTTGATATCAAAAAACAAATGCATAAATAAAGTAAAATCGACACATATTATGCAATACGTTGCGTACTTGTCTGAAAAAATCACAGGCAAGAAGACAATTCGGCATGAAATCAGTAACAAAGCCGTTCACGGCAATTTATCTACCGTTTACATTCCTCAAGAAGTAAACATCTAGACAAGTGACCGCCTCTGAGATAGTCGGCTGTCGGTGGTGGGGCATGCGTCCGGCAGGAGCGGAATCAGACGACCGGGGGCGTTGGGACGAACACCTGTCGGTGGCTGATAGGGCGGTCAACGAACGAAAACACGGGTTGCTTTTCTTGAAAGTTAGAATAAACTAACCAACATAAGAAGAACCTAATTTAACAACGCAGTAGTCAGACACCTCGAAGCGATGGGAACGTGAAATGGGAGAGGCTCAGCTGTTGGAGATGCGTTACAGCTGCGGCGGTGCCGCTGGCTGCAGCGAGGAAGAGGTGGGCATGGCAGCCTACTTCGTACGTCGCCTGGTGCTGAGCGCGGCGGGGGTCGTGTCCGGTGCCAAGCCTGCCTCCCTCTTCAATTTCATGCCGCAGTCGTGCATGCATTACCGGGATAGGGGCTGCGAAGTCTGCAAGGCGGCCCGCGAGACGATCGCCGTCGGGGCACGGAGTCTCGCGCGATTTGGCGTGACGCTTGTGGTGCTCGACCGACGCGGCGGCAAGTCGGTCCTCTTTGCTTACCGCGATGCGTGCCTCGCCCGGATCCTGGCAAAGCCCGAGTGCGCGTCTTTCCTTGAGGGCCTGGGCTACGACGTCTCGAGCGTGGGAGCCGTGGTCCATGAACTGAGGCGTCGGATGGCGGGTTACTACGGATCGCCCGATCACGCGGCGCCCTATCCCCACGAGGTGGGCTTGCTGCTGGGCTACCCGCTTGCGGACGTGCGGGGATTCATGGAAGGTGCGCGCGAGACCTGTCGCGGCAGCTGGAAGGCCTATGGCGACGAGGAGGAGGCGGCGGCTGTCTTTGCGCACGTGAAGAGCTGCGAGCTCCGCTGCTGGGAGCGCTTCAAGGAGGGCGAGTCGCTCGGGGAGCTGCTCAGTCTGCCGGTCACGCGGCTGACGCTCGGTCTGGCATGAGGCTTGCACACAAGGAACCATGTCGCGTGCTCGGGTCATGCCATGCACGCGGATGGATATAGGTGGGTTTGGAACACGATCAATTGGAGGTATGTATGAGCAAGGTAGCAGTGGTGTACTGGACGATGAGCGGCAACACCGAGACGATGGCAAACGCGGTCGCCGACGGGGCCGCCGGCGCGGACGTCTACCAGGTGTCCGATTTCGATGCCGCCAAGGTAGCCGATTACGACGCCTTCGCCTTCGGGTGCCCCGCGATGGGCTCCGAGGAGCTCGACCACGACGAGTTCGAGCCGGTCTGGGACGAGTGCGTCAAGGTCTTCGGTGACAAGCCTGTCGCGCTCTTTGGCTCCTACGACTGGGGTACGGGCGAGTGGATGGAGACCTGGAAGGACGCTGCCGAGTCCGCCGGCGTCAACGTCGTCGATACCGTCATCGCCAATCTCGACCCGGACGACGACGCGCTCGCCGCGCTCAAGGAGCTGGGTGCCGCGCTCGCGAAGTAGCGCCTGCGCGGGGCGTGGGAACCTGCCGACAAACGAATCGGCGGCAATCTGGCCGGGGCCATCGAGCTCCGGCCTTTATTATGGCTTGCGAGCATAGGTTTTCGGAAACCGCCAGCAGAGAACGACAAGGAGCGATCATGGCAGACAAGACGAACGAGCGCAGCTTCGGGCGGGCGGCGGACGAGATGCGCCCCGTCACGCTCACGCGGGGCGTGATGATGAACGCCGAGGGCTCGTGCCTGGCGCAGTTCGGCAACACCAAGGTGCTCTGCAGCGCCACTATCGCGGAGGGTGTGCCCGCATGGCGCAAGAACGCGGGCGCCGGTTGGGTCACCGCCGAGTATGCCATGCTGCCCGCATCCACCAACCACCGCACGCCCCGCGAGTACAAGGGCCGCAAGGGCCGTTCCATGGAGATCGAGCGTCTGATCGGCCGCAGCCTGCGCGCCGTCTGCGACCTGCGCCGCATTGACGGCTACACGATCACGCTGGACTGCGACGTGATTCAGGCGGATGGCGGCACCCGCACCGCCTCCATCACGGGAGCTTGGGTGGCGCTCCACGATGCGGTGGAGCTCGGCCTACGGAAGGGCTGGTTCAAGCGGACGCCGGTCATGGGTCAGGTCGCGGCCATCTCCATGGGCGAGGTGGGCGGCCGGTTCCTGCTGGACCTCGACTATCCCGAGGATTCCAGCGCCCAGGTCGACCTCAACCTGGTCGGCTCCGCGGGCGGCCAGATCATCGAGGTGCAGGGCACGGGCGAGCGCGCGACCTTCAGCCGCGATCAGCTGGACGCTCTGCTCGACATGGGCCAGCGCGGCATCGACCAGCTCCTCGCTCTGCAGACACAGGCCATCGCACAGGAAGGCTAACTGACTAACTCGCCATGTAACGGTCGAGGTAGTCGTTGACCGTCTCGTTGTAGCGGACCCCTTCCGCCAGGTCGTTTTGCAGGCCATGACCGGAGTGCTCACAGACAATGTAGGCGTGGTCCACGCCAGCCTCCGTGAGCGCCCTGTCGAGGCGAACCGACGCGGCGTAAGGCTGGACGCGGTCGTATTTGCCGTACGCCATGACCGTGGGCACGGTGTCCTCTTCGACCCACAGGAGCGGGGAGATGGGCTTCATCAGCTCGTCGTAGGCGGGGGTGCCGAGGATGTCAGGGTCGACGGCCTCGCCGCGCATGGCACTGAAGAGGGCGGCTGCGGCCTCGGGGCTTTGGTCGGTGCCGTAGCTGGTCCAATCCTCTGGGTAGAAGCTCGATGGGCCGACCGCCTCGAAGACCATGCGCACGGGCGCCGGCGCCTCGTCGGCGTCGCGGTAGGCGTAGATCAAGGCGAGCGCGCCACCCGCGGACCCGCCCGCCATCGCCATGCGGTCGACGTTGTAGCCGAGCTCGCGGGCCTTCTCTACGACCTGCGGGACGGCCGCCTTGATTTCCTCGGACTGGGTGTAGACCGAGGCGTGGTTTTCCTCGGAGGCGAGCGTGTAGTTGATGCCGGCCGTCACATAACCCAGCGAGCAGAAGTATTCGAGCGTCTCGGCGTCGCCCGACTTGTCGCCTGTGGTAAAACCGCCCGCATGCAGGTAGACGATGAGGCCATAGCTATCCTTCGAGGAGTCGGCGGGAAGGTAGAGGTCGTATTTCTGGGCGTCTCCCTCCCCGTAGGCGAGGTCGGTGCGGACGGTGCCCACCTCGTCGCTCCAATTGACCCTGTACTCCCTCGTAAGGTAATTGGCATAGGCAAGATGGATTGCATTTGAGAGGGCAAAGGCGCCAACGAATGCCCCGATGCATATCAAGACAAACAAACCGGTCCTCCTGCCCTTTGGTTTTTGCGTCCCCGGTTGCTGCTTTGCGTGCTTCACAGGACATCACCGCCAAAGAGCGCGCCACCGAGCAGGGCGTTGAGAATCGCCCTCGGTACGAGACGGCCGAGGATGAGCCCGCAGACGATGACAATGGCCAGGATGACCAGTCGTTTCTTGGTAAAGAAGGTCATTGCGCTCCCATCCCTCCTGTTGTGTGTGTGCCCTCTGTGCGGATTGCATCCGCAGCGGGTAGCGACCGCTCTTGTTTCAGTGATGAAACAGATGTAACATCTACGCTGATACAAATGTAACGGCATAAGCGACGCTGGGCAAGACGCCGAGATCAAATGAAACAAAGAGGGGGATGTGTAACACCGTGCAGCTGAGCAACCTGGAGCGCAACAGCTACGTCCGTGAGCAGATCGAGACGGCGACTATGCACCTCCTTGCGGAGCGCGAGCTGCGAGAGATCTCCGTCAGCCAGGTCACTGAGGCCGCTGGCGTCAGCCGTGTGTCCTTCTATCGCAATTACGAGGACAAGGAGGACGTGGTCAAGACCTACATCGGTAGGTTGATCTTGGGTTGGCACAAGGAGAACGCGGATCGGTTCGTGGCCGCCAAGGCCGAAACGGGCAAGGACGACGTGATGTTCGAAAGTCTCTTCGGCTTCCTCAAGGATCACGTGGACCTCTTTACCCTGCTCGAGAAGCGCGGCATGTTCTACCTCTTCAAGGATGCATTCCTTGGCATCTATGGTCCCAAGCCGGAGTACCCCAACGGTGTCGCCTATGTGTCCGCCTTTGCCTTCCACGGTATCTGCGGTTGGATCGAGGAGTGGGTCCGCCGCGGCATGCGGGAGTCGGGTCGAGAGATGGTGGCGCTGCTCGCGCAGATGGGCAGCCTCGGCTGAAACGTTAGGGCTGTCGCAGACCAGCCTGCCGTCTAGCGGGGAAGGCAACGGTTCGGTCGTGCCGTCAGCATACAAATAGTTGACGTAATGATTTCCGAGAGACGGAGGTGCGAGATGGCGTTCCCCGATGGTTTCCTGTGGGGCGGGGCGACGGCGGCAAACCAGTACGAGGGCGGCTGGATCGAAGGAGGCAAAGGTCCCGCGGTCGCAGACGCGATTGCCGGGGGCAACAACCTCACGCACGAGCCCCGCAAGCTCTGGGTGGACCTGCCCGACGGCACGCGCGAGGTGATCACGATGGGGCAGGAGGTCCCTGCGGGCGCCACCGCCTACATCGATCCGGACCGCTATTACCCCAGCCACGACGCGACGGACTTCTACCATCATTGGCGGGAGGACCTCGCGCTCTTTGCCGAGATGAACTTCAAGTGCTTCCGCATGTCCATCAACTGGACGCGTGTCTTCCCCCACGGCGACGACGAGATCCCCAATGAAGAAGGGCTGAAGTTCTACGAGGACGTCTTCCGCGAGTGCAAGCGCCTGGGGATCGAGCCGCTCGTGACGCTCGACCACTTCGACTGCCCCCTGCACCTGGCGGACGAATACGATGGCTGGGTGAGCCGCCACACGCTGGAGGCCTTCGAGCGCTATTGCGACCTGGTGCTGACGCGGTACAAGGGGTTGGTCCACTGGTGGCTCACCATCAACGAGATCAACGTGTGCGGCGACTACTTCAACTGCGGCGTGCACGAGGCCAAGTCCAACAAGCAGCATCGCGAGCAGGCGCTCTGGCACCTCTTCGTGGCGTCGGCGTACGCGGTCAAGCGCGCCCACGAGATCGATGCGGACAACAGGGTCGGCCTCATGATCGCGCATGGGGCGAGCTATCCCTATAGCTGCAACCCCGAGGACGTCTGGTGCGAGCTGGAGAACAACCGTGGCTTCCGCTGGTTCTACGGAGACGTGCAGGTGCGCGGGTACTACCCCTCCTACAAGGTCAAGGAGCTCGAGTGCGAGGGCATCGCGATCGCCAAGGAACCGGGCGACGACGAGCTGCTGCGCGAGGGGACGGTGGATTTCTACTCCTTCTCCTACTACTTCTCGGAGGCGCTCAAGGCCGATGCCAACCGCGACCTGGGAGGTGTCCCCGGCCTCAACAAGAAGGGCGTGGAGAACCCCTATCTCCGGAAAACCGATTGGGGCTGGGCGATCGACCCGCTGGGCCTGCGCATCGTGCTCAACCAGATCTGGGACCGCTACCAGATACCGCTCATGATCGTGGAGAACGGCATCGGCCTCATCGACGAGAAGCTGCCCGACGGCACCGTGGAGGACGACGCCCGTATCGATTACATGCGCGAGCACATCAAGACCATGCGCGACGCCATCGAGATCGACGGCGTCGACCTGATCGGCTATACCCCCTGGGGCTGCATCGATATCGTGTCCGCCGGCACAGGTGAGATGCGCAAGCGCTACGGTTTCATCTACGTCGACCGCGACGACGAGGGCAAAGGCGACTTCTCGCGCTCGCGCAAGAAGAGCTTTTATTACATGAAGAAGGTCTACGGCTCCAATGGGGCCGACCTCGAATAGCGTGCACCGGGATATAGATAGCCGACCGCTTGCGGGAGGGTCTTGAGGTCCTGCGGACATACATCGTACAATCAGACGAAAGGTCGGGGCGGCTGACATATCGAGTGGCTTGCATGTCGTTCGGGTTGGCATGCAAGGCGGCTGGCGAATCGCGTGGTCTGCACGTCTTCCGGCGAAATTGAGGAATAGGAGGGCTCACATGGGTTTGCGCAAGGACTTCCTGTGGGGCGGCGCCGTGGCCGCGCACCAGGTCGAGGGCGGCTGGGACCAGGGCGGCAAGGGCATGTCCATCGCCGACGTGATGACGGCGGGCGACAACGTCACGCACACCCCGCGCCGCATCACCGACGGCGTGCTGCCGGGCGAGAACTACCCCAACCACGAGGCGGTCGACTTCTATCACCACTACAAGGAGGACATCGCGCTTTTCGCCGAGATGGGCTTCAAGGCCTTCCGCACCTCCATCCAGTGGACCCGCATCTTCCCCGAGGGCGACGAGACGACCCCCAACGAGGAGGGCATCGCCTTCTATCACGACCTCTTCGACACCTGCCTGTCCTATGGCATCGAGCCCGTCGTCACGCTCCAGCACTTCGAGATGCCCTGGGGCCTGGCCAAGAAGTACAACGGCTTCATGGACAAGCGCGTGATCGACTACTTCTGCCGCTTCGCTCACGTGTGCTTCGAGCAGTACGGCGACAAGGTCAAGTACTGGATGACCATCAACGAGATCAACAACCAGGCCGCGCAGCCCGTCGCCCACCATATGCTGCAGGAGGGCGGCGTGCTCGTCCAGGACGGCGATCCCAAGGCCGAGGAGATGATGTACCAGTCCGCCATCAACGAGCTCATCGCGAGTGCCAAGGCGGTCCAGATCGGCCACGCGATGAACCCCGACCTCATGATCGGTTGCATGATCGCCAACGAGCCCCTCTACGGCGCCACCTGCAAGCCCGAGGACATGCTTGAGATGGAGAAGGCCAACCAGAAGCGCTACTGGATGCTCGACGTCCATGCGCGCGGCTATGTGCCCGCCTACGTCGAGAAGCTCTGGGCGCGCAAGGGCTATAGCATCGACCTCTCCGACGCCGAGCGCCGTGTGCTCGCCGCCGGGACCGTCGACTACATCGGCTGGTCCTACTACATGTCCCAGGCGGTCGCCTGGCGCGAGGACAATAGGGACTTTGACTTCTACGAGTTGCAGGACATCGTCAACAACCCCTATGTCAAGAAGAGCGACTGGGGCTGGCCGATCGATCCGCTGGGCATCCGCTACGGCCTCAACTGGATGGAGGACCGCTACCACCTGCCGCAGTTCATCGTGGAGAACGGTCTGGGCGCCTACGACAAGGTCGAGCCCGACGGCTCCGTCGACGACCAGTACCGCATCGACTACCTGCGCGCCCATATCGCAAAGATGATCGAGGCCGTGGACGAGGACGGCGTGGACCTGCTGGGCTACACCATGTGGGCGCCGATCGACATCGTCTCGGCCTCCACGGGCGAGATGGACAAACGCTACGGCTTCGTCTATGTGAACAAGAACAATGCGGGCGAGGGCGACCTCTCGCGCAGCCGCAAGAAGAGCTTCTACTGGTACAAGAAGGTCATCGCGACCAACGGCGAGGATCTCGACTAAGCAAGAAACATTCCGCATGACAAGAAAGGCCGTCCGGGTCGATGACCGGGCGGCCTTATCTTTGTATTCAGCTTGAAGCTATTCGGCTGCGGGAGCCGCGATATGCGTCACGGCCTGGGCGACCTTGTCCTTGTGGGCAGCACGATTGAAGGCCAGGCCCAGGGCCACGCCGCCGAGGGCGACCGCCGCGAGCGCAAGCATCACGGGACGCAGGCCGATCGCATCGCCCAGCATGCCCAGGAAAGGCTCGGTCACGCCGCCGGCAGCGACGGCCACACCGTAGCAGAGGCCGGAGGCCATGCCCAGGTGGTTGGGGACGTAGCTCATGCCCAGGGCGACGGTGGAGGCGTAGTATACGCTGGTCGCGAGGGCCAGGGCACCGGTGCAGACGAGGGCCAGGACGACCGAGCCGGACAGGGCGAAGAGGGCGGAGAAGGCGGCGGTGGCGGCGAGTCCCAGGGTCAGCAGGCGGTGGGAGCCGATGCGCTCGGAGACGCGGCCGGAGGAGATGGTCGCGACAGCGCCGAGCAGCGAGTAGAGGGTCAGCGCGCCGGAGCCGAGGGTCTCGGTGGCACCGAGCACGTTCACGAGGAAGAGCGGGATGAAGAGCGTGAGGCCGTAGCCGATCACGGAGCGCAGCGACAGGACGGCGAGCACCGCGGCGAACATGCCCCAACGCTCGGGCTGGTCGGAGGTCTCGACGGACGCGGTCTGCGCGACACCGAGCGAGACGAAGCGGCGGTTGAAGCCGAGCAGCACGACGGCGCAGGCGGTGGCGGGCACGAGGAAGACGAGCGTGCCGTGCGTACCAAAGGCGGCCATGGCGGCAGCGGTGATGATGGGGCCGACGGCGAAGCCGATGTTGCCGCCCAGGGCAAAGATGCTCATGCCGTTGCCCTTGTGCTCGCCGGCGGCCAGGTTGGCAAGGCGGCCGCCCTCGGGATGAAACATGGCGACGCCGATGCCGGAGAGCATGGCCGAGGCGACGACCAGCCAGTAGTTGTCGAGCACGCCGACGCCCGCCATGCCCAGACCTGCCAGGAAGATACCGAGGGCCATGAGCCAGGGGGAGGGGCGACGGTCGCCCAGCCAGCCGAAGAGGGGCTGGATGACGGCGGAGGCGATGTTGGCGGCGAAGACGAGCATGGCGACGCTCGCATAGGAGTAGCCGTCGGCCTGTACGAGGAAGGGCAGCGTCGCGGCGAGCGCGCCCTGGTTGATGTCGGAGCAGATGTGCCCGACCATCGTGAGGTAGTTGGCGAGCTTGTCGCCGTTCTTCTTGGTGAGGTCTGCCATGTCCGGTCCTTTCGTCCGGGTGCCTGTTTTCGGTAAAGATGTTACGGACGTGCGGAGCCTGCAGCTATACAATTACAACCGTGAAGTTGCAAAAAACGACCAAATATATCTCGACGTGCCATTTCACCGCCGTATTCCGGCAAGGCAATTCGACGTGGCATCTTGGCGTCTTGCTTCACCACCGCGCCAAGACGCCCGCTCACGTCTGGAGGCTCGAATGACGTACGGAGTACAGAACAAGGCACTTCATGATCCCAACCCTCTGAAGGACTCGGCCTTTCCGCTTCTTGCCTCAACAGTGACCAACGGACGGCAGGCGGTCGAGCGCGAAGGCTTCGACGTGATCCATTGGCATGATGACGTGCAGCTCGTGTGTGTTGAAAACGGCCTGGTTGAGGTCACGACGCTCGAGGGGCGCTACAAGGTGGGCGAGGGGGCGGCCATCTTCATCAACTCGGCGGCGCCCCACCGCATCCACCTAAGCCACATGCGGGGCTCCTACTCCTACCTGCTGGCGCCACCTGCCCTGCTCGGCTTCTATCCCGGCAGCGCGATGGCAGAGGAGCGGGTCACGCCCTTCACGGCGCCCGGTTGCGACGCCGCCGTCCTGCTCGACGGGTCCGAGCCCTGGCATGCGGAGGCCATCGCGCTTTTGCGCACAGCGATCAGCGCGGTCCGCGCCGTCCCAGAAGGACAAGCCTCCCGCTATGAGGCGGCGTTGCGGGTCGTCGAGTTCTGGTATCTCTTCACGACGCACGCGGTGCTTGAGCGTCGGGGCGGGGAGACCGACCGCAAGGCAGACCGTATGCGCGCCTTCCTTTCCTATATCCAGACGCACTTTGGCGAGCCGATCTCGGTCGAGGACATCGCGGCTGCGGGCAATGTGAGCAAGGTCGAGTGCGGGCGCTGCTTCCGCGAGGCCTTTGGGGTATCTCCCCACAAGTATCTGGCCGGCTACCGGATCGACCGCGCCCGCGCTCTTTTACGCGAGGGCAGGCTGGATGTGACAGACGTGGCGCTGGCCTGCGGCTTTTCGAGCACCAGCCATTTCTCCAACGCCTTCAGGGCCGCGACGGGTATGGCCCCGCGCGCCTATCGCGCCCAGAGGTGAAGCCCGCCTGCGTGCCATCCGATACGCATCAATTTCCCTTGGGCGCATGCGATACACTGTGACCCGAGCGAAAAAAGGGTGAAGCCGGATGACGGCGAAGGGGACATGCCGATGGACGTGTTTGACAAGCTCAGGAAAGCCGATGGGCTCAGCGACGCCGATCACGCAATCCTCGATTACGTGCTCGACAACCCCGACCGAGTCGCCGGGCTCACCTCGCGCGGGCTTGCCGAGCTCACGCACACGAGCTCGTCGTCGGTCGTGCGCTTTTGTCGCAAATTGGGCTTCGAAGGGTACAACGACTTTAAAATCAACATCGCGGACACCCTCAAGCGGACCAATCCGGGCACTACGAGGGTGACGGCGGCCGAGAGTGCCCTTTCCGCAAGCGCCAAGACGGCCGAGCTGCTTTTGACGGCGGTGGCCGAGACCCGCCGCACGATGGACCTTGGAGCTCTCGAGCGGGCATCTGACCTCTTAGCCGCCGCCCGCGAGATAGATGTCTGTGGCAACGGCCCAAACGAGGCCATCGCCCAGCACGCTACCCATATGCTGGTGCGCACGGGGCATCTTGCCAGCCTGCGCAGCGATACCGATTATCTGGTCTTCTTTTCGGCTTTGGTTCCAGCCGATCACGCTGCCATCGTTATCAGTCGCGGCGCTACCGATCGGAGTGTGGTCGAGACGCTCACGGCCCTGCGCGAGCGCGGCGTGCCCAGCGTGCTCGTGACCGCCAGCCTCACATCTCCTGGGGCGGAGATCGCTACCTGCGTGCTGACGGCCTACTACGGCGAGTTCGGCGTGACGGGCGAGATGGTCTTTGCCGCATCCGCAACCTATCTGCTCGATGCCCTTGCAACCATGCTGCTCTCGCGCGGGATCGAACAAAGCAGGGCCATCTGGGATGAGACATACGAGGCGCTCTCGGACCGCGTCAATCACAACGACGGCTGGTCACGCGACGACATGAGCCACCTATAGCGGGAACCACCAGAACAATCGTCATCGCTCGCTGATGGCCGTCGCGGCACACATCCGATATCTTTCCTGAAGCGGCGCTTCACAAGCAACGACCCTGAGCCGTTTTGCTGCTGAAGCACTGTTCCCATTGTCCCTTTGCAACGACTCCCGTACGCGCATGCAGCGCAAACTCACCTTGAGCCAGCGAGTGGTGAAAGGGGAGATTCACATGAAGAGACGTGAGGAAAGCATCAAGCGGCTCGGTATGCTCGACGGGTTGCACTTCGGCACCTTTGCCGTGGTCAATGGTTTCATGCCTGCCTACTTTGTTGCGAACGGCCTTTCAAACACTGGACTGTCGATCACCATGGCAGCGCTCAATGCGCTGGGGTTTGTCGGAGCGTTTTTCTGGGGCCGTGTCTGCGATCGGCGCGAGACCAACAAGGGCGTCTATACCCCTGTCTACCTAGCCGCCACGGCCGCGGTCATAGTGTCCTATCTCCTGACGCGTGTTGACGTCATGCTGGGGGCACTGGTCTTTCCCCTGTACGGATTTTTCTTTTTCCCGCTCGGCTCGAGCCTTGACGCATGGATGATGAGGGCCTTTTCCCAGGCCGAGGGCGGATACGGGCGAGCTCGCAGCATGGGTTCCTTTGGTTACGCGATCATGATGCTTGTGGCCGGCTGGTTCATTGCCGGGCTCGGGTATGCCTCGATTCCCATCATGCTCGCGATCCTCTCCTTGCCCATCTTTGCACTGGTGCTGACGACCCGCGAAACCCCCTATGAGAAGAAGGGCGCCTCTGAGGCGGATTCCGCCGCATCCGAGAAGGGTGGCTCCGCGCGCCTCTTCCATATTGCCCCCTTCATCACGCTGCTCGCAGTCGTACTCTTGTGCGGCCTTGCCATCTCACCGGTCAACAATCTCAAGACTGTCATCCTCTCCGACGTCGGCGGTGATGTCTCCTGGTTGGGTATCGATGGGTTCGCCGGCGTGATGGTTCAGGGAGCCTTCGTCCTCGCCTCGACGCACATGGCCTCCATTCCCGCCCACCGCCGTCTACGACTGATGTGCGTGCTCATCACCGTGTCGTTTGTTTGCACGCTGCTGGCGAATGGTCCCGCGCTTGTCGTTGTGGGCACGATTTTCTACAACGCCTCCTATGGAATCATGCTCCCTGCGATGCGCGAGATGACAGAGGGGTATGTGCCGGATGACCTCCGCACGACGGCGCATAGCCTGACGGACGCCGCCCATGGTGCCGCAGCGAGCAGCATTGCTCTCCTGTACAGCGGCTTTATGATGGACGGACTGGGCGTCAGTGCAGTACTCGCGCTCGGCATAGCCCTCTCCACCACGGCCTTTGTCATCACCCTGACGATGGGGCGCCGTTCCGTCTGCAAGACTGCGCTTGCACGAAAGCGCGTCGCTTCCGACAAGCGTGCGATCGCCGTTATGGCTCGTTAAGGAGGAGGACATCATGTTCAGCGCCAGCACCGCACTGCTTGCCTTCTGCGTGGGCATCGTCGGATCCATTTTCGGAGGGACGCAGACCTTCATCGTCACGGGGTTCGCCGGGCTCTTCATCTACGGTCTCAAGGCTGCGGGCGTGGACTCCCCCTTCCTGATGGGCACGCTGCTCAACACGGTCTTTCTGCCCGCGGTGATCTTCAACGCAGCAAGCGTCTCGACGGCATACGCCTCGCGCAAGTACGATATCGAGGGCTGGGACATCAACCACTCCCTGCTCTTCACACACGATCCCATGGTGTCGCTCATCGCGGGTCTGGGCGGCCTGGCGGGTTATCTGCTTTTCGCCTTTGCTCAGTTCATCGACTTGCCTGCCGACCAAGGTTCCTTCTCGGTCATCGTGCTCGGTGTCATCACGCGCCTGGTTTTTGGCAAGGGCTATTGGGTCAATCCGGAAGCGACTTCGTACTACAAGCAGGAAGGCGTCCGCTACTGGCTTTTCCAGTTCGTCAACAGCATCGGCATCTGCGGTCTGGCGGCGATCGCGCTCGCACAGGTACCGGAGGAGTTCTACAGTGTGGGCTTCTCCGTCTCGGCTGCGCTTATCATCCTGACGGGGTTCGACAGCCAGCGTCGGACCTATCCGACCACGCACCACGAGACCCTGGTCGTGGGTTACGCCTTGGCCGCGACCGGTGGCAACATCCTGGTCGCCGTGCTCTTCGGCATGCTTTCCAACCTGATTTATCTGCTCTTCGCCCGCTATTGCAATACCGATTGCGGTACGCACATCGACCCGCCTGCCGTGGCGATCGGCATCTGCTCGCTCATCCTCTTCAACCTCGTGTAGTGTCCGCAATCATCATTTGTTGCTTTAGTCCATCGATCGGAAAAGGAGAAGAACCATGGACATTCAGACCGCACAGAATCAGATCGTCGACCGTCTCGCCTCCGAGTGGGGTCTGCTCACCGCGGGCGAGGGCGATGTATGGAACACCATGACCATCGCCTGGGGCCAGACCGGGAACCTCTGGTGGAAACCCGTCGTGACCGCCTATGTCGTGCCGAGCCGCTATACCTTTGGCTTTGTCGAGCAGAACGACTACTTCGTCGTGAGCCTCTTCCCGAAGGAGTACAGGGACGACCTGCAGATCCTCGGCAGCAAGAGCGGCCGCGACGGTGACAAGGTGGCCCTGACCAAGCTTACCCCCAAGCCCATTGAGCATGGTGTGACCTTCGAGGAGGCGGATACCACCATCGTCTGCCGCAAGCTCATGGAGCAGCCGCTCGATCCCGCAGCCATCCCCGCCGAGGTCATGCAGAAGTACTATCAGACCATGGGCGTGCACTCCATGTTTATCGGTGAAATCGTCGATGTGCAATAGGAGACCGGCTATATGACTGAGATTGAGAAGATGGAAGCGGGACTCGAATACCGCTTTACCGATCGCGAGCTCGGCGCGCGTCGCCGACAGGCAATCGCAAACATCGAACGATACAACCGTATCCCAGCCCTCGATTTTGCCGAACAGGAGCGGTTTGTCGCCGAGGAGCTTTTCGGGCATGCGGGCGTCGGGGCATCGGTGCAGCAGGGTTTCAATTGCGACAACGGTAAGAATATCAGTGTCGGTGATCATCTCATCATCAACTTCGGCTGCACCATACTCGATGTGGCTGAGGTGACGATGGGCGATTGGGTCATGATTGGCCCGCATGTGCTCATATCCACTGTGAACCATCCGCTCACGCCGCGCGGCAGGCGCAATCGTCTGGGAGTGGCGAAACCGATCCACATCGGCAATGATGTCTGGATTGGCGGGGGTGCAGTCATCTTGCCGGGCGTCAACATCGGAAACAACGTCGTTGTCGGCGCCGGTGCCGTAGTGACCCATGACATACCAGACAATTCCCTTGCGCTGGGCGTGCCCGCCCGTGTCGTGCGTGAGATAGACAACGACCTTGATGGATGGGTCGAGGGCGAGCTGTTGCAATAGGCATGGAGAATGTGAGAATGTCTTGCGGGTTGTTTGACTGTCTTTTCGCTGCTCGGTAGGGTAGGCAATCGTCAGACAACAGAGTCACCGGAGGGCAGGCGGCCGCAGTCGCCAATGTCGGAGAAGGTGTCGGGGGCGCCCGGTTTGCAAAAGGCTACCGGGCGCCCCTTTTGCGCCGCGGGGCGCAAAGGAGGAACGATGGCTTTTTCCAACTGGATATCCGTCAAACAGCCGCGTCTGGGCAGCGGAGGGCTGCTCGCCCTGATGGTGCTCGCGACGGTCTTCGGCGCGCTGTCGTCGGACATGTACACCCCGGCCCTGCCCGAGCTGCCTAACTATTTCCACACGACGGAGGCGGTGGTCGGGCAGACCATCACGTTCTTCTTCGTGGCCAACGCGCTCGGCTTCCTGCTGTCCGGCCCCGTGAGCGACAAGCTGGGCCGGCGTCCCGTCCTGATTGGCGGGTCGCTCCTGTATGCCGCCGGTAGCGTGCTGTGTGCCGCCGCACCGACCATCGGCACGCTGATCGCCGCCCGCGTTGTGCAGGGCTTCGGTGCCGGCACGATCGACACCATGTGCACCGCGCTCGCCAAGGACTGCTTCTACGAGGACAAGCGCGAGCAGGCGCTCTCGCTCATCCAGACCCTCTTCGTGGTTGTCCCGATTGTGGGGCCGCTGTTGGGCGGCTTCGTCCTGACCGTCTTGCCTTGGCATGCCATCTTCCTGATCCAGGGCGCGGTCGCGATCCTCTGCCTGATTCTCTCACTGCTCTTCGAGGAGAGCCTGCCCGAGAACGAGCGCAGCCAGGTGCCCGTATCCCGTTCGCTCGGCCGCCTGGTCGTCGTGGCCAAGAACCCCGGCTTCACCTTTGCCCTGCTCATTCTCTCGGCGGTCAACCTGCCGTTCATGGCCTATATCGGCTCGGCACCCTACATCTACGTCGAGGAGTTCGGCCTGACCCAGCAGCAGTACACGTACTTCTTTGCGGCGTCGGCGCTCTTCGCCGCCTTCGGCCCCTCGCTGTCGGTCATGCTGCTGGAGCGCATGCCGGGCAAGAAATACGCGTCGCTCATGATGGCCGGTGCCATACTGTGCGGCGCGGCGATGCTCGCGGTCGGCAGCCTGGCGCCCCTGGCCTTCTGGGTCTGCTTCATGGTATATGCGGTGCTGGAGGCGGCCATCCGCCCCTTTGCGGCCAACCTCCTGCTCGAGCAGCAGGAGGGCGACGCCGGCAGCGTGAGCTCGCTCTACAACTTCGTCTGCACCGTGCTCGGCTCGGTGGGCACCGCGGTCATCATGCTGCCCTGGCCCACCTACATCATCGGCCTCGGTCTGCTGATCGTCGGCATCATGGGAGTCGCGCTGGTTGCGTGGGTCCTCGGCCTGCGCGCCGGCGTCAAGGTAGAAGGAATCTAGCCCTACTTGCGGATGAACTGCTGGTCGGTCTCGGGCATCGTGTCGTCGGAGACATAGCGTTCAACCTGCATGTGCAGGTCGTACTTGTCGCGCAACGCGGCGAGCGTGGCCATCATCGGGGAGGCGTGGTGGGCGTCGATGGCCTCCTGGCTCTCCCAGCTGTCGATCAGCAGGATGGTCTCGGGGTCGTCGAGCGGCTGGAAGTAGCGGTACTTGAGGTTGCCCGGCTCGGCGCGGATGGCATCGACCGTGCCGGATGCGACCATCTCGTCCGCGAACTTCTTTGCCGCGCCGTCCGTGCCCGTGTAGTACAGGTTCACCGTGATTGCCATACCCGGCTCCTTCCAGGTTGTGTGCTCTTGCGCGTTAGTATTTATTTTCATTCTTTATTGCGTCGAGTGCGAACGCAAATTTGCTGTCTGGTGTACGTTGTGCGGGATGCGTGGAATCATCCTGCTCCTCGGGCGAGGCGCCCTTGAAGCAGAGCAGCGCGGCCGCGACCCATACGCAGGCGCCGACCGACGCCTCGAGGGCGTAGAGCGCAGGCACCGGCACGGGGGCGAGCAGGGCGAGCAAGACGACCGCCCCCGCCGGCGGCAGCCACGTGCGGAACCGGTCCCAGGCGACCACGAGCAAGGTGTAGGCCACGGGGGTGACAGCGACATAGCCGAGGCTGCCCCAACCTGCGGCGGCGAGGGCGACCGCTGCCGCACGGGCGCCGGCACCGATGAGCGCGGCGCAGACCAGGACGCCGATGCCGCGCAGGGGACGGCGGCGCAGGTTGTTGTCCGGTCTCGAGAGCTCGGTATAGACGACGAGCAGGGGCGGTACGGCAAAGAAGGGCTGGTGCAGGGCATAGGCGGGCAGCGCCAGCGCGCAGAAGACCGCGAGGCGCCTGCCCCAGGAGCGCAGGGCCTCCCCGGCGGGCAGACGCAGCGGCGTGTACGCGATGGGATCGCGGAGCCCCAGGTGCTCGAGGACGACCTGGCCGGCGCAAATCAACGTCACAATGACCACGACGGCGACGGGATAGAGCCAGTCGGTCGTTCCGAGCAGGAGCGGCAGGACGACCGCCGAGACCATCGGGGTCATGTCGGCGGCAAAGACGTGCATAGTCAGGGCCACAAAGGCAAAGCCGAGCGGCGCCTTCACGACCAGTGGTGCGGGCAGCCAGAGGTTCATGGCCACACCCGCGACCGACCCGATCGCCATCAGCGCGAGCATGCGGGGGCGATCGACGTTCCACGCCTGTGCCGGCTGGATCCAGGCGCCGCAGAGTATCGCGGCGGCCTCGGGGAAGAGGAGCTCCCAGGTATCCGACACGGCGGCAGCGGTGACCATCGCCCAGATGAAAAGGCCGGCGAGCACGATGGGCAGCCAGCGTCTGCGAAATGACATACCGATAGGCTCCTAAACCTTGATGAGCTCGTATTTCCTCGTACCGTGGCCGATCTTCTCCGCGTGCTCGAGCGTGGCCTCCCAGCTGGTGTTGGGGTTGGCCATGTGCAGGTGATCGTGGATGCGGGGGTCGTCCGGGTGCGCATGCTCCTCGTCTGCCAGGACGGAGAGCGGGTTCGTCGGCGCGCTATTGACCGCGTCGACGCAGGCCTGGTCGAGGGCGACCGGGTCGTAGCTCGCAAAAAAGCCGATGTCCGGGACCATGGGGGAGTCGTTGAGCTCCCAGCAGTCGCAGTTGGGCGAGACCTCGATAACGAGCGACACGTGGAAGCAGGGCCTCCCGTCGCAGACCGCCTTGGAGTACTCCGCGATGCGCTCGCCCAGGATCTGGGTGGCCGCCTCGTCGTTGGGGACGATTGCGTCCTGGTTGCAGACGCCCATGCAATGGCCGCATCCGACGCACTTGGTCTGGTCGATCGAGGCCAGGCGGGGGTGCTCGGCGCGATGCGAGATCGCCCCGTGTGCGCAGGCGCTGGCGCAGGCCATGCAACCGATGCAGCGCTCCTGGTCGACGTGAGGCCTGCCCGCCGCATGCTGTTCCATCTTGCCCGCGCGGCTGCCACAGCCCATGCCGATGTTCTTGAGCGCGCCGCCGAAGCCGGTCTGGTCGTGTCCCTTGAAGTGCGTGAGCGAGATGAAGACGTCCGCGTCCATGATTGCACGGCCGATCTTGGCCTTCTGTACATGGACGCCGCCCGTGACGGGCACCTCCACGTCATCGGTCCCCTTGAGGCCGTCGGCGATGATGACTTGGCAACCGGTCGTGAGCGGGCCGAAGCCATTCGCGGTTGCGGCGTCCAGGTGGTCGAGCGCGTTTTTACGCTCACCGACATAGAGCGTGTTGCAGTCCGTGAGGAAGGGCTTGCCGCCCGCCTCCCTCACGAGGTCGGCGACGACGCGCGCATAGTTGGGACGCAGGAAGCTCAGGTTGCCTGGTTCCCCGAAATGCATCTTGATCGCCACGAACTTGTTCGCGAGGTCCATGTCGACAAGACCCGCCTTGCGGCAGAGCCTCTCCAGCATCTGCGGCCGGCTTGTCTTGCCATGGGTGCGGAGGTCGCACCACCACACCTTCGACGGCGCTGATGTCCGTGCGCATGTCTTGTCTTCTGCCATATCGGCCCCCTCCCCCTGTGGTCCTTCCAAGATGATACGACGGGTACAGGACACTATCTAGCGCGGCCCCGCCTCGTCGTACTCGGCGATGTAGTCGCGCAGGTGCCCGAGGTAGCGTTTCGCCACGGGGGAGAGCGGCCGACCTGCCTGCTGCAGGTAGCCGATGCGCATCACCTCGTCCCCCGCGAGCGGGACCGAGACGATATCCGTGCCGTTGAGGTCGGAGGAGAGCACGCCCGAGGAGATCGTGTAGCCGTTGAGGCCTATCAGCAGGTTGAAGAGGGTGGCGCGGTCCAGCACCACGATCGACTTGGGCGCCTCGGCCACGCTGTAGAGCTCCTCGGCAAAATAGAAGCTGTTGCGCTCGCCTTGGTCGTAGGAGAGCCGCGGGTAGGGGACGAGGTCCTCGAGGGTGACCGACGCGCGTTGTGCGAGCGGGTTGTTCCGGCCGACAAAGACGTGCGGCGTCGCCGTGAAGAGGTCCGTGAAGGAGAGCCCGGCGTTGCGGCAGACGCGCTCCATGACCTCCGCGTTGAAGTGGGAGAGGTAGATGACGCCCAGCTCGGAGCGGCCCAGGCGCACGTCCTCGATGATGTCGGCGGTGCGGCCCTCGCGCAGGGAGAACTCGTAGCGGTCGCGTCCGACGTCCTGCACCAGGCGGACGAAGGCGTTGACGACAAAGGCGTAGTGCTGCGACGAGATGGAAAAGACACGCCGTGCGGGCGTGCTGCCCTTGTACTGCTCCTCGAGCAGGTCGGCCTGCTCGACCACCTGGCGGGCGTAGGAGAGGAAGCGCGTGCCTTCCTCCGTCAGCGTGACGCCGCGGTTGGTGCGCGCCAGGATGGTGATGCCCATCTCGCGCTCCAGGTCCTCGATGGCCTTGGACATGGTGGGCTGGGTCACGTAGAGCGTCTGCGACGCCCTGTTGAAGGAGCCGCAGTCGACGATGGCGACGAGGTAGCGGAGCTGTTGGAGTTTCATGGCAACCCTCGGAGTGTTTGTTATAGATAATAACTATAACAAATACAAAGAAATAGATATTAACGCTAACTGGGTGCTTCGTCCTACCATGGTTTGCGCACACGGAAAAGCCAACCAAACCACTAGGAGAAGATATGCCCGATCAGAATCTCAAGCAGCCTCCCTACACCTACGATATCGTCGGCAGCTTCCTGCGCCCCGCCTACCTCAAGGAAGCCCGTGCACAATTCGCCGAGGGCAAGATCGATCGCGACCAGCTGACCGCGGTCGAGGACGAGGCCATCGCCGAGCTCGTCGCAGCCGAGCGGAAGGCCGGCCTCAAGGCTGTGACCGACGGTGAGTTCCGCCGCGCTATGTGGCACCTCGACTTCCTCAAGGCGCTCGACGGCGTGGAGCACGTGGATACCACCAACTGGTCCGTGGAGTTCAAGGGCCCCAAGCCCAAGGGTGCCCAGCTCCGCTTCACGGGCAAGATCGATTTCCCGGCAGACCACCCCTTCGTCGAGCACTACCGCAGGCTGACCGAGATTGCCGGCGGCTACCCGACCAAGCTCACCATCCCCGCGCCGAGCATGCTGCACCTCATCCCCTGCGTCCGCGGCAAGGCGACCTACCGGCCCATCGAGCGTTATCGGGATGAAGACGCGCTCTCCCACGACATCGCGGTCGCCTACCAGCATGCCATCAAAGCCTTCTACGACCTGGGCTGCCGCTACCTGCAGTTCGACGACACCAGCTGGGGCGAACTCTGCGACGCCGACAAGCGCGCCGCCTACGAGGCGCAGGGCATCGACCTCCACGCCCTGCAGGAGCGCTACGTGCGCACGATCAACGAGGCGCTCGAGGCAAAGCCCGCGGACATGACCATCACGACCCATGTCTGCCGTGGCAACTTCCGTAGCACCTGGTTCTCCTCCGGCGGCTATGCCCCCGTTGCCGAGCAGCTCTTCCAGACTAACTACGATGGCTTCTTCCTGGAGTACGACTCCGACCGCGCCGGCGACTTCGAGCCGCTGCGCTACGCGAAGGACCGCATCGTGGTGCTGGGTCTCATCACCTCCAAATTCCCCGAGCTCGAGGACGAGGACGCCGTGGTCGCGCGCATCCACGAGGCAGAGCAGTACGTGCCTCTCGACCAGCTGCGCCTCTCCACGCAGTGCGGCTTCTCCTCGACCGAGGAGGGAAACGTGCTCACCGAGGAGGAGCAGTGGGCCAAGGTCGCCCTCGTCCGCCGTATCGCCGAGCGCGTCTGGGGAGCGTAGGAACGCCCGGGGCGGCACCCCTCGGGTCAAGGCGCTCACAAAAGAAGAACGCTTTTACTCGCTTGCTCAAGCCAACACCCGAGAATCGACTTTTACAACATGCCCCGAGGGGTGCCGCCCCTGGAGATTCTTATGCCGCGAAAAGCTGCAGATGCGTAAGCATGTCCGCGGCAGTCAGCGCATGTACATGCGGATTTGCGAGTAGCTTGGCATCCGATGTGACGATATAGTCCGCGTTGGCACGTTCGCCGGCGGCTATCACGAGATTGTCTTCGAGGTCGTTGTGGACAGAACGCAGCTTGCGTGCCATCCACACGTCTGCCAGATCCATTCCGATGGGTGTGGCGACGTCGTTGAGCCCGTCTGCGACATCCCAGGCGCTGTCGGTGGCTGCCGCGGCGCCAGCCTCCGTAAGGGTGCCCTGCATCTCGCGAGCGTATTTCTTGAATTGTCGCTCCGCGATGTAAAAGACATCCTTGACTGCGGTGACGGCGTAGGCAAGCTCGACGTTGTGGTGCCTCGCATAGCAAATAAGGTCTCGGGCGCTCTCGTGGCCCTGACGCCACACTATGGCGTCATCGAGCCATACGTTGGTATCGAGTATAAGAAGTGGCGCCGTTTCGCTCATCTGTGCTCCTCCCAATAGCGCTCGAACAGAATTGCCTCGCGTGCGTCGTCATCGTCTTCGTTATCGGCGTATGGCGCAGACGTATCTATGCCGATGTCCGCGAATCGTTGCCGGATTGCTTGCATGCGCGCCTCATGGGTACGGAGACCCTCATCTTCCTCCCATGGGGTTTCTTTGCCCTCCCCTGCGGTGGGCCGTGCTAGGGGTGTCGCATCTTGCTCGGCGAGATAGTTCCTCAGCGCATCGGGGTTTCTTCGCAAACGGACGGCGTTTTCCCAGAGCGCGCGGACGGCCTGCGAGGGCGTGTAGCCGATGGTGGCCAAAGCCGCGTCCCCCTCCCGCTTGAGCTCGCGATCGATACGGACATTCATCTGTACGGCGTCCATGACAGCTGGCATGATAACCTCCTTGTCCAGAACGATATAGCTGCTATACATATTGTGTCAACGGGGAAATTTCCAGCGTTTTCCGCTTGCGGAGCAAAGCAATCCGTCCGCGGTGGTCGGTGATTACGGCGATGAGGCGCTTGCAATAATTGAAGCATCCTATCCGTCAGCCGAGGGAGGTTCCCATGCTGCATGAGGTCAAGTTCGATTCCTACAACGGTCGCGACAAGGTCACAGGCTGGATATATGTGCCCGCCTGCCCGCCCGAGGGCATCGTGCAGCTGGTCCATGGCTTTGGCGAGCACTCCCGCCGCTACCTGCATATGATCGTTGCGTATCTGGATGCGGGCTTCATCGTCGCCGCCGACGACCACGTGGGCCACGGCGCCACCGCCGTCGACAACGACTCCTGGGGTGACTGGGGCGACGGCGGTCCGCACACGATGATGGAGGACGAGAAGACCTTCCACGACCTCGTCTGCGAGAAGTACCCCGACCTGCCCTATTTCATGTTCGGTCACTCGATGGGTTCCATGATCGCCCGTGACTTCTCCGCCAAGTACGGCAGCCTGCTCCAGGGTGCCGTCTACTGCGGCACGACCGGCACTTTTGCGACCACGCAGGAGGCGCGCAAGCTGGCCGACGACCTCTGCCAGTCCGGCCACGCTCACGATTCCAACCCCGAGGTCACGGCCAAGCTCTTCGGCTGGATGTTCGACCGCTGCGAGGAGGGCGCCACGCGCGGCAACGAGTGGATCTGCCACGACCCCTGGGTCCAGAAGGACCACGCCGAGGACCCCTTCGACGCCTTCACGCACCCGACGGACAACATCAGCATGCGCGACTTCATCGACATGATGCTCTGCATCGAGGGCAAGGAGTGGGCCGAGCGCGTGCCGTCCGACCTGCCCATCCTTCTCATGTCCGGCGACCAGGACCCCGTCGGCAACTACGGCGAGGGCGTCTACCAGTGCGCCAACTGGCTGATCGACACGGGCCACAAGGACGTGACGACCCACCTGTGGAGCGGCTTCCGCCACGAGATCCACAACTACGACGAGATCAAGTTCGAGGTCGAGCAGACCATCATTGACTGGCTGGAGGAGCAGCTCTAGCTTGCCCCTCGGTCCGACGGCACCCTATACCGACAGGCCCTCGGTCTCTTATCCGAGGGCCTTTGCCTAATCAAAGAAGGACGCGGCGTTGTCGTAGGCGATACGTCGGGCGATGTCGGCGCCGAAGCGGTCGGCCAGACGGTCGATGAAGCTCGGGACCTGCTCGCAACCGTCTAGCCACGCGGGCACGTCGCTGCCGTCGAAGTCGCTGCCAAGCGCGAGTGTCTTCTCTCCGCCCAGGTCGAGGAAGTGCTCGATGTGGCCGGAGAGCTCGTCGAAGGTCACCTCGCGGGCGGGGGAGGCCGCCTCCGCCTCGCCCATCTCGCGGATGAAGGCGCGGTAGTAGTTGATGCCCACGAGACCACCGCGCTCGGCGATGGCGCGGAACTGGTCGTCGGTGAGGTTGCGCGGGTGGTTGCAGATGGCGCGCGAGTTCGAGTGGCTGGCTACGAGCGGCGCATCGGTTACCGCCAGCACATCCGCCAGCCCCTGGTCGGAGAGGTGACTCACGTCCACCGCGATGCCCAGCTCGCCCATGCGGCGCACCACCTGTCGTCCAAAGGCGGTCAGGCCGCCCGGCTCCCGGGCGCCGCCGGCGATCTGGTTGGCGCCGTTCCAGGTGAGGGTAATCATGCGCACACCGTCGGCTGCCATCCGGTCGAGCGCCTCGAGGCTGGTCACGGGGGCGGCGTTCTCTATGGTCAGGAGAGCGGCGACTTTGCCGGCTGAGAGGGCGTCTTCCACGTCGCCCGTCTGTCTTGCTTGAGCGAAGACATCGGGGTGGGCCCCCATCTGGGCGGCGAAGTAGCGCTGGCAGCGATCGTAGAAGGCGAGGGGCGTGAGGTCGGTGCCCGTCAGGTCATCGGGCACCCAGACGGCGTAGCACTGGGCCCAGCCATCGGACGCTGCTCGCATGCGATTGCCTGCCAGATGGAGGTCGTTGTCGGCCAGGTCGCCCGACCTGTCTGCTCCCAGCTGGTCCGAGAAGCCCGCCGTGACATCCCGCAGCGCCAGGGCGTCCAACGTGTCGCAGTGCAGGTCAAAGATCCTCATGGTGCTGCCTCCTCGGCATGGTGCGCTTATGGTTCCCGCGCTTGAATTCTCACCGCGGGATTCTACTCCGATAGAGCGCCGCACTGGTGGGACGCTAGCGGCGGCCACCGAGGTCGCCGGGATGGCGGGACCCCTTGCGGCGCTTGGCCGCGGTCGCCTCGCTCACAAACCCGCGCGGTGCGTCGAGGTCGCGACGCTTGTCGGCTACACGTTTGCTGTCTGCCTGCTTGGGCTTCCGAGCTTTGCCGTTGCCCTTCTTTGCCTTGCGCGAATCGTCTGGCTTGCGCTCCGCCCTGGTCAGCGGCTCGGATTTGGGTGTGATTTTGGGTATCATGCGGCGCTGTTTCTTGCGCTTTGCCTTGGGGGAGGCGGACGCAGTGGTGGCTGCGGGGGTTGGGGAGGCGGGCTTGGTGTCGGCTGTGGAGCCCTTGGGCGTCGGCTCTGCAGGCACATGCGCAGGCACGGGCTCAGCTTCGGCTTTGGTCTTAGCTGCCTGGCCCTGTGCGCGCTTGGCGGCGGCGCGCTCGGTCAGCTCCTTCTTGCGGGCGGCTTGCTGCTGCTTGACGGCGGCGGTACGCTTGGTGCGACGGATGCCCTTGGCGGGGCGCGCCACACGGTCGGGGTCGAGGACGGGCGGCTCCTCGCCCAGGTCCTCGGCATTGTCCCAGCTATAGGTCGGTACCAGGCGGTTCATCAGCGACTCGCAGCGGCGGAAATCCTCGAAGTCGTTCTCTGTCACGAAGGTGAGCGCCCAGCCGGCTTCGCCCGCGCGCCCCGTGCGGCCGATGCGGTGAATGTAGTCCTCGGGGTCCTCGGGGACGTCGAAGTTGACCACGTAGCGCACGTCGGAGATGTCGATGCCGCGCGCCAGCACGTCGGTTGCGACCAGCACTTCCGTCTTGTGCTCGCGAAAGTCCGCCAGGGCGTGCTCGCGCTGCTTCTGGCTGCGGTTGCCGTGGATGGGGGCGCAGGAGATGCCCGCGCGGCGCAGACGTTTGCAGGCGGTGTCGGCGCGGTGCTTGGTGCGGGTGAAGACGATCACGTGCTCGGGCCCGGCTTGCTTGAGGACCTTGGCAAGCAGGGCATTCTTGGCCTCGAGCGAGACGGGGAGCACATACTGGTCGATGGTGTCTGCGGTCACTCCTTTGCGAGCGATCTCGACACGAGCCGGGTCGTGCACCAGGTTGTGCACGTCGGCAAGCACGCTGTCGTCGAGCGTGGCGGAGAGCAGCAGCGTCTGGCGGTCGGCGGGGATTTGCGCGACGATCTTGCGCATCTGCGGCATGAAGCCCATGTCCAGCATGCGGTCGGCCTCGTCGAGTACGAGGACCTCCACATCGCCGAGGTCGCAGGCGCCCTGGTCGATGAGGTCGACCAGGCGGCCGGGAGTCGCGACGAGCAGGTCGGTGCCATGGCGCAGCGCGTCGATCTGCGGTTGGTAGCCGACGCCGCCTACCACGGTCGTGCAACGGTGCTTGGTGCGCGCGGCGATAGCGTCCGCGACATCCTCGATCTGGTTTGCGAGCTCGCGCGTGGGGGTCACGACGAGCATGAGCGGGCCGCGGCCATGACGCGCGTGGCTGAGCCGGTCCATGGTCGGCAGCAGGAAGGCGGCCGTCTTGCCCGTGCCGGTCTGGGCGGCGGCGAGCAGGTCGCGACCGGCGAGGACCTCGGGAATCGCGGCCGCCTGCACGGGCGTCGGCTCGGTATAGCCGAGGTCGTCGACCGCGGCAAGCGTCGTGGTGGAAAGCCCGAGGCCTGCAAAGGCGACGGACGTGGTACTGGTATGTGTCATGCGGGAATTCTACTTTCTGATGGTGCCGTCTGCCGAGCCGTATGCTCGGGAGGCTTCAATCGTTGAAGCAACTACCTTAGCGAAGCGATGTGGGATAGTTGTGGGCGCAGTGCCCATCTGTGCAAAGCCCCACAATAAACCACAGCCGTCAGTGGGAAGGCCAGCTATAAGTCACACAGCCTTGATGCGCCTTCGCCCGGCGGTGGGAAACACTGCGACGGGAAATACCGCGGTGCGTGGGTTGCCGAGTCCTTTGATCGCGGGCGTAGTACCCCTGACTTGACATTCTGACCCCTTTGTTGCAAACATACCGGTTTTCGCATCAAATACGTAATGACGATCGCGGGTGCACCGCATCTACCTGCTGTTTTAGAAATGCGCCAAGTGAAGGAAAAAACGGGGTTTTGCCGACACCAAAAAACTACCTCATCTACCAGGCGATTCTCGGCGACGCGCCCAAGCCATTTGCAACAAAAGGGTCAGAATGTCAAGTCAGGGTAGCCGAGCCGCTTCATGTCGGCTGAGACGATGTGAGATAGTGCCGGTGTGGGCAGGATTAGTCCCAGTGTGAGCAAGAAAACGGTCTCAGTCATCCATACCCGGCCGGTCCGGACGGTTGTAAAACTCCGTGATCTTGGCATTGGCATGCTCGCTGATCTTGCGCTCGCGCCACGTGTCGCGGAAGGATATGATCGCGATTGCCTCGTCCGCTATCTCCTCGATGCTGCCCGGCTTGGCTCCGCGCAGATACGACGCCATTTTGAGCATGGTGGACTCGGTGCCGAGCTGGGCCTCCAGCGCCAACGCGAGATCGACAGGATAGCCAAGCGCTGTCACGGCGGAGCGGAGGCGCATGCGGGCCTCCTCATATGATGCGTTACTCATCGGTATCCTCCCTGCGGAAGACGAGATACTCGTTTGACCTGCCGTTTTTGCCGTCCGCACGGTAGCGGGCGAGCAGCCGCGCCTGCCCGATAGCTCTCTCAGCGAGCCGGTCAACATCATCTTCCGAGAAGCTATGGCAGTAGCGGAAAGACGAGCGGGTGTCCTGCCAACCGAGCAGATAGTCGTCCTTGCCGAGCTGGCCGACGAGGTCTGGGCGCGTGTCGGATAGGGTCGCAAGGGCACGCGCGGTCGCGCTCTCGGCCTTGACCCGCGTGCGCTCGTCGTCGGCAAAGCGCCAGAGCGAGACGGCCGTGATGCCGCCCGGTTTCACGGCGTTGAGCAGCTGGTCCAGTGCCCGCACACGCGCCTCCGCGGTCGGTATGTGGTGGAAGAAGCCGAAGCACGCGGCGAGATCGCAGTCCGTCGGGAGAGACAGGGGCCTCTCGTCAAGAAGGAAGCGCACGATATCGACAGGATGATGCGTGGCGGTTGCGTTCGCGCATCCGAGCGCGAGCGCATCGCAATTATCGTAGGCGTGGAAGACAAACGGTCTACCTGGGAACTCGCTCGCAAGGAAGCGCTCGAAGCGCAGGTTGCCGCAAGCCAGATCAATGATGCTGTGGGCGGGTATGGCGGTGCCGGGAACCGATGCGCAGGGCGCCTCGCTGTCGACCCCCGAGTCCGACCTCGTATCCCATGCATCATGCAGCAGGCTCACGAGCGTGCGCCAGCCCTCCCACGGCGCCTGGCGCGTGTCGGAGAAAGACCGGGCGTTGTCGCGATAGAAATCGCTGGTCATGCGGTTGAGGAAGAGCGCGGTTTCGCGGTTCATGGGCCTCTCGGGACGTTTGGACGGGTAGATGGTTGGACGCGCTGTAGGGTGCTGACGTCATCGTGCATGCAGGCGCATGGCGGCGGACGGGCGAGTGATGCGGCTGCTACAATGCGGAGCCATGGAAGAGATACTCCTCGAAATAGTAGCGCGCATCCGGCGCGGCGAGACGCCCGATGCGCGGCAGCTCGCCCGTATCATCCTCAATGCCAACAAGGGAATCTCGGACAACGCGGACCACTATGCCAAGCGTCAGCTCTTGCCTTACTACCGCGCGGTGAAGAAGGACGACCCCGCCCGCTGGTCCAGCTGGGGCATCGACCTGGCTACCGAGGCGGAGCTCGTGCGCCTGCTGCAGCTCAAGCCGCGCCGCACGGCTTCGGGCGTCGCTACCATCTCGGTCCTCACCAAACCCTGGCCGTGCGGCGGCGCCTGCCTCTATTGTCCCAACGATGTGCGGATGCCCAAGAGCTACATCTGGGACGAGCCTGCCTGCCAGCGAGCGGAGCACAGCTTCTTCGATCCCTACCTGCAGGTAGCGGTGCGCCTGCACGTCTTGGCGGAGATGGGGCACCCGACGGACAAGGTCGAGCTGATCGTGCTAGGCGGCACGTGGGACGACTACCCGCGCGGATACCGCATTTGGTTCGTGGAGCAGCTCTTCCGCGCGCTCAACGACGGCGACGCCTCGTGGGGCCGCGTGCGGGGGATCCGCGACGCCTACCACGGTGCGGGCCTGGCCGACGAGCCCGGTGAGCTGCGTGCCCGTACCGCCGCGACCCAGACACGCATCGACGCCGGCGACCTCACCTACAACCAGGCGATAGCCGAGCTCTACCGCGATGACCCCGGTTGGCAGCGCGTATCGGCAAGACAAACCAGCACCCTCGACAGCCTGCGCGAACAGCACCGTATCAACGAACGCGCTGCCCACCGCGTCGTGGGCCTCGTGGTGGAGACGCGTCCGGACGCGATCACGCCCGAGAGCCTGACCTTCATGCGCGAGCTCGGCTGTACCAAGGTGCAGATCGGCGTGCAGGGTATCCGCCAGGACCTGCTCGATTGCAACGACCGCGGCCTCACGGTGGGGCGCATCGAGGACGCCTTTGCCCTGACGCGCCTGTACGGTTTCAAGATCCACGCCCACTTCATGGTCAACCTGGTGGGTGCCACACCGCAAACCGACGCGGACGACTACCGCACCTTTGCGACCGGTGCCGCCTTCGCACCCGACGAAGTCAAGCTCTACCCCTGCGCGCTGGTGGCGGGCACGGGGCTCATGCGGCTCGCCGTATCGGGCGCGTGGACCCCTTACACCCGCGAGCAGCTGGTCGACATCCTCGTGGACGACATCATAGCGACGCCGGCGTGGACGCGTGTGAGCCGCATGATCCGCGACATCCCCTCGACCGACATCGTAGCGGGCAACAAGCAGACCAACCTACGTCAGATGGTGGAGCAGACCATCGACCGCCGCGGCCTGCGCCCGCAGGTGCAGGAGATCCGCATGCGGGAGATCCAGGGGGACGACGTTCGTCTTGATGACCTCGCGCTCCAGGACGTACCGTACAAGACGGACGTGACGCAGGAGCACTTCATCCAGTGGGTGACGCCCGAGGGCGGCATCGCCGGCTTCCTGCGCCTCTCGCTGCCGGACCAGGCCTATGTGCGCGACCATGCCGCCGACCTGCGCATACGCGAGGGTGAGGCGATGATCCGCGAGGTTCACGTGTACGGCCGCACCGCCCATCTGGGCGCGGGGGACGGCAACGCGCAGCACCGCGGTCTGGGCCGGCGTCTCGTGGAAGAGGCTTGTCGTATAGCCTGCGAGGCCGGTTATACGCGCATCAACGTCATCAGTTCCGTCGGTACGCGCGAATACTACCGCGGCCTCGGTTTCGCCGACAACGGCCTCTATCAGCAACGCGACCTCGGTTGAACATGCCAGTGCCGTCTGCCCCTCCGGGGTGCCACTTTTCTCGGTTGCATGATGTCCTACGTTACAATGGGCTGGTAAATCGTGGCGGATAAGGATGCACATGGCGCGCGACGAAGACAGCGAAGTGGATTCCCTGCACTGCAGCAACTGCGGGGCGCAGCTCCACATCACCTCCGCTGACGATGACTTCGTGACCTGCGATTATTGCGGCAGCACGTATAGCGTGGCCGAGCTATTGGGAGGAGACGCGAAGCCAGTTCGTCCGTACCAGCCACAGTCGCGGCAGCCGCAGCCGCAACAGCCGCGGTCGCATCAGCCGCAGCAGGAGGTTGCTTCCCCCAAGGAAGTTGCCGCAAAGGCAGCGCGGGTGAAGGTCATATTCATCCTTATCGCCGTGCTCACGGTCATCGTTCTGATCTCCGACATCGGATCCGTGCTATTCGATGCACATGACGATGAGGAGACCGGCGTCGATGCGGGCATCGCATACGAGTCGTACGACTGGAATAGCCTTGTGCTTGGTTCGCAGATTCCTGCGTTCGATGCCGACAAAGCGCACATCCTCACCAATCGCAATGAGGAGCTCTACATCGAGTTCCCGGACGTCGACGAGACCGCCTACCGCTCCTACGTCGCTGCGTGCAAGGAGGCCGGCTACACCGTCGAGCAGGAGTACTCGGAGATCTACTTCCGGGCCTTCAATGAGGACGGCTATCACCTGGAGATCTTCCTTTTCTCTGAGGGAAGGATGAATATCGAGGTAGACGCGCCAAAACCGGTGACCGCGCTCGTGTGGCCGTCGGGTTCGATAGCCGGGCAGATTCCCGCGCCCGATGCCGAGCAGGGCTATATCAGCTCGGCGGACAACTATAGTTTTGCCGCCTATATCGATGGTATGTCGCGCGACAAGGTCAAGGCGTACATGCAGCAGTGCATCGACGCGGGTTTCGACCAGCAGGAGAGCATGGGCGACGATTATCTGACGGCCAGGAAGGGGAGCCTGCGCCTGAGCATCAGTTATGAGGGTAATAACGTGATGTACGTCACCCTGTATGATTACGATTAGGCGTACAGACGGGTCCCTTTGGAAGCGCATTTTGTCTGGCACGCGCTCTTCTCCCATGGGTTTTCAGGAACGCGCCTCTCAGACAAAGCTTACAAAGTGATGACGTTCGCGGCCGCTCGCGAGTGTTTAGCTACTAGCAGGTATCTACGTTCGATGATGGGGACGGATTCGATGAACCACAACCACGAGGAGGCCATGTCGCTGCATTGCAGCAACTGCGGCGCGCAGCTGCATGTCTCTCCGTACAACGATAAGTTTGTGACCTGCGACTACTGCGGGAGCACCTACAAGGTCGCCGACCTCCTGCACGAGGCGGGGGAGTTTGGACGGCAGGCGGGGTCGCAGCAGGACGAGAAGACAAGCTTGTTGCTCCGCATCGTGGGACTCGTGGTCGTTGGTCTCATCGTGGCGATGCACCTTTTCACTACGCTGGGTAGCCTGGTGGACGATGATCTTTTTATCACGGGGATCTTGGCGCTTCAGACGTTGCTGTGGGCCGTCGTGTTCCGCGATATCCTGGCCAAGAAGGTCTCGGGACGCCGCGTGGCGACCTGCATAGTCCTCGCCGGCCTGCTCCTGGTCCCCATGCTGTACGACATCGGCGGCGGCTTCGGCGGCAGCGGGTATTCTTCCGAGCGTGACTATGGCGCCGTCAGCTGGGACAGCCTCGTGCTGGGTACGGTGGTACCGGAGTTTGACGGCAGTAGCCAGGGTTACATCAACTCCAATTCGAGCGACGACCTCTCGGTCGAATACAAGAATGTGGATGAGGCAGATTTCCGCGCCTACGTCAGCTCGTGCCAGAGCAGCGGCTATACCGTCGAGCAGGAGTATACGGAAGGCTCGTACACCGCCTTCAACCAAGAAGGCTACCGCCTGTACATGACGTATTACTCCTTCGACAACAACGAGATGAGCATCACGGTCGAGGCCCCCAAGCCCATGTCCGCGCTGATCTGGCCAAAGAGCACGATAGCGGGCGTCCTGCCCGAGCCGGACTCAGGCCAGGGCTACATCATGAACGCCGACGAGGACTATTTCACCGCCTATATCGGCGAAACCTCACGCGAACAGGTCAACGCCTACATCCAGCGGTGTATGGCGCTGGGCTTCGATCAGGAGCAGAGCATGCGCGACGGCTATCTCTGGGCAAAGCGCAGCGACGGCGCCCGCCTCAACGTCCGCTACGAGGGCAACAACGTCATGTACATCAGCATCTACGAAAACTCCTAGGGGTCGCGGTCGCTACCGGGGTTGCCCGTAGCTAGCGTTGCATGTGCTTGATGTGGCGAGCGAGGCCTTCTTGTGCGCCGATGACCACCCGTCTGTCACAATCTTCCGCGATAGACACAACGAAAGGCAGACTGTGGCAAAAGCGCTTTTCTTCGACATCGACGGCACGTTGATGGACACCTTCGGCAAGCACGACGCGACCATCCCCCAGTCCACGGTCAATGAGCTGCACCGCCTGCAGGGCGAGGGCTATAAGATCTTCATCGCCTCGGGCCGTCCGCTCGGCTTCCTCAGCGAGGCGATCACGGGCGTCGGCTTTGATGGCTACGTGCTCTTCAACGGCGGCTACGTGGAGATCGGCGGCAAGCCCGTCTCCGAGCGCCGCATGGGTTTCAAAGCCGCCTGCCTGACCGCGGAGGTGCTCGACGGACTGCACGCTCAGTACATGATCGAGGCGCGCGATACCATCTACATCGACCGTCGTTTCGAGCGTATGTGGAGTCACTTCAGCCAGTTTGCCGGTGGCGACAAGGTCAAATTTGTGCAGGATTTCGACCGGGCAAAGGCGCTGCGCGAGTGCATCAAGCTCGAGGCGGATTTTCCCATCCAAAATACGGGCATGCTGGCCCAGCTCTGGAACAACCTCGGCCAGCTCGACAAGATCGACGAGAACGGCACGGGCAACCACGCGGAGTTTTATTCGCGCAGGATCTCCAAGGCGGTCGGCCTGCAGAGGGCGCTCGACTATTTCGGCATCGCCCGCGAGGACAGCTATGCCTTTGGCGACGGCTTCAACGACCTCGAGATGGTCGAGTACGCCGGCTGCGGTGTGGCGATGGCCAATGGCGTCGACCAGCTCAAGAAGGTCGCAGATGTCATCGCTCCGCCCGTGGCCGAGGACGGCATGGCCCGTATCCTGCGCGACCTCTTCCCGGTGTGACAGGGGACGGGGGAGTGTCACATCCCCCATGTGACAGGGGACGGGGGCTTGTCACGCCCCTTGACAGGTGACGGGGCTTGTCATGTCCCCGGTGGCCTAGGTAGCTATCTATACGCGCGCATGTCCCAACGGTGAAGACGCCCCGACCGCCTCGGCATGAAGGTGTCCGGTGCGTGGGTTAGACTGAGTGCGATAAAAAGAAGACGATCGGAGTCTCGTGGGACAGTCATTTCAGGATTTCATGAATACGCAGCCGCTCCAGCCGGTGGCGATGCCGGGGGTGCCCGCGCCGCAACCTATGCCGCTTCCGGGAGTGCCCGCGCCGCAGCCGGTGGGGATGCCGATTGCGAAGTTGTCATCCGCATCGGAGCCGGCAGCTCGCCCAGCCTGGTCAGGCTCGGGCGCGGTGGATATCGACTCGCTCAACCCCGCCCAGCGCGAGGCGGCACTCTGCACCTCGGGCCCGCTCCTCGTGCTCGCAGGTGCCGGTTCGGGCAAGACGCGCGTGCTCACGTACCGCATCGCGCACATGATTGCGGACGAGGGCGTGCGGCCCTGGCAGGTGCTGGCCATTACCTTCACCAACAAGGCGGCGGCCGAGATGCGCGACCGCCTGAATGCCCTGCTTCCCGGCGGTACGCGCGGCATGTGGGTCTGTACCTTCCACGCCATGTGCGTGCGCATGCTGCGCGAGGACGCCGACAAACTGGGTTACAAGTCCAATTTCACCATCTACGACGACGATGACTCCAAGCGCCTGGTCAAGTCCATCATGACCGAGCTCGACATCGACCCCAAGCAGTTCCCCCTGCAAGCCATCCGCTCGCGCATCTCACAGGCCAAAAACGCAATGGTCGGCCCCGAGGAGATGTCGGCTCAGGCCGCGGGTGACAACAACCCGCTCACCCGCAAAGCCGCCCGCGTGTACTCTGTCCTGCAGGACCGCCTGGCCCGCGCCAACGCGATGGACTTCGACGACCTGCTGGTCAAGGCCTACGAGCTCCTCTCCCAGCATCCCGACGTGCTCAAGCGCTACCAGGAGCGGTTCCGACAGATCAGCGTGGACGAGTACCAGGACACCAACCACGTGCAGTACGAGATCACCAACCTGCTGGCAGCCAAGTACAAGAACCTCATGGTCGTGGGCGACGACGACCAGTCCATCTACAGCTGGCGCGGTGCGGACATCAAGAACATCCTGGCCTTCGAGCAGGACTATCCCGAGGCGCGCGTCGTCAAGCTCGAGCAGAACTACCGCTCGACCGGCCACATCCTCGCTGCGGCCAACGCCGTTGTCGCGCACAACTCGCGCCGCAAGCCCAAGCGCCTCTTCACCGACCGGGGCGACGGCGACAAGGTCCGTCTTTACCAGGCCGACGACGAGCGCGACGAGGGCCGTTGGATCGGCTCGGAGATCGAGAAACTCCACGACAGCGGCACGAGCTACGACGACATCGCGGTCTTCTACCGCACCAACGCCCAGTCCCGCGTGCTCGAAGACATGCTGCTGCGCGCCGGCGTGCCCTACAAGATCGTGGGCGGCACGCGCTTCTTCGACCGCGCCGAGATCCGCGATGTTACCGCCTACCTCAAGCTGGTCGTCAACCCCGACGACGACGTGAGCGCGCTGCGCGTGATCAATACACCCCGTCGCGGCATCGGTACCACTTCCATCAACAAGATCCGAAGTTACGCCAGCCAGCACGGTGTGAGTTTCTTTGCAGCGGCGCAGATGTGCGTGGGCGAGACGGGCATGCTCTCCGCCAAGGTTCGCAACGGGCTCTCGGAATTCACGTCCACCGTGGAGGCGGGCCGCCACTATGCGGGCGACCTCTCCGATGTTGTGGAGATGATCGTGGACAAGACGGGCCTGATCCAGGCGCTCGAGGCGGAGCACTCGGTGGAGGGTGACAGCCGCATCGAGAACATCCGCGAGTTCTTCGGCGTCGCGGCGGAGTTCGACGAGACGCACGACGACGTCGCGGAGACCCTGGAGTCCCTGGCGCAGCTCAAGGCGGCGGGCGCCCTCGAGACGGCGCCGCTACCGACGGTGGTGCCTGAAGCCAATGGAGAGGCAGCGACTATTGCCGCTGTCGCTCAGTCGACTCCCGAGGCAACTCCTGCCGACTCGGGTGTCGCGGCCGAGAAGCTTCCCGCCTTTATGGAGTGGCTCGCCCTACGCTCCGACCTCGACAGCCTCGCGGGCTCCACGAGCGCCGTGACGCTGATGACCATCCACTCCGCCAAGGGTCTGGAATTCCCCGTCGTCTTCGTCGCCGGCATGGAGGAGGGCCTCTTCCCGCACCATGCCAAGGAGGGGGAGGGCGACACGCTCGAGGAGGAGCGCCGCCTGGCCTACGTCGCCATCACCCGCGCCGAGCGGCGGCTCTACCTCACCTATGCCTCGACCCGCCGCATGTACGGCTCGACCACGGCAAACGCGCCGAGCCGCTTCCTGCGCGAGCTGCCCGAGGAGCACATCGAGTCGATCGGGATCGGCTCGGCGGGCTTCAGGGGCGTCGGCTGGGAGAAGCGCGGCGACCGCCACGGTACCTACGGCTCGGGCCGCGGCAGTGAGGTGTACGGCGGCAACGTCTTTGGCTCCCACACGCGCTCGACTGGTGGCTCGCGCGACAAGGCGGCGGGTCCCGAGCCCATCCGGCGCAACACCGCCAAGGCCTCCGAGACGTTTGCGGTCGGCGATCAGGTCTCGCACAAGACCTTCGGCCCCGGCGTGGTGAAGGCCGCCGAGAAGGACACCATCACGGTCTACTTCACGCGTACGGGCAAGACGAAAAAACTGATGAAGGGCTTCGCCCCTATCGTCAAGATCGAAGGGTAGGCCGGCGTGTACGGACTCAAGACCGAGAGCAGCTTCGACGGGGCCCACTTCCTGACCGACTACTACGGCAAGTGCGAGAACCTCCACGGTCACCGCTGGCGCGTGGTTGCCTACATCCGCCAGCGGGAGCTGGGGACCGAGGGCACCGAGCGCGACATGGTGCTCGACTTCGGCGAGTTCAAGCGCATCCTGCGCGAGGAGACGGGCAGGCTCGACCACACCTTCTTGGTGGAGGAGGGCTCGCTCATGGACAAGACCGTCGTCTGCCTCGAGGAGGAGGGCTTCACGCTCTCGGTCCTGCCCTTCCGCACGACGGCGGAGAATCTCGCGCACTACTTCGCGGACCGCTTGATACAGCGCGGGTTGCCCGTATCGCAGGTGGACGTGTACGAGACGCCGCTCAATTGCGCGACCTATTTCGTCGAGTAGCGTGGGTATACTGGTTTTCAGGGGTGGTTTCAGACGGGGATTCAAGGGGTTGGCATGGATTCGCGAGCGCTGCACGGAGTGAACCTGACGGGTTGGTTGACGCTGCGGTCGTGGGTCACGCCCGGCCTTTTTGCCGACTCCGGTGCCCTCGACGAGCCGACGCTCATCCGTGCGGTGGGCGAGCGGCGCTATCACGAGATCATCGAGCAGCATCACGCCAGCTTCATCAAGCAGGCTGACTTCGTGCAGATAGCCGGTCGCGGCTTCAATGCCGTCCGGCTGGCAGTCCCTTGGTACGTCTTCGGCGAAGACGGGCCCGAGCCCGGTCCCTATATCGGCTGTATCGACTACGTGGACAAGGCATTCGAGTGGGCCGAGGACGTCGGTCTCAAGGTCGTGCTGGCGCTGGGCATCGCTCCCGGGCGCGAGGCAGAGGGGTCCGGGCTGGTGCACGACCACGAGCGGTTCAGCGAGTACCGCCAGGACATGGTCGCGGTCCTCTCCGCGCTGGCCGACCGCTACAAGATGCGCGAGGGCTTCTACGGTCTGGAGGTTGCGGACGACCCGCTCGCCCAGACGCGGCGCGGCCTGGTCCTGACCGACGGGGTGTCGCTGCACGACCTGCGCGGCTACTACCGCGAGGCGTACGAGGCGATACGCGATGCAGCCGGTCCCGACCCGGTGGTCATCCTGCCCGACGCGGATCAGCCCCGGGCTTGGCGGGCTTTCATGGCGCAGTCCCGCTATCAGAACGTGTGGCTCGACAGCCATCTCTACCACTACACCGACAACGCCGACTCCACGGGTCCCTTGGGCGTGCGCCGTCTCGTCGAAGCGTCGAGCCGCTACCTCGCAGAGGCGCGCAAGAGCGGCCTGCCGACGATGGTGGGCAAATGGTCCGGCTCGCTGCCGTATCCCGACTCGCTCATGACACCCGAGGGCCGCATCGCGCTGGAGCGTGTCTTCATCGCCGAGCAGATCGGCGCCTTCCGCGACTGTCCCGCGTGGTTCTTTCAGACATGGAAGACCAACGGTCGCCTCGTGGGCTGGGACGCGCGCGTGGCGCTCGCGACCTTCGAGAGGCGGATGCTGGACTGATGCTGCGAGACGGGACAAGCGACGCGCGCAGTGAGGGCCGTGCCGCGGGTGCGGGAGCGTCGGCGAACGGCATTCTCTCCATGGTCGGGACTCCAATCGGCAACCTCTCCGACGCGTCCCCCCGTGTGGTCGAGACGCTGCGCGATGCGGACGCCGTGCTCTGCGAAGACACCCGTGTGACGGGCAAGCTGCTGGCGCACTTTGGTATCCGTACACCGCTCGAACGCGCGGACGAGAACGTGCTCGCCTCCCGTATCCCCGGCATACTCGAGCGCATCGGGGACGGTGCGCACATCGCCTTTGCCTCCGACGCGGGCATGCCCGGCGTGAGCGACCCCGGCCAACGCCTGGTGGACGCGGCGCTCGATGCGGGCCTGCCTGTCGAGGTTATCCCCGGCCCGTCGGCCGTGGTCTGCGCCTTGGTCGCCTCCGGCCTGCCGATGGAACGCTTCTTCTTTGAGGGGTTTCTTCCCCGCAAGGCAGGTGCGCAGCGCGAGCGTTTGGGCCTGCTCGCTGCCATCCCCGGCGCATTGGTGATCTACGAATCGCCCCGTCGCGTTGCGGCGACGCTCGGGGTGATCGCTGAGGTCATGCCGACACGGCAGGTCTCCCTGGTGCGAGAGCTCACCAAGCTGCATGAAGAGGTCCAGCGCGGCGTCGCGTCCGAGCTTGCAGAGCGGGTCGGCGACCTCAAGGGCGAGTGCGTGCTCGTGATTGCGCCACCTAGCAAAGAAGAACTGGCGCCGCAGGTGACGGCAGCCGACCTCGACGATGCGATTCGCGCGGGCCTTGCCGCGGGGGAGAGCAAGAGCTCCCTCGCCAAGCGTCTGGCAAAGGAGCTCTCGCGTCCGAAGTCCGAGATCTACGACCGCATCCTCGAGCTCGGCTGATACTGTCGGAGAATGCGCCCGCCTAGGAGCAATCGCAAAAACCTACTCGCCGATGACAGTGATCACGCAGCGGCGCTCGCGCGGGCGCGTGCGGTCGAAGTCCGCGAAGTAGATATAGCCGGTGGTGCCCACACCCAGATGGCCGTCGACGACGTCGAAGACCTCGCTGGAGCCGAGGATGGTCGAGCGCAGATGCGCATCGCCGTTCCAGAGGTCCTCGGGACCGTTGGGCAGATAGTTGGCGGCGTCGGGCCAGCTGGCGACGGCATCGTAGTGGGCCTGGCCGGGGTAGTTGTAGGTCTCGGCGGACGTGTGGTCGGGGATGATCTTGGCCAGGGCGTTGTTGAGGTCGACCTGCAGGTACTCGTCGCCGTTCTCGTCGAAGTCGTGGCAGAACTCCTCGAAGAAGACCGAGCAGGTGGTGTGCGGGGAGATAACGGCGCAGATGCCGGTCTGGATGCCGCTCTTCTCGATTACCTCGCGGACCTGGTCGGTCACATTGATGTAGCTCGTGCGGACGCCGTGTGATTGAACTTTGATGACCTCGCGATAGACAGTCATGATTTCTCCTTGTCCCATAGAAGGGAGAATAAAATGTATAAATGCTGCTACGACGGCCCGTCGTTCTGTCGTATCATCTAGTTAAATGATAGACTTTTCCTGCACATGATGTCCAGTGGTAATTGTACAAGTCCCCAATGCCCTGGCACGGAGTTTTTCGTTGAGAACGGACGGTGCACTGTGGCCGATAGAGATATGCAGAATGCCGGCAGACGGGTTTCTCCCGACCTGAGACCCTCGAACGGGACGCGGTACAGTCAGCTCGCCAATGTGCTGCGCGAGAAAATCTATTCCAAAGAGTGGGCTCCTCATACGCTCATTCCGTCAGAACACATGCTGATGAAGGACTTCGGCCTCTCACGCGGTACGGTGCGACGCGCTATCAAGGTGCTGGTGGACGAGGGGCTGCTGGTCCAGCGGCACGGCAAGGGCACCTTTGTCGCAGAGCCCGGCATCACGCATGCTGCAGGCGTGCATCCCATCTCCTTTGCCGAGTCGCTGCATGAGCAGGGGATGGATTTCGTGACCAACGTTCTCGACAAACGCATCGAGTCCGCCCCCGCGGAGATAGCCGAGGCGCTCGAGATCGAGCCGGGCAGCGACGTCATGTTTATGCGCCGCGTGCGCACGGTCGCTGGCGAGCCGGTCATCTGCCAGGAGAGCTGGTCGAACCTGCTGGAATGTCCGGGGCTCTTTGAGGAGGACTACACCCAGGCGACCCTCTTCGACGCGGTCGAGAAGCATTCCAAGCGCAAGATTCAGTACTCGCGCATCCGGTATTCGGCGCGTATCGCCGGCAAGGAGCACGGCACGCTGCTCGGTTGCGACGAGGCGGCGGCGGTGCTGCTGCTCGAGCAGACCATCTACCTGATGGATGGGACGCCGATCGAGTGGAGCCACACCTGGCTCAAGCCGGGCCAGTCGGTGGTCGGCTCCTCGGTCAGCCGCGACTGAGGGTGACGCTCCGACTTGCCGAGGCGGGTGTGCCGATAGCGCGACTGGTGCATTGCTAGTAAATACAGGCGAATCAACAGTACTTATAGGTGCGACTGGGTCCGTTTGTCTTGTACAAGTGGGCCCTTCGCCTCTTGTGCGCTGCTTACGAATACTTTTCGATGCAGAGCGATTTCTCTGCAGCAGGAGATTTCCCAAAAGGGGGTCCCGAAGGGTCAACTTGTACTATCTAGCTGCGAAAACTCAGTGAGCTACCGTTTGCGCGACAAAAGGTACCGTCCGTCGCGCATGCCTTTCTTCACAATTCCTTCACGATATGCTACCATGAACTTGTTCAAATAATAATGTACAAGTTGTCCCATCACCCGTCGGATGGGACGAGGCGGCACAAGAAAGGACCGCGTATGGAAAAGATTGTGTTAAGGCGCCCGTTTTTCGTCGTGAACCCCAAGTCGTATCTGTACGGCGAGGAGCTGCGCAAGCTCGCGAGGAAGACCGATGAGCTGTGCGAGCGCTACGACTTCCAGAGCCTCTTCACAGCTCAGCTGATCGACCTGCCCTGGGTCATCGAGAACTGCCCGCATGTCATCCCGACCGCACAGTTCATGGAGAGCCTCAAGCCAGGTCGCGGTATGGGCCATGTCCTGCCCGAGGCGCTCGCAGCTGCCGGTGTCAAGGCGACCTTCCTCAACCACGCCGAGAACCCTATGACTGTGCACGAGCTCGCGGCGACCATCGTCCGTGCCCGTGAGGTCGGTATCCTCACGTGCGTCTGCGCCGACTCCGTCGAGGAGGCCCGCGCCATCGCCGAGCTGCACCCCGATATCATGACCTGCGAGCTCAACTCGCTGATCGGCACCGGCCACATCGCGGGCGAGGACTACATCCGCGCCTCCACCGAGGCCGTCAAGTCCGTCTCGCCCGAGACGATGGTCCTGCAGGCCGCCGGCATTTCCACCGGTCAGGACGTCTACGACGCCATCATCTACGGCGGCGATGCCACAGGCGGTACCTCCGGTATCGTGGCAGCCCCCGACCCCATGGCCAAGCTCGAGGAGATGTTCGCCGCCCTCGACAAGGTCCGTGCCGAGATCTCCAAGTAGTGTGCCTCCCTTTCTCTCGAGGGGGGTGCATTTGCTCAAGAGTTCTGCTAATACAGGAAGCGTTTCTGTACATCCGAAAGGAGGAAGCTATGAAGAACATCATCCTGGCTTGCGGGTCCGGTATCGCCACGTCCACCGCGGTGGCTGCCAAGATCAAGGACCTGCTTGATTCCAATGGGTACGACGGCGAGTTCAAGATCACGACCTGCGCCATTTCCGAGGCTCCGAGCAAGTCCAAGAGCGCCGACCTGATCATCGCCACCACCATGAAGCCCGATGGCATCGAGTGCCCCTTTATCTCGGGCATCCCGTTCCTGACCGGCATGGGTCGCGCGCAGGCGGAGCAGCAGATTCTCGACTTCATGAAGAACAGCTAGCTCTGCGGCGCGATGTGACCGTCTTTCGGTCTTCCGTTCGTTCGACAAGAAGGATTGAATTATGGACGCACTTGTTGCTTTCTTTGGGGGGATTCAGAGCCTCGGCGTCTCCGTCGTGATGCCCATCGTCCTCACCATCATCGGCTGCGCCTTTGGCGCGGGCTTCGGCAAGAGCCTCAAGGCCGGCCTCACCGTCGGCATCGGCTTCATCGGCCTGAACCTCGTGATCAACAACCTGATGGGCACCGACCTCGCCGGCGCCGTCACCGCCATGGTCACCCGCTTCAGCCTGTCCCTGTCCGTGATGGACGTCGGCTGGCCCGCGGCCTCCGCCATCGCCATGGGCTCCGTGGTGGGCACGATCATCATCCCGCTCGGCCTGCTGGTCAATGTCGTGATGCTGCTCACCAATACCACCCAGACCGCCGACGTCGATATCTGGAACTACTGGCACTTCGCCTTCACCGGCGCCATGGTCGCCATCGTGCTCGACAACGTGATGTTCGGCATCTGCGCCGCCATCATCAACGAGGTCATCGTCCTCGTGATCGGCGACGTGACCGCTCCGCTCGTCGAGCCCTCGCTCGGCCTGCCCGGCGTCTCGATCCCGCACGGCTTCTCCGGTGCCTTCGCGCCGATCGCCTACGCCTTTGACCGCCTGATCGACAAGATCCCCGGCCTCAACAAGATCGACATCAACGTCAAGAGCATGCAGAAGAAGTTCGGTGTCTTTGGCGAGCCCGTTCTGCTGGGCCTCGTCATCGGCCTCGTCATCGGCCTGCTCGCCGGCTACGGCTTCCTGCCCGGCACCGACGCCGATGGCAACGCCGTCCCCAGCTTTCTGACCACCGCCGTCTCCATGGGCGCCGTCATGGTGCTGATCCCCAAGATGGCAGCCCTGCTGATGGAGGGCCTGCTCCCCATCTCCGATGCCGCCTCCGCCTTCATCCAGAAGCACTTCCAGAACCGCGGCAAGATCTACATCGGCCTGGACTCCGCCGTCGGCTGCGGCCATCCCGTCACGCTGACCCTGTCGCTGATCCTGGTGCCGTTCTGCATCGCCCTGGCCTTCATCCTGCCGGGCAACAAGGTCATGCCGCTCGTCGACCTCGCCGTGATTCCCTACATGTTTGTCCTTATTACCCCGATCGTGCATGAGAACGGCTTCCGTGGCCTGATCGTCGGCATCATCGTCCTGGCCGTCGGTATGTACATCGCCACCGACCTGTCCCCGCTCATCACCACCGCCGCTGCCAATGTCGGCTTCGACATGGGCGGTGCGGCCGCAATCTCCTCGATCTGCGACGGCGCCAACCCGCTGACCTGGTTGCTCGTCCGCGGTGGCGCTATCGGCGGCGGCATCGGCCTGGCCGTCCTGGCTGCCGGTGCGGTTGCCCTGGCTCTCTGGAACCGCAAGCGCATCATCGCCGAGGCCAAGGCCCTCCACGACGCCGAGACTGCGGACAAATAGGACGGGATTCCGATCCGCTTGAATCGCGTAAAGCAATAGAATGGGGCCTTTCCGCCAGGAGGGGCCCCATTTTGGAGGGGATGCATGAAGGTCTACCGTTACAACCATCGGGCGTTCGCCTTCGAGGTGACGTTCATCGGCGCATTTTGCTCGGCCTTGGTCATAGCGGGCATCGTCTCGCTCGCCGGCTGGCACCTGATGCCCGACGTGATCGCCGCCGCGGTCGTCGTCATCGCCGGCTACCAGGTATGGAACACCTTTGTGGCCATAGCCAACCCCGAGGTCGTGACGGTCTCGGACGATGAGCTCGTCTTTGAGGCATATGGGCGCAGGGACGCCTACCGCCTGGACGAGATCGAGCGGTTCAACATCCGCGAGATGGGCGGCAAAGACAAGCTCTACCTGCGCGTCAACGGGGGAGGGCCGCTGCACGGTCGCTACTGGATCCAGATAGCCCAGATAGACGAGGGCGGAGACGAGCTTTTCGAGTGGCTCGAGGACTTTGAGATGCGGGTGGACCCCGACTCGATCAAGTCGCAGGCGCGCCGCTCCAACCTCTCATATGACAAGCACCGCGACGAGATAGAGGCATCCCTCAAACGCGACAGGCAGGCAAAGAAGAACAAGCGCAAAAAGAAGCACTAGCGACTGAAAGGAATTCCCATGCTGGTAAACCTGCGTGACATCTGCGCGATCGCCGAGCAGAACAATATGGCCATCCCGCAGTTCAACACACCGAGCCTCGAGGCCGTGCGCGCCGCGCTCGACGCCGCCGAGGAGACGGGCTACCCCGTGATGATCGCCCACGCCGAGGGTCATGAACCCATGGCGCCGCTCGACGTGATCGGTCCCACGATGGTCGCCCTGGCCGAGCGCTCGTCCGCGATGGTCTGCGTACACCTGGACCACTGTGAGCATCTCTCCTATATGCGCCGTGCGCTCGAGATGGGTTTCGGCGGCGTGATGTTCGACGGCTCCTTCCTCCCGTACGAGGAAAACGTCGCCAATTCCGCCCGCGCGGCCGCCATGGTCTCGCTCTATGACTGCGGCCTGGAGTGCGAGCTCGGCTCGATGGGCTCCCGCGAGGCGGGCCTGCACGACGAGGGCGGCACGGCCGAGGAGTCCGGCGCCATCTACACCGATCCCGACCAGGCGGCCGACTTCATCGCCGCGACCGGCCTGGATATCCTGGCCTGCTCCTTCGGCACCGTGCACGGCCTCTACAAGGGCGAGCCGCACCTCAATTTCGACGTCCTGACCGAGATCCGCAAGCGCGCCCATGTGCCCCTGGTCATGCACGGCGGCTCCGGCGTCTCCGATGAGGACTACCGCAAGGCCGTCGACGCGGGCATCCGCAAGGTCAACTACTTCACCTACGGCGTCAAGTTCGCGGGCGAGGCTGCCGAGAGGCTCATCGCCGAGAAGAAGGCTGCCAAGGCCGATGCCACGATCTACTGGCAGGACCTGACGATGGTCGCCTACGAGACGATGCGCGACGACTTCGAGCACGTGATCAAGGTGCTCGCCAATGGCGCCGAGCCCATCGCGTAGGGAAGCGTTCCGATGGTGCGAGGGGCACCCCGATTGTGCGGGTGTGCCTCTCTCACCACACCTCATACCCGAAGGAGTGTATATGGGACAGGTTGATACTTCGCTCTTCACGCCCGAGCTGGTCTTCTTCGATGTGGATGCGTCGACGTCCGACGAGCTCTTCGAGACCCTTGAGCCCGAGCTCAAGGCCAAGGGCTACGTCAAGGACTCCTGGCTCGACGCCATCAAGGCCCGTGAGCACAGCTACCCGACGGGCCTCGAGTGCCAGGCCATCAGCGTTGGCATCCCGCACGTCGAGCCCGAGCACATCGTCAAACCCTACATCGCGGTCATCCGCAACACCCGGCCCATCGCATTCGCGCCCATGGGCGGCATGGTCGATCACGACGTCCAGGCGCACCTCGTGCTCAACCTGGGCCTCCTCGCCCATGCCGAGGACCAGGTGGCCGTCCTGCAGGCGCTCATGCTCGTCTTCATGGACGACAACGCCTGTGCGGATATCCTCGCGCAGACCACGGCAGACGACCTCCTCGCCACGCTCAAGAAGTACATCGACGCGTCTGTCGAGTAGCGTGCGGGAAACATTCGATCCAAACCATCAAGGCAGGGCGAGGACTTCGGTCTTCGCCCTTATTCGATGGCAAAGCAGGGAATTGTGTGCAGGCGCGAAGACAGCGCTGAGTTTGATTACACCTTTCCGCCCGAGCGGGACGCCTCCCGGTAGGCGAGCACGTCCGACATGAGCACGCGGCGGTGCCCCCCGCCGTAGCGCTCGTAGGGGATCTCGCCCGCCTCCAGCATGCGGTTAAGCGTCTGCCGCGAGACCCCGAGCATCGAGGCCGCCTCCCCGGTGCTGACGTAGTCCACGGCGACGACCGCCGGCCTCCTTGTGCGCTCCAGCTTGCGCGCGTAGGCGGCTAGCGCCTCGTACATCTCGTCCGTCAGGGGCGTGCTGCTGCCGTCGGGCGCCACGAGCGCCGCCGATCCGTGCCTGGGTTCTTCTGCCATAGCGTTCCTTTCCGCCGTCTCTGTAATCGATAGTATAAATCATATAGCACAAAACGACCAAATAAATTATAATGATTGAAGAAGACGGGCGGTACGGATGCGGATGTGGCTGTGGGCTAGCGGGATTGCTCTTGAGAGGACGGTAGCATGGCAAGCGATTCGAAGAAAAACGAGCTGAGGAGCGTGCCGGCAACAAATTCTGTATTGCCGCCTGAATTGTATGAACAGATTGCATCCGTTCTGGAGACGGCGCGCGGCAAAGCCTACCGTGCCGTCAACTCTGCGATGGTGCAAGCGTACTGGGAAATCGGGCGGCGCATCGTGGAGGAGCAGGGTGGCGAGGAGCGTGCCGAGTACGGCAAAGCGCTCGTGAAGGAGCTCTCGAAGCGACTGACGGCGGACTTTGGCAAGGGATTCACTGAGAGTAACCTATGGTATATGCGGCAGTTTTACCTTGCGTTCCCAATTCTCCACGCGCTGCGTGGAGAATTGACCTGGACGCATTATCGGGCCCTCGTGCGGGTGAAGGATGAGAGAGCCCGCACGTGGTACATGAACGAGGCAGCCGATCAGGGCTGGAGCTCGCGCACACTCGACCGCAACATCTCATCCCAGTATTACTATCGCCTGCTCCAGTCGCAGGCAGATAAGAAGCCGGCCGTCCAGGCCGAGATGGAGCGCATCACCGCCCCGTTCCAGCGCGACAAGCTGGAGTTCATCAAGAACCCGGTGGTGGCTGAGTTCCTCGGCCTCGAGCCCAATTCGGACTTCCAGGAGTCCGACCTGGAATCCGCCATTATCACCAACCTTCAGAAGTTCCTCCTGGAGATGGGCAAGGGCTATGCCTTCGTGGCCCGTCAGCAGCATATCCGTACCGAGCTCAACGACTTCTACATCGATCTCGTCTTCTACAACTACCTGCTCAAATGCTTCGTCCTCGTCGATCTGAAGACAAGCCAGCTTACCCATCAGGATATCGGGCAGATGGACATGTACGTGCGCATGTACGACGAGCTGAAGCGCGGCGAGGGCGACGGTCCTACCTTGGGCATCGTGCTGTGCACCGAGACCGACAAGGACGTGGCGCATTATTCCGTGCTCAACGGCAGCGAGCAGCTCTTCGCCGCCAAGTACGTCACCTACCTGCCCACACAGGAGCAGCTGCGCCAGGAGATCGAACGTCAGAAGGCTTTCTATGCCGGGCAGCTCGAGGGTGATTGCTGATATGGGCTACAATAGGCGAGTTGCATCATTCGCACGCGTTCGGCAGGAGAACCACCTATGGCAGACAAGCCTTCCTTCTACATCACCACACCCATCTACTATGTGAACGCAGCCCCGCACCTGGGTACCGCCTATTGCACGATCATGTGCGATGTGCAGGCGCGCTACCGTCGCGCCGCCGGCTACGACGTCAAGTTCCTGACCGGCCTCGACGAACACGGCCAGAAGGTGGAGGAGGCCGCCGAGGCGCACGGCATGACGCCGCAGGCCTGGTGCGACTCCCTCGCCCCCGCCTTCACGGACATCTGGCAGACGCTCGAGATCTCCAATGACGACTTCATCCGCACGACCCAGGAGCGCCAGGTACGCGCGGTCCAGCACCTCTGGGAGCGCATGAAGGAGTCCGGCTACATTTACAAGGGCAGCTACGACGGCTGGTACTGCGTGCCCGAAGAGACCTACTTCACTGAGACCCAGGTGGCCAAGTCCGACGAGGCCAACCACACCGAGGGCCAGCACCTCTGCCCCGACTGCGGCCGTCCTCTGCAGCGCGTGCAGGAGGAGAGCTGGTTCTTCAAGCTTTCCGCCTTCCAGGATCGTCTCCTCAAGTTCTACGACGAGCACCCCGACTTCGTGATGCCCGGCTTCCGCATGAACGAGGTCCGCAGCTTCGTCGAGGGCGGCCTGCAGGACCTGTCCGTCTCGCGCACGAGCTTTGACTGGGGCATCCGCCTGCCCTTCGACGACAAGCACGTGACCTACGTGTGGTTCGACGCGCTGCTCAACTATGCGACCGCCGTCGGCTACGGCCAGCCCGGCGAGGAGGCTGCGGCCGACTACGCCCGCCGCTGGCCCGCTCAGTACCACGTCGTCGGCAAGGACATCATCCGCTTCCACTGCGTGATCTGGCCCGCGATGCTGATGGCCATCGGCGAGCCCATCCCCGAACACGTCTTTGCGCATGGCTTCCTGATGGTGCGCAACGAGGAGACCGGCCAGGGCGAGAAGATGTCCAAGTCCCGCGGCAACGCGATCGCCCCGCAGGACGTGATCGATATGCTGGGCGTCGAGGGCTACCGCTACTACTTCATGCGCGACGTGAAGCCGGGCGAGGACGGTGCGATCTCCTTCAACCGCATGGAGCAGGTCTACAACGCCGACCTGGCCAACAGCTGGGGCAACCTCGTGTCCCGCGCGCTCAACATGTCCGCCAAGTACTTCGACGGCAAGACGCCCGTGCTGCCCGCCGGCTGGGCCGAGCGCGAGAGCCCGCTGACCGAGGTGGCGAGTGGCCTCTACGAGCGCTACGCCCAGCACATGGACGTCTTCGAGTATCCCGAGGCGATCGACGAGGTCATGGCCCTGGTCGGCGCCGCCAACCACTACATCGAGGACGCCAAGCCCTGGGCCCTGGCCAAGGATCCGGCGCAGGCCGACGAGCTGGCATTTGTGATCGGCGGCCTGCTCGAGGCCATCCGCATCTCCGCCCACCTGCTCGCTCCTTTCACGCCGGAGACCTGCGCCGAGGTGCTGCGTCGCCTGTCGCTGGAGAGCGAGATCGGCGCCGACGACCTCGCGGCCGCCTGCACTTGGGGCCAGATGCCCGGCGACCTGCCCGTGACCAAGGGCGACGCCCTCTTCCCGCGTCTGCAGAAGAAGGACTAGCGCGTGGCCGACCCTCAGCCGACATACCCGCAGGCGCCGGCCTCACGGCTAGCGTCTGTGCGTGAGACCCGTGCCGCCCTCGAGCGGCACGGTCTCTATACCAAGCACCGTCTGGGTCAGAACTTCCTGGTGGACGACACGGTCATCCGGCGGATTTTGGGCTTGGCCGAGCTAGGTCCGGACGACCGGGTGCTGGAGGTCGGGCCCGGTATCGGTACGTTGACCGTTGCTCTTCTTCCCCGCGCGGCCCATGTCGTGGCTGTCGAGGCGGACCGCACGCTCGAGCCCGTGCTGGCCGAGACCTGCGCCCAGGACTCCGACAAGTTCGAGCTGGTGTGGGGCGATGCCCTGCGCGCCGTGCCCCATCGCCTGCCCGACGGGGGAGCGGGTATCACCAAGTTCGTCTCCAACCTGCCCTACCAGATCGCCGCGACGATCATCCTGCAGGCCTTCGAGCAGATGCCGGGCCTGCAGCGCGCCGTCGTGATGGTGCAGGCCGAGGTCGCCGACCGTATCGCAGCGCGTCCGGGCACCAAGGACTACGGCGCCTACACCGCCAAGCTTGCCCTGTACGGGCAGGTCACAGGCCGTTTCGAGGTCGGCCGCGGCTGCTTCATGCCCGCGCCGCACGTCGAGAGCGCGGTCGTCCGCATCGACCGCGACGAGATGGATTGCGACCGCGCGGCTGTTTCGCAGGTGATCGATGCGGCTTTTGCCCAGCGGCGCAAGACCATCCGCAACTCCATGGCCGCCAAGGGCTACGACAAGGTCGCCCTCGACGCAGCCTTCGCCGCAACGGGCATCAGCCCGACCTGCCGTGCCGAGACCCTGGCACCCGCTGACTTCATTGCCCTGTCCCGCGCGTTGGCGTAACTCCCTGCGTACGCCGTACATGAGTAGGCTCGCGGCGCACTCATGCTGGGTGTGCGCTGCTCCAGGGTGCATGAACGGAGAAGCATATGACGAGAAAACCCCTTGGGTCAAACCACATCGGGCCAGAAGATTTCATACTTGAGGACGGGAGCTTATTCCACGACAAGAAGAACCGTCCGGTCCAGGTGCCCGTAGCACCCGCACCGCTTGCGGACACGCACGGCCATCTGCTGCCGCTCAAGTGCGACCCCGCCGAGGCCCTCGCGCGCGCCGCCGAGGCGGGCGTGCGACTGCTCGTTTCGCCCGTCGACCCCACCGACGACGTGCCCGATGTGCCGGCGTTCACTGATTGGTGGGGACGGCTTGCCGACGGCGCTCCGCCCGAGATAGGGCACCTGCGCTACATAGCCGGCGTGCATCCCTACGGGGCAAAGACACTCATGGAGGACCCGGCCGCACAGGCGCGCCTGGACGCCCTGCTCGACGACCCGCGCTGCATCGGCGTGGGGGAGATCGGCTTGGACTTCGGCCCGTGGAACGAGCTGCCGGCAGACGTGCAGGAGCGGGCCTTCCGCTATCAGCTGGCGATTGCCCGCGACCGCGACATGCCCGTTGAGCTGCACATACGCGACGGCAAGGAAGACACGCTCGCCCACGATATGGCGGCTCGCATCCTGCGCGAGGAGGGGGTGCCGCGGGCGGGCTGCGACATGCACTGCTTCACGAGCGGGCCCGAGGTCATGGCCCCCTTCGTCGAGATGGGCTGCCACATCGCTTTTGGCGGGGCGGCGACCTTCAAGCGGTCCGACGACATCCGCGCCGCCTTCCTTGCCTGTCCCGACGAGCTCGTTCTCTCCGAGACCGACAGCCCGTACATGGCGCCGGTGCCGCTGCGGGGCATGCCGTGCGAGCCGGCGATGGTCGCGCTGACGGTGGCGCAGCTCGCCGAGCTCCGCACGCCCGACGATCCCGCACGGACCTACCGGCTCCTGTGGGACAACGCCCTGGGTTTCTTCGGCATCGAGTAAATACGGTGACCCCACTTCGGTAATCCCGCTACGGTGACCCCGTCCGCGGGTATTGCCGCAGTGCTACACTGGCTCCACGTCGACCGTCCCCGCGCATGCGTGCGTGGCGGGAGGTTATGGTCGTGGATCGACGTGACTACCAGAGTTTCAATCGAATACGTGCGTATCGCTCCGATGTCCTTGCAGGCGGCGCAGAGCTCCTGTGGCCGACGCGCTGCGTCGTCTGCAACATGCCGGGCGAGCTATTGTGCGCAGAATGCCGGGCGGGGTTGCCGTGGATCGAGCAGCGCTACGCCTGCCCGCAGTGCGGCGCGCCGCACGGATGGCTCGCCTGCACGGACTGCGGGGTCGACTACATCCGCGCCACCCTGCGCGCGGAGACCGACCCACGCTCGACGATCTGGGAGACACGGGCGGTCGTCTGCGCGCTCGAGTTCGCCGGGGCGGGGGCGCTGATGGCGACGGTGCTCAAGGACCAGCACGAGCTGCGGCTGGCTCCCGTGATGGCGGCCGCGATGGCGACGGCGCTCGATGAGGCGGGCTCATGGCCTGCAAGCGACGGCCGCCCGCGCTTCGATGCGGCCCGGACGGACGCACTCTGCTTCATCCCCGCGACGCGACAGGCCTACGCGCGCCGCGGTTTCGACCACATGGAGCGGGTCGCGCGCAGCCTCGCCACCGAGCTCGGCATCCCCTGCGCTGACGTGCTGATGCGCGCCACCGGCGCCGACCAACGTGCGCTCGGCAAAGAAGGGCGGGCGAACAACCTACGCGGCACCGTGTCGGTCGCGGGGGAGGTTGCGGGCGCGCACCTCCTGCTGGTGGACGACGTGATCACCACGGGGGCGTCCGTGCGCGAGGCTGCCCGCGCCCTGCTTGCCCGTGGCGCGGCATCGGTCACGGCCAGCGCGCTCGCCCGCGTGTGGTGATGCTTGCGGAGACTGGCCTGCTCAAGCGCACGGCAAACCCCCTAGCTGGTATACTGCTGACATGTCTTTCCAGGTCTGTGGTTGCGGACGGCCGCCACGGCCGTCTTAGTCCAGGGCAGACGAGGTCAAAAGGATCCACGTAAGTCCGGGTGCGCGTACCCGGGCGAGCATGGCTCGTCCTAGAGGCAAGTCGCACCGCCCGTCAGATGAGAGGCATCCGGCCTCGCGGGCGAGAGGGTTAGCAGTGGGGGTGCGCGCGGCATCCGAAGCGAGGACCCCGGTGCGCGAGTGTGGGGTCAAATACCAGGTCAGCTGGGAAGACGTACAGAAGGTACTGGTCGGGATCGGCGGAGCTGCCGGCCTGGGGACGTCGAAAGGGTAGGTATGAGAGCGGGGATGGCGAGGCTGGCCACCGGTGCGGCGCTGTGTGGAGCCCTGTTGGTAGGTCTGAACGGATGCGACGCGGTGAAGAGCCTGCCGGGAGTCTCGCAGCTGCCCTTCTTTGACGAGACCCCGACGGTCGCCGAGGGCATGGCATCGCTCTCCGTGACCCCCGACGCCCAGCTGGTGTCGCCGACCATCCGCGAGGAGGGCACGCTGACCGTCGGCATCGACACCAATGCGGCCCTTGCCCCCATGTGCATCACGGGTGACGGCGGCGCCATTACGGGCATCGACGTGGACCTCGCCTCGACCCTGGCCGACCAGCTCGGGCTCAAGGTCAAGTTCGTCTCCATCGTGGGTACCGACGATGCCACGGCGAATACCTGCGATATCGTGATGGACGTCTCGCCCGATGCCGTGTCGGACTCCACGGTCGTCGGCTCCTACAGCGAGTCTGCCTCTGCCTTCTTCCACAAGGGCGAGGCGGGGACGGTCGCGGTTGCCGACCTCGAGGGCAAGAAGGTCGGCGTGCAGTCCGGCTCCGTCTCCGAGCGCGCGCTCAACAAGACGGGCCTCGATATGAACGAGCAGCCCTACGCCAACCTCAACGAAGCGTTCGACGCCCTCGAGTCCGGCGATATCGATTACGTGCTCTGCGACGCCTACGCAGGTGCCTATCTCGCGCATACCTACAGCGACCTGGCGTTTGCCGGCTCGCTCGATGCGCCGGCAACGCGCGGCATCGCGGTCATGTCGTCCAACACGACCCTGCAGGGGATCATCCAGCAGGCGCTCGAGACCGCCCAGAGCAATGGTACCTACGAGTCCGTCCGTGCCCGCTGGATCGGCGATTTCCCCACGCTGACCTCCGACCAGCAGATCGCCGACATCCCCGAGGGGGATGACTCCGACGATGAGAGTGCGGACGAGGATGCGGACGCCACCGACACCGCAGATGGCGGCGAGGCGACGGGTGCCGGCGCCAACGCGGTCACACTGACGGCCACGCTGTAAATCTCGCCCGCTTGGCGTTTGATGTGCACGGAATCGTCTGAATTGGGGTATCTATGAGACAGCGGTATCCCAATCCGCTGGCTCCGAGGTGTTTCGATACAAGAGGAGGCACATATGGTGGACATTAAGATTTCAGGTCGCAAGGTCAGCGTCACCGACGCCCTGCGCGATGCGGTAAACGAAAAGATCGGCAACGCCCTGAAGGTCTTTGATATCCAGCCCATGTCCTGCGACGTCGTCCTACGTGTCGACAAGAACCGCTCCAATCCCGACCGTCGCGCCTGCGAGGTCACGGTGTTTGTCCGCGATACCGTCGTGCGCGTCGTGGAGGAGGACGCCGACATGTACGCGGCCATCGACAAGGCGGCCGACAAGGTCTCGCGTCAGCTGCGCCGCTACAAGACGCGCGTGGTGGACAAGCGCCAGCGCGCCGGGCGCGACGTGCCGCGCCCGCTGCCGACGTCGGTCGACGACCTCGCCGACCTGATCGTGCCGGAGGACGAGGACGACCAGCTCATCCGCGAGAAGTACATCCAGCTCAGGCCGATGACCGAGGAGGAGGCGCTCGTCCAGACCGACCTGCTCGGGCACGACTTCTTTGTCTTCGAGAACGCGACGACGGGCCTCGTCAACGTGATCTACCACCGCAAGAACGGAGGCTACGGCATCATCAAGCCGAAGTTTGAGGAGGACGATGAGTAACCAGAGCCAGCAGGAAGACCAGCTGACCGGCATACAGGAGGGCCCCGCCACGGTAGACGGGGCCCTCTCCGCCGTTTCGGAGGATACGGGGGCCGCGTCGGGGGACTCCGACGTCACGGCGATCGGCAAAGCCTATCACAAGAAGCGCAAGTGCCGCATCATCGTGGACTCCACCTCGGATTTCAATCTCCACGTGCTGAAGGTGCTCGGCGTCGAGCTGATACCCTTCCGTTACGTCGGTCCCGACGGGGAGCACGACGACGACCTGTGGGAGACCCGCTCGGCCCACGACTTCTATGAGTACATGCGCAAGAACCCGGACGCTCGCTTCACGACGGAGGCCGTCACCCCGGGGCGCTACTTCGAGGTTTTCGAGCATGCCGCTCAGGAGGGCACGCCGACGCTCTATATGTGCCTGTCCGAGGGTCTCTCGAGCTCCGTCAGGTCCGCCCTCCAGGCCAAGGAGATGATCGCGGAGCAGTACCCAGACTTCGAGCTCTACATCCTCGACAACTGCTGCGACTCGGCCGCGGCCGAGCTGCTGGCGATCGAGGTCGTGCGTCAGGCGTCGCTGGGTATGACCGCCGAGGAGCTCTACGCGTGGGCGCAGGACGCGCGCTACTTCGTCCACGGCTATTTCACGCTCGACAGCCTGCACTGGCTGGCGCTCGGCGGTCGCATCCCCGCCGCCGCGGCCCAGGTGGGCGGCAAGCTCGACGTGAAGCCCGTGCTCAGCTTCGACACCACGGGCGCCCTCACATTGAACGGGGTCTGCCGCGGCCGCAAGAAGGCCCTGCGAGCCCTCATCCAGAGCTTCCGCGACAACTACGCGCACGACCCGTCCCTCGCCATGGCGATCATGTCCGCCGACGCGGAGAAGGACGCCGACTGGCTCGAGGCGCAGGTCCGCAAGGAAAAGGGCTGCGAGGACGTCGCGATCATCCGCAGCTCCGTCTCGCCGATCCTCGGCTCGCACGTGGGCCCGGGCATGGTGGCGGTCGCCTTCTGGGGCACCGACCGCCGCGAGAAGCTGTCGCTGACCGACCGCATCGCCAAACGCGTCAGGAACCAACAGTAGGAAAAGGAATTACATGGCACTGCAACGCATCGAAACGGTCGCCTTCGTCGGCACCGGCATCATGGGGGCTCCCATAGCCCGTCACATCCTCGACGCGGGCTACCGGGTCGTCGTGAACAACCGCACACGTGCAAAGACGGACGCACTCGTCGCGGCAGGTGCCGTGTGGGCGCCGACGCCCGCCGAGGCGGTGCGCCATGCCGACGTCGTCTTCACCATGCTCGGCTTCCCGGACGAGGTCGAGGACGTCTACCTCGCGACGGACGGCATCCTGCGCGCGGCTAAGAAGGGCGCCTACCTCATCGACCTCACGACGAGCTCTCCCGACCTCGCGCGCGACCTGCACGACGCGGCGGAGATCGACGACAAGCACGCCTTCGACTGCCCCGTGACGGGCGGCCAGGAGGGGGCAGAGGCGGGCACGCTCACAGCCATCATCGGTGCCGACGAGCAGACGGTCGCGCCGGTGCTGCCGGTGATCTCGACGTTCTCGACCAAGCAGTACTACTTCGGCGGTGCGGGCAAGGGCCAGCTGGCCAAGCTCGCCAACCAGGTCTCGCTCGCCTCCTGCATGATCGGGTACGCGGACGCGATGGCGCTGGCGGAGCAGGGCGGCCTCGATGTGGCCGAGACGCTCAGGATGATCGGCGACGGCATGGGCGGCTCCGTGGCGTTGCAGCGCCTGGCCCCGCGCTCGCTCGAGGGCGACTACAAGCCCGGGTTCCTCGCCGAGCACCTGCGCAAGGACCTGGCCCTCGCGCTGGGCGCTGCCCAGGACCTCGATATCGCGCTGCCGGGTGCCGACACCTCCTACAACCTGTACGACTGGCTGTGCTCCATCGGGGGCAGCCGCATGGGCACGCAGGCCATCACACTGCTCTATGCCGACAGGGCGACAGGCGAGGCGGCAGGCCTCGACTGGTCGGCGCTCGACGAGGTAGAGGGGCAGGGCCACGACCACGAGCACTGCCATCACCACCACGGCGAGGGCGGGTGCGGCTGCTGCGGAGATGACGAGTGCGGCTGCGATGGCGGCTGCGGCGACGACGGCGAGTGCGACTGCGGCGGCGACGGCGAGTGCGGCTGCGGCGGCGGGCACTGTCACGAGGGCGAGGAAGCGTAAGTGGTCGATTTTTCCCTGGCGATCGTCGCGATCCTGCTTTTCTTCTTTGGCCTGACCATCGGGTACAAGTACGGGGAGGACAAGGGCGTCCAGTGCGTGACGACGCACGAGTACACCGTCGCCAACCTCAAGGTGCTCGCCGTCGGCGTGCTCGTCTCGTCCCTCATCTGGGCGAGCGGCTGGCTGATGCTCGCGGGCATCGCGATCGGCGGCATGGCCGGTGCGCTCGTGGGTCTCAAGATGACCTTTGGTGAGAGCGTCGGCCCCTGGAAGATCCACGACCGCTTCCTGCGCGTCAACAAAGACCAGCTGCGCCGTGCCGGCAGCGCGAACGCCGAGGCCGTGCGCCGCGCGCGTCGCGACGGCACCCCTATGCCCGAGGTGATGAGTGTGTCTTCCGACGCTCCCGAAGAGGACAAGGGCAAGCGCAGCAAGCACAAGAAATGAGTTTGAACGAATGAGTATTGATACACAGCAGAGTTCGATGGCGGTGCTCATCGACTACGAGAACCTGGCGCTGGGCACCGGCAGGCGCAAGCGCAACGGCCATCAGGAGGCCGGCCCCCGTCCCGACGTGAAGCGTATCTTCGAGCGCCTGGTCGACAAGGGGCGCATCGTCGCCAAACGCGCCTATTGTGACTGGCAGCGCTTCGACGACGCGATCACGCCCCTGCACGAGCTGGGCATCGAGCTGATCGAGATTCCCGACCGCGCCTACACGGGCAAGAACTCGGCGGACATCCGCCTGTCGGTCGACGCGGTGGAGATGTGCCTCACGCGCGACCACATCGACACCTTTGCCATCCTGTCCGGCGACTCGGACTTCTCGCCCCTGGTCGCCAAGCTCAAGGAGTTCGGCAAGACCGTGATCGGCGTGGGCATGAAGGAGTCCACGAGCCCGCTGCTCTCCGAGAACTGCGACGAGTTCATCTTCTACGAGGACATCGTCGCCAGCACGGGCGTGCCCGACTTCACGGGCAAGGTGCCCAAGGACAAGCACGAGTGCTACCAGCTGCTCTTCGAGACGATCGACGCGCTCGAGCACGAGACGGAGTCCGCGGTGCTCGCGAGTCGCATCAAGGACACGATGCGCCGCAAGCGCCCGCAGTTCTCCGAGCGCACCTATGGTTACCGGTCCTTCACCAACCTCCTGCGGGAGGCCGCCAAGCTCGGCTTCCTCGAGATCCACACCGACCCCAAGAGCGGCACGGTGGTCGTGGACGGTTTCAAGGAATAAGGACCGGCGTAGGCAGGCAAGTATGTTTCGCGTCCCCGTACCCTGGGCGGCGCGTGCGTATAGAAAGGATGTGTCAGATGGCAGAAGAAGAAATCCTCCTCGAGGGGTACGTCGCCAACCTCGGCGGCGCCCGTCGCCGCGTGCGCCAGGAGGCCGCGCACGAGATCGATCTGATTGCGGCAAAGGATCCCGAGCTGCTCGTGCCCTATATCGACCAGCTGATCGAGGCGCTCTACCGTCCCGAGGCGCAGACGCGCTGGGAGGTGCTCGACGTCCTGACGCGCCTCACCGGTCGCCATGCCGACCAGGTCGGGGGCGCCTGCGACGGCGCCGAGGCGGCGCTTTTCGACGAGTCGTCCTCGGCGGTGCGCCTGGCGGCCTTCAAGTTTCTCACGACGTACGGCCAGACGTCGCCCGACCGCTCCGACGCGGTGTGGGGCCTGGTCAACGAGGCCATCCAGTGCTACCACGGCGATCCCGAGTACCGCGATATGCTCACCTGTCTTTTGGACTTTGCCCGCGGCGACCTCTCCGCGGCCACCCGCGGCGAACTCGTCGCCCGCATGAAGTTCGACTCCGACCACGGCTTCGGCTATATCAGGAGCTTCTCATCAGATATCCTCAAGGTTGCTGATGAAGCTGCGAAGGGCAAGGCCGAGTAGTACCATCGCAACGTCTGTATCTCATTTCTAGGGATTACTTCAAAGGAGGCCCCCGTGGCTCTGGATGACAAAAAGGACGAGGACGTCAAGTCCGAGGAAGTGACCGTCGAGACGGCCGAGGACGCGGCCGACGAGGAGGCTAAGGCCGAGGCTGACGAGGAGGCTAAGGCTGGGGCTGACGAAAAGGCCGAGGCCGGGGCTGACGAGAAGGCCGAGGCAAAGGCCGGCAAGCAGTCCAAGGACAAGAAGGGCACCAAGGAGCGCAGCCGCAAGAAGGGCGCGTCGGCGCAGAAGAAGCCGGTCAAGATCGGTTCAGGCCTGTCGACGCCGGCCTGGGTCGCTATCGCCGCGGCCTGCCTGGTCGTCGGCCTGCTGCTCGGTCATTTCGTCTTCGGCGCCGGTGGCGTGCTCGCCGGCAGCGTCGCGGGCAAGACGACCGTGGCGGAGGGCGACCTCGACGCCGTGATGGGCACCTACACCTACAACGGCAAGACCTACGACGTGACGGTCCGCGACGCGATCGAGCTCTCCTCCACGCTCGACCAGGCCAAGAACGACGACGGCACCTACAACATGCCCGCTGCCGACGGCGTGCTGTCCGCCGCCCGCAACCAGGTCCTGCTGCTCGAGGCCAAGAACCAGGGCCTCGAGGCGAACGACGACGAGATCGCCGCCTATGCGCAGGAGCAGCTGGGCAGCTCCGACTTCGACGAGATCGCGACGCAGTACGGCCTCGACGCGGACACGGTCAAAAAGATGATCACCGACTCCGCGACGATGGACAAGCTCCGCAAGTCCGTCGTGACCACGGACACGGGCGACGCCCCCATCGCGCCGACCGAGCCCGAGGAGGGCAAGGAGAGCGAGCCCACCGTCGACTACTTCAACTACATCATCGGGCTTGCGGGCGACCAGTGGGATTCCGACAACAACACCTGGGCGGACCCCGCCGGCTCCTATGCCACCGCGCTCGCCAACTACACGATCTCTCCCGACGAGGGCGCGACCTACGAGGCGGCTCAGGCGGCCTACTACGTGGCCTACCAGGAGTACTCCAACACGGCCACTGCGGCCAGTAACGAGTGGGTGAGCTACTACAACCAGCTCTTCTCGAATGTCACGGTGCAGCTCAGCACGGCGGTCAGCTCCGCTCCCACCGAGCTCGAGCAGTAGGATTGCGCGCGTGCGCATCGTAGTCAGCGACTGCCTCCGGGGAGTGGCCTGCCGGTACGACGGCGGGTCCAAGCCCTCGGAGGCGGTTTTGTCTCTATGCAGCCGGACGGATGCGCTCGGTGTGTGCCCCGAGCGGGAGGCAGGCCTGCCTGTGCCGCGGCCGCCTGCCGAACAGCGCGACGGGGGTGTGTGGAGCGCGGATGGCACCGACCTGACCGCGGCGTTTGCCCGTGGGGCGCAAGTCTGCCTGAGCATGGCACAAGAGCACGGGGCGCCGCTCGCCGTCTTGAAGGAGAAAAGTCCTTCTTGCGGTCCCTCGTGCGTCTACGATGGTACGTACTCGGGTCGACTGATCAATGGCGCGGGCGTCTTTGCGCGCCTGCTGCGGAAAGAGGGGGTTTGCGTGGTTAGCGAAGATATTGTCAAGGCGTGCAAGCCGTCGGTGGAGCATCCCGTCGCTATCGTGCTGGGCACGGGTCTCGGGCATCTGGCGACGCTCGTGCGCCCCGTGCGCCGCATCGACTATCACGATATCGACGACTTCCCGGCCGAGGCGCGCCCGATGGAGGGCCATCGCTTCGAGGCGACCATCGGCACGGTGGACGACGTGCCTGTGATCGTGTACCCCGGCCGCATCCACCTCTACCAGGGCTACAGCGCCTCGCAGGTCTCCGCGCTCGTGCGCCATGCGCACCGCCTGGGTGCCCGCGACATCATCTTTGCCTGCGCGACCGGTGCCGTCGAGGGCAACGCGCACATGGGATTGGGCATCATCTCCGACCAGATCAACCTCACGGGCCGCAACCCGCTGGCCGAGTGGGACGAGATCCGCGACGTCGAGTCGCCCTTCGTCGATATGACCGACGCGTACAGCCCCTACCTGCGCACCCTCGCGCGCGGCGTGGCGGACGACGCGGGCATCGCGGTCGAAGAGGGCGTCTACGCCGGCGTGCTCGGCCCCTGCATGGAGACCAAGGCCGAGGCCGCGATGATGCGCACGATGGGTGTGTCGTACGCGGGTATGTCGATGATCTGCGAGGTCATCATGGCCCGCGCGCTCGGCATGAACGTGCTGGGCCTCACCCTCGCCACCAACATGGCGGGCGAGGGCGCGACGCACGACACGGTCGCTGAGACGGCCACGCACTACGCGGAGGATTTCGAGCGCCTGGTGCGCGGCGTGCTCCGCCTGCTGTAGGCACGTCCGTCTTTACGCAGGCATGCCCGTCTATGTGCGGATATGCCTGGCTTTCGTCTCTTTAGTCCAGGTCCTCCGGGAAGCCGGCGCGGTAGTTGTCAAAGACCACCTCGCCGGTTTCCTGCGTCTCGTCGAGCAGGACGTCCGCGAGGATGCGGAAGTCGTGGTCGTCGTCGGAGTCGCTGACGGTCTGGCTGACGTGCCAGACGTGGTCCGCCTGCTCGTCCTTGTCGTCGATCGAGAAGAACTTGGCGGAGCGGGCGTCGGCGTCGAGGTTGACGTAGCCGTGCGCTTCGAAGAAGGCGTCGGAGGCGGCCCTCCAGCGGCGCTCGCCCCAGCCCCAGTCGAGGTCGGCGTCGCCGAGCGCCCGCGTGTCGCGGTGGGCGAGGCAGCGGACGCGGCGCCAGAGCGCGTTGCGCACGAGCAGCGTGACGGCACGGCGGTCGCGCACCACGGCGTCCTCGGCGGTGGGGGGTGCGGCCTCCAGTCCTTCTTCGCCGGCTGCCTCCCAGGCGTCTACCAACGAGGAGTCGACGGTGCGTACGGTGAAGCCCAGCCAGTCGATGATCTCGCGCAGGCGGTCGTCCACCTTGTCGGCCGGCACGGTGCGGCTGAGCGCGCGGTAGGCCTCGGAGAGGTAGCGCAGGAGCGTGCCTTCCGAGCGGCTCATGCCGAAGCCGGAGACGTAGCCCTTGAAGTCGCTGGCGGTCTCGAGCATGTCGCGGAGGACCGACTTGGGGGAGAGCTCGTAGTCGCGGGCCCAGGGCACCTGCTCGCAGTAGGTGGCGAAGGCGCGGCTCAGCAGGTCCTCGAGCGGCTTGGGATAGGTGACCTCGGCCAGGCGCTCGACACGCTCGTCGTAGTCGATGCCCTCGGCCTTCATGGCGGCAAGGGCCTCGTCGCGGGCCCGTTTCTGCTGCACGCGCAGGATCTGCCAGGGGTCCTCGAGCGTGGCCTCCACCATGGAGATCGCGTCGAGCGCATAGGTGTCGCTCTCGGGGTCCAGCAGCTCGAGCGCCGCGAGCAGGAAGGGCGAGAGCGGCTGGTCGAGCGCGAAGTCGTCGGGTAGCTCCACGGTGGTCGTGTAGGAGGGGGTGCCGTCCCCATCCTCGTCGCGGACCACGACCCCTGCGTCGATGAGCGTGGCAAAGATCTCGTCGGCGCGCGTGTAGAGGCGCTCCTTCTGCTCGTCGGTCTGGGCGCTGTCGGCGATCAGCTGGCGGACGCGCGCCTCGGCGTCGCCGCCCTGCATGACCTCGGCCAGCACCATGGAGTGCGTGATGCGCATGCGGGGCGTGAGGGTCTCGGGGACCGACTCGGCCAGCTGGTTGAAGGTCTGCTCGTTCCAACCGACGAAGCCCTCGGGCGGGCGCTTCTTTTTCACGCGACGGCGGGCCTTGGGGTCGTTGCCGGCCTTGGCGAGGGCCTTGGCGTTCTCGATCTCGTGCTCGGGCGCCTCGGCGATGACCAACCCCTCGGTGTCGTAGCCCGCCCGTCCCGCGCGGCCGGCGATCTGGTGGAACTCACGGCTGCGCAGACGGCGCGTGCGCGTGCCGTCGAATTTGGTGAGCGCGGTAAGCAGAACGGTGTGGATGGGGACGTTGATGCCGACGCCCAGGGTGTCCGTGCCGCAGATGACGGGCAGGAGTCCCTGCTGGGCGAGTCGCTCTACCAGCAGGCGGTAGCGCGGCAGCATGCCGGCGTGGTGGACGCCCACGCCGCTGGCGAGCAGGCGCTTGAGCGTCTTGCCAAAAGCGGTGGTGAAACGGGTGCCCGAGCACGCCTCCTTCACGGCTTCGCGCTGCTCCTTGGTGGTGACGCCGTAGCTCGAGAGCGCCTGCGCGGTCGTGAGGGCCTCGGCCTGCGAGCTGTGCACGATGTAGATGGGCGCCTGGCCCTGCTTGATCGCGAGCTCCACGGTCGCCTCGAGCGGGTTGAGGGAGTACTGGTAGGAGAGGGGCACGGGGCGCGGCGCGTCGAGGACCTGGTCGACGGTGCGGCCGGTGCGCTCCTCCAGGTCGCGCGCGATGCGGCTCACGTCGCCGAGCGTGGCGCTCATCAGCAGGAACTGTGTGTGGGGCATCGTGAGCAGCGGGACCTGCCAGGCCCAGCCGCGGTCGGGGTCGGCGTAGTAGTGGAACTCGTCCATCGCCACGGCGGCGATGTCGGTCTGCTCGCCCTCGCGCAGTGCCAGGTTGGCGACGATCTCCTCGGTGCAGCAGATGATGGGTGCGCCGGAGTTGATGTGGGTGTCGCCGGTGACCATGCCCACGTTGTCGCGCCCCAGCAGGTCCACGAGGTCAAAGAACTTCTCGTTGACCAGCGCCTTGATCGGGGCGGTGTAGTAGGCGACCTTGCCGGCCGAAAGGCACAGGTAGAGCAGGCCGAGCGCGACCATGGACTTGCCCGAGCCTGTGGGGGTGCCCAGGATCACGTGGTCACCTGCCGCAAGCGCGAGCAGGGCGTCCTCCTGATGCTGCCAGAGGTCGATGCCACGGCCCTCCGCCCAGGTCAGGAACTCGTCGAGCGCCTCCTCGGCGTCCAGGTCCTCGTCGTAGATAGGCAGCGGCACCCGAGCCGTCACCGCGCGTTGTGTCTGTGCGTCTTCCATGCGTCTTTGTCCCTCTTCGCCGTTTTTCCCTTCCATCATACGCACCTTGCGCCGTTTGCGTCGCAGAGACGACCGTCTGCACGGCAGACTGCACGCGCCGCAGGTAGGGAGACCGCGTCTGCCGCCAGACTGGCACAGGGCTTCCCATGGCACATATCGCAAAGACAAACGCGCTGGTAGAGAGCCTATCAGCCAACCGCCAGCTGCATGCCAGTTTGCGGCAAGTCAAATTGAGATTGTCGAAAATATCTGTGGCGACTGTCCTTATCCTTCTCGCACGCGAAACGGCGAAAGGAGACAGGTATGAAAGGCAAACGTCTGCGCGGTGGAATCGATCTGCTCGATCCGATGAAGGTGGCGGAGTATTGGGACCGGCACGAGCACGGGACCGTCTATCGGGGGTGGGAGCGTTTCTGCCGGGAGGTCGACCCCTACATCACGCACGTGAAGGCGCCGCGCGATATCGACGTCGATTTGGTGGACAGCATGTTCTTCGAATGGTTCGTCTTTGACTACCGCATGAGCGACGGTCGCACGCCGCTGGAAATCTATGCGGAGTGCGCCCCCGACGGCCTGGATGCGTGCAAGCGGAGCCTGATGTGCCAGCTGCGGCAGACGCAGCGCTTTGCACAGTACTGGGTGTTCGGCCAAGACCCGCAAGCCGGTGTCTCGACCCTGCGAGACGCGTCAAACGGTGAGGTACTCATGCTGCGGGATGACATCGTCGCCCAGACGCCTTGGTGGCAGCACGGGCTGCTCGGACTGCGCGTGGCACTGCTCGACGGTACCTGGTACATGATGGGACGTACCCCCATGCATGATGCGGGGCGGCCGCTCTCGGTGACGGGGTATATCGAGCGTCCCACGTTCCTCAGCCTCGTGCAAAAGACGGTCGGACTCGACGGCGAGTATCTCGACTCCGTCCAGCTGCATGAATACGTGGCGGTGGACGCCGCGTGAGCGGATAAGCCGCCGTCTTTCCTGCGGACTGCGTTACCGTTACCCCTTTCGGCTTCCGCGTGAGTGGGTAGGTGCCGTTGTCCCCTCCGCCTCCGTGCGGCAAGGGAGCGCTACTATCTGATGGAGGTACTCTCATCGATAGGAGCGGGCAGATGGCTCAGGAAACGGTGCCGCGGGATGCGATACTGCAGGAAACGGTCACGCGGGAGACGGTGGCGCAGGATACAACTTGGCAGTGCGGGGACTTTGCCTTCCCCGTGCAAGGACCGGATGCCCATCCCCTGGTGATGGGCATCCTCAATGTGACGCCGGACTCGTTCTCGGACGGCGGTACACACAATGCGCCCGCGGATGCGCTTGCATATGCCGAGCTCATGCTCGAGCAAGGCGCCGATATCATCGATGTGGGCGGCGAGTCCACGCGGCCCGGCTCGGACGAGGTGTTGCCCGACGAGGAGGCCCGTCGTGTGCTGCCCGTGGTACGGGAGCTGGTGCGCCGGGGCGTCTGCGTCTCGGTCGACACGCGGCATGCGCAGGTCGCACGCGCTTGCGTCGAGGCGGGTGCCGCGATCATCAACGACGTCTCAGGCTTCCGTGACCCCGATATGGTGGACGTGGCGGCCGGCTGCGAGGCGGGCCTCGTTGTGATGCACATGCTGGGCGAGCCCAAGACCATGCAGGCGGAGCCCCGCTACGACGATGTGGTCGCCGAGGTGTCCGCCTATCTTGTGCGTCAGGCCCGCATGCTCGAGTCCGCAGGGGTTGCGCACAATCGCATCTGCATCGATCCCGGCGTCGGTTTTGGCAAGACCACAGATCACAATCTAAAGCTTCTGAAGGCGACCGATCGGCTCGCTGCCCTCGGCTACCCGCTCATGGTGGCGGTGTCGCGCAAGCGGTTCATCGGCGCCCTGACCGATGTGGACGATGCGGCGCAGCGCGTCGCGGGTTCCGTTGCGGCGGCTGCGTATGCCGTAGAGCACGGCGCCGTCGTCGCCCGCGTGCACGATGTGGCACAAACTGCGCAAGCGTTCCGCTTGTTTGCGGCAATACTGAGCGCATAGCGAAAATCGGGGGTAGACGGTCTGGTTTCGGCGGCGAACGGTTGCCACCGAGGGTCCGTCTTGAAGGGGCGGCTGTGCAAGCGATTGCCAACGCTTGTAATTGCCCCGTATTCCCGCAGATAAAACCCATGTTGAAAACTCTGCCGGCTAACATTGCAAGCGTACCGCCAGCTGCCTGCCAGTTTGCGGCAAGCCAAACTGAGAAAGAGCGGATTGACACGCGCGGACGCCCGTAGACTTCCCATCACGCACACAAAAGCGGGGAGGAGCGGCACATGCAAACGACAGCGGCAAAGGTGCTCGACAGCCTGGGCGACGTATTCGCGTACTGGTATCTGCGGCCGGACGAGGGTCGCTTCGATCAGGCCTGGGAGGAGTTCTGCCGGGTCTTCAACCTGGGGGACTTCTTCGACGGTTCTCCCGCGCCGGAGGCGTTCATGTGGGCGGAAGAGGAGTTCGAGGAGTGGTACCTCTTCTCCTTCAGGCTCTCGGGCGGCAAGACACCGCTTGAGTGCTACCTCGGTGGCCGTTCGGTCTCCCTGGACCCGCATATCGTGCGGGAACTGCGCGCCTTGGTGCGGACCCAGCATTTCGGCGTCTTCGCGATCGAGCGGGGTGTTCCCGGCAGCACCGTGTGTCTTCGCGACCTGTATACAGGCGAGCGCTTCCTGATGGATGCAGCCGAACTGCGTGGTAGGCCCGAGGTCCGGACGGTGACCATGCGCGTCGCACACATCTGCGGCGACTGGCATGTGGTCGGGGCGTTTATCCAGTTCCTGCCCGACCGGTACCTGCAGGCGATGGCGACGCCCCTCGGCTCCGACCTGCCCGATCGGCCCATCGAGCGCCTGCCGCGCTACATCGGCTTCGTCGAGGTAGGGCGCCTGATGGCGCTCTCGATGAGTCGCTATGTGCGCGATGCGCGCCTGTGGCGTGAGGGGGAGGTCGCGTCGGGAAACGATGCGGCGAGCGAGCTGCACCAGATTCTCCAGCTCATGCACGAGGACGAGCTCATGAATAGCTACGCCTAGGCAGGTCTTCAATCGCAGACGCGCAACGTCCTGCCGCGCGTCATCCCTTCTTTACGCTTCTTTGTTTATAGCCCCGGCCGCCTTTGCCCCCTCGTCGGGCGCCGCTGCAGTGCATCATTCGAGGCGCGTCCGGGAAGCCCTACAAATTGTCGCAGCGACGCCCGACCGGAGGTCTCGCCCATTAATGGCCGGGCTCCGGTTATAGACCGAGCTCGCACGTGCCGTAGGCCGCCTGCCAGTCCGCATTGAACTGGTCAACGGCGAAGGGCGTCCCCAGGTGGCCGATCATCGCGCGCACGACGGCGGGGTTGACGGTGATGGCGGGGGTGCCTGCCGCGAGCAGCTTGTGGACCTGAGCGGTGTTCTTGAAGGAGGCGGCGCAGACCTTCGCCTTCATGCCGTACTGCTTGAGCGTCTGGATGAGCTCGGCGACCTGCCCCACGCCGTCGCCGTAGTTGTCCATGCGGTTGACGTAGGGCGCCAGGTAGTCGACGCCGATCTTGGCCGCCCAAAAAGCCTGGTCGGGCGAGTAGATGCCGGTGGCGAGCACGGAGATGCCCTCGGCAACGGCTGCCTTCATGGCCTTGTAGCCCTCGGTCGTCACGGGGATCTTGACCACGATGTTCTTGCCGCCGCGGATCTGGTTGATCTTGCGGGCGTCGGCCAGCATGCCTTCTTTGTCGGGTGCGATCACCTGGGCGATGATCTTCTGCTCGGGCGTCAGGACGCCCTCGAGCTCGGCGAAGAAGTCCGCGGGCTTCTTGCCGGACTTGGAGAGGATGGTGGGGTTGGTGGTCACGCCGTCGATGGGGAGGATCTCGGAAAGCGCGGCGATCTCGGCGGTGTCTGCGGTGTCGAGGAAAAATTCCATGGGTGCTCCTTTGTGTGGTTTCTTGCTTTCTTACTTACCTACTTACAGAGTCTGCTCGGTGCGCTCGATGATGTCGTCTTGCGTGGCCTTGGACAGCACGTTGAAGAAGGCCGAGTAGCCGGCGACGCGGACGATCAGGTCCTTGTGCGCCTCGGGATGCGCCTGGGCGTCGAGGAGCGTGGCGCGGTCGACGACGTTGTACTGCACATGGTAGCCGTCGAGGCGGTTGAAGAAGGTGCGGATGATCATCTCGAGCTTCTTCTTGTTGCGCTCGGAGGCGAGGGTCGAGGGGGTGACCTTCTGGTTGAGGAGGACGCCGCCCGTGATCTCGTGCGTCGGCAGCTTTGAGACCGACTTGAAAACGGCGGTCGGGCCGTGGGTGTCCATGGAGTGGGCGGGCGAGCAGCCCTCGGCGAGCGGGTCGTGCGCATGGCGGCCGTTGGGCGTGGCCATCGTGCTCATGCCCTGACCGACGTTGGCGCTGATGGAAGACGTGCCGGCGTAGCGGATGCCGCCGATGGGACCGCGACCGTGGCGGACGTTGGGGTACTTCTTCATCTCCGCGATGTAGTCGTCGTAGGCGCGCACCACGAGCAGGTCCACGCTATCGTCGTCGTTGCCGTACTTGGGGGCGTCGTTCACGAGCATCTGGCGGATGCGCTCACCCTCGACGCCGGCAAAGTCACTGGCCAGCGCGTCCATCAGCTCGTCGCGGCTGATCTTGCCCTCATCGTAGACGAGGGTCTTGATCGCGGCGAGGGAGTCGGCCATGTCGGCGATACCGACCTGCAGGCCGGAGATGTAGTCGTAGACCGCGCCGCCCTCCTTGATCGTCTTGCCGCGGCCCAGGCAGTCCTGGACGAGGGTGGAGCACAGGATGTCGGGGACCTCGCACTCGCTGGCGACGTCGACGGCGTTCTCGATGATCACGGAGGCGCGGGTCATGTAGGCGATGGCCTTCTTCCACGCGGCCATCAGGTCCTCAAAGCTCGCCATCTCGCGGAAGTTGCCGTAGTCGGGGAAGAAGCGCCGACCGGAGGTCTGGTCGATGCCACCGTTCATGACCGCCAGGAGGATGCGGGGGAAGTTGAGGTAGCTCATGCCGGTGCAGCGGTAGCCCCACTTGCCGGGGACGGCGGTCTCGACGCAGCCGACGGCGCTGTAGTTGTAGGCGTCCTCGCGCGCCACGCCCTTCTCGATGAAGGAGGGGATGATGACCTCGTCGGAGTTGAAGGCGGGCATGCCGGTGCCCAGCTTCATGACCTCGAGCGCCTCGTCCATAAAGGCCTGGTCGATGCTGCGGTGGTAGCGGACGGTGAGGTTGGGCTGCGGCAGGCGGGTCTGGCCGATGGAGCGCAGGATGAGGAAGGACAGGTGGTTGACGGCGTCGACGGGATTGCCCTGCTCGTCGAGGCGCTGGCCGCCGACTGTGACGTTCTGGTACATGGGGCTGCCGGCGGAGCTCAGCGTGTGCTCCTGGCTGCGGACCTTGTTGATCGTGAGGGCCTTGATCCAGAGGTTGGTCAGGAGCTCGACCGCCTCGTCGTCGGTGATGGCACCCGTCTCGAGGTCGGCGTCGAGGAAGGGCCAGAGGTACTGGTCGACGCGGCCGAAGGAGAGCGAGTGGCCGTTGGACTCGATCTGCAGGACGAGCTGGATGAACCAGACCGCCTGGACGGCCTCGCGGAAGGAGCCGGCGGGCTCGTAGGGCACCTTGTCGCAGATACGGGCCATCTCGAGCAGCTCTGTGCGACGGGGCTCCGCCGCGGACTCGGCCTGCTCGCGGGCGAGCGCGGCGTAACGGGCGGCGAAGCGGCGGACCGCCTGCGTGACGATGAGGACCGCCTTGTAGAACTGGTACTTCCTGATCGCCTCGGGGTCGGTGAGGTCGAGCTCGTCTTTGAGGCGTGCCGCACGCTCCTCGTAGCCGCGCAGGCCCTGGGCCAGCATGCCCGGATAGTCGACGACGATGTGCGCGTCGCCGGCGTTGAGCTTGCCCTCCATGCCAAAGAAGCCGGTCTCCATGTAGACCTGCACCTCGTCGGGAATCAGCGCCATGCCCTTGTCGCGCAGGGTCTGTCCCTCCCAGAAGGGGGCGATGTCGCGGATCTGCCGCTTGGTCTCCTCCGTGATGTAAAAGACGTCGCCGTCGCGCTGCTCAAAGAGGTCCAGCTCCTTGAGCACAAAGCCCAGCGTGTACTCGGGGAAGATCGGTGCCGCCTTGTTGGAACCGGCCTGGTTGCCGGCGATGGCCGTCTCGGGCTCGATGTAGATGGTCATGTTGTCGAGGATGTGCTCGAGCATCAGCGCGCGGCGCATGACCGAGGGGAGATGCTTGGTCTGACGGTAGGACTCGGTGGCGAGGACGGCGCGCTGGGCGTCGATGTAGGGCTTCTGGTCGATGACCTGCTCGCGGTAGGCCTGCATGCGCGGGGTGAGCTGACCGAAATGCGCGACGTTCTCCATGGGGTTCCCTTTCTGAGCGATACGATCGGTTTCCACGCGCCTTGCCCGCGCGTCTTTTTACTGCGCTACATACTACCGAGTGAACTTGCGTAAGTCAATATGAAACTTACGAATGAAAGTATTATGATTTACTTTCTTCACAATACGAAGACGGGCCAATGTGAGAAGATGCATTCGGCCGTAGAGAAGAAGACGCACTCAATCGCAGCAGATCGCCATCGGGTGCAGACGGGCGCAACCAGGAGAGAGCCACATGCAGTCAGCAACGGTCTTCAATATCCAGAAGTTCAGCCTCAACGACGGCCCGGGCGTGCGCACGGTCGTCTTCCTTAAGGGATGTCCCCTGCACTGCGCCTGGTGTTCCAATCCCGAGAGCCAGCGCCGTGCGCCGCAGGTGGAGTGGAAGGAGAGCGCCTGTATCGGGTGCGGGGCGTGCCTGCGCTACGCCCCCAGCGCGTGCTCGATAGAAATCAACGGGAAGAAGCACGTGGATATCCACAGGCTGCGGGGAGATTCGGAGGAGGCCGCCGCGGCCATCGAGCACTGCCCCGGTCGCGCGCTGAGCCGGGTGGGGGAGACCAAGACGGTCGAGGAGGTCCTCGAGGTCTGTCTGCAGGACAAGCCCTTCTATGAGGAGTCCGGCGGCGGCGTGACGCTCTCGGGCGGCGAGGCGACAACCTGGCCCGATTTCTGCGTCGAGCTGCTCGGGCGGCTGCACGAGGAGGGCGTCGACACGTGCATCGAGACCGAGGGCTGTGTGCCTGCCGAGCAGTTCCGGCGTGTTGCGGTCCACCTCGACCATATCCTCTTCGACCTCAAGCATGTCGACCGCATGAAGCACCTCGAGGCGACGGGCGTCGACGGGCGGCTGATGTTCGACAACCTCGCGTGGGCGATCGGCGCCGGGATCGACGTGCTGCCGCGAACCCCTGTGATACCGGGATTCAACGACACGGTCGCCGAGGCACGGGCCATGGCTCGGGCGCTACTCGGAATCGGCGCCAGCCGCGTGCAGCTGTTGCCCTTCCATAATTTCGGCGAGAGCAAGTACGAGCTGCTGGATATGGAATACCGGCTCCACGGTGTGCCCGCCATGCACCAGGAGGACCTTGCAGCCTACCGCCAGGCCTATCTCGACGAGGGAGTCGAGGCTTTCTTCTAGCGTGGTGTGCCGTACGGGAGATGTGCGCGCTCACCGCACGACGAACTTTGCCTCATCGGCGACGAGTGGCAGCTCTCGCGACGCACCGCGGCTCCAACCGCTGCCGTAATCGTCCACGAGGTCCTCGAGCCGCAGGTAGAAGTCCCGTATCTGCGCGGGCTCGCCTTGAACCTCGGCTGTCACGCTGCCGTCGTGCTCGTTGCGCACCCAGCCCGTGACGCCGGCTTTCCGTGCACAGTTCCAGCACGCCCAACGAAAACCCCGCCCCTGCACGTGACCCACGAATCGCACGGCATAGCGTTCCATCATGACCTCCAAATAGTGCATGGCTGGCAGTCGTCCGCTGGTGTAAAAAGACGCCCGCAGCGGCTGGGGCGAACGGTCGGGGGAGTGGTCGGGACGAGCGGTCAGTACAGCCCCATCGCGGTAATGATGGCCGTGAGCTCAATCACGGCGAGGATGACCGAGACGCTGTTGATCGCGCCGGCTTTGCCCTCGTCGCCGCCGAGCATGCCCGTGAAGGGAGGGCCGAGCGCGGGAATCGGCGCGAAGCATGCGAGCACGATGCCCTGCCGGACGGCCGGGTCGAAGGGGAGGAGCCAGTACAGCAGCGGCGCCGCGATGCAGGCGAGCACGTGACGCGCGCCGATCACACGCAGGCCGTCGACCAGGTACTCGCGTTTGAATTCAAAACGGATGAGCGACCCCACCATGAGCATAGCGACGGCGGAGTTGGCGTTTGCGGCAGGGGCGATGAACGAGACGACGACGTCGGGGATGCGGATCTGCAGCGCGGCGAGGACGAGCATCGCGACGTTTGTGATCAGGGGCGGGTTGTAGAGGAGGCTGCGCGCGACGGAGCGCCAGTCCGCCCCGTCCGTGCTCTCGTCCAGGTAGTTGCTCGCCCACGCGTAGGTGCCGCCGGTGCACAGGATGCTGTTGCCGATGTCAAAGGCGCAGACGCTCACCGTGCCGGCGGCGGGCAGAAAGCCCTGCACGAACGGCATGCAAAAGGCGCCGATGTTGTACGAGGGCATGTTGGAGATGTCAAAGGCGCGCCGCGCGCGGTCCTTGCGGCGGGTCGTGACCGCAGCAAAGGCGACCATGGCCAGGCTGAGCGCAAAGCCGATCAGCACGATGAAGAAGATCTGTCCATCGGTGTGCTCGAGCTTGGAGAAGTTGGTGACGATCGCACAGGGGAGCGTGACGTCGAGCAGGATCTTCTTGAGCGCCGCGCCCGTATTGTCCGGTACGATGCCCCGGCTGCGCAGGACATAGCCCAGCGCGATGAGGACCATAAAGGAAAACGCGGTAAGAAGAACGCCGGACACCTGGGCACCTGCCTGACGGGTTTGAGAGCGGGCGAAAAGTCGGGAGCGGGCAAACGCGGACCCCCTGCCATTATAGGATGTGCCCGGGACCGTGGCAGGTCGCTCTATAATGGCGGTATGGACGCAAAGGAACGCAGACAATACGAGCAGCTGGTGCTCACCCCCATACCCCGCCTCATCCCCCGCCTGGCCGTGCCCACGGTGGTGTCGATGATGACGACGATGATTTATAACCTGGTCGACGCCTACTTTGTGGGCAAGCTCGGCACGTCGGCCGCCGCGGCGACAGGCGTCCTCATGTCGGTGCAGGCGGTCTTCCAGGCCATCGGCTTTATGCTGGGCCACGGATCCGGTACCAACATCTCCGTCGGCCTCGGCGCGGGTGACCGGGACGGCGCCACGGTTTATCTCTCCACGGCCTTCTTTGGCGGCATGGTCATCAGCGGCGTGCTCATGGCGCTGGGCCTCGCCTTCCTCACGCCGCTCATGTGGGCGCTCGGCAGCACGGCGACCATCCTGCCCTACGCGCGCATCTACGGCGCATACATGTTGGTGGCAGGACCGGCGCTTACCATGAGCTGCGTGCTCAACAACGTGATGCGCTATGAGGGCCGCGCCTCCTACGCGATGATCGGCCTGGTCTCCGGCGGCGTCCTCAACATGGTGGGCGACCCGATCTTTATGTTCGGCTTCGGCATGGGGATCGCGGGCGCCGGTCTCTCCACGGCGCTCTCGCAGTACTTATCGCTCGGCATCCTCCTCTACATGTTCCTCTCGGGCAAGACGATCTCGCGCGTCCGCATTTCACGTGTGGCGCGCCGCAGCTACGAGTGGATGCACATCTTCCGCAACGGTTTGCCCAGCCTGCTGCGCCAGGTGCTCAACGCGACCTCGACCGTCGTGCTCAACCTCTCGGCCGCCCCGTACGGCGACGCCGCCATCGCCGCCATGACCATCGACGGCCGCGTGATGATGCTCTTCGGCAGCGTTCTGATCGGTATCGGCCAGGGATTCCAGCCGGTGGCGGCCTACGACTACGGCGCCAAGAAATACGCACGCCTGCGCGAGGCGGCCGTCTTTACCTGGCGGGTGAGCGAGGTACTGCTCTGCGTCTGTGCCGTGCTTGGCTGGGTCTACGCGGCGCCGGTAGTCCGTCTTTTCCGCGACGACCCCGACGTCGTGAGCGTCGGTGTGGTTGCGTTGCGGTGCATGTGCGTCGCGGTCGTCGCCCAGCCGCTGTCCGTGGTCGCCAATATGACCTTCCAGTCTATCGGCCGCAGCCGCGAGGCGTCCTTCCTCGCATCGCTGCGCACGGGCATCTGCTACATCCCGGTCCTGCTGGTCATGCCGCACGTCTGGGGTCTTTTTGGCATACAGTCCGCGCAGATGATCGCCGACATCCTCGCCTCCGCCATCAGCCTGCCCTTCCTCGTGAGCCTCTTCCGCGAGCTGCCGCCGGACGACGAGCCGTCGCCCACGGACCAGGCCTATCAGGCGGCGGTCGCGGCTGAGAGATGACGCAGCCGGGGTAGGCGGTGCGCTGTGGCAGGCGAGGCACTACCCCAGGCGGAGGCGGCACAACGTAACGCCCACGTCGCGGGCGGCTATGCGGGCGGCCGCTTCCTATACAATGCAGGTACCGCGGTCGGGTAGACAAGCAGGCCGTACGTCTCGGGGGGGCACATGCGTACAAGCAAAGCAAGGCAGTTCGACCTCCTGGCGCATCTCGCCTACCGCGAGAGCTCCCAGTACACGACCCGCATGACCTCCCTGGACAGCGTGATGCTGCAGACCAGGTACGCGACGGGCGACGTGGTCTACCTGCCGCCTGCGAGCTACGAGTTCACCATCTTCCACAACGAGACCGAGGAGATTGTCTACAGTCAGCGCTACGAGCCGGGCGACCGCGACGAGGCGGAGGATTTCTGCCGGCAGTTCATCGACGTGCTCGTGTCGCAGCGCAGCGCAAAAAAGACGAGCGCGCTCGTGGTGTGCGCCTCCGGATACACGGCCTATCTCTTCGCGCAGCGCCTCGGCGCGCTCGCCGAGAGGGAAGGCCTCGACTGCGCCTTTAGCTCAGGCGTGGTGGGTAACGCGCGTAATGTGGAGCAGCAGTACGACGTGATTCTTCTCGCGCCGCAGGTCGGCTACCAGCTCGACCGTGTGCAGCTCATGCTGCCCGGCAAGCCCGTGGTGGTCATCCCGACGGACGTCTTTGCCCGGCGCGACCTCGCGGCGTGCATGCGTCTCGTCACGTCTGCCATCGAGCGGGCAGACCAAAATGGTATCGGTGGCTGGTACCTCTAGCACCAGCCGTAGTCGTATCGGAGGTCTCCATGATCAAGCTCATCCTGCTGGACATCGACGGCACGCTCACCAACAAGGACAAGGTCATCACCCCCCGCACCCACGACGCGCTGATGCGCGCGCAGGAGGCCGGCATCCGCCTGGTGCTCGCGTCGGGCCGCCCGACCCGCGGCCTCGACAAGTTTGCCGACATGCTCGACATGCGGTCCCACCACGGTCTGTATGTGAGCTACAACGGCGCCCAGGTCGTGGACTGCGAGTCGCGCGAGGTCTGGTTCAACCAGGCGATGTCGGTTGAGGACGCCCGTGCGGTCCTGACCCAGATGCGCAAGTTCCCGCGCATCCGTGCGATGATTGACCACGGCGACTACATGTACGTCGAGAACGTCTTTGACTGCATGATCAAGTGGGGCGGCGGCGCCTATGTGGGCAACGACGCGCCCGACTACAACGTCTACGACTACGAGGCGCACAACAACGGTTTCCAGCTGGCCGAGTACTTCGATATGGCCGACCGCATCGACTGGGAGCCCAATAAGATCCTGACCACGGGAGACCCCGACTACCTCAAGGAGCACGCTGAGGAGTTCGCGGCCCCCTTTGCGGGCAGGCTCTCGGCCATGTTCACCGGGCCTTTCTACTTCGAGTTCACGCCGCTCGGCATCGACAAGGCGCGTGCGATGAAGGAGGCCTTTGAGTCGCGCGGGTACTCCCCGGACGAGATGATCGCCTTCGGCGACGGGCAAAACGACGCGTCCATGTGCAAATACGCGGGCACGGGCGTCGCGATGGCCAATGCGGTGGACGAGCTCAAGGCCGTCTGCGACGAGGTCACCCTCTCCAACGAGGAGGACGGCATCGCCGCCTCGCTCGAGCGGCACCTGCCGGAGCTCTTCGCCTAGGCGCCCTGCGGTCGGTAGGCAACCCTAGTCGCAAAGACGAACGTGCGCATTGTGTGGCTTTCTTCGTATCTTGAAGAAAGCCACATTTCTTAGTCAGACTCTGCTAGAGTATCTTTCGTCGGGAGGTGAAAGAAGTGGCAAATACCGAGGAGCTAAAAAAGCGCAACATCCGCAGTGTGCTCAGCTGCCTGGGTGACGGCAAAGCCTGGAACAAAGCCGACCTCGTCGAGGCGACGGGGCTCTCCACGGGCGCCCTCACGCAGATCCTGCAGGAGCTGCAGGGGACGGGGGAGGTGCTCTTCTCGGGCACCGCGCCCAGCACGGGCGGCAGGCGTCCCAAGGAGTTTGTGCTCAACCCGGACTATTGCCACGTGGCGCAGCTGACGATCACGGTCCTGCCCGAGGGCTATCGGATCTGCTGTAAGACCTGCAACCTCAATGGCGTCGTGCTTGACGAGCGGACCTATGACTCCACTACCTGCACCGAGCAGGACCTGGTCGGCGCGGCAAAGGCCGCTTGTGCGGAAGACGTGCGGATAGGCATCGTCTGCATCGCCAACCCCGGTGTCTCCATTGCGGGAAAGGTCGTGGTCTCCGATGCCGAAGGCCTGGCGGGTGCCGACCTCGCCGGTGCCGTCACGGGTGCCTGCGGCGTCACCACCGTCGTGGAAAACGACGTCAACGCCGCGGCGATCGGTCTCTGGGAGGACTTCCGTACGGAGAGCCTTGCCCTGCTCTACCAGCCCGCCCGCTACTATGTGGGCGTGGGCATGGTCATCGGCGGGCGGCTCTACAACGGTGCCTCGCATTCGGCGGGCGAGCTGCGATACCTGCCCTTCTACACGGAGGAGGAGCAGGACGCCGCGCTGGCGACCGATCCGGTGGACCTCCTGGCCAAACAGCTCGCGACCCTCAACTGCGTGATGAATCCCGAGGTCGTGGGCATCTGCGTGGAGCGAGGCGCGAGCGCGGACCTCGAAGCCTACCTGCGCTATATCCCCAGGGAGTTCCAGCCGCGCGTGGTCGCGGTCGACGACTTTGACGTGAAGATAGAGCGGGGCCTCGCCGCGATCGCGCGCGACGTGCTGCTCAACGAGAGAGAGGAAAAAAGATGAGGATTGAGCATGTGGCAGTGTACGTGAACGACCTGGAGGCCGCCCGCGCCTTCTTTGAGGAGTATTTCGGCGCGCACGTCACCGACAAGCCCTACCACAACCCCCGCACCGACTTCTACAGCTACTTCATGGGCTTCGACGACGGCTCCGCCCGCCTCGAGCTGATGCACAAGCCCGAGATGGACCAGCTCGACAAGCCCCTCAACCGCACGGGCTACGCGCACCTGACCTTCGCCCTGGGCTCCTACGAGCGTGTCGACGAGCTCACCGCCCGTCTTGCCGCCGACGGCTACGAGACCATCAGCGGCCCCCGTACCACGGGCGATGGCTACTACGAGGCCTGCGTACTGGGCTTCGAGGACAACCAGATCGAGATCACCATCTAAGGCCGCATGACTGCCGCTTGACCATTTGACCGCAAGAGAGACGACGGGCGCGCCGCGCCAAAAGGGGAGACACGACATGCTGGCTGACTACCATCTGCACTGCGAGTTCTCGGACGACTCCGACGAGCCCATGGAGGACCAGGTCAAGCAGGGCATCAAGATCGGCCTGGACGAGATGTGCTTCACGGACCACGTGGACTACGGCATCAAGCGCGACTGGACCGACGGCGCCATGCAGTGGCGCGAGGGCGCCGACGAGTTCACGGGCGAGATCAAGCGCTCCGCGCTCAACAACGTGAACTATCCCGAGTACTTCTCCAAGCTCATGCGCATGCAGAAGACCTACGGCGACCAGATCACCATCAAGAAGGGCCTGGAGTTCGGCATCCAGACCGGGACAATTGCCCAGTACGAGCAGCTCTACGACAACTGGAAGGACGAGCTGGACTTCACCCTTCTCTCCATGCACCAGGTGGACAACAAGGAGTTCTGGAACCAGGACTTCCAGACCGGCAAGACCCAGGAAGAGTACAACATGCGCTACTGGGAGGAGATCCTGGCCGTCCAGCAGCAGTTCAAGCACTACTGCGTGCTCGCCCACCTGAGCCTGCTCGTCCGCTACGACGAGGCCGGCGTCTACCCCTTTGACAAGGTCCGCGACATCGTCGCCGAGATCCTGCGCACCGCAATCGCCGACGGCAAGGGCATCGAGATCAACACCTCCTCCTGGCACTACGGCATGGCCGACACCATGCCCTCCCGCGACATCCTGCACCTCTACAAGGACCTGGGCGGCAAGATCGTCACGATCGGCAGCGACGCCCACCAGACCAAGTACCTGGGCGACCACGTCAAGGATGCGCAGGACATCCTCAAGAACGAGATCGGTATCGACACCATCTGCACCTATGACAAGATGGTGCCTACCTTCCACAAGATCTAAGGAGAACATGAAACTCAAGAGCTTCCAGACGACGATGTACGCCTGCTTCGTCGGCTACATCGTCCAGGCCATCGTCAACAATTTCGCCCCGCTCCTCTTTTTGACCTTTGAGAGCGAGTTCGGCATCCCGCTGTCCAGCATCACGCTGCTCATCACCTTCAACTTCCTGCTGCAGCTCGTGATCGACCTCGCGTCGGTCTATTTCGTGGACAGAATCGGCTACCGGGTCTCGGCGGTGCTGTCCAACGCCTTTTCGGCGACGGGCCTCATCCTGCTGACCGTGCTGCCCGGCATCACGCCCGACCCCTTCGTGGGCCTCTTTGTGGCGGTGGCGATCTATGCGATCGGCGGCGGCCTCCTGGAAGTCATCATCAGCCCTATCGTGGAGGCATGCCCCACGGACGACAAGGAGACGGCCATGAGCATGCTGCACTCCTTCTACTGCTGGGGTCAGATGGGCGTCGTGCTGCTCTCCACGGTCTTCTTCGCCGTCTTTGGCATCGAGCATTGGCGCGTCGCGGCCCTCATCTGGGCCGTCGTTCCCGCGCTCAACATGTTGGTCTTCACGCAGGTGCCCATCCAGACGCTGGCCGAGGAGTCGGGCGTGGAGGACATCCCGCTGGGCACCCTGCTGCGCCGTCGCATCTTCTGGCTGCTCTTCGTGATGATGATGTGCGCCGGCGCCTGCGAGCAGTCCGTCTCGCAGTGGGCCTCTGCCTTTGCCGAGAGCGCCCTGGGTGTCGAGAAGTGGGTGGGCGACCTGGCCGGCCCCATGGCCTTCGCGGCCCTGATGGGCACGGCACGCCTCATCTACGGCAAGAAGGGCGAGACCCTCGACCTGCAGAAGTTCATGCTGGGCTCCGCCGCGCTCTGCATCGTGTCCTACCTGATGATCTCGCTCTCGAGCTCGCCTGTGATCGGCCTGCTCGGCATGGCGCTGTGCGGCTTCTCGGTGGGCATCATGTGGCCCGGCACCTTCTCCATCGCGACCGGCGCGGTCAAGGGCGGCGGCATGGCGATGTTCTCGCTGCTGGCGCTCGCCGGTGACATCGGTTGCTCGGGCGGCCCGACCCTGGCGGGCATGGTCTCGGCGGCGGCGGGGGACAACCTCCGTATGGGTATCCTCGCGGCCATCGTCTGCCCGGTGGCGCTGCTGGCCTGTCTTGTCTTCCTCCGCCGCAGGACGCAGGCTCGCTAGTCCAGTCCCTCCGCGCCGTTGGACTTGATGATCTGCCGTCGTCGTACTTGTCCACGTGGATGAATCCGTAGCGCTTGCGCATCTCGCCGGTGCCGGCGCTCACGAGGTCGATCGGGCCCCACCAGGTGTAGCCCAGCAGGCCCACGCCGTCGTCCACCGCCTCGCCCAGAGCGCGGATGTGCTGCTTGAGGTAATCGATGCGGTAGGGGTCGTGGATGGAGCCGTCCTCCTCGACGGTGTCCAGGGCGCCCATGCCGTTCTCGACCACGAAGATGGGCTTCTGGTAGCGGTCCCAGATCTCGTTCAGGGCGAAGCGCAGGCCGTCCGGGTCGATCTGCCAACCCCAGTCGGTCGTCTTGAGGTAGGGGTTCTTGCCGCCGCGGCCCATGTTGGCCTGGGTCGTCTCCATGGGCTTCACGGACCAGACGCTGCTCTGGTAGTAGCTGTGGGTGTAGAAGTCCATCGCGCCGTCGCGGATGTCCTCGAGGTCGCCGGGCAGGATGTCGAGCTCGTCGAAGCCGTCCTCATGCCACATGCGCCGGGCGTAGCCAGGGTAGTAGCCGCGCATCTGCACGTCGCCGGCGTACCAGTTGCGGCGGCGCATCTCGAGCTGGTTCTTGAGTTCGTCGGCGGGGTCGCAGGTGGCGGCGTAGCTCAGGCCAAAGGCCTCCATGTTGCCCATCTTGACTTCGGGATAGTGCTCGTGCGCATAGCGGACCACGCGGCCCGACGCCACGAACTGGTGGTGGAGCGCCTGGTAGCGGTCATGCTGGGTGTTTTGGGTCGCGCTCGCGGGGCCTTCGAAGCCGCGGATGATCGAGTTCTCCATCATGTCACCGCCCTGGAAGGCGCCCAGGTTGATCTCGTTGATCGTGAGCCACCACTTCACGCGGTCGTGGTAGCGGTCCAGGATCGTCTTGCCGAAGCGCTCGAAGCAGTCGATCGTGTCGCGTCCGAGCCAGCCGTTGTTCTTCTCCACCAGGTGATAGGGCATCTCGTAGTGGCTCATCGTGACCATGGGCTCGATGCCGTATTTGTGCAGCTCGTCGAAGACGTCGTCGTAGAATTTCAGACCCAGCTCGTTGGGTTCGGCGTCGTCGCCCTGGGGGAAGATGCGCGACCAGGAGATGGACATGCGGAACATGTTGAAGCCCATCTCGGCGAAGAGCGCGATGTCCTCCTTGTAGTGGTGGTAGAAGTCGATGCCGTCGTGATTGGGGTAGAGTTTGTCGGGGTCGATGGTCAGCGTGATCTCGCGCGGGCGGTTGACCGTGCCGCCCATGAAATGGTCGTCGACCGAGGGACCGCGGCCGTCCACGTCCCACGCGCCCTCGAACTGGTTGGCCGCCGTCGCGCCGCCCCAATAGAACCCGTCGGGGAACCTCACTACCATGATTTCTCCTGTCTGTCGGCTGCTGCTACGCAGTCGTTATTTGCGGGCGAGGAGGATTTCCACGCCCTTTGCCTCGAGCTCGTGGCGCACATCGGCGGGGATGTCGCCGTCGCTCACGATGGTCTTGATCTTGTCGTCCACGTGCAGGGGCACGACGCCGCGGTGCGCGAACTTCTCGCTCTCGGTCAGCACGACGACCTCCTCAGCCTGCTCGGCCATATCGCGCACGGCCTCGGCGCGGAGGTGGTCGGCGTTGGTGAAGTTGGTGCCGCCCGCCCATCCGTCAGCCCCGATGAACATGCGGCGCACGTAGAAGTCCCGTACGTTGCTGCGTACCATCGGGCCGACGGTCACCTGCGAGTCGAGCTGGTAGACGCCGCCGAGCAGCACGACGTTCACGGCGGGGAAGTCGCGCACGTAGTCGGCGATGAAGACGCTGTTGGTGACGATGGTGACCTCGCGGCGGGCGCCGGCGATCGCACGGGCGAGCAGGGCGCAGCAGCTGCCGTTCTCGATGATCACCGTGTCACCGTCCGAGACCAGCTCGGCGGCGCGCTCGGCGATGGCAAGCTTTTCTTCGTAGTGGCGGGCCAGGCGGCCGCCCACGTCGTCGGGGTTGCCCAGCAGCGCATAGCCGTGCTCGCGCTGCACCACGCCGTCGGCCGCGAGCGCGTCGAGGTCCTTGCGCATCGTGACGGACGAGACGCCCAGGCGCTCGGCAAGACTCGCCACCTCGACCTTCTTTTCGGCATTGAGGATGTCTAGGATGGCCGCGTCGCGCTTGCCCATATATGCTCCGTCTCGTGTTCCGTCGGTGTGTCCTACTTGTGCGCACTGCTTTGGCTCGCCGTGCAGGCATGGATGCCTGTAGACTATCTTTGCCAATAAAAAATCTTACGTACGTAAGTATAAGCGAAATGATTCAATCGCGTACGGTGACTCGACAATGCCCTCGACTCAATAATGGACTCGAGCGTGTGATACCTCGCCATATCGCCCAACGCGTCTCGCATACATCGGGCACCTTCCGTCGGTGATTTGGTGCACAGATTCCGGCTGATCGGGGATGGGCGAGAGCGTTGCGTACACGATTTTTTCGCATGCGAAGACACGCATCACACATCAGCCTGCCCTGGAGAGGGGAAACAAGCCGCAAAGGCCGGTTGATGTACGAACGTGTACCCAGATTTTGGATTACGCCATGATGTTTACTGAAGCCGGCTGATCGGGAGTCCTCACATCCGCCGCATCAGACGTGCGCGACGTCTGATTTGCATCCCCCGCGTGTACCGCTTGGGTTGCCCCTGCCGCGCGTACCGCCTGATCCGCCTCCGCAGCCGAATCCGCCTCCGCGGTGCGTGCCGCTTGGTCCGTCATGTCCGCGAGCAGCTGGTCGATGCAGGTGAGCTGCCGCACGCGCAGGCGGGCGAGGTCAGCTGCGGATTGCTCGGAGAGGCGCTCTGCAGGGAACGAGTCGGCGATCTCCACATTGGCGCGGGCGTCGCAGAGCTCGCCGAGCCGGTCCTGGACGGCATGCATCTGCACCTCAGTTGCCTCCGCCTCGTCACCGAGGAGGCCGGGCAGGGAGTGTGAGACATAGCGCAGGAGCTTGGCCTCCTTGCGCACGGCGTGGGTGTGTTCTTCGTCGGTCAGGTCGAGCTTGTTGTAATGCTTGGCGAATTTCTCGCAGAGCTTCCGATACCGTCCGGCGACCTCGGCGGGATCGATGCCCTGCTCACCGAAGCCGTCGCGCCAGACGATGTGCTGCGTGTATTTTTGGGCGTCGCCGATCGTCTTTTGCGACCTGCGGGAAGCAAGGCCGTCGAGCACATGCTCCGCCTCCTCTGCACGGCATTGCTTGCAGGCGGCGGTCAACTCCTCGGCGGCGGGCTCAAGCCCTGCGATGGTATCCGACAGCACGTCGAACTCCCGCAGGCGAGAGGTGAGCCTGACCAGCTCGCGTAGATGGTCCTGCGCCTTCTTCGCGCGCTTTTCCTTGAGCCAGGGTTCGGCAAAGACGATCAAGGAGCGCAGCGTACGGATGGAGACGCGCAGGTCGTGAACGATTTCGGGGTCGCTCGGGTCGTCGACAAAATCGTGGTACGAACAGCACGTCGCCTTGCCCGCCTCGCGGATGGCGTGCTCAAGGGCCAGTGCGGTCTCCCAGCGGTCGACCTGCGGGCCCTGCGCGAAGTGACGGAGGTTCTCGGGGGTGGCTGGCCGGCCTTCGAGGTCGAGCATGCAGACGGCGCCGGGCTTGAAAGGCAGGCGTGTGCCGCACGCGGCCTGCGAGATCTTGTCGACGGAGGGGGTGTGGCCGACGAGGACGACGAGGGCGTGGGGGTCGCCCTTTACCTCACCGTACATGGCGGCCGGATCGGTGCCGGCGAGCACCGGGTGTTTCTCATAGCCCTCGATGCCCAGCGCGCGGCAGACGATATTGGCGGTCTGGCAGGCGCGCAGGGCGGGGCTTGCCCAGACCACGGCGTCGGTGCCCGCGTCGATAAGGTCGCGGACGGGTTGCAGCGAGGTGGGCATGGTGGCCTCAAGCGAGCGCCGACCTGCCTCGGTCAAGGGGCGCAGCGAGTCGGGCTGCCCTTCTTCCGCTGGAGCGGCTTTGCCGTGACGTACCAGAACGAGCACCTCTGCCAAGAGACATCTACCCCCAAACAAACAAAAGACCAGCCTGTCCATCGTACCGTTTGAGGCATATCAATGCAGGTATTGTTCATGCCAAATTGGCGGACGGTAGGTCTGCGGCAGGACGCCGCCCCCGATTCAGCGCCGCCCTTGGTCCGCCTTGTCCCGCTGGTTGCGGAGGTTCACGACGGTCGCCTCCATGCCGTGCGGGACATAGCCTAGGGAGTGCAGGTCGTCGGGCAGGTATTTCACCAGGCTCTGTTCGATGTCTGACTCGGCGGCGTCGATGTCTGCCGGATCGGGGGCCGGTTCCGGCGTCGGCTCCGCGTAGATGCCGTAGACCTGGGCGCCCTGCGCGGTGAGCTTGCGCTCGTAGCCGCTCACGGGGTCGCCCGGGCGGTCGGCCCGTACATCCTCGCTGGTCCAGAGCGTGTGAAAACCCGCGACGGGGAATTGCGGGCGCGAATATAGGTAGAGGGGCTCACTGTCCGTCTTGAAGACGATCGTGCCCGTCGGGGCCAGCACGCGGCGGAGCAACAGCAGGTTGCGTGCATGGGTCAGGCGGTAGGTGGCATGGCGGCGCTTGGGGAAGGGCGTCGGGAAGTTGAGGTAGATGCGCGCGAGTTCTCCCTGTGCGAAGTACGAGAGCACGTGCTCGGCGCTGCCGGGGACGACGACCGCGTTGGCGAGCCCCGCCTCACAGATGCCCTGGGCGGTGTAGGCGATGCAGATGGGCTCGTTGTCGATGCCGACCCACAGGACGTCGGGCTCGCGTCGGGCCGCCTCGATCAAAAAGGCGCCCTTGCCGCAGCCGAGGTCCAGACGGGCCTCGCGGAAACGACCGAGGCCCTGGGCCGTCAGCGGCGCGCAGGCCTCGGCCCAACGGCCGGCGTACGACGTGGGAAACGCCTCGATCGCATCCGCGTAGCGGTCGAGGCGTTCCTCTAGGACGAAATTCTTGGGCAGGCGTAGGTGCAGTGCGTGCATGGGTTCCTTACTGTCCCGCTAGTCGGTCTCCTCCAGGTTTTGGAAGGCGGCCATGATGGGCGGGATCATCTGCTTCTTGCGGCTCACAACACCCGGCAGTATAGCCGTCCCGTCGTGGGTTTCGACGCCAAAGGCGCGGCGCACGATATCGTCGGCTCCCTCGCCGTGGAAGAGGAGCTCGGTCGTCTGGCTCTTCACGTCGGTGAACATGTAGAAGACCATGGGGATGTCGTTGTCGAGGCAGGCCTGCGGCAGGTAGGGGCCCACCAGGCCCTCGGCGGCCTTGCGGCTGTTGGCGGTCATGTAGCTGCCCTGGCCCACGCCGAACTTGGCATGGCCGCGGCTGAAGATCTTGAAGTCGCCGCCAAAGACCTCCTCTGCCGTGCGGCCTGTGACGTCGGCGCCGGCGTCAAACATCGAGTCGGCGTAGGGTTCGATGTCCTCGCCGCAGATCTCGGCCAGGGCGCGGCCGGCACGTTCGTCTTTGGCCGTGCAGGTGGGCGACCGGAACATCAGGGTGTCGGAGAGGATGGCCGACATCATGAGACCCGCGATGTTCTTGGGGATCTCGACGCCCTGCTCCTGGAAGATGTCGTAGAGGATGGTGCAGGTGCAGCCCACCGGCTCGTTGCGGAAGTACGCCGGCTGGTCGGTCTCGATCGTCGCGATGCGGTGGTGGTCGATGATCTCCATGATCACGGCCTCCTCCAGGCCGCTGACCGCCTGGGAGCGCTCGTTGTGGTCCACGAGGATCACGTGCTTGCGCCTGACGTCGAGCAGGTTGGGGACGCTGACGACGCCGGCGTAGTGGCCGTCCTCGTCGAGCACGGGGAAGAAGCGATGGCGGCTCTGGGTGATGACCTTGCGGGCCTCCTCGACGGAGGTGTCGACGGAGAAGCGCAGGATGCCGTCGGTGAGCATGCGGTCGCGGACCGGCAGCGACATGGAGATCAGGCGCGCGGCGGCGTAGGTGTCGTAGGGGGTGGAGATGACGGTGATGCCCTTCTCCTCCGCGGACTTCTTCACGATGCCCGCGATGTGGGCGCCGGCGCAGACGACCATGCAGCTCACGCCCGTCTCGACGGCGAAGAGCTGGGTCTCGAAGCGGTTGGTCACGAGCACGATGTCGCCCTCGTGGACGATGTCCTCCATCAGCTCGGGCGTGGTGCCCACCGTCACGTTGCCCTGCGTGATGCTGGCCTCGGGATCGCCGACGATCATCTCGCCCTTGAGCGTCTCGACGACGTTGCGGTACTTGGTGTGGGCGGCCGAGAGGGTGCCGTTGTCAAAGATGTCCATGTTGGCGTTGGCGATGTCCTTGACGGCGATGATGCCCTGGAGGTCGTTGTTGTCGTCGGTGATGCAGAGGGTGTCGACCTTGTTCTGCTGCATGAGGTTCCAGGCGGCGAAGAGGCTCATCTCGGCGTCGATGCCCGGCTCCTTGGTGATCTGGATGTCCTTGATCTGCGGGGTCACCGTGGTGATGAGCTCGGGCTCCGCAAAGCCGAAGTGCTGCAGCACAAAGGAGGTCTCGCGGTTGAGGGTGCCGGCGCGGCGGGCCTCGTAGATCGGCTCGTCGACCTGGTTCTTGAGATAGGCGTACGAGATCGCGGCGCAGATGCTGTCGGTGTCGGGATGCAGGTGGCCGATGACGTTGACCTTGCGGATTGCCTCAGGCATGTCTTTTACTCCTAGCGACTCGTATAGAGAGGGATTGGTACAGTGTATTGTAGTCATTTAACCTATGCGGAAATGCTCTTTAGGTATGCTGTGGGGATTTTCGGTAGGCGGTACTACATGCGGTTTTGCCGTGCGGATTACACGTGCCTTACACAGCGGGTCTCACATGCGTTATACAGCGTATGCGGCTGCCTACTCACAAATGCGCGCGTCCACGGGTGCCCCGTGTGCCTGATCGCGGCGGCGGTCCCGGTGCCGACCCCTATTGGCCCGTGGCGGCGGCAATGAGGTTCTTGAGCGTGTCGATGCCCTGGCCGGTCTGCGCGCTGCACACGAGGATCGGCGTGTCGCCCGGCGCCTCGAGCTGACGGCAGAGGGTGCGGACCTGCTGTTGCTGCTTGCCGCGGCTGACCTTGTCCGCCTTGGTGAAGACAATCGCAAAGGGGAGCCCGAGCTTGTGCAGGTAGGCGATCATCTGCACGTCGAGCGGGCTGGCGTCGTGGCGGATGTCGATGAGGCACACGACCAGCGCATGGTCGCGCTCGCTCTCGAAATAGGCATCCATGAGCTTGCTCCAGCGCTCGTGCTCCTGCGCGGAGACCTTGGCGAAGCCATACCCCGGCAGGTCGACGAAATCGACCGTCTCGGTGGGGAAGAAGTTGATCGTGGTCGTCTTGCCCGGCTTGGCCGAGACCTTTACGAGGCCCTTGCGGTTGAAGAGCTTGTTCATCAGCGAGGACTTGCCGACGTTGGAGCGGCCGGCAAAGGACACCTCGGGTTTGACGCAGGGAGGCAGCTGCGAGGGGGTGCCGTACGCGCCGGCGAACCTCACTTGCTGGTAGTTGATGGCCATCGAACCTCCTGGAATAATCTGGTACATCCGTTCGTATATGAGTATACTAATAAGAACGGACGGCGAAGGAGGGCGTTCTTCTTCACCATCAAATCTAGAGAAGTGCGGCGGGGAGGCGGAGACGTGCAGACAGGCAGGCCGGATGTGGCGGCGCTGCGTCAGGCGATCGACGAGCGTCTGCGCGGGCGTGCCGCCTTCAGCGAGGTGAGCTACGGGGATCAGCCGATCGTCTTCTCGGGGCGTCAGCTCAAGAGCTACGTGCCCCAGCGGCTGTCCGACGCGCGTGCGCTCGCGCGCAGTCCCGAGATGCTGCGCCACAGCGAGGCCTACGTCTTTTGGCGGCAGGCCCAGCTGCTGGCCGACTATGAGGACGATTACGACTTCCACGGACACTTCTCGCGCTACTACCCGACCTACGAGGTCATGAGCAACGATCAGCTCCGCGGCTATTTCGCCTGGCGGACCGAGTGGCGGGCCGGGGTGGCGCCCGATACGGAGACGTCGTTTGTCTACGTGCTTGCCTACGAGCTGCTGATGGGCGTCGGCGCCGCGGACGCGCGCGACGGCTACGCCCAGCTCGCGCGTCTGTGCGAGGACTACGGCGATCTGGACCCGCACGTCGTGCAGAACCTCGGCCGGTGGATGGACGACTACATCGTGTACTGGGGCCTGCCTGCCGACCTGCTCGGCTCACTGGCGCACCGCGAGGCCGACCGGGCGCTGGGCGTGCTGCTTCACCGGCGGGACCACGCGGACGGGGAGCTCTTCGCGGCGATGGAGGCCCTCTCGTCGTACCACATGGGCAAGTCCGTCTTTTACAAGGGGCATGCCGAAGACGTGCAGCGTGTCGCCGTGCGCGTCTACCGGGCGATGGCCGACCACCACGACCGCGACCTCAAACGCAGCCTGGTCGAGACCTACTTTGGCGTGAGCCTGGAGCAGGACTACGTGCTTTTCCCCAACGCGGTCTTTGTCGACCAGCGGCGCTACGAGGACTACACCTACGAGGTGAGCCCGCTCGACCACTTCCGCTGCCGCGGGGCCCGCTGGTCGCGCGACCGCTACGCGGGCAACCTCCGACCCAACCGCAAGCTCGGCGCGCTGCTCAAGACGATCGACGCCACCATGCGCGAGCTCTACGGATTCAAGCCCGCGCTGCAGGCACCGCTCACGACCAAATACGTGCTCAAGCTCATCGAGACCGAGACGGACGCGCTGCTTGCGGCCCGCGCCGAGGCCGAGCGCCGGGCGGTCCACATCGACCTGTCCAAGCTGGGCGGCATCCGTGCGGCGGCGGCCAAGACCCGCGACTCCCTGCTCGTGGACGAGGACGAGGTGGAGGCCCTCTTCCCGCCGGATGCGGGGCGGCAGTCGCAGCCGGACGGGGCGCGTCTGGGCCATGCTTCGCTTACGACCCGCCCGGCAGAGTCTGCAGCTGCGGAACTCGGGCTGCGCCCTCAGACAGTCCTCGCTCCCGCAGCCTCTTCCGGGCGGGTCAGCTCCGCAAATGACCCTGACGCATCCCGTCCGGCTGCGCCTGCCGCGCAGCCCTTGGGACAAGGCGTGCTCGACTTCGACCAGCGAGAAGCGGCACCCTCCTCACCGCCGCCATTCGCGACGGGTGCGTCCGTCTTGACCGACGACGAGCGCGATTGCCTGCGCATCGTGCTCGAGGGTGGGTCTTTGCGGGACTTCGAGCGTGAGCGGCACGTGATGGCGTCGCTCCTGATAGATTCGATAAACGAGAAACTTTTCGACGAGTTCGGCGACGTCGTGATCGATGCGGGGTCCGAACCGCCCGCCGCCTACGACGACTATATGGATGACCTGAAGGGTTTGATAGATGGCTAAGGTACCGAAACGCATCGCGAGCACCGTGATCAACTCGCTCAAGGGCGGCGTCGTGCCGCGCGTGGGCCTGCCGTACGTGACGGTCGGGCGCGAGCACGAGATCGAGGCGCTGCTGCACGACGTGGACATCATCCGCGAGGGAGGGGCTTCTTTCCGCTTCATTGTGGGCAAGTACGGGTCGGGCAAGAGCTTCCTGCTGCAGACCATCCGCAACTACGCGATGGACCTGGGCTTCGTCGTGATGGACGCGGACCTGTCGCCCGAGCGCCGGCTGCAGGGTACCCACGGCCAGGGTCTGGCCACCTACAAGGAGCTCGTGCGCAACATGGCCACCAAGACACGCCCCGAGGGCGGTGCCCTCACCCTGATCCTCGACCGATGGATCTCGGGCGTGCAGAGCCAGGTCGCGGCGGCCTCTGGGCTCGAACCAGGGACGCCCGCCTTCGAGCAACAGGTCGAGGCCCGCATTCAAGAGGTCATCGGCCAGATGGGCGAGATGGTGCATGGCTTTGACTTTGCCCGGCTGCTGCAGATCTACTACCGCTCCTACATCGACGGAGACGACGAGGCCAAGGGGCGCGTGGTCAAGTGGTTCCGCGGCGAGTATGCAAACAAGACCGAGGCCCGCCGCGAGCTGGGCGTCGGCATCGTCGTTGGCGACGACGACTGGTACGAGTACATTAAGCTCTTTGCATTTTTCCTCAAGCAGGCGGGGTATGCAGGCCTGCTCATGCTGGTCGACGAGCTGGTCAATATCTACAAGGTGCCGAATGCCATCACCCGCCAGTACAACTACGAGAAGATCCTCACCATGTACAACGACACCCTGCAGGGCAAGGCGCGCTACCTGGGCATCATCATGTGCGGCACCCCGCAGGCCATCGAGGACCGGCGGCGCGGCGTCTATTCCTACGAGGCGCTGCGCTCGCGGCTGACTGAGGGCCGCTTCGGCGCCGGCGAGTACAAGGACCTGATGGCGCCGGTCATCCACCTGCAGCCGCTCACGTACGAGGAAATGCTGGTGCTCACCGAGAAGCTCCAGGATATCCACGCCCAGCTCTACGGCTACGCGCCGCGCCTAGGCGAGGAGGATCTCGTCGCCTTCATCACGGCGGAGTACAGCCGCGTGGGGGCCGACATCCACATCACGCCGCGCGAGGTGATCCGCGACTTCATCGAGCTCCTCGACATCCTCTACCAGAATCCCGAGGCGAGCGTCGCCGCCGTAATGGGCCAGGCACTGGACGGCGCGGCGCAGACCGCGGTCCCCTCCAATCCGACGATCCCCGCCAACCCCGCCGCATCCGCCAGTACGGCTGTATCAGCAACGACTGCTAGCCCGGCTGCGCAGGGCGGCCCGCGCCAGGACATCTTCGAATTCACCTTGTAGACAGCACGCATAAGGCTTGATGAAAATGGGCATCCTCCCCCTCACCTTTGTCGGGCGGGGGAGGGGTAATGACACGAGTCGCAACACCGAAAACGAAGCAGGATGGGGCGCCTTACCTTGTGCTGTGCGGGGTAAGTGCGCTTTGGTACCACCGACTGGCGGCGACGGGACTGGTTGCCCAGCCCTATGGGTGCGACAAAGAATCCCTTGATGGTGCGGCGTGCTCTTTTGCCGCCGCGCCCAACGCCGATACGAGCTGGATGAAAATCTCGACCGCCGACCTCGCTGCGCGCGGCATCTACGTGAAGGACGAGGTCGAGGGCTATCTATGCGAACATCATCCCGACAACCCGATGGAGGCGCTCGCCTACGCGGAAGCCTTCCCGCACACAATAGACTTTCCTGCGCCGTACGACCTGCTCTGTGCGGACCTTTCTCACCGAAATTGGCGTGATGACGTGCACGTCCATGCCTTTCGTGACGTATTACCTGGATCCGCGCTGTTGCAGATTGGAAGGAACTCCTACGTGACCTCGCCAGAGTTCACTCTGTTGCAAATGGGGCGAGTGGTTGGGGATGTCCACTTGCTGGCTGCTCTTGTCACCGAGCTTGCTGGAGATCACGCGCAACTACCGCCGGGCCTCATTTGTTGCAAGCGCTACCTTGATGAAGGCAAATCGCCTTTCAAGGGGATGAGATTGCAGGGAGACGGATATGTGGAATGCGCGCCGCGCACCTCTATCGATCAAATCGAGCGGTTGCTGTGCCGATACCCCCATATATCTGGGGCGAAACTCATGCGCAAAGCGTTGAAGGGAAGCGGCGATGGGAGCCGGTCGACGTTTGAGACATATGTTGACGTCGAGCTGCAACTGCCGAGATACGACGGAGGAAAAGGGGCTGGGAAAGGAAAGCTCAACGAGAGGATTCCCTTCAACGAGATTGAGAAAAAGATGGCAGGCGGCAGGAGCTGCGCCTATGCTGATTTGCTCCTTACGGCAAAGAACGGCAAGCGCATTGATGTAGAGCCGGGTGGCGTGTTTGGCCATGCGGGCAAACATCAGATGGATCGCGACAATGGGCGCCGACACGCCCTCGAGCACGCCGGTATCGAAGTCATCAATGTGACATGGGATGAGTTTACGCATCAGGAGACTTGGGATGCTATCTGCCGACGGATAACCAATCATCTGGGCAAACGATATGGCACGCCGTCGCCGAAGGTGCGAAAAATGCAGCACTTGGTACATGAGGACTTCTGCACATGGGACTGTCTGCGCACGTTTCCGCCGACGAGCTGGCGAGCTTGAGTCATCGATTCGAGGCCATGGGACCCCTCTTCGAAGATATGACCCTTTTGAGTCATTGAGATGATATCTGACTGATTTTGAGCAAATCAGTCACTGAGTACAGCCGATTTACCTGCATGTATAAGTAATGAAATAACATGTAGGATGCCGTATTTCTCGGGTTTTGACGACAGCCATTCTACCTGCATCTTTTCAGAGGCATCTGATCGCGAAAATGACTCAAAAAGGTCATATCTTCGAAGAGGGGTCTGCCGAAGCCGACAAGGGACTGGCGCTAAGGCTGCTTTGCGGAAGTCTGCCCATATTTCAGTGACAATCGACGGCTCGTTGACGCTACGCCAGCGTTCTGAAGCGGTAGTTTGCCATGCCGTCTTGGATGGATGTTGTCTCGTCTGGGGGCAGAGAGTCGACACTGACTGCGCATTGACATCCTGATGCCTTTCTGTATTATCTGTATTAAGCAGATTAATACAGTAGATACGGACGGAGGAGGCCGCCTTGATACAGATCAGCTACAAGGATCCGCGGCCGATTCACGAGCAGGTGGAGGACGGGGTCCGGCGCCTTATCATATCGGGGGCGCTGCCCCCAGGTGACCAGCTCCCCTCGGTACGTGAGCTCGCCACGACGCTGGCGATCAACCCGAATACCATTGCGCGTGCCTATCACGACCTTGAGACACAGGGTTACGTCTACAAAGTGCCGGGCAAGGGCTCCTTTGTCTCAGACGAGCTGCCCGTCGACACCCATCGGCGTGACGAGCTCCTGCAGACGCTCGACCAGACGGTGGCGGAGCTGCTGTATTTGGGGGCTAATTCGACGGAGCTCAAGGCCCGTATCGACGCGGCGCACGCGCGGCAGGAAGGTGGAGCGAAATGACGCAGACTGCAGACGGGATGATAGTCACCGAAGGATTGGTTAAGAAGTTCGGTGACTTTGCGGCGCTCGACCATGCGAGCATCCATGTGCCTCGCGGCAGCGTCTACGGCCTCGTCGGACCCAACGGCGCCGGCAAATCGACGCTGCTCCGCAACGTGATGGGCATCTACCGTCCTGACGAGGGTACCGTGACCATCGATGGTGAGCCCGTTTGGGACAACGACGCCATCAAGCAACGCATCGCCTTCATCCCCGACGAGCTCTTCTATTTCCCGACCGCTACGCTGCTCGACATGCGGGATCTCTACCGCGGTCTTTATCGGGGGTTCGACGAAGGGCTCTTCGAGAGGCTCGGCAAGGCATTTGTCGCTATCGATCCGACCCGTCAGATCCGTCACCTCTCCAAAGGCATGCAGAAGCAAGCGATTTTCTGGCTTTCCATCAGCTGCCGCCCCGATGTCGTGCTGCTCGACGAACCGGTTGACGGACTCGATCCCGTGATGCGCCGCCAGGTCTGGAGCATCATCCTCTCCGACGTAGCAGAGCACGGGACGACAGTGCTCGTCTCCTCGCACAACCTGCGCGAGCTCGAGGACGTCTGCGACTACGTCGGCATCATGCATCAGGGCCGCATCCTGCTCGAACGCTCCCTCGCCGACCTCGAGGGCAGCGTGTGCAAGGTACAGGTGGCCTTCGCGGGCGACTCACCCGACCTGCCGTCCGATCTCACGGTCCTGCATCGGGAGCAGCAGGGCCATGTGTGCACGCTGATTGTGCGCGGGGAACGCGACCGCATCGTGGCGCTTTTCACGGCGCTGCGACCGCTGGTGCTCGACGTCCTGCCGCTCACGCTGGAGGAAGTCTTTGTGTACGAAATGGGAGGTTCCGACTATGGCATCAAAGACATCGTTCTTTAGCCGCCCACTCTTTACCAGCCTCGTGAAGAGGTACGGTGTCACTTGCATCCTGATGACCCTGTGCTATGCGACGGCATGGCCGCTGCGCGCGCTGCTCGAGCTGCAAGGTGCAGACGGCGACGCCGCGTTGACCACGTCGGCGCTCTACGACACCGCGAGCCAGCTGCCCATCCTTGTCTCCGCCCTCTTTGCGCTCTTTGTGGCAGTGTATTTCTGGTCGTACCTTTACCATGCACCGTCGGCCAACATGATGCACGCGTTTCCGGTTACGCGGCGGGCCCTCTATGTGACGACCGTCGCAGCGGCACTTGTCTTCTTGACCCTGCCCCTGGTCTGCGCCTTCCTGCTGGAGCTTGTGACGGCGGCGGCCTTCGGCGTCGATGCGGTCGGTCTCTGGGGTTCATGGTTGCTCACGGGCATCCTGTCTTCGTTCTTCTTCCTCGCGCTTGCGACCGTGGGCTGTCAGCTCTCCGGACACCCGCTGGCGGCCGTGGCATTCTACGGGATTTTCCAGTTCGGATGGGATGTCGTCTATTTCTTGGTCCGGACTTTTGTCGGCAGCTTCTGCTATGGCATGAGCGACCTCGGCGACCTCTCGTTTTCGCAGAGTACTCCTCTGGGATTTCTGTCGCCGGTTGTCTATCTCACAGCGAACGTCACCATCACGGAAGGGTGGCGTCTGACGGGCACGCAGGCCCTCGTCGGGTACACGCTCTGCGCCTGTGTGCTCTTCTGGCTCGGTTGGAAGCTCTACCAGCACAGGCAGCTCGAGAGGGCGGGCGATATGGCTGCTTTTGGCGCCGTAAAACCGCCGGTGCGCTGGCTCGTGTCTTTCCTCGGCGGCACGCTGCTCGCGTTTGTGATCTACGCGATGCGGAATACCGCTAGCACCAGCGAGGACCTGACCTTTTTCCTGGTGCTGTACGCCGTGTGCTCGTTTGTCTGCTTCTGGCTCTGCGAGATGGTCATCGACAAGTCGACGCGCGTCTTTGGGCGTGCCCGCCTGATAGAGGCCGCTGCCGCGTGTGCATGCGGCGTCCTCGCGCTCGGACTCGTCGGCAACGATGCCTTTGGCGTCACCTCCCGAGTGCCTGCCTCCAAGGACGTGGAGATCGCGTATGCAAACGTCACCTATCCCATCCTCGCCGTGGCGGAGGAGGGCGATGGGGAGCAGACGATCGAGCGGATCTGCGCGTTGCACCAGACCCTCGTCGACGACCGCAATGTCATCCTGGCGCAGCTAGACTCAGGGGACCCAGATGTGTCCACTGTCCCGGTGACCATCAGGTATCTGCTCAAAGACGGGACTGTCATCAACCGCGCGTACCAACTGCCGTATTCCTCCGTCATCCTGCAGGACCCGACGAGTGCGGCGGCGCAGGCCAACGTGCTCGACGGGGATGTCGACAATTTCAGCGCGTCGCTCTTTGGCGGCACCGGCTGGGACGGTATCCAATGGGAAAGGGCACAGGTCGACAACTATTCGGTGATGTACGCTGCAGGGGACGGCGAAGTATCGACAGATGATGGGCCGGCCGTGACGGTCGGGCAGGGAGCCCTCGATGCCGACCAGGCGACGGAGCTCATGGCGGCGCTGGCGCAAGACATGCAGACGCCCGCCTGGCAGCGCACAAACCTGCTGCTCGGTGCCGACGAAAACGATGACCAGCAACTCGAGGGGCATGTCGCCGTATCGGGGCGTTATGAAGGCGTGCTCCCGACCATCGACCGGCAGCTGAGCCAAGCTGGTCTGACCGGTGCCGTCAATAGCTATTACATGTCCTACTACGTCACGACTGACACGGTGCGTAAAAACGATGGATCGTTTGTCACCTCGGTGAGCTTTGATTTCGACCTTGATAGCTCTTGCGTCCATACGATCAGCAAGCTGCGGGAGTACGGCCTCGTCCAGACGGGCGTGGAGTCTGCCTCGTAGCCAGAGCGGGGGGAACGACTGCATAGCCAGAGACTGACGCGTGGCAAAAAGCCGTTGCCTATCAGCCTACGTCGGGCTGGCTTTTCCAAAAACGGGAAAGGCTGCCACCGCTATCGCAGAGTGCGTACCATGGGACCTGTCGAAAGGCAAGAGTTACCAACCGAAAGGTAGCGTCCCATGAAGAACATCGCTGTGATTTTGGCCGACGGTTGCGAGGAAGGCGAGACCCTGACCATCGTCGACATCCTGCGCCGCACGGAGATGCAGTGTGACCTGGTTGGCCTCGCGGGCGAGACGGCGACGGGCGCGCACGGTATCGTCATCCGCGCTGACAAGGTCCTCGACCGTACCGTGCGCGAGTACGACATGATTGTGCTGCCCGGCGGCTACGGTGGGGCGGAGGGCATGCGTACCTCCGCTGACCTGCAGGCCGACCTCAAGGCGATGTACGCAGCCGGCAAGTTTGTCACCGCCATGTGCGCGGCCCGGTCGCGCTGGGTGGCGACAGCCTCAAGGTCAAGAACCGCACGGCCTACTTCGGTGCCTACGACCCCGAGGTGAGCGCCGAGGTCGGCACGCTCCCGACCATGGGTGGCGAGAAGGTGGGCAAGAGGGCCGCGGTGCTCAAGGCCGAGGGCTACGAGGAGGGCGAGACGCTCACAATCGTCGACCTGCTCCGCCGCCTGGGATTCGACTGCGATACTTTCGCCGTAGGTGCGCATGGCTTCGTCAAGGGCATGCACGGTATGTACGTGCAGGCGGACAAGGACTTCTCCGACGAGGTGCGCGAATACGACCTGATGGTGCTGCCGGGCGGCCGCCCCGGTGGCCGGAACCTGCGCGAGGACCCGGCTGTGATCGAGATGATGCAGCGGTTCGAGGGCCAGGACAAGAAGGTCGGCGCGCTCTGCTCGGGTACCATTGCGCTCGAGACCGCGGGCATCATCAAGGGCTGCACCGTAACCGGCTATACGGGCTATGCCGAGAAGCTCACGAGCGGCAATTTCGTCGAAGCGCCCGCGGTGGTGGATGGCCCGGTCATCACCTCACAGGGTCCCTGCTCCGGCTACCCCTTCGCGTTGGCGGCCGCTGAGACCTTCGGCGTGGACACCTCCGCCCTGCGCGCCCGTACGCTCTACGCCTTCGCCGGCGGGAGGTAATCCTAGACTTCGGTGGTTTCATTAGGAGGCAGATTCAATAGGGGACTCCGATGGCTCAGACATTCCCCGACGGTTCGGCTATTCTCATGCGGCTCGACTGCCAATCGGGTGGTCGAGTCGTTATAGGTGCTGTTGTGAGTAAGCCCAGCCTTCCATTCGCTGTCGAGTCCCCGTATATGCACCTCTGATGTACCCTGACTTTACATTTTGACCTTTTTGTTGCAACCCTATCATTTTTTCGGCTGTTCCTGCCTGTCCGGCTGCAGCTGCAGCCTATCTACCTGCACTTTTGCAAACGTGTCGTGTGCGGCAAAACGCCTGGATTTGCCTGCCCCAAAGATTGAGTCATTTAGCTGGGGTTTTAGCACGAGTCGTAATCGGGCTTTGCAACAAAAAGGTCGAAATGTAAAGTCAGGGTCTCTGCCCACCTGGAAAGGGCGAATTTTCTCAAGGATCGATGAGCAGACGGGCAACTGTGAAAGAATGGGATAATTTCATAGGCTGGGAAACGAATTCATGACGACGGGCAGGGGGGCGCGCGATGATCTACGGCAAGCTGCCCGTCGTCTTCCTCATGGCGCTCGCGAGCGAGAAGGCAACACCACAAACGGCTATCTTGCCTCGTATATCCTCGAGCATCCGGGCGAGGTCCGCGAGATGACCTTGACCCAGCTCGACGAAAGCTGCGCGGTTGGTACGGGTACGGTGTCGCGTTTCTGCCGGGATATCGGCCTACGCGACTTTGCCGAGCTCCGCGAGCTGTTGACGGCGCCGGGTCTGGATTTCGAGCGAGAGTCGAACAAGGACCAACCAGCTGCGCGCTTGGACGACTATACGCGCGCGGTGGAAGCCCGTATAGCGGAGGTCTTTGCGTCGCTCGACATGCGCGCGGTCGATAGACTATGCGAGCGCATTCATGATGCCGCGCGCGTCTCGATCTACGGCCTGCTCAAGGCAGGCGGGGTGGCCTTCAACCTGCAGAGCGACTTGCTCATGCTGGGCAAACGCGCCACTACCTCAACCTCTTATGTGGAGCAGATGAAGCAGCTCGCACACACGACGCGGGATGACTTGGTGGTCGTCTTTTCCTATACCGGCTCGTACTTTGACTACAGCGACCTCGGCCCTCTGCACAGACAGCTCATGGTGCCTGAGATCTGGATGGTGTGCGGCGGAGACAGCGAGCGCCTGTCCTTTGTGAACGGAGAGATACGTTTCCACTCCACAGGCGACCTGGCCGGTTACCCCCATCAGCTGCAGTTTGTCGAGAGCGTGATTGCCCAGGAGTACGCCGCACTCTATTCCTAACCCTCTATGAGTCAATGCGGGGAAGTGCCGCGGCGTATCGAGTTAATCCCTTATATAAGAAATAATGTTCTATAATTTACAGAAATTAGAACACATATCTTTATAATACAGTACAATTGTCCTAGTATAGGAACAGGTGAATAGAACTAGTGGTTGGAGGATTGCACCAGCAGAAACTTTTTGTTGTATACTTTTGTTGGAAGAAAGCTATGGTGCAAGAATGTTTGAAATCGAGGTATACGAGAGGGTCGCGCAAAGACATGCTGGAATCTCCCCTGATGACATTCGGATCGCCTGGATGAATGCCATCAAGATTATTGAACGGAGCGGGGGAGGCCTTCCCGACGCTGTCCTTTTGGCGGTTGGGTTTGACGGGAGGGGGCGCCTGCTTGAGATGGGCATTGCGCCGAGGAAAGGACAAAGATGAGCATTGTCACAAAAAGCGGCGTTGAGATAACCGATGAGATGATGGATGCCATCGCCGATGCCTTTGACCGCGGCGAGCTTCCAGGCAAGATGACCCGCGTTGTAATGGGTAGGCCACGCATAAGTAATGAGCCTCTCAGAAGTATCGGCTGCAGAGCCCCGGAGTCCCTGGTGCTCGCTTTTGAGAAAAAAGCAAAAAAAGAAGGGGAGACGAAATCCCAAAGATTACGCCTGCTTATGGAGCGCGATGTCAATGAGGACCAGACATTGACTGCCGAGGGATGATTATGGACGTCTTTGAGCGATACGCACCCTTTGTTCAGGACTTCATCTACCGCAACGGCTGGCAGTCACTGCGCGGCGTGCAGGTGGCGGCGGGCGATGCGATCTTCAATACCGAGGACAATGTGCTGCTATGCGCCTCGACCGCCTCGGGCAAGACGGAGGCGGCCTTCTTCCCGATTCTCACCCTGCTTGCGGAAGACCCGCCCGCCAGCATCGGCGCCCTTTACGTCGGCCCGCTCAAGGCGCTGATCAACGACCAGTTCGGCCGTCTGACCGACCTCTGCGAGGAGGGGGACATCCCCGTCTGGCGCTGGCACGGCGACGTGGCCGCCTCGCGCAAGGCCAAGATGATGAAGCACCCCTCGGGCATCCTGCAGATCACGCCCGAGTCGCTGGAGTCCATGCTGCTCCACAAGCACTCGGCTGTCCCGCGCCTCTTTGGCGACCTGCGCTTCGTCGTGATCGACGAGGTTCACTCCCTGATGCGCGGTGACCGCGGCGGGCAGACCCTCTGCGTGATCGAGCGCCTGTCACGCATGGCCGGGGTCAACCCGCGCCGCATCGGCCTCTCCGCCACGGTGGGTGACCCGGAGCGCACGGGCGAGTTCCTCGCGGCGGGCACGGGACGCAACACGGTCATCCCCCGTATCGATGACAAAGGCCAACGCTGGCGCCTCTCGATGGAGCACTTCTACATCAGCGACCGCCAGGCGACCGACGATGTCTACGGGGCGAAGAAGGGCGTGGCGCGCGCGAGGGCATCTGCCGCAGACGCCGAGGAGCCTGCTGCGACGGTGGATATCGATACGGCGCCCGAGGCGTTGGGCGACGCCAGCGGAGCACGGGACGACGCTGGCGGAATGGGGAGCGCTGCCGGTCCGGGCGCTGCTGGCTTGGGCGACGCCGTCGGCAGCCCCCAGTACGAGGGCAAGACAGATCAGGCGCCTGCACTCGCCGACCCGGGATTGGGGTACATCTTCGAGCATACGCGCGGCCGCAAGTGCCTGATTTTCGCCAACTCCCGCGAGGACGCCGAGGCCGTCACGACGACCCTGCGCTCCTACTGCGAGGCCAATCACGAGCCCGACCGCTTCCTCATCCACCACGGCAACCTCTCGGCCCCGCTGCGCGAGTCCGCCGAGGACCTCATGAAGGACGAGGAGACCGCACTTACCACGGTGACGACCTCCACGCTCGAGCTGGGCATCGATATCGGCCGCCTCGAGCGTGCCTTCCAGATCGACGCCCCCTTTACGGTGTCGAGCTTTCTGCAGCGCATGGGCCGCACGGGCCGACGCGGCACGCCGCCCGAGATGTGGTTCGTTATGCGCGAGGAACCGCCCGAGCCGCGCTCGACCCTGGGCGAAACCATCCCCTGGAAGCTCCTGCAGGGCATCGCCCTCGTCCAGCTCTACCTGGAGGAACGCTGGGTCGAGCCGCCACGCCTGGACCGCCTGCCTTTCAGCCTGCTCTACCATCAGACCATGGCCACGCTGGCCTCGGGCGGCGAGATGAGCCCGGCCGAGCTTGCGACGCGCGTGCTCACGCTGAGCCCCTTCCACCGCGTGTCGACTGACGACTACCGCGTCCTGCTTCACTACCTGATCGATACCGAGCAGATCCAGCAGACGGAGGAGGGCGGCCTGATCGTCGGTCTGGCGGGCGAGCGCGTCGTGAACAACTACCGCTTCTACGGCGTCTTTGTCGAGAGCGAGGAGTATACGGTCCGCAGCGAGAGCCAGGAGCTCGGCACCACGGTCATGCCGCCGCCCGTGGGGGAGAAGATTGCGATCGCCGGCGCCACATGGCTCGTCGAGGAGGTCGACCACAAGCGCCACCTTGTCTACTGCACGCAGGTCAAAGGCCAGGTGCCCGCATATTTCGGCGAGTGCCCGGGCGACATCCATACCCACATCCTCGAACGCATGGCGCGCGTCCTCGCGGAGGACGACGTCTATCCCTACCTGATGCCCAATGCCCGCGCCCGTCTCGCACAGGCGCGTGACACCGCACGTGCCGCGGGCATGCTCCGGGCCCCGCTCATCAACATCGGCGGCGACTCCTGGGCCCTCTTCCCCTGGCTGGGGAGCTACGCGTTCCTCGCGCTTGAGCGGTTCCTCAAAGTGCGTTGCGCGGCGGAGCTGGGACTCAAAGGACTCGACTCAAGCCGGCCCTACTTCCTGCAGTTCCGTATGCAGGCGGACGCGCAACGGTTCGTGGACGTACTGGCAGAGCAGGCTACCTTGCCGCTCGATCCCATGGAGCTGCTCTACCCGGGCGAGGTGCCCGTCTTTGACAAGTACGACGAATACGTACCTGAGGAGCTGGTGCGCAAGGGTTTTGCCTACGGCGTGCTCGACATCGCCGGTATGCTGCGTCGCGTGCGCCAGTGGTGCGGTCTGCCCGACCAGCCGGAGCTGCCGGCATAGCGCGCTACAGCTTGCCGGCCTCGAGCAGGTTGCGGACATCGAGCAGGCTGTCGCAGATCGCGTCGGCCTTCTCTCGCATCTCGTCGGTGACGGGGGCTACGTCGGGGACCATCACGGTGATGAAGCCGCCCGCATGGCCGGCGCGCACGCCGTTGTAGGCGTCCTCGAGCACGAGCGAGTGCGCCGGTTCTACACCCAGCTCGCGCGCCGCCACGAGGAAGGTCTCGGGATCGGGCTTGGAGACGGAGACCATGTCGCCGCAGATGACGGCGCTGAAGTAGCGGGTCACGCCGGCGACCTCGAGGTTGCGCAGCACATGCTCGCGCTCGGTGGAGGAGGCGACGGCCATGGGTACGTTGTGCTCGTCGAGCCAGGTCAAAAGCTCGTCTAGGCCCGGACGCTTGGGGACGTACTTGTCGAGCGAGGCAAAGGTGTGACGCTTGTTGGACGCCCAGAGCTCGGCGGGATCCACCTTGTCGCCGTAGTACTTGCGGATGGCCGCCCACATGTTCTCGCCGTTGGTGCCGCGGGTGTCTTCGACCATCCCGCGGATGCAGGGCACGCCCTGCTCGGCGCAGGCGGGCTCCCACATTTGGTCGTAGAGGCGCTGGGTGTCGAACATCAGGCCATCCATATCAAAGATTGCGGCGTCGATCATGGTGGGTCCTTTCTGTGGGTGAATTCCTACCTTGATGATAGGCAACCTGCGTGCCATCGGGGCAAACTCGTGCTAGTGTTTTGGAGCTACGCGATGTTTTTGCCGCTGACTGGCGAATAGGGAGGCACCGACCATGCGCATCGATGACATCATGGCCACGAAGCAGAGCTTTTCTTTTGAGATCTTCCCGCCCAAGGGCGACCTGCCTGTAGAGGAGGCGACCGACGTGGCAGGCAAGCTCGCCGACTGCCACCCCGACTGGATCTCGGTGACCTTCTCCGCCGGCGGCAGCGGCAACTCGTCCGCGACGGCCGCGATCGCTGGCCGCATCCAGAGCGCGGGCAAGACCAACGCCCTCGCGCACCTGACCTGCATGGGGTCGACTAAGGCGGACGTCGACGCGTATATCTCCCAGCTCAAGGAGCTCGGCGTCGAGAACGTGCTCGCCCTGCGCGGCGACCACGGTCCGGGCCGCGAGGTCAAGGACTTCACCTACGCCAAGGACCTCATCGTCTACCTCAAGGACTCCGGCCTCTGCATCGGTGCGGCCTGCTACCCCGAGGGCCACGTCGAGTGCCCGGACTTCAAGACCTCGGTCGAGCACCTCAAGGAAAAGCAGGACGCCGGCGCAGACTTCCTCGTTTCTCAGCTCTTCTTTGACAACGAGTACTTCTACCGCTTCCGCGAGGCGTGCGACCGCGCCCGCATCAAGCTGCCGATCTCGGTGGGCATCATGCCCTTTACCAGCGTCAAGCAGATCCAGCGCATGTCTTTCACCTGCGGTGCCTCGATCCCCTCGGCGGTCATCAAGCGTCTGGTGGCGGCAGGTGACGACCCGGATGCCCAGCGCCAGGCGGGTGTGGAGTACGCCTGCGAGCAGCTCGTGGACCTCGCGGTCAATGGCGTGGACGGCCTGCACATCTACACGATGAACCGTCCGAGCGTGGCCACGGCGGTGCACGACGCGCTTGTGACCTGCGGCTATCTGGCCGAGTAGGCTGACGCTTATGGCGGTCGAGAGCTTCACCATAACCTCGCTCGACCGAAGCGAGGTGCTGCGCTACCTCGGCTATGCCGGGCAGGAGATCTCGCCCGAGCTTGACGCCCGCATCGACGAGGGCATGGCGCGCGCGCTCGAGGTCGGCCGTCCGCGCGGCGTCTGGCGTGTTTTTGAGATAGCCGGGCGCGACGGGGGCGACGAGCCCGTCGTGCGTTTGGCGGGGACCGCCCTTGTCTTGCGCGGGCATGACATCGCGGAGCACCTGGCGGGGGCGGTGGCGGTGGGCGTCTTTGCCGTCACGGCCGGCATGGGTATCGATCAGGAGATCCGTCGCCTGTCGCTGACCGATCCGCTCGCACAGACCGTCTTTGACGTGGCGGGGTCCACGCTGGTCGAGCGCGCGGCCGATGCGGTGGAGGCCCGCCTGGTGGGTGAGGCCGCCTCGCGCGGGCAGTACGTGAACTGGCGGTTCAGCCCCGGCTACGGCGACCTGCCGCTCGATATCCAGCCGGTTGTCCTCCGCACGCTGGACGCTACCCGTCAGCTGGGCATCACCCTCACGCCGACGAACCTCATGGTGCCGACCAAGAGCGTCACGGCGGTTATCGGGTTTTTCACAGAACCGCAGGCGAGCCGCAAGGTGACCTGTCAGTATTGCTACTGCAGAGAATTCTGCACGATCCGCGCCTCCGGAAGGACCTGTCATGGCTGACGTCGATACGAGCTTTCAGTCACCCGCCCGCCTGCACTGCCGCCGCACGCTGCGCGTCGCCGACGATCGGCTCCAGCGCGTGCTCGACGGCGAGGAGTTCCTGCTCTTCGACGGGGCGATGGGCACGCAGCTCCAGGCGCGCGGCCTCGCGGCCGGCGAGCTGCCCGAACTGCTCAACCTCACCAACCCCGATCAGATCACGGACATCCACCGGGCGTACACCGAGGCCGGCGCGGACGTGGCGAGCACCAATACCTTCGGCGCCAACGCCCTCAAGTTCGGCAGCGAGGAAAAGGTCGCCGAGATCTTTGCCGCGGCCGTGAGCTGCGCCCGCGCGTCGGGTGTCCGCTACGTCGCCGCCGACATCGGCCCGACCGGCGCCCTGCTGCAGCCTATGGGCACGCTGCCCTTCGACGAGGCCTACGAGCTCTTTGCCCAGCAGGTGCGTGCGGCCGACGCGGCGGGAGCGGACTTCTTCATCATCGAGACCATGGCCGACCTGTCCGAGATGAAGGCGGCGATCCTGGCGGCCAAGGAGCAGTCCGACCTGCCGATCTTTGCCACCATGACCTTCGGCGAGGACGGACGCACCTTCCTCGGCACGACACCCGAGGTCGCCGCCGTCACGATGAGCTCGCTGGGTGTGGACGTCCTCGGCATCAACTGCTCGCTGGGCCCCGCGGACGTCGCGCCGCTGGTCGAGCGCATGCTCCCGTGGGCCGACTGCCCCGTGATGGCCCAGGCCAACGCCGGCCTGCCCCGCGAGGAAGACGGGCGCACCGTCTACGACATCACGCCGGATGAGTTCTGCGCGGCGGTCGAGGGGATGCTCGACGCCGGCGTCACCGTGATCGGCGGCTGCTGCGGCACGACCCCCGACTTCACCCGCGGCGAGCGCGCCCTGCTCGAGGGGCGGACCCCTGCGCCGCGCGTGCGTCGCGACGACTTCCGCGTGGCGAGCTCGCAGGAGCTCTTCGCGATGCCGATGGGGCATGTCGGCGTGATCGGCGAGCGCATCAACCCCACGGGCAAGAAGCGCATGAAGGAGGCCCTGCGCACGGGCAACCACGACTATGTGATGGGGGAGGCGCTCAAGCAGGCCGAGGCCGGCGCGCAGATCCTCGACGTCAACGCGGGTCTTCCCGAAATCGACGAGGCTGCGGTGCTCGATCAGCTGGTGGTGGAGCTGCAGGGGGTCACGCGTCTGCCGCTGCAGATCGACTCCGCCGACCCAGCGGCGGTCGAGAACGTCGTGCGCAAATATCCCGGCAAGCCCCTCATCAACTCGACCAACGGCAAGCACGAGATCATGGACGCCGTGCTGCCCATCGCGGCGCACTACGGCTGCGCGATCGTCGGCCTCACGATAGACGAGGACGGCATCCCGGCGACCGCCGAGGGCCGTCTCGAGATCGCGCGCCGCATCGTATCCGAGGCCGAGTCCTACGGCATCCCCCGCCGCGACATCGTGATCGACTGCCTGGCCATGGCCGCCTCGACCGACCAGACCGTCCCGCGCAAGATCCTCGACGGCATCGCCCTGGTCAAGCGCGAGCTACCCGGCGTGCGCACGGTGCTGGGTGTGTCCAACATCAGCTTTGGCCTGCCCTTCCGCCCGCTGGTCAATGCGACCTTCTTGGCGGCGGCCTTTGCGGCCGGCCTCGATATGGGCATCGTCAACCCTACCAACCAGCGCCTGATGGACGTCTACGCCTCATGGCGCGTGCTGACCGGCGAGGACGAGGCGGCGCAGGATTACGTGCGCGCCTATGCCGACCGCAAGGACGGGGTGCCCGCCGCGGCTGGCGCGGGTACCGCTGCCGCGGGAGCTGCCCCTGCGGGTACCGCCGCTGCAGGCACCGCGAATGCAGGCGCGGCACAAGCGGACGGCAACGCTTCCGCCAAGACGCCCGAGGAGCGCGCGGTCGGCTTCGTGCTCGAAGGGCGCAAGGGGCCGATTCCCGAGCTCGTGGACCAGATCATGGCCGAGCACGACGCGATGTACGCGATAAACGAGGTGCTCATCCCCGCGCTCGACGAGGTGGGCGACCGGTTTGAGAAGGGGGTCTTCTTCCTGCCGCAGCTGATGGCGTCGGCGGAGGCGGCCAAGGCCGGCTTCGAGACCATCCGTCAGGCGACCGCGGGCTCCGGCGAGGCGGTCGAGAGCAAGGGCAAGATCGTCGTCTGCACCGTGAAGGGCGACATCCACGACATCGGCAAGAACATCGTGAAAATGCTGCTCGAGAACTACGGCTACGATGTGGTCGATCTGGGCCGCGACGTCGACCCGCAGGTTGTCGTCGACGCCGTCGTACGCGACCACGTACTGCTTTGCGGCCTCTCGGCGCTGATGACCACGACCGTCAAGTCGATGGCCGACACCATCGTGCTCCTGCGCGAGCAGGCCCCCTGGTGCAGGATCGTCGTCGGCGGCGCGGTGCTCAACCCCGAGTACGCCCAGATGGTCGGCGCCGACTACTACGCCAAGGACGCCAACGAGACCGCCAAGATCGCCGCCGAGGTCCTGGGCTAGGCAGAGTCGGTTGAGAGACAATACAATATCGAGCGCACAATCGGGCCGGACGCGCGGCTTTGGATATACTTATAAAAATGCCAGTCGGAAGGGCTTTCGGGAGGGGTGCGATATGTCCGACGTCTTCACCATCGAAGAGCTTGCACGACTCGTCGATCCCATCCTACAACGCTATGGCGCCTCCGGGGCATCGCTTTTTGGCTCATACGCGAGGGGGGAGGCGACACCCGACTCGGATATCGACCTCATAGTCCTGGGGGGACCCACGTTTGATCGCAGGGACGTTTTCTCGATAGCCGAGGACCTCTATGAGGAGGCGGGCAAGCCGGTCGACGTGTACGAGGAATCCGAGCTCAACCCCGCTTCGGAGTTTTACCGCTCCGTGAAGAGAGATGAGCTGAAGCTGGTATGAGCCCAAACGATGAGCGAAACCTACGGCGTGCCATGGAGTACGCTGATGAATTGAGCGAGATGATCTCAGAGCGGGGTATTACCCGCGAACAGATACTGGAAGATCGCTTTACTCAGTGGGCCCTTACAACTCCGATCTACAACGTCGGCGAGTTTACCTCTCATATTTCAAAGGAGCTTCGCGCAACGCACCCAGAGATTCCCTGGTCGCGCATCGCCGGAACCAGGCATCGACTCGTGCACGACTATGACGGCACGAACCGGGAGATAATCGCAGAGATTGCTTTGAAGGATATGCCTGAATATTCAAACCAGATCAAGGCATTGCTTGCGCAAGGGTAAGTAGCCATTACAGGACGGCTTCAGCTCCATACCTTGTTAAGCGTGACAGACCCCCCGTCACCTGACACACGTGGGACCGTACCGTATGCCGGCGCGGCCCCACGCGTGTCTTGATGATTCCTGCTGATGTGGCCAGGATGCTCTACTTGCGGACCACCGAGATGCGCTCGTGGATGTGGTTGCCGGACTCGATCTCGTCCACCAGGGCGATGGCGTAGTCGGCGTAGGAGATGATGGACTCGCCGCGGTCGTTGAGCGTGAGCTCCTCGCCGGCCAGGATGTACTCGCCGGTGCGCTCGCCATCGGCCTGGAAGTCGCCGGCAGGGCTGATGTAGGTCCACTTGACATCCTTGACCGGGCGAATCTGAGCCAGGGTGCCCACCTGTGCGGTGGCCAGGGGCACGAACTCAGCCGGGAAGTCGGGGGTCTGATAGACCTGCAGGGTGTGCTCGGGGTTCACATAGAGGGAGCCCGCGCCGCCCACGTAGACCAGGCGCACGTCGGTGCCGGCCAGGATGTCCAGCAGGTGCTGGAGGGTCTCGCCGTGCAGGTGG
>OMWE01000051.1:3648-5883 GCA_900314685.1 uncultured Actinomycetes bacterium | reverse complement strand
GGTGGACGCAGAGGGCGAGGTCGCGGGAGCACCGGCGGCGCCCGGCCCCTGTGACAGACCTATTGCAGCCCTTCCTGCACTAGCTTTGGCAATCAAGGCCTTCGCTTCTTCCGTCGGTGTCTCGTGTGGGAGCGGCAAGAGCACACCGCGGAGCGAGGAGGACGAGTACAATAAGAACTTGCTGTCCCGGCACCAGGAGAGGGGTGCCGGGAGGCGTGCCCAGGGGCACGGGATACATGGCAGAGAAACGCGACATGCTCGATGACATCATCGACATTCGAAACGACTGGAACGCGGTCAAGAACCCGTTTGGCGACGTTGCCGACCAGATCATGGGCGACCCGGACAAGGTGCCGACCTACAACCCCTCCGACTACAAGGACCGCCCGCGCGTGACCCCGACCTCGTGTCTGCGCAAGGAGGCCGACGGCAAGGACGTGTGCCACCGTTGCGCCGACGTGTGCCCCGTGAAGGCGATCGATCTGTCCTCCAGCGCGCCTTCGATCAAGGACAACTGCCGCAAGTGCGGCCTGTGCATCGCGGCCTGCCCGTCCGAGGCGATGCTCGCGCAGCGTCAGATGCCCCGAGCGCTCTACGACAAGATTGCGCGTACGGCCAGCACCTACGAGCAGTGCTATGTGACCTGCACGCGCGCGCTCGGCCGCCTGCCCAAGGACAACGAGGTGCTGCTGCCCTGCGTGGGCGTCGTGAGCAAGGAGACGTGGTTCGCGCTGCTGTCGGAGTACGGTAACATCAGCGTCTACCTGCCGCTCGGCATCTGCGACAAGTGCCGCACGACGACGGGCGAGGAGGCGTTCTCGGACGCTATCGCCGAGGCCGAGGAGCACACCACCCAGCACGTGGGCCTCGAGGTCGACGAGAAGGACATGAACCATGAGCAGAGCCGTGCGTACAAGCGCTCGCAGTTTGTGAGCAGCATGACGCAGGCGGGCACGCGCCTCGTGACCAAGGGCAACCCGGCGCTCGCCGGCGCGCAGGCGGTGGCCAACCGCATCCAAAAGCACACCAACCAGATCAACGCGCTGCAAAAGTCCCTCGAGCAGACCGCGGGTGTGAAGAACCACCAGTCCCGCCGCCGCCTGCTCACGCAGAAGCGCAAGCTGGTGCTCACCACGCTGCAGAGCCACCCCAAGCTCGCCCAGGGCTTCGAGTGGAAGGTCCCCGTGTGCGACGCCACGCGCTGCACGATGTGCGGCGACTGCGTGCGCGTGTGCACGCAGCACACCTGCGACCTCGACGAGGGCGGCCGCTTCTCCGTGGAGCCCACCTACTGCATCAACTGCGGCGCCTGCGTGGCGGTGTGCGAGGAGGGCGCACTGACCATGCAGCCGATCAAGCCCGAGGTCATGGTCGTCCCCGATCCCGAGAAGGAGAAGGCCAAGGCGCAGAAGGCCCAGATCGAGGAAGCAAAGAAAAAGAGCAAGAAGGCCCTGGACACCTCGCTCAAGGCGCTGGAGACCTTCTCGGACGAGCTGAGCAAAGAGTACAAGAAGTAAGAAGAAGCAAGGAGACGCACATGAGTCTGTCCATCGGCATCGTCGGCCTGCCCAACGTGGGCAAGTCCACGCTTTTCACCGCGCTCACCAACAAGGGCGGCCTGGCGGCCAACTACCCCTTCGCGACGATCGACCCCAACGTGGGCATCGTCGACGTGCCGGACGAGCGCCTGCAAAAGCTGGCGGATATCGTGCATCCCGGTCGCATCGTGCCGGCCACGGTCGAGTTTGTGGACATCGCGGGCCTGGTCAAGGGCGCGAGTGAGGGCGAGGGCCTGGGCAACCAGTTCCTGGCCAACATCCGCAACTGCGATGCCATCTGCGAGGTCGTACGCTACTTCTCCGACCCCAACGTGATGCGCGAGACCGGGCGCGTCGGCGACTTCGTCGACCCGGCGGCAGACGTGGACACCATCCAGACCGAGCTCATCCTTGCCGACCTGGGCTCGCTCGAGCGCTCCGTCCCCAAGCTCGAGAAGGAGGCAAAGCGCGACAAGGCCCTGGCCCCGCGTCTCGCGATCGCCAAGCGCCTGCAGGAGTGGCTCAACGACGGCAAGCGCGCAGCCGACCTCGATATGACCGACGAGGAGCGCGCCGCCGCGCACGACCTCTTCCTGCTCACGATGAAGCCGATCCTCTACGTCGCAAACGTCGACGAGGACCAGCTGACCGAGGACCTGGCCCCGATCAACGGCCAGGAGCCCCTCAAGATCTGCGC
>OMWE01000051.1:0-3626 GCA_900314685.1 uncultured Actinomycetes bacterium | reverse complement strand
CAGGCGGCGTACAAGCTGCTGGGGCTGCAGTCCTTCTTCACCGCGGGCGAGATGGAGGTCAAGGCCTGGACCGTCCGCATCGGCGCCAAGGCCCCCGAGGCCGCCGGCGTGATCCACTCCGACTTTGAGCGCGGCTTCATCAAGGCCGAGGTCGAGAGCTACGACGACTACGTCACGCTGGGCGGCGAGGCGGGCTGCCGCGAAGCCGGCCGCCTGCGCATGGAGGGCAAGGACTACGTGATGCAGGACGGTGACGTCGTCCACTTCCGCTTCAACGTTTAAGACGGGCCGTCAAAAAGCGGCTAGAAAAAACAACCAGCCAAAAAACACCAAAGAAGAACGCGCCTCACGAGTGTGGGGCGCGTTCTCGTCTGTCTTTGTTTGTCGCCGCTGCTACAGCTATTACGGCTGTTGCTGCTGTCACTGCGGGATAGCCCTGCTTCGGGCCGTCTACTCGCTGTAACCTCCCGCGTAGTCGATGGACTCGGCGCTGTCGCCACTATCGCTGCCTTCTACGACAGACGTACCTTCCGAGGAGCCGGCTGAGCCGTCGGTCCCGTCGTTAGGCGTGGGCACCTCGACGCCGGGCAGCGAGGCGGAGATACCGTCGGTGTCGGCTTGCTCGCCCTCGGGCAGCGGGGACAGGCCCGCGTCGACGCGCTCCATCATCTGCTGCCAAGCCTCGATGTCGCAGATCTCATACCAGGTCTCGTTGGTGTAGACCGACTTGGTGGGCTCCTGGCCGGACATGATGTCGTTCTCGATGTCCATGCCGGCCATCTGGGAGGCAAGGCTCACGATCTCACCCACGCTCATGTCCGTCTTGATCATATTGGCCATCTCGGACACCGTGTTTGCCATGGTCACGGGGTCGGATGCGAGCACCTTTTTGGCGATTGCGGCGATCACCGTGCGCTGGTTTGCGGCGCGGTAGAAATCGCCGCCGCCGTAGTTGTCGTAGGCATGGCGCGCGCGGCAGAGCTTGGCAGCCGTCTTGCCGTCCAGGTGCTGTTCGCCCGCGGGCAGGTCGAGCTTGGTGTGGTAGGGGTCCTGCACCGCGACGGGCAGATTGACGTCGATGCCGCCGACCGCGTCGACCACGGCCGCCATGCCGTCCATATCGACCTCGGCGTAGTGCGAGATGGGGACGCCGGCAAAGTCGGAGATGACCTTTGTCGCATAGGCGGCGCCGCCGAAGGAGTACGCCGCATTGATCTTTTCCTGGCCGTTCACGCCCATATCGACGTAGGTGTCGCGCGGGATGGAGACGAGCGTGACCTTCTTTTTGGTCGGGTCGATGCGGGCGAGCATGATCGAGTCGGAGCGGTAGGCGCTGTCGTCTGCGCCGTAGCTGCCCTCGACGCGCTTCTCATTCTTGTCGATGCCCAGCAGCAGCATGTAAAAGGGCTCGCCGGATTGCGTCTCGGTCAGGGATTCGCGCAGCTCGCTGTCCACGCCCGCGGACAGGCGGCTGTTGATGTTGTTGATATAGGCCCACGCGGCACCGACGCCGCTGACCAGCACAATCGCGATGATGATAAAGATGTTGCGCAGCACTTTGTGCCTGCCGCGGGACTTGCGTTTTTTGGTGTACCTGCCAGCGGTCTCACCGCGCGAATACTCGCTCACTCCCTCAGGCTGTGCGCTGTGCATGTTTTTGCGTGCCAAGCGTGCTCCCCGGTTTGAAGGGTCAAAGTAGCTAGCCGGAGCCAAAGCCGCAGCTCCAATTCGTTCATTGTAGCAATACCTGATACTCCCCGCATGATGTTCACAAAGACGACCTGCGACGATGCGGGCAGCCAGCGTAGGGGCAGGTAGCGAGCCGGGCGCACGGCAAAGACGGACGTGGAGAGGTCGCGAGTCACGCGTGTGCCGTGCGTACGGGCGCAACGCTTGTCTTATGATGGCAGTGACCAGCACACGAGTCCCCCAGACAGTACGAAGGAGCAGGTATGTCTTCACAGCGTCCCGATCAGTTCGTTGCCGTACTCGACTTTGGCGCCCAGTACGGGCAGCTCATCGCGCGTCGCGTCCGTGACCTGCATGTGTATTCGGAGATTTTCCCCTGCGATATCTCCGCGGCCGAACTCGCAGCGGTCGGCCCCTCCGCGATCATCCTGTCCGGCGGCCCCGCCTCCGTCTACGCGGAAGACGCGCCTGATATGGATGCGGCCGTCTTTGACATGGGCCTGCCCATCTTCGGCTTCTGCTACGGTCAGCAGATCATGGCCGTGAAGCTGGGCGGTACGGTCGGCCACACGGACAAGGGCGAGTACGGCCCCGCGCACATCACGCGCGCGGGTGAGTCCCGCATCTACGGCGACACGCCGGCCGAGCAGACCGTGTGGATGAGCCACCGCGACGCCGTGAGTCAGGTGCCTGCGGGCTTTGCGGTGACGTCCTCGACCGAGACCTGCCCCGTGGCCTCCATGGAGGACGCGTCGCGCAACCTCTACGCCACGCAGTTCCACCCCGAGGTGCGCCACACCGAGTACGGCCGCGAGCTGCTCTCGCACTTCCTCTTTGACATCTGCGGCCTCGTGCCCACCTGGACCATGGACAACATCGTGGAGGACAAGGTCGCGCAGATCCGCGAGCAGGTGGGGGACAAGAAGGTCATCCTCGCCCTCTCCGGCGGCGTGGACTCCTCCGTGGTGGCCGCGCTCGTGCACCGTGCGATCGGCGACCAGCTGACTTGCGTCTTTGTCAACCACGGCATGCTGCGCAAGGGCGAGCCCGAGATGGTGGAGGAGGTCTTCCGCGAGCAGTTCCATGTGCCCCTGATCCACGTGCACGCCGAGGAGCGCTACGCCCAGCTGCTGGCCGGCGTCACGGACCCCGAGCAGAAGCGCCGCCGCATCGGCACGCAGTTCTGGAAGGAGTTCTTCGCCGTGGCGCAGGAGCTCGACGGTATCGAGTACCTCGCCCAGGGCACCATCTACCCCGACATCATCGAGTCCGGCGCGCGAAAGACGGGCGGTAAGGCCAGCACCATCAAGAGCCACCACAACCTGATTCCCTTCCCGGAGGGGGTGCATTTCGACCTGATCGAGCCTCTCGACCACTTCTTCAAGGACGAGGTCCGCGAGCTGGGCATCGCGCTGGGTCTGCCCGACAAGATGGTCTGGCGCCAGCCCTTCCCGGGCCCGGGCCTTGCCATCCGCATCATCGGCGAGGTCACGCCCGAGAAGCTGGCCATCCTCAAGGAGGCCGACGCCGTCGTGCGCGAGGAGCTGGACGCCTACAACGACCGTCTCTTCACCGAGACGGGTGAGCGCAACTCCGAGCATAGCTGCTGGCAGTACTTCGCCGTGCTGCCCGACATCCGCAGCGTGGGCGTGATGGGCGACGAGCGCACCTACAAGCGCCCCGTGATCGTGCGTGCCGTGGAGTCGAGCGACGCTATGACCGCCGATTGGGCAAAGCTGCCCTACGACGTGATCGGCAAGATCTCCAGCCGTATCGTGGACGAGGTCGACGGCGTCAACCGCGTGGTCTACGACGTGACCCCCAAGCCGCCGGCGACGATCGAGTGGGAGTAGCTCAGCACATTATCGTGAGGTCTGTCTGGCGGCGCATCTGGTGGATTCTGGTCTACTGGGTGCGCTGTCTTGCGTTTGCGGACC
>OMWE01000040.1 GCA_900314685.1 uncultured Actinomycetes bacterium | reverse complement strand
CGGCGAGGGCATTGGCTCCCGTCGTGAGCTGGGCCATACCAGCCTTTGCCTCATCGCTCGTGAGCGCCCCGACGGTCTGCTGGGCACCAGCCGAGAGCTGACGTGCGGTGGTCATCGTCTCGCCAGCCTTCTGCATCACGGCCTGTGAGCGGGCGGGGATGGTGGAGATGTTCTCGAGGTCCGTCTTGACGGGCGCGAGGTCGTTCTTTAGCTGGCTCACCTTGCCGAGTGTGTCGGAGCCGACCATGCCGTTGATCGTCTGAAAGTTTGTGCCGACGGTCGAGACATTGGTCCCGGCCGCATTAACGGAACTACCAGCATCCGCGATGTTGCTGCCGGCTTTGTCGATGGACGTGTGGAGGGTGGAGACGTCTCCGCTGAGGCTCTGCACCTGGTCGAGCAGGGCGGCTTTCTGCGGATTGTCGTCGGGAAGCTCGGAGATCGTCTGAGAGAGGGCTGCCAGCTGAGCCTGGGCGTCGGCCTGAGCCTGCGCGGTCCCCTGCAGGGCATCGCCCGCGGCGCTCAGCGACGTGCCGGCACTCTCGAGGTTGCCGCCCGCGGATTGGAGGCTGGTCGCAACGTTGCCGGAGGCCTGCGCGAGCCCAGCGGTGTCGAAGTCGTCAAGCGCGGCAGCATCCTGGCTTGCCTTCGTCGCATCAGTGAGAAGTGAGCTGCCATAGGAGGTCGCGTCGCTCTTGATGCTGCTCATATCGCTATCGATGGAGTTGAGGCTGCCGTCGATGGCCGTAAGCCCTTCGCTGAGGGCACCGAGCTTCTTCGAAGCGCCGTCCAGCTGGCCGAGGAGCGCCTGGACACCACCGTTGACCTTGGCCGCACCATCGGCGACGTCGGAGACCCCCGTGTAGAAGGTCGTCGGATTGCCCTCGGCGTCGCGACCCGTGGTCGTGAGGGCGGCGAGGAGCTTGGCGGCACCGTTGTTCACCTGATCGGTGCCGGCGGCGAGCGTAGTGGTGCCGGCCTTCAGGTCGTTTGCTCCCTTGAGCGCAGAGCCTGCACCTTGATCGAGGGCGGCGGCGCCGTTGTTGAGGGCGGCTGCCCCCTTCAGTGCGCTGGCTGCGCCGTTGGAGAGGTCGACCGTGCCGGCGGAAAGCTCGCCGGCGCCGGCGTAAAGGGCGCCGGTACCGTCGACCAGGCGGTTCGCGCCGTCGGTCAGAGCCTCAGAGCCGTTCGCGGCAGCAGAGGCGCCGTCGTTGAGCTGGGAGAGGCCGTCGCGCAGCGAGGAGCCGCCGTCGGCCAGCTGGCTGGTGGCGTCCTCGAGCTCGCCCGCGGCGTCGGTCAGCTGCGAGGTGTCGTAGTCGGCGACGTTGAGGTCGAGCGAGAGGGGCATCGCCGCGATCTGCCAGCCGGAATAGGTGAAGTTGGTGGCTTTGCCGGTGATATGGTAGTCGCCGTCGGTACCGGGGAGCTGCAGGTAGGTGACGAGGGTCTTGTCACCGACGGTGGAGACGGTGGCGTCGCCTGCGTCGGCCAGCTTGAAGTTGGCGTCGGGGAAGGTACCCTGCGCCTGGAGCACAAAGCTCTTGGCAAAGTCCGCGACGGCGGAATCGTCGTCGAGGCCGGTCACCTTGAGCTCGATGTCGAGGTCGCCGTCGGCGCCGGTGAGGTCCTCGGGGGAGACCTCCTTGCCGTCAAGCGTGTAGGTGATGTCCACCTTCCAGGGCAGCTGGGTGCCGTCCGCCAGGTCGCCCTGGTAGTAGAAGGGCTGGCCAGCCAGCGTGGTCAGGTTGATGGCACCGTCCTTGTCCTCGAGCTCCTGCGTGGTGGAGAGGTTGGTGACGCTCTCGTAGTCGCCAGGATCGGCGACGTCCGTCGCCTCCGTGGTGTTGAAGTAGTTCACGACGTAGGTGCCGTTGGCAGCACCGGAGGCGTCAGTGCGGGTGTAGATAATCTCATCCTTGGCGGTCTTCTGCGTACCCTGCTCGACGGTCTTGCCGTCGGCGGAGTCCGAGCCGGACTCCTCGGCGTACGCGACGGTCGCCGAGAGCGGGGTTGCAGTGGCAAGCAGGGTGCTCATCGCGAGGGCGGTGAGCTTGGTGCCGAGTGCAGTGGTGCGGGACATGGTTTCTCCTTTTATCCTGATGCGGGTTTGATCCGGGGTATTACGCTTCGTTTTCTGCGGTGGTCGTGGGCAGGACCTCGTCTTCCTGGTAGAAGCCGATCTTGTAGCTGGTGTGGGCGATGACCCAGTCGCACAGCTCGAAGGTGAGCGGCAGGACAAAGAAGATCAGGATGACCGAGATCAGGGCGCCGCGGGCAATCAGCAGGCCGACCTGGTTGATCATCGGGCTGGACGCCACGTAGTAGATGCCGAGGCAGGCGAGGATCAGGATGGAGCTCGACGTCAGGATGGGCTGCGCGGAGTGCTCGAGCGCCTCGAGGGCGGCCTGGCGTTTGGGCATCCCACGGCGGCGGGCCAGGTAGTCCTCCGTGTAGATGATGGAGTAGTCGACGGCCGCGCCCAGCTGGACGGCGTCGATCACGAGGAAGCAGACGAAGTTGATTGTCTCGCCGGTGAAGTAGGGGACGCCCTCGTTGATCCAGATGGACACCTCGATGGCCAGGATCATCAGCACGGGCAGCGAGACGGACTTGAACATCACGAGCAGCACGGCGCCGATCGCGAGGATGGAGGCGAGCTTGACGGTGAGGTTGTCGGAACCCGTCACCGCCTTGATGTCCGCGTAGGAGACGGCGTTGCCGACGAGCTTGTAGTCGCTGCCGTAATGGTCCTTGCAGATTTCCCGCACCTGGTCGACCAAGTCAAAGGCGCTGGCGGACTCGTCGGGGATGTTGGAGGTGAGCACGATGCGGCTCCAGCCCTTCTGCAGCACCTGCTTGGTCTGCGACTCGCTGGCGAGCTCGCTGGGCAGCGCCTGGCCGGCCACGGTCAGGTAGGAGAGGACCGACTTTGTGGTGGGCAGGGCCTTGAGGTCGTCGATGAGCTGCTGCTCCTCGGCCCAGTCGCCCTCGGGGACCATGATAGCCCAGGTCTGCGACTCGCCGAAGGCGTCGTTGATGATCTCCTGGTCCTTTGAGACCTGCGCCTCAGAGGAGACGGAGGAGCCGGCGCCGTAGGAGAAGTTCACGGAGTTGGAGGCGCGCAGTGCCGGAACCGCGCAGACGACCGCGATGATGAGGGCGGGAAGGGCCGCCTTGTGGCAGAAGCTCGCCATACCCTTGAAGCTCTTGAAGAAGGGCTTGTGGGTGGTCTTCTCCACGAGGTGACGCATGTCAAAGAGGATGCAGGGCATCAGCAGCATGATGGAGAAGAAGGAGCAGACGATGCCCTTGGCCAGCGCGATGCCCATGTCGGCGCCGATCAGGAACTGCATGGCGGCCAGCGACAGGAAGCCGAAGAAGGTGACGGCGGCCGAGGACAGGACGACCGAGAAGGACTTGGTCATGGCGCTGACCATGGCCTCGAAGTCGTCGTCGGTCTTGGCGCGCTCGCGGCCGAAGTTGGTGAGCAGGACGATCGAGTAGTCCATCGAGACGGCGAGCTGCAGCACGCTCGAGACGAGCTGTGTGATGTTGGAGATGGTGCCGCGGAAGATGTTGGTGCCCATGTTGAGCACGATGGCGACGCCGATGGTGAGCAGCATCACGACGGGATGCAGGTAGCTCGTGGTGTTGAGGGCGACGATCACAAATACGACCGCGATCGCGATGGCCATGATCTTGGTCATGTCCGTGTTTAGCGACGCCATGGACGACGCGTTGGAGACGGCGGAGCCGTCGATGGCCACGGTCTCGGCACCGTCGATTGCCTCTGCCTTGGCGCGGATGGCGTCGATGTCTTCCTGGGTGATGTCCTGCGTGAGCACCGCCTGGAAGAGGTACCCCTTGCCGTCGTACCACTCGGAGATGGTGTCCTGGTCCTGGACGCCGAGAGGCTCTGCGAGGTCGACCTCGTCGCCGAGCCAGGTGACACTGGTCACTCCCGCGGTCTGCTCGAGCTCCTGCTCGAATTTTGCGGCGTTGACCTGCGAGATGCCGGTGATGTAGACACGGGCGTTGGTGATGTCGTTGCCGTAGGTGTCCTTCATGAAGTCGAGGTCTTGCTTGGACTGGGCGCTGGTGGGCAGGTAGTCGCTCATGTCGGCGTCGATTTTGACCTGAGGGATGCAGAGTGCGCAGATTACGGTGAGGGCGACAAAAAGCCCTATCACAGTCTTGCGGTGCTTGAGCACCCCTCTGAAAAGCCGTTCCATCTTCTTACGTCCTCCTACTCGGTAGGCTCTGGTTGGCTCGATCTGATGCGAGGAAGCCGAATCCCGAAAACCTCGAACCTTTTTGTCCGACATATGTATAATCTCAGACAACCGTTGGAATTCTACCCATGTTCAAAAATAGTAACAAGCCTTTTGAAAAAATTCGGCATAATACTGACATGCGTATAAATCCCGACAAAACAGTCTAAAATGTCTGATATAGGATGTGCAGAGGGCATTATGGCAGCAGAGTCGAACAAAAACAGAAGCGCACGGAGGTCTATCCGACTTCTCAAAGAGGCGTTTGTGAACCTGCTCGCCGAGAAACCCTATGAGGATATCTCCGTTTCAGACGTCACAAGGGCAGCCGACCTCAACCGCGGGACGTTCTATGCCCACTTCGACAACCTCGACGACCTGTTGCGTAGCGTGCTCGAGGACTTTGCGGGCAGGGTCACGCTATTGCTCGATAGCGCCGATTCAGACGACCTGCTCAGAGACCCGAGGCCGGTGCTCGACCACATCGGGGCCTATCTCTCGGGGGAGCAGGAGCTCTTTCACAAGCTGGTGACGTCGACGAGCGTGCAACCGTTCATCGACTCGCTCTCGTCGATTATCAGGGGCAAGATTCGCGAGCGCTCCGAGGAGTCCGGAGCGGACGAGGATCCGGCGGGCGGGTTTTCCGAGGCGTCACGCTACATGATTATCGCGGATGAGTTCATAGTGGACGGCGTATTTGGCACGTATCGCGCATGGCTTTCCGGCGAGTACGGAGAGATGCCGGTCGCCGAGGTGAACGAGGGACTCGCCCGCCTGATCAGCGCGGCGGCGACGAGCTTGCAGGGGCAGCGAACGGAAATGGCGTAGTGTTCGTCAGAAATATATGTGTGTCGGCGTAGAACTTGTTTCATACCGCACCATCGGCTGGGAGAGAGCTTCATGGCAGTACAAATAGGGGAAAAAGAGCAGGTTGCAAAGCAGGACATCGCCGCCGAACTGAGCAGCCAGGTGGAGGCGGCGCGCAAAGCCGTGCGCCAGGTGGCCAAAGACGCCGCGATCCAGCACGCGGCCCGTGTGCAGCATGCGAGGAAGGCCACGAAGTCCGAGCGCACGAGGGAGAAGATCCTGCAGGCGGCGGCGGACCTGATCGTGGAGCGGGGTAACACCGACTTCCAGATGAGCGAGGTCGCTGAGCGCTGCAGTATGTCCAAAGGCGCGCTCTACTACTATTTCCGTGACCGCGACGGCGTGGTAGAAGAGATCTTCACGCGGGTGATCGATGACTTTGCCTCGCGGCAGGAGCGTGCCGTCGCAAAATCCCGCTCCGCGGAGGAGGCAATCAAGGGCCTGATCCATATCTTCTGCGAGACCGTGCGCGACGGCGGCCTTTTTGTGTCGGCGATCTCGTCCGGGATGCTGCGCGGGGGCATGGCCATGACTCCTGAGGTGTACACCCGCTTCAACCGCATCGCCAACCTCGTGACGGTACAGATCGAGCGTGCACAGAGGGAGGGAGTCGTACGATCCGATGTGGACCCCGACATCTCAGCGGTCACCCTATGTGGCGGAATCCTTTCGGGTGCGGCGCGCCAGATATACAAGCACCCCGAGCGGATCGATGCCGAGGATATGACCGAGGAGCTCTATCAGATCATCATCAACGGCATCGGCACCCCCGCATCGCGGGCAAAAAGCGTCGGGGAATAGAATCGCGCTATCGCCAAGTACTCGTTACGGCCCGGCCAAACGTGTCTGTAGTCAGGCCGTCACCGCACGTGCCGCCTTGCCGCCAGACCCCCGCGGAAGTGCGCGGTCCGTCTTCGCGGACTTTTTAAACTGGTTTCAAAAATGGGTTTACAGGGGGAGACGCATGCCTTACCCTATCCTAAGCCGTCAAGAGGCGCGTGGATAGAGAGAAGACGAACGTGTGTCTTCGCGCGCAAAGAGCTGAGGGACCGAGCCCTATGACGCTCCGGCAACCGACCCGAAAGGGGGCACGGTGCCAATTCTCGGCAGGTGCGCGGAGGCTGCGCGTGCCTGGAAGACGGGGGATACGATGCCGTGGTCCCCTCGCTGAGGGGATTTTTTATGCGGGGCACAGCCCGGCCCGCGGAAAGGGTGCGCTATGGCACACAAGAATTACCTCTTCACGTCCGAGAGCGTGACCGAGGGTCATCCCGACAAGATGTGCGACCAGATCTCCGACGCCATCGTCGACGCTATCCTGGAGAAGGAGGCCCGCCTGGAGAAGGAGGGCTACATCTCCCCGTCCGGTGTGCCCGCCTGCGTCAGGAACGTCCGCTGCGCCATCGAGACCTTCACCACGACCGGTACCGTGATCGTGATGGGCGAGGTCCGCACGCAGGCGTACGTCGACGTGCAGAAGATCGTGCGCGACACCGTGCGCCGCATCGGCTACGACCGCGCGAAGTACGGCTTTGACGCCGATACCTGCGGCGTGATCAATATGATCCACGAGCAGAGCCCCGATATCGCCCAGGGCGTGGACGGCACCTTCGCCCGTGCCGACGATACCGACGACATCGACAAGATCGGCGCCGGCGACCAGGGCATGATGTTTGGCTACGCCTCCGACGAGACCGACGTCCTGATGCCCATGCCCATCTACCTGGCCCAGCGCATGGCCCAGCAGCTGGCCCACGTGCGCAAGAACGGCACCCTGCACTACCTGCGCCCGGATGGCAAGACCCAGGTCACCGTGCGCTACGAGGATGACAAGCCCGTGGAGGTCACCGCGGTGGTCGTGTCCACCCAGCACTCGGCGGACGTCAAGCTCACCGAGATCCGCGAGGACATGATCGAGAAGGTCATCGCCCCCGTGCTCAACGAGCAGGGCATCAGGTGGGACGACGCCAAGATCTACGTGAACCCCACCGGCCGATTCGTGGTGGGCGGCCCGATGGGCGACACGGGCCTCACCGGCCGCAAGATCATCGTCGACACCTACGGCGGCATGGGCCGTCACGGCGGTGGCGCCTTCTCCGGCAAGGACTGCACCAAGGTGGACCGCTCGGCCGCCTATGCTGCCCGCTGGGTGGCCAAGAACGTCGTGGCCGCAGGGCTCGCCCACAAGTGCGAGGTCGAGCTGGCCTACGCCATCGGCGTGCCCGAGCCCCTCTCCATCATGGTCGACACCCAGGGCACCGGCGCGGCGGACGACGAGGTCATCGAGAAGGCCGTCGAGAAGGTCTTTGACCTGCGTCCCGGCGCCATCATCCGCGACCTCGACCTGCGCCGCCCGATCTTTGAGAAGACGGCCGCCTACGGTCACTTCGGCCGCAAGGACCCCGACTTCACCTGGGAGCAGGTAAACCGCGTCGACGAGCTCAAGGCCGCCGTTGCCGAGCTGGCGTAAGAACCACACGTAAGACGCTCTAGCCTCTGTATGTATCAGGGCGGGTCCAAAAAGGATCCGCCCTGACTGCTTTGTCGAGGCTATCGTATTATTGGATGTCAAACTCCTTGCAGAGAGCATCAAGGAGATTTTGATCCGCCAACGCTGCCGTCAACTCGTCTTGGCGATCTGCTGATGCAAGCGCCTCCGCTAACTGTGAAATTTTGCGCACGGCTTCTGTGCGACCGCGCTCCTCGCCCTGTTGGATACCCTGCTCGATACCCTGTTGGATACCCTGCTCGATGCCCTGTTGGATACCCTGCTCGATGCCCTGTTGGATACCTTGTTTGATACCCTGCTCGAGTCCTTCGGCAAGGCCCTCCTCATGTCCTTCATCGTGACCCATGCGGTGCTCATCCATCATTTTTGTCTGCATGTCCACGAATTCCCTCCTCCTCTCTTCAGATGAGAGCACCTCTGCGACGGTGTTCTCGATATCTCTCACCAGACTTTCCTCACCTATTGTATGCCCCGCAAGATAGTCCAAGACGGCCTGGAGTTCTTTATTTACCTCCCCCTGAGTGCCTCTTGCGTTGAGGTAGACCTTTTGGCTCCCGTCCCATGGTACAAATGAGCCATCCTCCACACAGGACTGGCGGTAGGTGTATCTCTTGAGACCCCTCCCAAAGGGATCCGAATCACAGAAGAAGATGACGAACGTGTCCGGCAGATCCAAGTAGCTGATACCTCGATCCAGCTGTTCGGTATCCATGACGGACTGGTAATAGCGCGCACGTTTGGTGAGCTGCTGAGAGGCATAATTCTGCATCTCGACATCGAACACGTGGCCGCTTCCATCCTGCACATAGGCGTCTAGCCGGACCGACTTTGCCCTTTGCGACGGGTAAGACGCCCTCTGAGGGGTTACCACGGCGACCCGCTCGATCGGAATCTCGAGTACGCATTCGAGAAGTCGGCGCGTGACGTCAAGGTTGGATTTGAGGACAGCACCAAATACGTAGTCGTCACGGAACGTGAGCCCAGGCCACATAGCCTCGCAGGCTTCCTTGTCGCTGTCATAGTTCAGATTGTGTATACTGCGCTGCTCCATAGGGACCTCCTGTCGATTGCGAAAATACGTAACCGAGTCGATCCTCTATGGGAAGGATGAGTGGCGAAACATGGCAACCTCCTCCCACAAAACGATCCAAAAGGATGTCTTGCCACGGAGGCGCCCACTGCGGAAATGAAAGTCCCGTTAGGACCCCTTATAACCGCAGGATATCGCGCCAAAGTCGCGGGGTCCGTGCTATTCAACCCAAAGGCCAGCAGATACGTCGGCCCCGTCCCTTATAGCGCAGCCATTGTAGCATATAACAAACGCATGTGCTAATAAAAACATATATTCTTGTTTGGGGACCATGGGGGATTTCCCCAATGTCCTGGGAAGCGCACTCTAGTGTCCCAAGCGATTTCAGGCTGGTCTCTATCTTCCCTGCTGGTTTCCTGACGTACGTCTGATTGAACGTGTGCTGGCTGATGTTGGGCGTCACCCTGTCTTCTGAGCCCCTATTTTCTGAACGAGAGACCGAGCATGACTGCAGAGAAGACCGCGCCGCATGCCAAGCCAATCGTCATGATTGTCATGCCGAACACCATATCCTGCTTGGTGCCGAGGTTCCACAGATACTCGCCGTCTGCGTTCTTGGTCAGGGTCAAAGTCACCGTCTCGCCGACCTTGGGAAGCCTGCTCTCCCTGCTGGCTTCGGCATCTATCTCGACGGCTGTGTATCCACTCTCTCCCATGTCGACTGCGACGGTGTCTCTCTGCACGTAAGTCCTATCGTCATCGGCGCCGGTTTCCGAGCGGACCTCGCCGGCGGAGAGGATCAGACCGGAATATTCCTCGGCATTCTTATATCTTTGGGCCGATACGAAGCAGAGACAGGCGCCGACCGCCAAGGCCACCGTCAAAATACCGAAGATGATTCGTAGAATGAGCGGCGCTTTCCAACCTGAGATTGGCTTGAGCTCGTAATCCTCATCTATCATCATGGCGCACGCCCCTCTGTCACGAAATGTCGAGAAGCCATAAAATCGCGCGACACGCGCAATCTTGGTGGACTTACAGTCCCGAGTGTAGCCTCGTGTGTCGATTAGACAGTCTCTCCGATGCAGGGCTAACCGATCCTTGGGAATTTCATGACATTGTCCTGTGCGCTGCGTCGGCTCTCATAGTAGGGGGCGGCGAGAGAAAAAGGGCGTTTCCCTGTCGTCAGAGACACAAGGGAAACGCCCCCTATTGCTCGATCTAGCTCAGGAGCATGCGGTCGTTGGCGAACTCGCCGCCGGAGACCTCCTCGAACTTTTGCAGCAGGTCGGCCACGGTAAGATGCGCCTTCTCCTCGCCGCGGACGTCGTAGATGATGGTGCCCTCGTTCATCATGATCAGCCGGTTGCCCAGACGGATGGCGTCGTGCATGTTGTGGGTGACCATGAGGGTGGTCAGGTGACGCTCCGTCACGAGCTTTTGTGTGAGGCCCAGCACCTTTGCGGCCGTCTTGGGGTCGAGGGCAGCCGTGTGCTCGTCCAGGAGCAGCAGCTTGGGCTCGGTGATCGTTGCCATCAGCAGCGTGAGCGCCTGGCGCTGGCCGCCGGAAAGCAGGCCGACCTTGGACTCCAGGCGGGACTCGAGACCCAGGTCCAGCTCCTTGAGCAGGTCGGGATACTCGGCCTTCTCCTCCTTGGAGATGCCCCAGGCCAGTGTGCGCCGCTGTCCGCGGCGCCGCGCCAAGGCCAGGTTCTCGTCGATCTGCATGTCGGGCGCCGTGCCGCGCATGGGGTCCTGGAACACGCGGCCCAGGTACTTGGCACGCGCGGGCTCGCTCAGGCGGGACACGTCGACGCCGTCCAGCGTAATGGTGCCCGCGTCGAGGGGATACACGCCGGCCACCATGTTGAGCAGCGTGGACTTGCCGGCTCCGTTGCCGCCGATGATGGTGACGAAGTCGCCCTGCTGCAGGTCCAGGTTGATGTCCGTGAGCGCGCGCTTCTCGGTGACCGTGCCCCTGTTGAAGGTCTTGGACACGTTCCTCATGCTGAGCATGGGGGAGCCATACGGTGCGTAGGCGGCGTTTGTCTTTGCGTTTGCCATCACAGGTCACCCCCTTTGGAATAAGAACGGCGCCTCTGGACGCGTTCCGTCACCACGGGCACGCTCAGGGCCAGGGCCACGATGATGGCGGAGAGCAGCTTCATGTCGTTGGCGTCCATGCCGAGCTGCAGCACGATGGCGCGAATCAGGAAGTAGACGATGGAGCCCGCGACGGCGCTGATCAGGCGGCTGCTGAAACTGCCGAGCTTGCCCGGGGTCAGGCGGCCGAGGACCTCGCCGATCACGATGGCGGCCAGGCCGATCACGATGGCGCCGGTGCCCATGCCGATGTCGGCGTATTTCTGCGACTCGCAGATGAGGCCGCCGGAGAGGCCGACCAGGGCGTTGGAGAGGGTGAGGGCGATCATCTTGGTGACGTCGGTGTTGACGCCGAGCGCGCGGATCATGTCTTCGTTGTTGCCCGTGGCGCGCAGGGCGCTGCCGATCTCGGTGCCGAAGAACCAGTACATGGCGGCGACGACAAGCGCCGCCACGATCACGCCGACGATGATGCCACTGACGTTGGCGGTGACACCGGTTACGGCGCTGATCTTGGTAAATACGGTATCGGATGCGAGCAGCGGGGTATTGGACTTGCCCATGATGCGCAGGTTGATGGACCACAGGCTGATCTGCGTGAGGATGCCGGCGAGGATGGCGGGGATCTTGAGGACCGTGGTCAGAAAGCCCGTCACGGCACCGCAGACGGCCCCGGCGGCCATGGCGGCCAGGATGGCCACCAGCGGGTCGACGCCGGCGACGACCAGAACGGCGCACACGGCGCCGCCGGTGGCAAAGCTGCCGTCGACCGTCAGGTCTGCGATGTCCAGCAGCTTGAAGGTGATGTAGACTCCCAGCACCATCACGCCCCAGAGCAGACCCTGGGAGACGGCGCCGAGCATGGCGTTGAGCATTGTGCGATTCCTCCCGGAAGGTTAGGCGTCGAGCACCGAGAGGTCGATGCCCAGGGCCTCGGCCATCTCCTCGTTCTTGACGACCTTGAGCGTGGTGGCGTCCTCGTGCTGGATGGGCATGTCCGTGGGCTTCTTGCCCTCGGTGAGGATCTCCACGCCCATCTTGCCGGCCATACGGCCCAGCTCCTCGTAGTCGATCGAGAGGGTGCAGATGCCCATCTGGCTGCACATGTTCTCCTCGCCGGCGACGATGGGGAGCTTGCCTTCCTTGGCGATCTGGCCGATTTGGGCGGCGGCAGCGGCGATGGTGTTGTCGGTGGGGGCGTAGGCGGCGTCCACCTTGCCGACCATGGACTCGACCACGGACTGGACCTCGTTGGAGCTGGAAACGGTGTAGCGGTCGTGGGTGAGGCCTGCGGCGTCGCAGGCGGCCTCAGCCATCTCGACCTGGATCACGGAGTTGGCCTCGGCGGTGCAGTAGAGCATGCCGACGTG
>OMWE01000020.1 GCA_900314685.1 uncultured Actinomycetes bacterium | reverse complement strand
CGGGCGTGAGGCCGGTGGCCTTGTTGTCCATCTGCATGGCCGTGATGCCCTTGGTGGTGCCGGTGACCTTGAAGTCCATGTCGCCGAGGAAGTCCTCGACGCCCTGGATGTCGGTCAGCACGACCGTCTTGCCCTCCTCCTGGATGAGGCCCATGGCCACACCGGAGACGGGACGCTTGATGGGCACGCCGGCGTCCATCAGAGCGAGCGTGGAGCCGCAGGTCGAAGCCATGGAAGAAGAACCGTTGGACTCCATGACCTCGGAGACCACGCGGATGGCGTAGGGGAACTCGTCCTCGGAGGGGATCACCGGGCGCAGAGCGCGCTCGGCGAGCGCGCCGTGGCCGATCTCGCGACGCTTGGGGCTGCCCATGCGGCCGGTCTCACCGGTGCAGAAGGGCGGGAAGTTGTAGTGGTGCATGTAGCGCTTGCCGTCGATCGGCTCGATAGTGTCGAGGCGCTGCCACTCGTTGAGCATGCCCAGGGTGCAGATGGAGAGCACCTGGGTCTGGCCGCGCTGGAAGAGGCCGGAGCCGTGGACCAGCGGCAGGTAGTTGCCCTTGACGTAGAGGGGACGCACCTCGTCCGGGCGACGGCCGTCCACGCGCAGGCCGGTCTCGACCACGGTCTGACGCATGGCGTGCTTCTCGAGCTGCTTGAGCTCCACGGGGATGGCGCGGGACCACTCGTCCTGCTCCTCCTCGCTGAACTCGGCGCGGATGCGCTCCTTGAGGTCGGCGACCTGGGTCTCTCGGGTCTCCTTGTCGGCGCTCTTGATGGCGACCTTCATCTCGTCCATGTGGGCGAAGACACGGTCGTGCACCTCGGCGACCGGCTTGTCGAGCTCGTACTCGCGGACGGGCAGCGGGCCGTTGGTCTCGACGACCTCGTCGAAGAACTTCTTCTGCTCCTCGCAGAAGGCGGCGATGGCCTCCTGGCCAAAGGTCATGGCTGCGAGCATGTCCTCCTCGGAGATCTCGTCGGCGCCGGCCTCGAGCATGGAGATGTAGGTGGCGGAACCCGCGAGCTCGAGGTCGAGGTCGGAGTTGTCCTGCTCCTCATAGGTCGGGTTGACGATGAACTCCTTGGTGTCGCGGTCGCGGCCGATGCGGACGCACGCCAGCGGACCCTCGAAGGGCACGCCGCCCACAGTCAGCGCGGCGGAGGCGCCCATGATCGCGATGGTGTCGACCGGGTGGACCTGGTCGGCGACCAGGGGCATCGCGACGACCTGGACCTCGTTGCGGAAGCCGTCGGGGAAGGACGGGCGCAGCGGGCGGTCGATCATGCGGGCCGTGAGCGTGGCCTTCTCGGTGGGACGGGCCTCACGCTTGAGGTAGCCGCCGGGGATGCGGCCGACCGCGTACATCTTCTCGATGAAGTCGACCGTCAGGGGGAAGAAGTCGTAGTCCTTGCGCTCCTTGGAGACGACGACGGTCACGTTGACGGTGGAGTCGCCGCACTTGACGAGGCACTCACCCGTCGCCTGCTTGGCGAGCTCACCGGTCTCGAGCGTGTAGTGCTTGCCGTAGAGGTCGAACTCGTGTGTAACTTTTGCCATGTCTTTTCCCTATCTCCGCCTGCCCTGTGCAGGTGGACCGCTTCGCGGGGCTCTCTTGCCACCGCGGGATCGCCCCTATGGCGACCCCTTCTCATAACAAGAGAGGCGCCCGCAGGCACCTCCCCTGATTCCCACCTTGTGTGTCTTACTGGATGTTGTCGCGGATGCCGAGGCTCTTGATGAGGGTACGGTACTCCTCGATGTCGCGGGCCTTGATGTAGCTGAGCAGACGACGACGCTTGCCGACGAGCATCAGCAGGCCGCGACGGGTGTGGAAGTCCTTCTTGTGGGACTTCATGTGCTCCGTGAGGCCCTTGATGCGCTCGGTCAGCAGGGCGACCTGGACGGCGGCGGAGCCGGAGTCGTTGGCGTCCTTGCCGTACTGGGCGATGAGCTCAGCCTTGCGCTCCTTGGTAACTGCCATGGTAAAACCACCTTTCGCGGGACGTGCCCGCCTCGAAATTCGCCTCACACTGAGAGCGTCGCCGGTGGGACGGACGTCTAGGTATGAGGTACAACCTGATGTACTCTAGCACATCGCCTATACGCTCATCAGGAATTCATATGCTTTGAGGCGGGTATCGAGCTGCGTCGCGGCCCACGCATGCGCAAGGGATGCGAGGAAGCTCGCCGTGTCCGGGTCTATACGGGCTTCCAGCAGCTGCGCGAACGTGCTCGCCATCATGGCCCGTAGCCACTGCACCTCGGCGGGCGTCACCTGCTCGGCTCCCGCGACGTCCCGCGCGCAGCTCTCGCACAGCAGACCGCCTGCCTGCGAAGAAAACCATGCCACAGCATGGTCGCCGCAAGAGACGCAGCTGTCCAACACCGGCCACCAGCCGCTGTGTGCCAGCACCTTGAAGGTGTAGGCGGCGACGATGAGCAGCAGATGGGGCAGGTCCGCCGCCTTTTCGCAGGCGCCGAGGGAGGCGAGGCAGATGTCGAAGAGGAACAGGTCCTCGGCGTCCTCGTAGCAGGTCAGACGCGCGACCTCGCAGACGGCCGACGCGGCGCTCACGCGCTCGAGGTCGCCGCGCAGCCCCTCGTGGGAGTCGACGGTGGAGGCCTCGCTCACGATACCGAGCGAGCGCCCCTCGGCTATGAGGAAGTCGGACTCGCAGAAGAGCTCCGAGCGGGCCGCCAGCCTGCCGCCCGGCTTGCGCGCGCCCTTTGCGACGGCGCGCACCTGGGCGCCCGACTCTGCGAGCAGCGTGAGGATCAGGTCCTGCTCGGCGAGCTTGGTCGTGTCCAGCACGATGGCCTTGGTGCGGAAGGTCCGTCTTCCCGGCATTTAGTCTTCCGCCTCGAGCCCCAGGCGGGCGATCTCGTTTTTGTCGCGGCGCCAGGCGGGCTGCACGCGCACGGACAGGTCGAGGAAGACCTTCGCGTCAAAGAGGCGCTCGATGTCGCGGCGGGCCTCCGTGCCGATCTTTTTGATCATGCGGCCGCCGGCTCCGATCACGATGCCCTTCTGGCTCTCGCGCTCCACCAGGATCGTCGCGGTGATCGAGGCGTGGTCCTCATCCCGCCACTCGATGTCGTCGCAGGTCACGGCGACGGAGTGCGGTATCTCCTGGCGCAGGTTGCGGAAGGCCTTCTCGCGGATGAACTCGGCGACCAGGTCCTCGTCGCTCGCATCGGTGGTCATGTCGTCGGGGAACCACTTGGGCCCCTCCGGCAGGTGCGCCGACACGAGGGACACGAACGAGTCGACGTTAAAACCTTCCTGCGCAGAGACGACCACGGCGTCGTCGAAGTCGGCCATCTCGCGGGCGGCGCTCACCTGCTCTGCGGCGACCTGGGGCGACACAAGGTCGGCCTTGGTGACCACCAGCAGCTTGTAGGGTGCGTCGCATGCCTTCACATGGCTTGCGACCCACTCGTCACCCCTGCCCACAGGGCTCTTTGCGTCGACCAGCATCGCGACGGCGTCGACGTCGGAGAGCGAGCCGAGGGCCGAGCGGTTGAGCTCCTTGCCGAGCGCGTCCTTGGGCTTGTGGAGGCCCGGGGTGTCGACGATCACCAGTTGCGAGGTGGGCGTGTTGATCACCGCGCGCATGGCGCGGCGCGTCGTCTGCGCGACGTTGCTGACGGCTGCCACCTTGTGGCCGACCGCTGCGTTGAGCAGCGTGGATTTGCCGGCGTTGGGGCGGCCGACCAGCGCGACGAAACCGCTGCGGAAAACCTCTTCCGTGGGATCTGCAAGAGACATAGGGTCCTTCTTTGCCTAGTGAATAAGGGCGTTGATGTACACGAGCAGGCCGACGATGCCCACGGCGACGCACAAGACGAGCTCGGAAGCCGCGGCGATGTCCTTCGCGCGACCGGCGAGCGGGTGGAACTCGGGGGAGACGAGGTCGACGACCGTCTCGATCGCGGTGTTGACCAGCTCGGAGGAGATGACGACACCGCAGCACAGGGCTATGATCGCCCAGCTCATGAGGTCGAGCCCCACGATGACGCCCGCCACGATCGCGGCAGCGCCCCCGCCTAGCATGACCTTGATGTTGCGCTCCTGGCGCACCGCGGTCCGGAAGCCCTGGAGCGCGAAGAGGAAACTGCGCCTGAAGGTCGGGTGTGAAGGGTGGCGGCCGGGTATCATGGCTGCTCCTCGCGGTGACGGGTAAGCTCGACGTGGTCGGGGATGCCCTCGACGCGCGCGAGCGCCAGCAGCTGGTCCTCCCGAGCCTCCATGACGACGGCCTCATCCTCCTCGATATGGTCGTAGCCCAGCAGGTGCAGCATGCCGTGGATCAGCAGGAGGCGGCACTCGTCCTTGGGCGTCACGCCGAATCGGGCAGCCTGCCGCGTGACGTAGGATGTCGCGAGCACGATGTCGCCGAGCTCGCAGGGCTCGCCTTCCGCAAGGTCCGGGTCGTCCGGCCGCTCACACTCGAGCGAGATGACGTCGGTCGCGCGGTCGATGCCGCGCCATTCTGCGTTGAGTTCGCGTATGCGCCCGTCCGAGACGTAGGTCACCGACACGAGGCACGGTCGCGAGACATCCTCCTCGCGTAGCACCAGGTCGCATACGGCGCTCGTCTCGTCTTCGTCGAGGATGATCTCGGCGTCGTCGTCGCAGGCGATGTCATACTCGTTGCGCCACGGGGCGGCAAGGCCGTCAGAGGTCGTAGACGCCATGCGACATCCTCCCCTCTGCTCGCTGCTTGTCAGCCCGCTCGTATGCGTCGACGATCTTTGCGACGAGCGAGTGGCGGACGATGTCGTCGCGGCCCAGGTCGATGAAGGCGATCTCGTCGACGTCGGCGAGCACCTCGCGCGCCGAGTCGATGCCGCTGCGCCCGAGTAGGTCGCGCTGGCTGGCGTCGCCCGTCACGACGAAGGTGGACGAGATACCCAGGCGCGTGAGGAACATCTTCATCTGCTCGGGCGTCGAGTTCTGCGCCTCGTCGAGGATCACGAACGAGTCGTTGAAGGTCCTGCCGCGCATGAAGGCGAGCGGCGAGATCTCGATGACCCCCTGCTCGATCATGGCGGTCGCGCGCTCGGCGTCCGTCATGTCAAAGAGCGCGTCGTAGAGGGGGCGCACATAGGGGTCGAGCTTTTCCTGCAGGGTGCCCGGCAGGTAGCCGAGCGACTCGCCCGCCTCGACGACGGGGCGGGTCAGCACGATGCGGGCGACCTCGTGCCGCTTGAGCGCGGCGACCGCCATCGCCATGGCCAGGTAGGTCTTGCCCGTGCCGGCGGGGCCGACGCCAAAGGTGATCTTGTGGGTGCGGATGGCGTCCACGTACTTCTTTTGCCCCGCGGTCTTGGGACGTACGGTGCGCCCGCGGTACGTGAGCAGTATGTCTTCGCTGGTGGCCTGGACGTCCGGCGCCCCGTGCCTGACCTGCTCGATGATGAAGTCCACGTCGGCGACGGCGAGCGGCTCGCCCGTCTCCACGCGTGCGATCAGACGCGAAAAGACGGCCGTCACCTGCTCGACGACCTCCGCGGGACCGATCACGGAGACCTGGTTGCCTCGCACGGTCACCATGGCGTCAAAGGACTCGTCGATGCGACGCAGCAGGGCGTCCGCGGGGCCCGTGATGGCCAGGGGTTCCACGGAGTCCGGGATGGTCAGTCGGACGTGGGTCGGTTGCACTACATCTCCTCCTCGTGAGGGTGTCGGCGTGCCCATGGGCACCGGTGCGTCTGTAAGCAAATGTACCACGTCGGCCTTTCAGGCTTGTGCCTGGACGGGCCGCGCATCGAGAAAGCCGGATTCCAGGATCGCGTGCGGCGTGACGCGCACCAGGTAGTCGACCGGGATGCGATCGTCCACCAGCACGTCGTAGAGGCCGCCGCTCACCGCCCTCCCCGGCGACTGCACGAGCACCAGGTCCTGCTTTCCGATGGCCGCGCTGGCGTTTTGCCTGCGCATGGCGTCGGCGAGCGCGCGCATGCGCCGGGAGCGATCCGCGGAGACGCTGGCGGACACCTGGTCGGGCATGGTCGCCGCGGGGGTGCCGGGGCGCCTGGAGTACCGGAAGACGTGCATCTTGGCGAAGTGCATCTCCCGGCAGAACTCGTACGAACGCTCGAACTCCTCGTCCGTCTCGCCGGGAAAGCCGACGATGAGGTCGCAACCGAGCGCGAGGTCGGGTATCAGCTCGCGCGCCTGCTCGACGACACGGCGATACAGGCCGGAGTCGTACACGCGGCCCATACGCCCGAGCGTCTCGTCGCAGCCCGACTGCAGGCACACGTGCAGGAAGGGGGCGATGCGGCCTCCCGAGTCGGCGATGACCTCGCAGAGGCGCCGCGTGACGTCGGGCGGCTCGAGGGAAGACAAACGCACCCGCTCCACATCGGTGCACTCCAGGATATGCTCGAGCAGCTCGGGCAGGCGCATCGCCGCGCCGTCGCACTCGTAGCGGTAGCTCCCGAGGTTGATGCCCGAGAGCACCACCTCGTGGGCCCCGCGGCCCTGCGCCTCCCTTACCAAGCGCACGGCTTCGGCGGGGCTCACGGAGCGCGCAGTGCCGCGGGCCTTCCACACGATGCAGAACGCGCAGCGGTTGTCGCAGCCGTCCTGCACCTTGATGCCGGGCCGCGTGCGGCCCGTCGGCGTGGGCGTCGCGTCGACCGTGGGGGTGGCAACTGCCTCACCCGTGAGGGTATCGGTGGCCTTGCTTCCGGTGGTTACGGTGGCCCCGACCTCGTCGGGTGTGTCTTCATACCCGGAGGTGACCGTCCGGTACAGGGTGTCCGCGAGCGCCGCCTTGTCGGTCACGACGCGGATATGGTCACCCAGCTCTGCGAGCTCGTCCGCAAAGAGCGCCGCCATACATCCCGTCGCGAAGACATAGGGCCGCTGCGGCAGGCTGAGCGCGTGACGGACCGACTTGCGGCACTTCGCCTCCGCCTCCCCCGTCACGGCGCAGGTGTTGACGATGATCGCGTCCGCCTCCTGCTCGGGCACGATCTCGCAGCCCCTCCGCTCCAGCGCAAGCGCGACCGAATCCGTCTCCACGCGGTTGAGACGACAGCCCATCGTCTTGAACGCGACGCGCGGCATGCGTGCCGTAGCGGGCGTCACTTTGCCTTCCTCGTCTTGCGGGGACGACGGGGCTTCTTGGCGTGCGGCCCATCTGCCGTCGCTGGCGCGTTATCGCCGGTGCGCTCGGCGACGATGCGGCGGAGCATCTCCTCATGGACGGCGGACAGGTCGTCCGGCACCGTGACGCGCACGACGACGACCAGGTCGCCCCTGACGGGACTGCCGAGCTTGGGCATGCCGTGGCGGGGCACGGTGATCTGCTGGCCGAACTGGCAGCCGCGCGGGATCTCGATCTTGATGCGCTCGCCGTCGAGGATGCCGTCGATCTCGCGCGTGGTGCCGACCATGGCCTCGAGCGCATCGATGTCGACGCTGCAGTACAGCGTGTTGCCCTGGCGCTCGAAGCGCTCGTCCGCCTCGACGTCGATGGTGGCGATGAGGTCGCCGGCACGGTCGCCGCGCACACCTGCCTCGCCTTTGCCGTCCACCTTGACGGACTGGCCGGACTGGATGCCGGCGGGTACCTTGATCTCGACCGTCTCGTGGGACGGCGTGCGGCCCTGGCCGTTGCAGGTCTCGCAGGGGTGGTCGACCACTTTGCCGCTGCCCTGGCAGTCGGGGCAGGTAGTCTCCGTCTGCATCTGGCCGAAGATGGTGCGCTGGACCTCTACCACACGGCCCGTGCCGTGGCAGCGCCCGCACGTCTTTTCTTCACCGCCCGCAGCGGAGCCTGTGCCGTTGCAGTCGTCGCAAGGCGCGAGGCGCTCGTACGAGATGGTCTTGGTGCACCCGGCCGCGGCCTCCTTGAGCGAGATATGAAGCGTGATGCCCATGTCGCGGCCGCGCGTGCGGGCGGGACGGCCGCCTGCTGCACGCCCACCGCCGCCAAAGAACGAGTCGAAGATATCGTTGATGCCGAATCCGCCGCCGAAGATGTCGGACATGTCGACGTAGTCGCTGCCGAACCCGCCGGGGCCGTCGGGCGTGCCGTAGCGGTCGTAGTTGGCGCGCTTGCGCTCGTCGGAGAGCACGGCGTACGCCTCGTTGACCTCCTTGAAGCGCTCCTCGGCGTCCGGCGCCTTGTTGACGTCGGGGTGCAGGGCACGGGCTTTCTTGAGGAAGGCCCTCTTAATCGTCTTTGCGTCGGCGTCCTTGTCCACGCCGAGCAGCTCGTAGTAATCCTTATCAGCCACGGCTCACTCCCATCATGTCCGCGCGTGCGGCCGAGCCAGCCGTGCACGAGTACATAGCGACGGTAAGCAGGGCAAAGACCAGGCCGTTCGAGGCCCCGTAGAGGAAGCTCCTCCAGGCGTTTCTCCACCAATGCTTACTTTGCTTCACACCGTCACGCGCCACGAGCAGCACGCCTATCACGGTGCAGAGAATCACAAAGACGGACATGCTCGCCAGCGTGCCCGAAATAAGACCAAATACGATGAAAGGCGCGATAAAGCCGAGCAGCTGGAAGCCCGTCGACTGGCGACGGGTGAGCTTCTCGGATGGCACGGAGACGCGACACACGAAGTCGCCCGAGGCCTCGCCGTTGGTGCCGGCGTTGCCCATGCCGGGGATGCGCACCTCGGACCCGTCGTGGCTGTCCGCGGGGATGTCGACCACAATCTCGCTCGCGGTCAGCACGCGGCCCGCTCCCCCGCAGGCATCGCAGGGATCCGCGACGACGCGGCCGGAGCCCTCGCACTCGGGGCACTGCATCTCCACGACGCCGAAGCCGAGCAGGTCGGCGAGGTTCAGCGTGATACGGCCGGTGCCGTTGCAGGTCGGGCAGGTCTCGGCGTGCTCCGCGTGGACCGACCCGCTGCCGTGGCAGGCGTCGCAGGTCGCGTAGCGCTGATAGGTCATACCGCGCTTGACACCCGTCTCCACCTCTTTGTCCGTGAGTTCGACGTCGACGACGATGTCCGCGCCGGCCTTGGGGTTGTACGAGCGGGAACGCGTCGTGCGCTGCTGCCTGCGGTAGCCGCCCATATCGACGCCGCCGAAGGGAAAGCCCCAGCCGAACGGGTCTCCCCCGCCATAGCCTGCAGTATCCCCACCGTAGCCTCCCCCGTAATAGCCGCCCTGCGACGACCCCGCAAAGGGCACACCGGACCGCATCGCGTCGTAGCGGCGCCGTTTGTCTTCGTCGGAAAGGACCGCGTAGGCCTCGGAGACCTCCTTGAACTTCTCCTCCGCGTCGGGCGCCTTGTTGACATCGGGGTGGAGCTTGCGGGCCTTTTGCTGGAATGCCTTGCGGATCTCTTCCGTCGTGGCGCTCTTGTCCACGCCGAGAATCGCGTAGTAATCCTTTTCGTTCATCGAAGACATGCGGTGCAACCTACTATCTCGTGAATGCCAACTCCCGAAGCCGGGTGTTTCATACAAGCGGAAAGTATATACCCCGCCCTGCGTGTCTTCTTGCATTCAAAGCGAAAACGGCGCATACCAAAAAGTTTAAAAAGAAAAAGCCAGAGGTATAAGCCCCTGGCCTATTTTTTCTGGTGGGCGACACTGGTTTCGAACCAGTGACCTCATCCGTGTGAAGGATGCGCTCTACCCCTGAGCTAGTCGCCCGTGCGAGGAAGTACTATAACAGAACTTCCCCGTTTGTGCCAACGGGAATTATCGGAGATTCGGAGATTCCGAGATTCGTGGCGGGTATCACGAGTTTCATGATGGAGATCGCGAAATCCAGGGCGATGACGGTCCGCCCGCTAGGCACGGTCAAGCGCACGCTTCACCGCATGAGCGGAGAAGACGATCATGGCATCAAGCAGCGTACCGATAGCGCAGATGTACATAAAGCTGCTCGGGCCATGGCCAAGATAGGCTCCGAGACCGGTGACGGCACTTGACAGCAAGGTGATGACCAGCGCAAACGTGCGAAGCTTCTGCGCGTTGGACGGGACGTTGGCCGCCCGCGCGCCGTGCACGCCCAGGACCAGCGACAGCACGCCCGCCGCCATCGGGGCAAACGCCGTCATGATCGACACCCCCATGGGAGCCTGCAGCACAAAGCCGCTGACGATTTCGGCGAGCCCGAAGAAGAGACTGATCAGGCAGAAGATCTTGAGCCTCTTGCTGTTTGCATCCATTGGTACATCCTCTCGTCGTGCCCCACAAGACGGGGTATCGCAGGCACGGAAATCAACCGTCTCCACGATACCCCATTTCGTCATGCCGTATCACAATTCGGGACGCGCATTGCCGCTCAGACCGCGCAGGGCCGCTTGAGCCGTTTTGCGACCGCTCGCTTACTTCTCGCGGAACATGCCGCCGCGCGCGTCGTCGTCCTCGGACGCCCGACGGGCCCTCTCGGCCTCCTCCTCGGAGGCGAAGACCTTGAGGTTCTCGCGCGCCGTGAGCTCCTTGGCCATCTCGCGGAGCTTGTACTTCTGGACCTTCTTTGCCGGGTTCATCGGGAACTCGTCCACAAAGAAGACGCGCTTGGGCACCTTGAAGCGGGCGATGCGCGGGATGGCGTACTCGCGCACGTCGCGCTCGGTCATGTCCTCGTAGCCGGGCTTGGTGCGGATGAACGCGCCCACGATCTCGCCGAGCTTCTCGTCGGGGATGCCCACGACCTGCGCGTCGAGCACGCCGGGCATGGAGAGCAGGAAGTTCTCCACCTCGAGCGGGTAGATGTTCTCGCCGCCGCGGATGATCATGTCCTTGATGCGGCCGGTCACGCGGTAGTAGCCGTCCTCGTCGACCGTGCCCATGTCGCCCGAGTGCAGGTAGCCCTCGTCGTCGATGATGGCCTCGGTCTGCTCGGGCATCTTGTAGTAGCCCTTCATCACGTTGTAGCCGCGACAGCAGAGCTCGCCGTGCTCCCCCGGCCCCAGACGGTGGCCGTCGTTGATGTCGGCGACCTTCACGTCGACCACGGGGTGCTTCTTGCCCACGGTCGTGCACTTGTGGTCGATGTCGTCGTCCGCGCTGGACTGCGTGAAGACGGGACTGGTCTCCGTGAGGCCGTAGCAGATGGTGATGTCCTTCATGTTCATCTTGTCCATGACCTCGGCCATGGTCGCCGGCGGGCAGGGGCTGCCGGCCATGATGCCCGTGTGCAGGCTGCTCATGTCGTACTGGGCGAAATTGGGGTGGTTGAGCTCTGCGATGAACATGGTCGGCACACCGTAGACCGCCGTCGCGCGCTCCTTCTCGATCGCCTGGAGCACCATCTCGGCGTCGAAGCTCTCGATGCCCACGATCGTGCAGCGGTGCGTGAGGATGGCCATGATGCCCAGCACGCAGCCGAAGCAGTGGAAATAGGGCACGGGCAGGCACACGCGATCACGCGGCGTGAGCTTCTGGCCCTCGCCGATGAAGAAGCCGTCGTTGAGGATGTTGCGGTGTGTGAGCATGACGCCCTTGGGGAAGCCGGTCGTGCCCGAGGTGTACTGCATCATCACGCAGTCGTTCTGGTCGAACTGGCTGTCGATCTCGGCAAATTCCTTCTTCATCGTGTATTTGCCCAGCAGCAGGAGCTCGGGCACGCTGTAGAAGCCGCGGTGCTTCTCGGGCCCCATGTAGATGAGGTTCTTGAGGCAGGGGTAGTTGTCCGAGCTCAGGTAGCCGCGCTCGTAGAAGAGGGACTCAGGCACCAGCTCGCGCACGATCTGGACGTAGTCGATGTCGCGGAACTGGTCGATCACGCAGAGAGCCTTCATGTCGGACTGCTTGAGCACGTAGTCGAGCTCGTGGCTCTTGAAGACCGGGTTCATCGTGACCATCACCACGCCGATCTTGGCGCAGGCAAACATAAAGGTCACCCAGTCGGGGATGTTACGGGCCCACACGCCCAGGTGGTCACCCGGTCGCATGCCGATGTAGAGCATGCCGCGCGCGAGGTTGTCGGTACGCTCGTCAAACTCTCTGTAGGTCCACTTGAGGTCGCGGTCCGGGTAGACGATGAACTCGTGGTCGGGGTCGATGACGACCTGTTTGCGCAGGTAGGCGCCCAGGGTCAGCTCGGAGTGCAGGGGGATGTCCTGGTCGCCGGGCACGGGCACGGTCCCGTCGGGGCGCGGCGCAGGGTTGGCGATGAGGGCGCCCGTCGCCTGGCGCTCGGCGACCTCCTCAGGGGTCCAACCGTGCTCGACGTCCAGGTTGTCGCAGATATGGTAGCCGGTGGCACTGGTCATTTCCGCCATACGCCTTACGCCTCTTTCTCGACGGGAGTGTACACGACAGCGAGGAACTTGGCGCTCTGCCCCTCGTGGGCGCGCACCTGGTGCGGGACGATGGAGTCGTAGTAGATGGACTCGCCCGGGTGCAGGATGTAGAGCTCGTCGCCGTAAGCGATCTCGATCTCACCCTCCAGGCCGTAGAGGAACTCCTCGCCCTCGTGGCCCACGAGCTTGTGGTCGACCTCCCCCGACGGGGTGATGGTGATGATGAAGGGGTCCATGTGGCGCGAGGGGCGCCCGGCGGCGAGGCTGAAATACGAGAGGTCGCCGGCGTCGCTCGCGGTCTCCAGGCTCTTGAGGCGCGTGACCTCCTCCATCTGGCCCTTCTCGATGTAGAAGGGGCCGGTGGCCTCGTCGTCGTCCATCAGGGTGCCCAGACGGACGCCCAGGGCGCGCGTGATCTGGATCAGGGGCGCGAGGGAGGAAGGCAGGTTGCCCTCCTCGAGCCCCTTGATGATCTCGACGTCCGCGCCCGCGCGCTCGGCGAGCTGCTGCTGCGACAGATGGTGCGCCTTGCGCAGCGTCACGAGCTTCTTGCCGAGTCTGTTGTCCTGTTCTGCCATGTGCGTACTCCTTCTTCTCCTCGCTCAATCACTTTTCATAATAAAAGCCCCTAGCAGGTCGTTTGTCGATCTGCCAGGGGCTTGTGCACAAAGACGGGCAGCGTCGACCTATAGCGTCATGCCTAGGTGTAGCGCCTCTAGGTTCTTGTCGATCATGTCGGCGTGCTTGGCGGGCACGGCGTGGCGCAGGGCGGGCTCAAGCGACGCCTCGTCGCAGAAGCCGGTCTCCTTCCACAGCTTGCCCAGGCACACCATGTTGGCCAGGACCTTGAAACCGGCCTTCTCGGCGATCTCGGTCGCGGGGATCATGAAAATCTTGATGTCTTCGCGCTCGGGCGCCGTGTTGGTGAGCGCCGAGTCGATCACGATGACGCCGCCGGGGACGATCGTGGGGCCGAACTTGTCGACGGAGGGCTGGTTCATGGCGATGACGGCCGTGGGGTCGGTGACCAGCGGCGAGCCGATGGGCTCGTCGGACAGGGTCACGGAGCAGTTGGCGGTGCCGCCGCGCATCTCGGGGCCGTAGCTGGGCAGCCAGGAGAGGTAGCGGTCCTCGACGAGGCCGGCGTAGGCGATGACCTTGCCGCCGAAGAGCAGGCCCTGGCCGCCGAATCCGGAGAGGACGAAACGGTGCTCTGCCATTTAAGCCTCACCGCCCTTCATGAGACCGGCGACCGTGTCGATGGCCGTGGTCTTCTGGGCGATCAGGCTCTCCTTGGCGCGGTCGTGAGCGCGGTCGAGCACGGACTCGTAGCCCTCGGCGAGCACGTCGCGGTAGACGCCCAGCGGATAGTACGGCAGCATGTTGTCGCGCAGCCACTGGAAGGCGTTCTGCGGCGTCATACCCCAGTTGGTCGGGCAGGTGGAGACGACCTCGATCAGCGAGTAGCCCACGCCGTCGATCTGGTACTGGAAGGCCTTCTTGATGGCCTTCTTGGCGGCGCGGACGTGCGCCGGGGTGTCGCAGCACACGCGCTCGAGGTAAGCAGGACCGTCCAGCGTGGAGAGCATCTCGCAGATGCGGACGGGGTAGCCCTGGTGCGCGGTGTCACGGCCGTAGGGGCTGGTCTGCGTGACCTGGTTGGGCAGGCTGGTCGGGGCCATCTGGCCGCCGGTCATGCCGTAGATCGCGTTGTTGATGAAGATCACGGTGATGTTCTCGCCGCGCGTCGCCGCATGGACCGTCTCGGCGGTGCCGATGGAGGCCAGGTCGCCGTCGCCCTGGTAGGCAAAGACGATGTTGTCGGGGTTCACGCGCTTGACGCCCGTGGCGACCGCGGGGGCGCGGCCGTGGGCGGCCTCGATCATGTCGCAGCCAAAGAAGTTGTAGCCCATGACGGCGCAGCCGACCGGCGAGATGCCGACCGTCTTGCCCTCGATGCCCAGTTCGTCGATGGCCTCGGCGACCAGACGGTGCACGATGCCGTGCGTGCAGCCGGGGCAGAAGTTGGTGATCACGGGCAGCAGCGAATGCGGGCGGTCAAAGACGAGCTTTTCTTCTGCCATTGCTACTCACCTGCCTTTCCAGCGAGCTTGAGGATGGCCTGGGTGACCTCGGCGGGCGTGGGGATCACGCCGCCGGTGTGGCCAAAGAACTCCACGGGGGCGCGGCCGGCGACGGCCAGGCGCACGTCCTCGACCATCTGGCCCATGCTCATCTCGACCGAGAGGTAGCCCTTGGCCTGCGGGATGGTCTCCTCGATCGCGTCGACCGGGAAGGGCCACAGGGTGATCGGGCGCAGCAGGCCGACCTTCACGCCCTGCTTGCGGGCGGCGCGGACGGCGTTGCGGGCGATGCGGGCGGCGGCGCCGAAGGCCACCACGACGTACTCGGCGTCGTCGCAGAGGAACTTCTCGCTCTCCTGCTCGGTCGCCTTGATCTTGTCGTAGCGCTCGAAGCGCTCGTGGTTGATGCGGTCGAGCGTGGGGGCGTCCAGGTAGAGCGAGTTCACGATGTTGTGCTCGCGCTTCATCTGGGTGCCGGTGGTGGCCCAGGGGCGCTCGGGGATGTCCTTGATGGCGGGACGCAGCTCCACGGGCTCCATCATCTGGCCCAGCATGCCGTCGGCCAGGATCATGACGGGCGTGCGGTACTCGTCGGCCTTGTCAAAGGCCTTGTAGGTGTAGTCGCCCATCTCCTGCACGGTGGAGGGCGCGTACACGATCATCTGGAAGTCGCCGTGGCCGAGCGCCTTGGTAGCCTGCCAGTAGTCGGACTGCGACGGCTGGATGGAGCCCAGGCCGGGGCCGCCGCGCATCACGTTGATGATCACGGCGGGCAGGTCGGCGCCTGCGATGTAAGACACGCCCTCGCTCTTGAGCGAGACGCCGGGAGAGCTGGAGCTGGTCATGGCACGGGCGCCGGCGGCGCTGGCACCGTACACCATGTTGATTGCCGCGATCTCGCTCTCGGCCTGCAGGAACGTACCGCCGACCTTGGGCATCTGCTTGGCCAGATAGGCGGACAGCTCCGTCTGAGGGGTGATGGGGTACCCGAAGAAGTACCGGCAGCCCGCGCGCATCGCGCTCTCGGCCAGCACCTCGTTGCCCTTCATCAGTACTTTCTCGCCCATGCAATCACCTCCATACCTTGATGGCGACGTCGGGGCACATCAGGGCGCAGGAACAGCAACCAATGCACGAGGCCTGGTCGACGCAGTGCGCCGGGTGATAGCCCTTCTCGGTAATCCTGGTCTTGTCTAGCTCGACGATGCCCTTGGGACACGCATCGACGCAAAGGCCGCAACCCTTGCAGAAATGCTCGTCGACGATCATCTTTGCCATGGAAAGCCTCTCCCTTCTTTCCGCGTCCTTATTCCCAGGGGTTCTTTACGTATAAGTGAACAGGATAGAGCAGGCTCTTTTCCTCAGTGTTTCCAATAATAAGGGAATCTTGCCGCAATAGCTCCTGCGGGTACGTCTTGGCCACGACGGGCAGGCCGGTGAGGCGCATGACCTCGGGGGCGAACCCTTCCGGGTCTGCCAGCGCCTCGGGCGTGGTCAGGCTCTTGAGATGCGCGTTGTCGATGAGGGCTGTCGCGTGCAGGCGGCTGGCCATCTCGATCTCGCGGAGATTCTCGACGACCTCCGCGGGCTCCTGTGTGAGGTTGCGGTGGCGGTTGATCACGAGCAGCATGGCGTAGTCGCGCTCGGCGACCGTCAGGGCAAAGCGGCCCATCGCAGCCGATCCCACATCGTCGCCGCCCAGGTCGATCAGGACGTACTCCCCTTCCCTCACGTCATCGATGGCGGGCGCGATGGCGCCGGTCAGGCTCGGCACGTCGAGGCTGGTCCCCCGCTCGGCAAAGACGGGCGCGATCAGGCGCACGCCTTGCCCCTCGAGCAGCTCCCGCTGCTCGGACACGCGGAAGTACGGGTTGACGATGTCCAGGTCGATCACGGTGACCTTGTGGCTGGCGGCTGCGAGGTCCAGAGCGAGGTTGACGGTGAGGTTGGTCTTGCCCGTCCCGTAGTGGCCGCAGACAATCGTGACGGACCGCAGGGCCGCCATCAGGCTGGTGGGGATGCGCTTGTCTGTGGTCTCGGTCATCAGGGTCTCTCGGTCGTCAGTGCCTGTCGGGTCTGGTGCTCTTCTTCTCGCCTACGCCTCTGCCTTTGCCTCGTCCTCCTTGCGGATGGCGACGCGGCGGATCTTGCCGTTGACGGTCTTGGGCAGCTCGTCCACGTAGTCGATGATGCGCGGGAACTTGTAGGGGGCCGTCTCCTTCTTGACCCAGGTCTGGAGCTCCTTGGTGAGGTCGTCGGAAGGCTTGTAGCCGGGGTTGAGCACGATGGTCGCCTTGACCGCCTTGCCGCGCACGGGGTCGGGCACGCCGGTCACGGCGCACTCACGGACGGCATCGTGCTCGAGCAGCACGTTCTCGATCTCGAAGGGCCCGATGCGGTAGCCGGACGACTTGATCACGTCGTCGTTGCGGCCAACGTACCAGAAGGAGCCGTGTTCGTCTTTCCACGCCACGTCGCCCGTGTGGTACCAGCCGTCGTGGATGGCCTCGGCGGTCTTCTCGGGGTTGCGGTAGTACTCCATCATGATGCCCTCGGGTCGCGGGTCCATCTTGATGCAGATCTCGCCGCTCTCGCCGGTGTCGCACTCGGTGCCGTCGTATCGCTGCAGCTGCAGGGTGTACAGGGGCACGGGTTTGCCCATGGAGCCGGGCTGCGGCTTGGAGTGCGTGAGGTTTGCGATGGTAAGCGGGGTCTCGGTCTGACCGAAGCCCTCGTAGATCGTGAGCCCGGTGGTCTTCTTCCAGAAGTCGAAGAGGTCGGGGTTGAGCGCCTCGCCAGCAGTGGTCGAGTACTGCAGCGAGCTCAGGCTGTACTTGCTGAAGTCCTCCTGCATCATCAGGCGGTACATGGTGGGCGGGCAGCAGAGGGTGGTGATCTGGTACTTGTCGATCAGCGAGAGGATCTCGCCCGCGTGGAAGCGGTCGAAGTCGTAGGTAAAGACACAACCTTCCATCAGCCACTGGCCATAGAGCTTGCCCCACACGGCCTTGCCCCAGCCGGTGTCGGCGATCGTGAAGTGAATGCCGTCGGGGTCCACGTTGTGCCAGTGCTTGGCCGTGATCAGGTGGGCCAGCGAGTAGGTGGAGTTGTGCAGGACCATCTTGGGGTTGCCCGAGGTACCAGAAGAGAAGTACATCAGCATCGGGTCGTAGACGTTGGTGTCGAGACGCTCGAAGTGGTCATCGGCGGCACGCACGCCCGTGTTGAAGTCCTCCCAGCCCTCGCGGAAGGCAGGCACCGCGCAGATGCCCTCGGGGCCGGAGAGCACAGCCCCCACAGGCTCGTCGGACAGGAGGTTTCCCGCCTCGTCACGCTGGGTCATACCGCCGCCGGCACCATTCACCAGGATGCAGGTCTCCAGGGACTCGCACTGGTTTCGGACGTTGTCGACGATGTTGGCGATGTCGCCGACCGTCGTCGTGATGATCGCCTTGATGGATGCCGAGTCCAGGCGGTAGGTCAGGTCGTGCTCCTTGAGCATAAAGGTCGCGGGGACCATCACGGCGCCCAGCTTGGCGAGCGCCAGGGCCACGAACCAGAACTGATAGTGTCGGCGCAGGATGACCATCACCATGTCGCCCTTGCCGATACCGAGGGAGGCCAGGTAGTTGGCCGTCTTGTTGGACCAGCGCTCCATGTCGGCAAAGGTGAAGAGGTGCTCCTCCCCCTCCGGGTTGCACCAGACCATGGCGCGGCGGTCGGGCTCGGCATCGGCGATGTCGTCGACCACGTCGTAGGCAAAGTTGAAGTTATCGGGGTAATGCAGCTTGATGGTAGCCAGCGTACCGTCGGCGTTATAGGTCTCCTCGGCATAGCGGAGGTTGATGTTTCTCATGTTTTTGTTCCACCCTTGTATGCTTTGATGCGATCAGATACAGCGATAACCCGGGAGCACGTGTGCCCGGGACCCTAGAGTCCCGAGTCGTAGGGCACGTACGCCCGGTACATAATTCGCTGTAGCACGAGGGCCTGACGCGTATCGAGCACTAGCGGGACGCCCCCTCGTGCGGCTCCATGACCACCGCGAGGATCACGCAGGGCTCGCCGCCGATGGCGATCTCGCCGTGGCCGCGGCCGGAGTCGTACATCACGACGTCGCCGGGGTTGAGGTCGGTGAGGACGCCCTCATAGGAGAAGCGCAGGTGACCGGAGATCACGTAGTCCAGCTCCTGACCCTTGTGGTAGGAGAGGTGGATCTCCTTTTCCTCCGCCTCCTTGGAGTACGGGATGGTGACGACGAAGGGCTCCGCGAGCTTCTTGGAGAGCAGGGGCGCCTTGTGCAGGTACTCAAAGCCGGCACGACGCTTGATAGGGATACCCTCGCCGTCGCGGACCAGCGAGAAGCCCTTGAGGTGCGGCGACTCGCCCGTCAGCAGCTCGGTCACGTCCACGCCCAGCTTGTTGGCGCACTTGTAGATAAAGGTAAAGGTCAGGTCAGCCTCGCCGGACTCCTGCGCGGCGTACTCGGCCACACTGCGTCCCGTGGCGTTCGCCATCTCCTGCATGGTCAGATCGAGGTCCTCGCGTAGGGCGCGAATGCGGTGACGAATCTCGTCGTTGTTGTCGGTGACGACAGTCTCAAGATTCTTCTTCTCTTCTGCCACAGCTACTCCCCTCGGTCGGCAATACAGTACGGTTCTATCATGCACCCTCAGGCGGACAGTTTCAAACCGACGAATCGTTCAACGTTTCGAAACGTAATCTTCTCCCAATCGTCAGCGGACAGACCCACACTCTTCAAACGCCGGAGCTCGACGCCCGGGTCCCACATCGGAAAATCGGAGCCGAAGAGGATGCGGTCCGCCCCGTAGATGTCGATGAGCTCACGCGTGCGGCGCAGCCCGATGAACTTCATGGAAGACGAACAGTCGAGGTAGCAGCGCTCGTCTGCCAGATACTCGACCGCTAGGTCAAAGACGGACCAGCCGCCGAAGTGCGCGCCGCACACGACCAGGTCGGGGAACTCGTGCAGCACGTGCTTGAGCCGGCGCGGGTGCGAGTAGTCGTATCGGTAGTCGCCCATGTGGATGAGCACGGGCAGACCGAGCTCCTGAGCGATCTCATAGACCCGCATGAGGCGGTCGTCGTCGAGGTTGACGCCCTGGGTGTCTGGGTGAATCTTGATGCCCCGCAGACCCGCTGCCTTGGCCCGTACGAGCTCGGCGCGCGGGTCGGCGTAATCCTGGTGCATGGCGGCAAATCCGATGAAGTTGGGGTGTCTCGCGCACTCCCCCGCAATGAAGTCGTTGATTGATTCGACGGTCTTTGCCTTGACGGCCACGGAATGGACGAGATGGTGGGTGATACCTGTTCCCTCGCTTATCGCCAGCAGGTGCTCCGGGGTGCCTGGAATGATGCCCGCCTCGGCAGGCACACCCAGCATCGGGATGTGGTAGAACTCCCCCACCGAGTCCACGGCCCTCGCCGCGATCTTGGGCGGGTAGATGTGGCAGTGTGCGTCGACGATAGGCGTTGGCGTTAGTTCTCCCGTGTGCATGTATTTCTTCCCCTGTATATATGCAATAGGTTTCAGCAGCACATCTTAACAAAGCGTTTTTCGACACCGCTTTTTGTCATCAGTCCTTAACGGTGCCGGATTTCGTCGCGGTGCCGGATTTCGTCGGTGCCAGATATCGTACACAGACGCGACATTTCCCGGGTGCTCCTCTGCGTCTCCCGCGCACCGGAGACAGATCTGCCGCTCAGCGCTCCCTACCAGACAGAGTTTCTGTACGCTGCACCAAATTGTGTTGTACGCCGTTTGGACCGTAAACCACGGCTGCAAATCGCATTTTTTATTCCATACAGCGTACAACAAGAAAAGTAGAGCGTACTGAAAATGTGTCAGACGCAAGCAATCGCACCGATTTGCACCTAACCGTGCACCCCGCTAGGGTGTGCGCACCCTACTCCATGGTGGAACACATGGTGGATAGAGTGGTAAGAAAAACAGGCAGACAGCTATAAACAAGCCGTCTACCTGCTATTTTGTAATGGTGGGCCCAGTAGGATTCGAACCTACGACCCAGGGATTATGAGTCCCCTGCGCTGACCGCTGCGCCATGGGCCCGATGCGTATGAAAAAGGGCGGCGACCAAAGCCGCCGCCCGCAATTTCATGGTGGAGAATAGGGGGTTCGAACCCCTGACCTCGTGACTGCCAGTCACGCGCTCTCCCAACTGAGCTAATTCCCCGTGCGTTGGTGCGTTAGTAATAATAGCAGAGGCTCCGATTCGGTCAAGCGCGAATTTGAATTTTTTTCAGCCGCCCCGCTTGCCCTCAACTTTTTCACAAGTCGTGTCGGTCACAATAGGCATCGTTGTAAGAAAAACGCCCAGCCTGAGAATCTCCCGGCTGGGCGCCTTCTGCTCGTCTCTTTTGTTTCTCGCCCTACTCCTGGAGCAGACCGTTGCGGGCTGGGACGACGAGGGACGTGAGGCGATCGACAAGCTCGTCGAGAGCCACATCCTCGCGCTCCCCCGTTGCACGGTCCTTGACCTCAGCGGCGCCCGCCTTGAGGCCGCGTTTGCCGATGACGACCTGATACGGGAAGCCCATGAGGTCAGCCTCGGCGAATTTGACGCCCGGACGCTCCTTGCGGTCGTCGAGGATCACGTCGAGACCGGCGTCGGCGAGCCGCTGGGCGATTTCGGTCGCCTTCTCGAGTACCTCGCCCTTGACATCGAGCGCCACGACGGTGACCTCGTAGGGGGCGACGGGCACGGGGAAGATGATGCCGGCGTCGTCGTGGTGCTGCTCGACCACGGCCGCGAGGGTGCGGGAGATACCGATGCCGTAGCAGCCCATAATGAGCGGCTTCTCCTTGCCGTCGACGTCCATGAAGGTCGCGCCCATGGCCTCGGAGTACTTGGTGCCCAGCTGGAAAACCTGGCCGCACTCGATACCGCGCGCGCCGGCAAGGGGTTTTCCGCAGTGCGGGCACGCGTCGCCCGGCTTCGCGGTGATGACGTCGACCCACTTGCCGACCTCGAAGTCACGACCGGGCTTGGCGGACTGGAGATGGTAGCCTTCCTCGTTTGCGCCCACGAGCCACCACTCGGAATCCTTGAGCGCGATGTCGGCCGCGCAGGAGACACCCGCGGGCAGGCCGACCGGACCCATGAATCCCTTGTGCAGGCCGTACTCCACGAGCTCCTCGTCGGTCATCATGTGGTAGTCGCCAAAGACATGCCCCGCCTTGACGTCGTTGACCTCGTGGTCGCCGGGAACGATGACGACCCAGGGCTTCTTGTCCCCGTCGACGAGCGCGATCGCCTTGCGAGTGGCGGACTCGGACACGCCCATGAGCTGCGCCAGGTCGGCTATGGTGGCGACGCCCGGGGTCTCAACGCGGGTCAGCTCGCCTGCTATGCCCTCCGTGACCTCGCAGACAGCCGTGGCGGCCTCGGTATCAGCGGCAAAGCCACAGTCCTCGCAGTAGACAAGCTCGGCCTCACCTGCCTCGGCGAGCGCCATGTACTCGACGGAGGTGTCGCCGCCGATCTGTCCCGTATCAGCTGCGACAGGCAGCGCGCGCAGGCCGCAACGGGCGCAGAAGCGGGCATAGGCGCCCTTCTGCTCGTCGTAGCACTGCTGGAGCGATTCCTGGTCGGCAGAAAAGCTGTAGGCGTCTTTCATGATGAACTCACGGCCGCGCATCAGGCCGAAACGGGGGCGCAGCTCGTCACGGAACTTGTCCTGGATGTGATACAAGGTCACCGGCAGCTGCTTGTAGCTGCGCAGCTCGTCACGGACGAGGGCCGTGTAGGTCTCCTCGTGGGTGGGGCCCAGCACAAACTGGCGGTCATGGCGGTCCGTGATGCGCATCAGCTCGGGGCCGTAGTCGTCCCAGCGCCCCGACTGGTGCCAGAGCTCACCGTCGGCCAGTATCGGCGTCATCATCTCCTGTGCGCCGATCGCGTCCTCTTCCTCGCGGCAGATCTGCTCGATCTTGCGGATGGAGCGCCAGGCGAGCGGCAGGTAGGTGTAGAGGCCAGCGGCCTCCTTGCGGATGTAGCCGGCGCGCAGCAGCAGGCGGTGGCTCGCCAGCTCCGCCTCGGCGGGGTCTTCCTTGAGCGTGGGCGCATAGAGGCGCGACATCTTCATGTAGGTCTTCATAGGTGCAGATCCTTCCTCACTACTGCAATGCTCACGATTCTACCGCGGGCCAGCGCTTGCCTATCTCGTCAAACAGGACGTCGACGATTTCGTCTTCCGATACTTTACGCAGTATCTCGCCTCCGGCAAAGACGACCGCGCTGCCGCGACCGCAGGCAACGCCTATGTCGGCTCCGCGCGCCTCGCCGGGCCCGTTGACGACGCAGCCCATCACAGCGACGGTGATCGGGGCAGTGATCTGCTCGAGCCTGCGCTCGACCTCGTTGGCAATGCCGATGAGGTCGACCTGGGTGCGGCCGCAGGTGGGGCAGCTGACCATCTCGGGATGCAGGCGGCGGATACCGAGGCTCGAGAGGATGTCCCAGGCCACGCGCACCTCTTCCACGGGGTCTGCCGTGAGGGATACGCGCATGGTGTCGCCGATGCCCTCAGAGAGCAGTGCGCCCATAGCGATCGCACTCTTGACCGTGCCCTGTCGCGTTGTGCCCGCCTCGGTCACGCCGATGTGCAGGGGCGCCTGCGGGAGTGCCTGAGACAGGCGCCTGTTGACCTCGATGGTCTCCCGCACGCCGTGCACCTTGGCGGACAAGACGAAATCCGTGAAGCCGCGGCCCTCGAAGTGAGCAACGAACGACTCGGCGCTCGCCACGAGCTTGTCCGTGAGCGTCAGGTCCGGGCGCTCATCGTACTCTTTTGCCAGGGAGCCCGCGTTCACGCCGATACGGATCGCACAACCCGCTTGGGCGGCGGCGTCGATTACGGCGTCCACACGGTCGAAAGAGCCGATGTTGCCCGGGTTGATGCGGACGGCGGCGGCACCGGACTCGATTGCCGCGATCGCGAGCCGGTAGTCGAAGTGGATGTCCGCGACCACAGGCAGGGGACTCTCTGCGCAGATATGCCTGAACGAGTCGACGGCGTCTGCCGCCGGCAGCGTTACGCGCACAATCTCGCAGCCCGTATTGGCAAACCGCTGAATCTGCGCGAGTGTCGCCTCGGCATCGCTCGTCCGGGTATTGCACATGGACTGTACCGATACGGGAGCCCCCCCGCCGACCGGCACCTTGCCTACCATCACGCGACGCGTGCACTCATGTGGCGTCATAACGCCCTCCTTGCGATGTTTGTGTTACCCGACCCGCTGCTGCGGTCCGAGTTGTCTTGTATCTCTGGCGACCCACACCCTACCCGATGATCCGCGTCACGTCGTTGAACAGCGCAAACACGAATATGAAAAGAAAGAAGCCGAGGCCGACGTAGCTGATGATCGACTGGGCCCGTAGCGAGAGCCTCTTGCGCCGCACGGCCTGGACGACCTCGATCAGGATCTTGCCGCCGTCGAGGGGCGGTATCGGCAGGAGGTTCATGAAGCCCAGCGAGAGGGACACCGCCGCGAGCAGCTGAATAAAGTCCGCGGCCCCCGCGCTCGCCGCCTGCGACGCCATGACCGATATGCCGACGACCGAGGAAGACTGGCTCACGATCTCGACCGTGTGTGTGGGGACTATGAGCTCCGCCACGGTTTTTGCGACCATCAGGACATAGGACGAGGCGACCATGACTGCCTGCGGGAAGGACGCGTGGTACCACTCGGTCGTCGCGTAGACGCCGATTGCCGTCACGCTCCCGTCCGACGGCAGGTCGATCTCGACGGTATGTCTTGCACCGTCACGCTCGTACACGAGCTCGAACGGCTCAGCCGCCTGAAACTGTGCGTCCAACGTGTCGGAGATGGCCTGCCAGGTATCCGTGGGGGTACCGGCGACCTCCACGATCGCGTCTCCCCCGCGCAGGCCCGCCCTGTAAGCCAGGCCGCCCTCGTCGACCCCGCTGATCACGTTGGTATTGGACACGACCTCGACACCCACGATCATCAGACTGCCGATCACGAGCGCGAAGGCGAGGATGATGTTGACAGCAGGGCCCGCAAGCAGGAGCAGGATGCGCTGCCACCAGGACCTGCCCTCGTAGGTACGCGCGCGCTCCGTCTCGCAAAAGGCCGCCGCGTCGTCTATGGGACGTGCCTCGCCGGCACCCGTCGTCCCTATTGACCCGAAATCGTGGCCCTTGTCGTACATCGTGAGGAGATTTGCGTCGCGCTGCAGCGTGGAGAAGACGTCCTCCCCCTCTTCGTCCTTTGACGAGGGCTTGGTACGCGCTATCGAGCCCCAATCCGTGAGCGTGAGGAGGTCGTCGTAGGCATCGTCGTATGACATCCCCAGCTCGTCGGCGACCTTGGAGGCAGTCGTGGTGCCGTCGCGCTGGACGAGGGCGAGGACGTCGCCCAAGCGGTCGTTGCCGAGGTACTCCATGCCGCAGATGCGGTTGTACCCTCCGAGGAGGATGGGTGTGACGCCGAACTCGGTGCCGTATTTCCGCGACCTGCGTGAGATGCGCGCCTTGCAGGGCATGCCGAGGAAGAATTCCGTCACGCGCACGCCGAAGGCGCGGGCCGCAAGGAAATGCCCTCCCTCATGGAGCACCACTAGCAGAGATATGACGACAAGTCCCCAGAAGATGGCGGAAATCGCCGTCATGCCGTCTCCTTGTCGACGCCGAGGATGCCCCTGGCCTGCTCGCGGGCGCGCTCGTCCACTTCCATGAGCTGCTCGATGGTCTCGACGGCCACGGGGTCGGTGGCGTCCATCACGCGCCTGACCGTGTCCTCGATGTCGAGGAAGCCGCACAGGCCGAGGCGGAAGGCCTTGTTGGCCACCTCGTTTGCCGCGTTCATCGCGCAGGGCAGGGTGCCTCCGACGCGGCCGGCCTCCTTCGCGAGGGCGAGGCAACCAAAGGCCTGCTCGTCAGCCCGTCCAAATGTGATGGGGGGCTCCTCGCAGTAGTCGATGCGCTCGACCGGTGTCTCCCAGCGTTCGGGATAGCTCAACGCATATTGGATGGGAATGGTCATGCTGGACGGCCCCAGCTGCGCAATCGTGGCCCCGTCTGCAAATTCCACCATCGAGTGGATGCGGCTCTGGCGTTGGACGAGGACGTTGATCTTGTCCAGCGGCACCTCAAAGAGGTGATAGGCCTCCAGCACCTCCAGCCCCTTGTTCATCAGGGTCGCGCAGTCGATGGTGATCTTTGGCCCCATGGTCCACGTGGGGTGCGCCAGGGCATCGGCAGCCGTGACGGTCGCGAGCTCCTCGCGTGTCTTCCCGTAGAAGGGACCGCCCGAGCAGGTCAGCCATATGGCATGGACGTCGGTCGTACGATGACCCACGATGCACTGGTAGATGGCACTGTGCTCTGAGTCCACGGGTATGAGCTGACCAGGCTGCACCATGGGCATCAGCAGGTCGCCAGCCACTACGATGGTTTCCTTGTTGGCGTAGGCAAGCACCTTGCCGGCCGTGAGGGCCGCGTGGCCGGCGCGGATGCCCGCAAAGCCCACGACGGCCGACACGACGCAGTCCACCTCGGGCAGCGTCGACAGCTCGGCGAGGGACTGATACCCGACATGCACCTCGCACCCCTTGGGGAGTTCGGCGAGGACGGGATCATGCGCATACTCGCTATCGGTGATCGCCACATGCCGCACGCCAAACTCGCGCGCCGCAGACACCAAAAAATCGGTGGAACGGCGGACGGCGATGGCGACCACCTGCACCTTGTCGGCATGCTGGCGGCATACCTCCAGCGTCTGCCTACCGACCGAGCCAGAGACGCCGAGCACGGCGACCTTGAGCGGCCTCGGCCGATCGACGTGCGGCGTCATCGTCTCGAAAATACTCACAACACCCCCCCTAGCGTCAGAGCTATGAAGGCGACCGAGCTCGCAAAGAGCATGGAGTCGGAGCGGTCGAGCATGCCGCCGTGTCCGGGGATGATGTTCCCGGAGTCTTTCACGCCGACGCCGCGCTTGATGCGGGACTCGAAGAGGTCCCCCATCACGCCGGCTGCGCCGCAGACAAGCCCTGAAATCATTGCGACTGGCCATGAGATACCGCAGACCTTGAGCAAGGCAAGAATGACCCAGGCGACGAGCCCGCCCGCGAGCCCGCCCCAGAAGCCCTCGATGGATTTGTTGGGCGAGATATGGGGCGCGAGCTTGTGTTTGCCGAAGCGAGATCCGACGAAGTACGCCGTCGCGTCGTTGAGCCACACCGAGCCCATGACACCAAAGGTGAGGAGGGCGCCCTCGCTACCGGGCTTCACGCAGCGGATGAGCACGACGCTCGAGAACATCACGGAGGTGTAGAAGGGGCCGAACACGGTCATCACCACATCGCCGATGGTCGAGCGCGGCGTGAAGATATACCAGATCGCGGTGGCGACGATCATAGTCAGCGCAGCCAGGAGCAAAAGGGTCACGTCACCGCCAAGGGCGGCGAAGGGAATCGCGGCAGCGGCGACCAGCCCGATGATCCTATTGGGCATGCGCCCCGACATCTTGATCATGCGGTAGAACTCGTCGCAGCACAGCACCGACATCACAGCGACTACAACAGTCGTTGCGAGGCTCCCGAGGAATAGGCAGCCGACAATGGCAGTCGCGTACACCGCGCCGGATATCACACGCGCCACAAGGTTGGAATTGCCTCCCTTGCCTTTGGCCTTATCGCCCTGCTTGCCCTGCTCGCTCATTTGTTGACGACACCCCCAAAACGACGGTGGCGGCCCTGGAAATCGCGGATCGCGCGGAGGTAGTCCCAGCGCGAGAAGTCGGGCCAGTACGTATCGGTCACATAGAACTCCGTGTAGGCGAGCTGCCAGAGCAGGTAATTGGACAGGCGCTGCTCCCCGGAGGTACGAATCAGCAGCTCGGGGTCGGGAAGCCCCGCGGTGTAGAGATGCCCGGCCAGCATATCCGCGTCGATGTCCTGCGGCTGGATGTCGCCCCGCACCGCCTCCGCGGCGAGCTCGCGGGCCGCCTTGACGATCTCTGCGCGGGAGCCGTAATTGACGGCAAGGGCAAAGGTCATGCCCGTGTGGTCCGCCGTCTCGTCCAAACCCTGCTGGAACACATCGCGCGTCTCCTGCGGCAGCGCATCGAGGTCACCAAAGAAACGCAGCTTGACGTTTTCCTGGTGGAAGAGGGGCAGCTCTGCCACCAGCGTCGTTGCGAAGAGGTGCATGAGCAGGTCGACCTCGTGCTGGGGCCGGCGCCAGTTCTCGGTGGAGAAGGCGTACACGGAAAAGACGTCCACGCCGAGGCGGACGCTCGTGGTGACGGCCTCGCGCAGGCTATCCACGCCTGCGACATGGCCCTCCGAACGGTCGAGGCCCCGTGCCTGGGCCCAGCGGCCGTTGCCGTCCATGATGATCGAGACGTGGTGCGGAATGCGGGCGAGGTCCACGTCCGCGAGGCTGATGTCTTCGGGAGCCTCCGCGTAGTAGGACCTCAGCTTGTCCTCGTCGATTTGCAATACGGCTCCTAAATCTCCATGACCTCGGCGGTCTTGGTCTTCAGCATCGCGTCGACCTTCTTGGCGTACTCGTCCGTGAGCTTCTGGACGGCCTTCTTCTCGCGGTTGGCGTCGTCCTCGGGGAAGTCCTCATCCTTCTCGGCACGGTCGATGCGCTTGTTGGCGTCGCCGCGCGCCTTGCGGATGGCGACCTTGGCCTCCTCGGCGAGCTTGTTGCACTCCTTGGCGAGCTCGCGTCGGCGCTCCTCGGTGGGCTTGGGGAACGGCAGGCGGATGGAGACGCCGTCCTCGTTGGGCGTGATGCCCAGGTCGGAGGCCTCGATCGCCTTGACGATGGAGCGCAGGGCGCTCTTGTCCCACGGCTCGATGACGAGTGCGGAGGCCTCGGGCACCTTGACGCCGGCGAGCTGCGTGATGGGGGTCATCTGGCCGTAGTATTCGACCTTGATGGAATCCAGCACATGCGCGTTGGCGCGTCCGGTGCGGACCTTCGCAAAGGCAGCCTTCAGGTTGTCGACGCACTTGTCCATATCTGACTTTGCTCTGTCGGTGTACTCGCTCATGTGCCTACTCCTCATCCTCGACGACGGTTGTCCCGACCGGCTCTCCCCTCAGCGCGCGGTCAAACGCGTGGTCCTCATCGATGTTGAAGACCATGATGGGCATATGGTTGTCATGGCAGAGCGCCGTGGCCGTGGAGTCCATGACCTTGAGGTCGCGGCGCAGTACCTCGGAATAGCTGATGGTATCGAACTTCTGGGCCTCGGGGTGGGTGACGGGATCCATGTCGTAGATACCGTCGACCTTGGTGGCCTTCATGAGCACGTCGGCGCCGATCTCGCAGGCGCGCAGGGCAGCGGCGGTGTCGGTGGTGAAATACGGGTTGCCCGTACCCGCCGCAAAGATGGTGATGCGGCCCTTCTCGAGGTGACGGATGGCGCGGCGGCGGATATAGGTCTCGGAGACGGCGTGCATCTCGATCGCGCTCATCACGCGGCAATCCATGCCGGCCTTCTCGAAGGTGTCCTGCAGCGAGAGCGAGTTGATGACCGTGGCGAGCATGCCCATGTTGTCGGCCTGCGCACGGTCCATGCCGGCCGCGGCACCCGTGAGTCCGCGGAAGATGTTGCCGCCGCCGACCACGACGGCGATGTCGACGCCGGCCTCGTAGGCCGGCTTGATGCCCTGGGCGATGCGCTGAGGCACCGACTCATCAATACCGAAATCTTTCGAGCCCATGAGGGCCTCACCGGAAAGCTTCAAGAGTACGCGCTTGTATTTGTAATCAGACAAAACGTACCTCCAATCGTATCGATTCGCCATTCTACCAAAGGCGAACGTTCCACTAGCAATCATATGGGCGGGCGGTGCCGGTCCCCTGCCTGAGTCGCACATCCCTACAAAAAAGGGACCGACTCGCGCCGGTCCCTCTATCGATCTCTGAGATGAGAACTACTCGGCCTCACCGAAGTTGTAGCGGACGAAGGAGACGATCTTGATGTCGTCGCCGGCCTCCTTGGAGACCTTCTTGGCAAGGGCGGAGATGGTGGTGTCGGAGTCCTTGATGAAGACCTGCTCGTTGAGGACGCTCTCCTTGTAGAACTTGTTCACGCGGCCCTCGACCATCTTCTGCTGGACGAATTCGGGCTTGCCGGACTCGGCAGCCTGCACGGCGTAGATGGCCTTCTCGTGCTCGAGCACGTCGGCGGGGACGTCCTCGATGGTGGCGGAGACGGGGTCAGCGGCGACGACCTGCATCGCGACGTCGTGCGCGAAAGTCTTGAAGGAGTCGTTGGCAGCGGTCTCGGCCTTGGCGAAGGTGAAGGAGACGAGGGAGGCGAGCTTGCCGCCGAGGTGGATGTAGCCGGCGATGGCACCCTCGGGCTGCTCGATGCGGGCGAAACGCATGATCTTCATGTTCTCGCCGATGATGTGGATCATCTCGGTGAGCTCGGTGTCGACCGTGCCCTGGCCCATGGCGCAGGCCTTGAGGGCGTCGACGTCGGCGGGGTTGTTGTCCGCGACGACCTTGGCGAGGTCGGCGGCAAAACCGGTGAACTTGGGGTTGGTGCCCACGAAGTCGGTCTCGCAGGAGAGCTCGAGGATAGCGGCGACGTGGCCGTCCTCGGAGACGTAGGTGGCGACGGTGCCCTCGTTGGTGGCGCGGCCGGCGCGCTTGACGGCCTTGGCGACACCCATCTCACGCAGGATGTCGACGGCGCGGTCGATGTCGCCATCGGCCTTGACGAGGGCCTTCTTGCACTCCATCATCGGGGAGTTGGTCATCTCACGGAGCTGCTTAACGAGAGCGGCGGTAACCTGTGCCATTGTGTGCCCCTCCTTATCGGGGTTGAGGTTTGTCTGATTGCTTGCTGGGCGCTATTCGGCCTTGGGGGCCTCGGCGGCCATCTCGGCCTCGATCTGCTCGGCGGACTCGCCGGCCATCTCGGCGGCGGTCATCTGCTCCTTGCCGGAGCCGGCGAGCACGGCGTCGGCTGCGAGCTCGCACATGAGGTCGACGGAGCGGATGGCGTCGTCGTTCGCGGGGATGCCGTAGTCCACGACGTCGGGGTCGGAGTTGGTGTCGAGCAGGGCGACGACGGGGATGTGCAGGCGGTTGGCCTCCTTGATGGCGATCTCCTCGCGCTTGGAGTCGACGACGAAGAGCGCCTGCGGCAGGGCCTTCATCTCACGGACGCCACCGAGGTTACGCTGGAGCTTCTCGAGCTCCTTGGTCAGGACGGCCTGCTCCTTCTTGCCGCGGGCGGCCATCTCGCCGGTCTCGACCATGGCCTCGAGCTTCTCCATGCGGTCGATGCGGGAGCGCATGGTCACGAAATTGGTGAGCATGCCGCCGAGCCAGCGCTGGTTGATGTAGGGCATGTTGGCACGGGCGGCCTGGGTGGCGATGGGCTCCTGGGCCTGCTTCTTGGTGCCGACGAAGAGGACGGTACCGCCCTTGGCAGCGGTGTCCTTGAGGAACGTGTAGGCCTTGTCGGCGTCGAGCAGGGTCTGCTTGAGGTCGAGGATGTAGATGCCGTTGCGCTCGCCGAAGATGTACGGCTTCATCTTGGGGTTCCAGCGACGGGTCTGGTGCCCGTAGTGGCAGCCCGCATCGAGCAGGGTCTGGATAGTGATCTTAGCCATTTTTACCTCCGTTTGGTTGGCCCTCCGCGTGGTGTCTTCCCCTTATGCCACCTGGGAAATGGCTGTATCCCAGGCACCATGGCCCTCGGGTGGCCACGCGTGTGTATTTTTGCTGTGCGGACGCACAGCGATTTACCAGTATACCAGCTCTTTCAGCATATGCACGCGAAAATGCAATCGTCTCGGCCTCATTTGCCGCACCCATACACAAAACGCTCACAAGACAAACGAAGACAAACGTCCCTCACTCGGCGCGCGGGTGTGCCTGTCGGGTAGCCTCCTTGAGGCGCTCGACGGAGAGGTGCGTGTAGATCTGCGTCGTCGCAAGGTTCGCGTGGCCCAGGAGCTCCTGCACGCTACGCATGTCCGCCCCGTTTGCCAGAAGCTCGGTCGCGTAGGTGTGGCGCATGGCATGGGGCGTGAGTGTGGGGTCGAGGCCGGCGATACCGACGTGGCGCTCGAAGACCGTGCGCAAAGCATCCGCACTCATGGCGTTTCCGCGTGTGGATATATAGAGCGCGTCGCCCGCCTTCGAAGGCCCCTTGGCCTTTGCCAGGAGCTCCGGCCTCGCACTCTCGATATAGGCAAGCACCGTTTCGACCGCTGCGTCGTACAGCGGCACGATGCGTTCCTTGGCGCCCTTACCAAACAGGCGGATCTGGCGTCTCGCGATATCGATGTCCGAGACTTTAAGACCGGCCGCCTCCGATATACGCGACCCGGTTGCCGCGAGCAGCTCGAGGAAGCACCGGTCGCGCAGGCCGTCGGGGGTGCTTACGTCGCACGTGGCCAGCAGCTTTGCGACCGACGCGTCGTCCATGGTGCGCGGGAGCGTCTTTGCCCTCCTCGGGCCTGCAACGGCAGCCGCGCAGTCCTTGTCGGTGATCCCCTCGTGCACGAGCCAACGATACAGGTCCCGGACGGCCGAAAGCCTCCTGTCGACGGAGGAAGCGGTGTATCTGGCGCGGGACTGCTCCGCAAGCCAACGGCGCAGCTCGCGGTGCGTGATGTCAAGGGGATTGACCCCCTCGCGCCTCAGCCAGCTACAGTAGGCCTCGAGGTCGCCCTGGTATGCGCGCACGGTATTGGGCGAGAGGTTGCGTACGCCGGACAGGTAGCGTATGAACGCATGCACATGGTCCTCGAACTCGTTCATCTGCAGCTCACGGGACTCCGCTTCCCTCTCGATATCCCCGCTCACTGGAGGTCCTCGTCTGTCGGCCACGGGCCCGTCAGGCCGTCGAACAGGTCACCTCGGGCCGTCACATAGTCCTCGAGGTCGCGGCGTGCCCGTTTAGCATAGGCCGCATACCGCTCTTTTTTCTTCATCCTGCCGCCGTCGAGGGGCGGCACGAGCCCGAAATTCACGTGCATCGGCTGATAGGGCGAGGTCAGGGGGTCTGTCGCGTAGGCCACAAGCGAGCCGAAGGCACCGGTGCGGGGCAGGTCGACCGCAGGCAGGCCGCGCAGGTCCGCATAGGTGTTGAGCGCTGCGATGAGACCCGACGCGATGGCCTCGGTGTAACCCTCGGTGCCGGTGATCTGACCGGCAAGGCGGATAGAGGTCCCCGGCAACCTGAACGTCCGGTCGAGCACGCGCGGCGTGTCGACGAACGAGTTGCGGTGCATCACGCCGTAACGGAAGAATTCCGCGTGCTCGAGACCGGGAATCAGTGAGAAGACGCGCTTTTGCTCTCCCCATGCGAGGTTGGTCTGGAAGCCGACGAGGTTGTATGCGGTGCGGGCGGCGTTCTCGGCACGCAGCTGCACGGCGGCCCAGGGGCGCCTGCCTGTCCGGGGATCCGTCAGGCCGACCGGCTTGAGCGCGCCGAACCTCAGGGAGTCGTGCCCCGTCCGTGCCACCTCCTCGACCGGCTGGCAGGCGGAGAAGAGGTCTTTCTGCTCGAAATCCTTGCCGATCACCCTGCGGGCTCCAAGCAGCTCCGTCATGAAGCGGTCGTATTCCTCGCGGTCCATCGGGCAGTTGAGGTAGTCCCCGGCCCCCTCCTCACCGTAGCGCGACTGGGCAAAGACGACCGAGCGGTCGATAGTCGCGGCGTCGACAATCGGAGCCGCCGCATCGAAGAAGGACAGCGAGGACGCACCGATAGTATCGGAAAGCACCTGGAAGAGCGCGTCGGAGCAGAGCGGCCCGGCCGCAATGACGCACGGGCCCTCCGGCAGCTCGCGCACCTCCTGATGCACGACCTCGATGAGCGGCTCCGCCTCTATGGCGGACGTCACGAGGTCGGAGAACACGTCGCGGTCCACCGCCAAGGCCCCGCCCGCGGGGACGCGCGCCTGGAGCGCCAGGGGCAGAAGGCTTGACCCCATATAGAGGAGCTCGTGTTTGAGCAGGCCGGCAGCCGAGTCCTCCCGGAGCGACTTCAGGGAGTTGGAGCAGACCAGCTCGGCGAACTTGCCGGTATGGTGTGCCGGGGACGAGACCTCGGGTCGCATCTCGTACAGCCGCACGGCTACACCGCGCCTCGACAGGGAAAGGGCGCACTCGCTGCCCGCCAGTCCTCCACCGACTATCGTCACCCGCTCCATACACACTCCGCTCACGGTAGGGGCACGGCCCCGCTCATACATGGGTCGTCGTGCCGTTGTGGCTATCGTTTTTCTTACCGATTCTAACGCGAGTGGCCAGATACCCCTCGCTCGCGCAGTAGCGCCCATCCCAAATCCGTTCGACCAGGCCACGCGCCTCATAGTCGGACAGGGTCCTCAGCACCGTGAGCGGGTCCTCCCCCAGCGCCGCCGCCAGGTCGTCCGGCCTCATGGGCATCGCGACGAGCGCGGAAAGCACGCGGCCCTCGGGACGCGTCGTCCCCTCCTCCGCCACACGCAGCGACCCAAAGTCGAGGGAGAGCATCGTCTCGAGGTCCTGCTCGCAGCAGACGATCGCCGCCCCGTCGGCTATGAGGCGGTTCGTGCCCGTCGACTGCGGGGAATAGATGCTGCCCGGCACCGCGTAGACCCGCCTCCCGAGCCGAGCCGCCGCGTCTGCCGTGCTGGATGTCCCCGACCGCTGTCCCGCCTCACAGACGACCAGCGCGTCTCCGAGCGCCGCTATGATGGGGTTGCGCTCGGCAAAGGTCCATCGTCGCGCATCCTGCCCCCAGGGGACGAGCGACACGATGGCGCCGCCGTCGGCGAGCGCGTTGTCGAAGACGTCCTTTGAGGTGGGCGGGTACACGACGTCCGCCCCGACACCGGACACGACGACGGTGCGGCCGCCCGCCGCGTGGGCCGCGCGCAAAGACGCGCTGTCGCATCCGTACGCCCCTCCCGATACGACGGTGAGCTCGCACTCTGCGGCGATGCGCCCCGCCATGGCTGCCGCCGCGAGCCCGTAGGGAGTCGCCTTTCGCGACCCGATCACCGACAGGTGCGGCCCCTTGAGCGCCGCGGGGTTGCCCAGTACGTGCAGCACCTCGGGAGGGGAATCGAGCTCTTCGAGGGTCCCGGGATAGGCCTCCTCTCCCCTATGGATGTCAAACCGCTGGTTCGTCATGCCTTGTAGCCGATAATCCACAGCCCTTTGCGCCTGATGCTCCACTGCTCCTCCTACCTAGATGCTTCCAGCCTTATCTCAACCGCTCACAGCCTGCACCCGGTTGTCCGCGACGCGCTAACCGTTGTCCTGCGTACGGTACGAGCAGGCTTCGACGACCTCATCGCGACCGACCGTCTCGCAGCCCTCTATGTCGGCGATGGTGCGCGAGAGCCTCACGATGCGGGAGATGGCGCGCCCACCGAGAGCCTTACGCGACGCAATGCCCTCGAGTGTCGTAATCGCCTTTTGCTCGAACTGCGCCTCGGCGACGCCCATGTTTTTCTTCTGGGCCACGTCGAGACCGTGATGGGCCGATCGCCAAGACGAGAACTCCCGCGCACCTTGCACCAGCTCGGCCATCTCGCGGGAAGACAAGCCTTTCTGCTCGCCGATCAGCCTGTCCTCGCGCGGCCGCGCGACGTTGACGACGATATCGATGCGGTTCATCAGGGGACCGCCGACGCGGTTCTGGTATTTGACGATCTGCGCAGGTGTGCAGCGGCACTCATGCCCCGGGTCTCCCAGGTAGCCGCAGGGGCAGGGGTTGGCTGCCGCGATCAGCTGGAAGTCGCAGGGAAAGCGATAGGTGCCGTCGGCGCGCACGATCCTGACCTCCTTGTCCTCCATCGGCTGCCTGAGGGACTGCAGCGCGCCGGGAGAAAACTCGGGTAGCTCGTCCAGGAAGAGCACGCCGTTGTGGGCAAGGGAAATCTCGCCCGGCAGCACGGGGCTGCCGCCGCCGACCATGCCCACAAGTGAGATCGAGTGATGGGGCGCCCGGAACGGTCGTTTGTGCTCCCGACCACCCATGAACGTCTCCCCCGCCACCGAATACAGCAGCATGGATTGGAGCTCCTCCGCCTCCGTGAGGGGCGGCAGTATCGTCGGCAGACGTTTCGCCAGCATCGACTTGCCCGATCCGGGTGGGCCTACCATCAGCAGGCCGTGCCCACCAGCGGCGGCGATCACCAGTGCGCGCTTCGCGACCTCCTGGTCGATCACGTCCACGAAGTCGAGGGTGTCTGGTTTGTCTTCCTGCGCAGGTGCTGCGATACGGTCGGACCCATATATCCTATTCAGGTAGGGTGCTAATCCCTCGAGCGCATTGGCTCCACGGCGCAGCTGCGAAAGCGACTCAATCACCTGCACCTGGTCGCGCAGGCTGTCCGGGATGTCCGCATCGGAGCCGCACACGAGACGGAGGTCCATCCGCTTCGCCAGCACGGCGTAGGCGACCATACCGCGAACGGACGCAATCGACCCATCGAGGGCGAGCTCACCGACGAAAAGGGCGTCATCCAGACCCTGGCGCGGAATCTGATGCGTCGCGGCGAGTATTGCGACCGCGATGGGCAGGTCAAAGCCCGATCCTTTCTTCTTGAGCTCGCCCGGCGCCAGGTTGACCGTCACGTGGAGACGCGGCCGCTCGTACCCGGCACCTGCGATTGCACACCTCACGCGCGATCGTGCCTCGAGTACCGCCGCATCGGGCATCCCGACGAGCGTCATGCCCGGTATCCCTCCCGACAGGGATACCTCGACCGTGACGGGCAGCGCCTCGGCACCACGGACCACCGCCGTGTGCACGGAAAACGTCTCGCCGCCCATGTCACTCATCCCACTCGAAGGCACCAGGCACCAGGCGCACCTTTGCGCAGAGCGGCGCGTAGATGTTGAGGCCCACGACATCGAACCTCACATTTTTCACCTTCGGGTGAAACGCCAGCCAGGTCAGGGCTATCCGCTGGTAGCGGTCCTGCTTCCGCCTGTCCACCGCTTTCTCGGGAAAGAGCGTGTCGGCCCCCATCGTGGAGGTGCGGCTCTTCACCTCCACCAGGGTGGTGACGCCTTCCTGGTTGTCGAACGCGACGATGTCCGCCTCCCCGGAACGGCACCGCCAGTTCATCGTGATGACGGAATACCCGTGGGACTCGAGGAAGACCTTCGCCATCTGCTCGCCCATGCGCCCAACCTGCTTGGGGGTCGGCTTTTCCTGCTCCCAATCCTGGGCAAGGCCGAGGCTCCCCACTCCCTCGACCGACGCGCTCGGACAGTGGAAATCCTCGGTCAATCCGACCCGCCTCTGGGCGTGCCGGGCCATGGGAACCCCGACCTGCGATTGCTTCATACCGCATCCCTTCACTCGTCACCTGAGATGACTGTGAGACATGCGACTTGTAAATCACTTGCGGGATACTGGCACGCAGCTGCAGGCAAGCTAGCGGATGCAGCTAGCACGGCTTTGTTAGCTGGGAATTAGCGCGGTCCGCAGGTAATCAGTTTTTGTACTACCTGCATGCGACGTTAAAAAAGGCGCGGCATTTCCACAAAGTTGCCACAAAAACTGGCCCTATGGATGGGTGTGAGGCCGTGCGCCCGGATCGCAGCGATATGTTCTGCCGATCCGTACCCCTTGTTGCCCCCGAAGTCGTACTCGGGATACTCATCGGCGTACCCTACCATGATGTGGTCTCGCGTGACCTTGGCCACGATCGATGCCGCGGCGATGCAGGCCACGCGTGCGTCTCCCTTTACCAGGGTCTTTTCCTTGGGATGCGCGTGCACGGGGTTGCCGTCGATCAGCACGCAGTCGGGATCCACACCTGTATCCTCGACCGCGCCAGCCATCGCCGTGCGCAGTGATGCCGCCATGCCGTAGCGGTCGATGTCCTCAGGCGGGATATGGCAGATACCGATGGCCAGGGCAGACTGGCGGATGGCTGCGGCGAGTTCCTCGCGCGCATGCGGCGTGAGCTGTTTGGAGTCGTTGATACCCCAGACGATGGGCTGTGTGGGCAGTGCGACCGCCGCGACGGTCAGGGGCCCGGCAACAGCCCCGCGCCCGACCTCGTCGACACCGACGACCAGGCCCTCTCCCCCGAGCTCGCGCTGAAGCTGATACATGCCCAGCACCCGTTCGCGCTCGGCTCGCTCCTTCTCGTGCTTCTTCCTCGCGCTCGCTACCGCATGCTGCACCTGCGAACGCGGGTCATCTCCGTAACGCTCGATCAGGGCCTCGACCTCGTCGAAATCCGCCCCTTTGATCAGATTTGCAATATCCCGCGCGTTCATGGTCGCCTCGGCATTTCGGTCCGCCACCAGTCGTCATACAAAAAGAGCCGCCCCACAGGACGGCTCCCAACGTACCAAAGAACGGAACTAGGCGCGACGCTCGCGAAGACGGGCGGCCTTGCCGACGCGGTCGCGGAGGTAGTACAGCTTGGCGCGACGGACCTGGCCGTGACGCACGACCTCGAGCTTTGCGATCTTGGGGCTGTGCAGGGGGAAGGTACGCTCGACACCCACGCCGAAGCTGATCTTGCGGACCGTAAAGGTCTCGCGCGCACCAGCGCCGGACATACGGATGACATCGCCCTGGAAGACCTGCTCGCGCTCGCGGTCGCCTTCCTTGATGCGATAGTGCACCTTGACGTTGTCGCCGACGAGAACCTCGGGGATGTCCTCACGGATCTGCTGGCGCTCGATTGCCTTGATGTAATCCATTTCCATCTTCCATTCTCTTGTCCAGAGGTGCCGTCGCACCGTGCGCGACACATGGAGCTTACACACAGAGAAGCATTCTAATCGTTTGCGCGACTCTCGACAAGATACACACGCTGTTTATGTCAACGTTTCTCCGCATCTACAATGACAATTGCGTCATCAGCTGTTACCGCTTTGGGCAGTATTGATTGAGTCGCTAAAAAACACTGGTATCAGTACCCTACTGAATAGCGTGAAGACACGCTGATAGCAGTGATCAGGCAGTCGTCGTCGACGGTCACTAAGAAGTAGCTTTGATTACGATATTGCTGCAGCTCGTCCCATGTAAAATACGATGGATCGTTTTGGATCCAAATACCGTCGATAACGACTTGGAACTGGTTGTCATCTATATAGTCAGATCTGACATCGGTCACGAAGCCAGCAACGTCATTATACAAAGGCGAAGAGTAATCCTCGTCACTGCTCATATATGCATCCCAAGCGGAACTACCCCTCTTGAGGTATTTGAGCGCCGCGTCGGCTGCATTGCTCCCGTAAATCGTATAACCATTTCCGTCATAAGACCACTGCGTGAAGTACTGCTTGCAGAATGCCTCTGCGACGGCTTGACGCTCGGCAACGGTAGAGCTGCCAGACGCGGAATTGGTGTCGCTATCGGTCGATGGAGTGTCTGGCGTATTGTCGGGCTTCTCCACCTGCGCGTTATTCGTATGGTTCGTATCTTGCCCCTGCACCGTGGTGGTCTGCGTCGTCAGAGTCCTGGCGTAGTTGCCGATGTTGACCATTCGTATCTCGGAGGTCTCCCCGTTCCTTTTCATGGTTGCGGCCTCTGAATTGTCTAGAAGGAGTTTCTTTACCTCGTCGTAGCTGAGGTCGTTGTTCGTCGACCAAATGTACGCGACGCAACCAGTGACGATGGGCGCTGCAGCCGACGTACCACCAAACTTCGCTGTATAGCTATTGTCAGACTCTGAGCTCGCTGCAAAGATGCCACCATTTACGCCAGGTGCATAGATATCTACCGTAGGACCAGAATTTGCATAATCGCACTTGAGATACCTATCGTTTTCTTTATTATTTGAAGTAGAGCTAACAATAATAATATGATTTTTAATTGTCTGATACGTAATGCCCTTCTTTGAAAAAGCATCTCGTTCGGGCAGGGAATCAAACACACTTTGCTCGACCGCACAGAAATATCCTCCATAACGGGCGTCTACTCCAGTATTCTGTGCTCCGTTATCTATACCATTGCCTGCGCCCTGCACAATTATGAAGTCGTCATTGCTTTGATGGAGTTCGGCGATTAGTCTAATGCACTCTATTGCCGTCATCCTCTGGCGTACATCGTGTTCCTTAAGATGTGCCTGATAGGCCTGATTGCATTCCGGGAAATCGTAGGGGCTAGGTTTAAGCCAATCATTTACTGCTACGCCTACCTTATCGAACCAATTAAGGCCTTTTACAATCTCCGTTTTTACGAACTCTCTTTTAGATAAGTGACACTCCCCCGGCATAGCCGGGGGCTTCCGTTACGCCCCGTAGGGGCATGGTACCGTTGCGGCAGTGCCGCGGCGGCCCGGCCGAGGCTATCG
>OMWE01000012.1:2189-124187 GCA_900314685.1 uncultured Actinomycetes bacterium | reverse complement strand
GCCCCGTGAGCTGCAAACCGCGCCTCTCGCTACCTACGAAGCGTCACTTAGGCGACGAACTTCTCGAAGTACTTGATGGTGCGGACCATCTGAGAGGTGTAGGAGTTCTCGTTGTCGTACCAAGAGGTGACCTGGACGAGGGACTGGCCGTTGCCGAGGTCCTGGACCATGGTCTGGGTGGCGTCGAAGATCGAGCCGTGGGTCTCGCCGACGATGTCGCGGGAGACGATGTCGTCGGTGTTGTAGGCGAAGGTCTCGGGGATGGAGTCGGCGTAGGCCTTCATAGCGGCGTTGACCTCCTCGACCGTGACGGTCTTGTCAACGACGGCGTAGAGGTTGGTCAGCGAGCCAGTGGGCGTCGGGACGCGCTGGGCGGCACCGATGAGCTTGCCGTTGAGCTCGGGGAGGACCAGGCCGATGGCCTTGGCGGCACCCGTGGAGTTGGGGACGATGTTCTCGGAGCAAGCGCGGGAACGACGCTTGTTGCCCTTGCGCTGCGGGCCGTCGAGAGGCATCTGGTCGCCGGTGAAGGCGTGGATGGTGGTCATGATGCCGGAGACGATCGGCGCGAAGTCGTTGAGGCCCTTGGCCATCGGGGCGAGGCAGTTGGTGGTGCAGGAGGCGGCGGAGATGATGTCGTCGTCAGCGGTCAGCGTCTCGTGGTTGACGTTGTAGACGATGGTGGGCAGGTCGTTGCCCGCGGGAGCGGAGATGACGACCTTCTTGGCGCCGGCGTCGAGGTGAGCCTGGGCCTTGGCCTTGGAGGTGTAGAAACCGGTGCACTCGAGGACGACGTCGACGCCGAGCTCGCCCCAGGGGCAGTCAGCGGCGTTCTTCTCGGCGTAGATCGTGATCTCCTTGCCGTCGACGATGATCGAGTTCTCGGTGGCCTCGACCTTGTGGTCGCGAGCATAGTTGCCCTGGGTGGAGTCGTACTTCAGAAGGTAAGCGAGCATATCGGGGGTGGTGAGGTCGTTGATAGCGACGATCTCGGTGCCCTCGTGCGAGAACATCTGACGGAATGCCAGACGGCCGATACGACCAAAGCCGTTGATAGCAACCTTAACTGCCATACTTTCTCCTTTCGCAAGGCCCCCGGAGCCCTTCCCCGGACAAGCCCAGTCCTACAAACCTGTTTAATTCTAACCGACTTTTGGGGCTTTTTTGAGAGATTGCCATTCGACTTGCAAAATTGTTCGCTCACCGTACGAATGGCTTACATTCCGTGGACATTTGAGCCGCGAGCGGTGGCGCGCGACGGACGAGCGGTGGACAAGTGGACCCGCCCTGCCCCGCACCCGCGCCGCAGCCCCGCGCCGCGCCGCAGCCCCGCGCCGGCATCACAACTTCGCGCCCTTCGTACAGTCCGCTGCGTTACGATAGGGACGACTCGACAAAGACGGACGCGGGAGGGCACCCATGGCAGACGAAGACATGCGCAGCGCCGCCGCGGCCGACCGCGTGCCCGACGTCGTGATCATCACGGGCATGTCCGGCAGCGGGCGCACCCAGGCACTGCACGCCTTTGAGGACATGGGCTTCTTTTGCATCGACAACCTCCCGCCCGGGCTCATGCTGCAGCTGGCCAACATCGTGGGCATCAACACCGGCATCGACCGCCACCTGGCCATGACCTGCGACCTGCGCAGCCAGGGGCTCTTTGACGACCTCTCCGACGCGCTGGTCGAGCTGGACAACCACAACATCACCTACAAGATCGTCTTTCTCGACTGCTCGGACGAGGTCCTCAGCCGCCGCTACAACGAGAACCGCCGCCGCCACCCCCTGCAGACGCCCGGCGAGACCGTGGACCACGCGATCAAGCGCGAGCGCATGCAGCTGCGCAGCGTCCGCGACCATGCCGACCTCGTGATCGACACGAGCCACACCCGCACCGCCGAGCTGCGCCAGCGCATCCGCCGCAATTTCTCAAAGGGCGACGAGGCGCAGCTGATGGACGTGAACGTCTTTTCCTTCGGCTTCAAGCACGGCATGCCGGTAGAGGCGGACCTCCTGATCGACGTGAGGTTCCTGCCAAACCCCTTCTACGATCCCGAGATGCGCAACCTCACGGGGCTCGACGAGAAGGTCGCCGATTACGTGCTCGACAACCCCACCACCAAGAAGTTCATGGAGCAGTGGGAGGGCCTGCTGGACGTGGCGCTGCCCGGCTACGTGAAGGAAGGCAAGCCCGTCCTCTCGATCGCGATCGGGTGCACGGGCGGGCAGCACCGCAGCGTGGCCATCGCGTGCGCGACCGCCGAGTACCTCAAGGGACGCGGCTACCGCGTGAACCTCAGCCACCGCGACCTGGCGCTCGCCGTGCCCCGCATCGGCGAGTCCGACGCGCACTAGGCGGGTGCCGGCCACCGCGCCGCCCGTAGACCTGCACGCCGCACCGTCCGTCTTATCCGCCCCCACTCCAGAAGCGACCCCATGTCATTCACCGCCCAAGTCAAAGACGAGCTCTCGCGCGTCGAGGGCGACTGCCCCGAGTGCAAGCTCGCCGAGCTGTCGGCCATCATCCGCGTGTGCGGCACGCTGTCCTTCCACGGGTCGGGCAGCTGGTCGCTGCGGGTGACCACCGAAACGGGCGCCGTGGCGCGCACGATGATCAAGCTGACGCACGACCTCTTCCGCATCGACACACCGCTCACGATGCGGCGCTCCAACCTGCACCGCTCGCACAATTTCCTGATCGAGATCCGCGACCAGGACGCGCTCGGGCCCGCACTGCAGCGTCTGGGCATCATCGCGCCGGGCGTGGGCATCACCTCGGGTGCGCCGGCGCAGCTGCTCCAGCGGCAGTGCTGCCGTGAGGCCTACCTGCGCGGGGCATTTATGGCGGGCGGGTTTGTGTCGGACCCGCGCGGCGACTTCCACCTCGAGATCGCGCTGACCGGGGAGCAGCTCGCCGACGACGTGCAGCGGCTCGTGGAAGGCTGCGGGATCGACGCGCGCATCAACCATCGGCGCGGGTCCTACGTCGTCTACCTCAAGAGCTTTGCCGGCGTGGTGGCGCTGCTGCGTGCGATGGGGGCCGAGCGCTCTGCGCTCGCGGTCTCGCAGGTGCGCCGCGTCAAGACCGTGAAGAATAGCGTGAATCGCCTGGTCAACGCCGAGACGGCCAACTCAAACCGAGCGAGCGGGGCCGCCGCCGAGCAGCTGGCGCTGATCGAGCGCGCCGAGCGGACCCTCGGCCTGCGCGCCCTGCCACCTGCGCTGCGCGAGTTCTGCCTGCTGCGCCGCACGCATCCCGAGCTCTCCCTCTCGGCGCTCGGCGAGCTCTGTAAGCCCCCCGTCGGCAAATCCGCCATGCACCACCGCGTGCTCCGCCTGGAGCAGCTGCTGGACGAGACGGAGGGGGATGCGGTCAGCCCATCGGGCTCCGGCGTCGACGGCGCGGGTGCGGGGGACGCGGTGGACGCGCATCACAAGGCTACGGAATCGGATACCGCAGCAGCAGTCGGCATGGCAAGCGACGTGAGCGCGATGGGCGGTCCCGAATCGCCGACACACAAACGGACGGGTGCCGATCCGCAGAGCTTTGGATGCCATTGAGGTCTTTGCAGACGAATCCTCGATTCGTACATGAGTAGGGCTGATAAAGAAGCAGGGGCACAGATAATACCTTTGGTGCACGAATGGCATCCTGCTCGTAGCACTCGCATCGCCTGCCTGGGGAAGAGAACTTCATAGGTTCGTACACGAATTACCGCTTGGCGTGTTTTTATCGCTATTGACACGGCTTCGTGTACGATTCCCGGCGATGAGCTGCTTTGCACTCCACGCTACTGGCTCGCTTTGTGTAAGAGGCGCTCTAGCATTCGTACACGAACCGCCCCTCCCACCCCTTAGACGCTGGCAAAGGTCGAGTGATGTACGAAACTTTTTATATATAAGCAAGGCAATCGTACATGAGTTTGCAACGCAGGCTTCTTCACCGCCGAATAACCCATCTCGTGCACGATTGCAAAGAAGAACGTGCCTCATATCCGTACACGAGTCGAGGTATTTCTTGTCCTGGGGATATAAAAGGGCTGTTCATGTACGATACGAGACGGATAATCGCGATTCAGCCACACATGACAGTCTAAACAGACTCAGCGGCAGAGACAGGCATAGAGTCAGCAGCAGATGTGTCGGAGCTGGTAGGCGCGGTCGGCGCGGCGGCAGTTGGAGCGGGTGCGGTCTGCGCGGCGGCAGTTGGAGCGGGTGCGGTCTGCGCGGCGGACTCGTCGGGGTCCGCATCGCGCTCGGCATCGTAGGCGCGCAGGGTCTGCCAGATGTCCTCGGCAACCTGGGCAGGCACGCCCTTGACCTCGGCGATCTGCTCGGGCGAGGCCTCGCGCAGCCGCTTGAACGACCCGAAGTGCCGCATGATGTCCTTCTTGCGCTTGGGACCCACGCCCGGGACCTCGTCGAGGATCGAGACCGACTGGGCCTTGGTGCGCAGCTCGCGGTGGAAGGTGATCGCGAAGCGGTGCGACTCGTCGCGGACCTGCTTGATCAGGTAGAGCGAGGGCGATCCGGACGGCAGCACGACCGGCGTGTCGTCCCAGGGGACAAAGACCTCCTCGTCCGACTTTGCCAGGCCGCACACGGGGATGTCGAGCCCCAGCTCCTCGAGCTGGGTCATCGCGGCTGTGAGCTGCGGTTTGCCGCCGTCGACCACCAGCAGGTCGGGACGCGAGCCGAATCTCTCGTCGGCCATGCGGTCCGGCGCGTAGCGGCGACCGAGCACCTCCTGCATGCTCACGAAGTCGTTGGCCTCGTCGAGCTCGGCGCGGATCTTGAAGCGGCGGTACTGGCCCTTGTCGGGTCTGCCGTTGGTAAAGACGACCATGGACGCCACGGTAAAGGCGCCGTGCAGTGTGGAGATGTCGAAGCACTCGATCCGCATCGGCGGCGCGTCCAGGGCAAGCGCGCTCTCGAGTTGGAGCAGGGCCTGGTTGGTGCGGTCGTCGGCGTAGCCCGTGCGGACCATGTAGCGGTTGAGCGCGTGGCGGGCGTTGCGCGAGGCCATCTCGAGCAGGCGGACCTTGTCGCCGCGGCGCGGGACGTGCAGGCGGCAGACGTGGCCGCGCTTGTCGGCCAGCCACTCCCCCACCACCTCGGCGTCGGGCAGCGCGGTCGCCAGGTCGACCTCGGCGGGGATGTCGGCGGTCTCGTCGTAGTAGCGCTTGAGGAAACCCTCGGACAGCTCGACCTCGTCGACGTCCATGCCCTTGTCGAGGATGAATTCGGAGCTGCGGATCACGCGCCCCTCGCGCACGACAAAGACGCACGCCGCGCTGATCGTCTCCTCGCGGGTGAAGCCGATCGCGTCCATCGAGACGTCGTCGGCGAAGAGGACCTCCTGCCGCGCGTCGGTCGCCTGGAGCGCCTCGAGACGGCGCTTGAGCCGGCCCGCGCGCTCGAAGTCCAGCTCGGCGGCCGCATCGCGCATCTGCTCGGTCAGCTCGTCGACCACCGCGCGTCTCTTGCCTGCGAGGAAGCGCTCGACCTGGTCCACATGCCGCGCGTACTCCACGGTGTCGATCGCGCCGGCGCAGACGCCCGGCCCGCGGCCCACGTGATAGTCGAAGCAGGGCCGCCCCAGCTTGGCCAGCGCGAGCGGCGCCACGCCCACCTCGTCGGGGTGGGCCGCGAGGTAGCGCCGGCACCGCTTCCACTCCGCGCAGGTCGCGATGCAAATCGGCGCCACTTTGCGCAGGGTGTCGATCGTGGCGCGCGCGGCCTTGGCGTCGGTGTAGGGGCCGAAGTACCGCGTGCCCTTCTTGTGGTGCTCGCGCGTGTACTTGATCGCGGGAAAGACGTCCGACTCCGTCACGGCGATGTAGGGGTAGCTCTTGTCGTCCTTGAAGTCGACGTTGAAGTAGGGGTGGTACTGGTTGATGAGCTGCCGCTCCAAGACGAGCGCCTCATGCTCGGACCCCACGACGATGTAGTCGAAGGAGCGCACGACCTCCATGAGCAGGGGGATCTTTGCTCGGTCGTCCGTGAGCGTGGTGTACTGGCGCATGCGGGCGTGCAGGTTTTTGGCCTTGCCGACGTAGACGACCTCGCCCGCGGCGTCGCGCCACAGGTAGCAGCCCGGGTTGGTCGGGACGCGCTCGACCTGCTCGGCGATGCTGGGCATCCCCTCGTCCTCGGGACGGGGAGCCTGCGTGTGCAGCAGTGGGTCGTATGGATGGTTGGTCTTTGCCATAGCAGACATAATAGAATAGCAATCCATCTTCTGTGGTATAAATAGATTGCCCGCAAGGGAATTGGTCGCGTCTTTGACGCTGCCTCCAAGCGCCGGGGGCTCTATCCCCCGGTATTTTTTTATCGAAAATCCCTGCGAGAGGACTATGGGCGATGGGGCGTGCCTCGAGATACTACCTTCTGACCCTGGTGTTCCATAATCAGAGCGATGACATCCGCTCAAATATCACCAACTATGAGCAGTACCTCGATCGCGCTGACCTACCTGATATTCCCCTTCACTGCGCGCCGCTCATGCAAGGACACTTCGACTATGAAGGCATGGATCTACAATCGCGCAAGAAACTTCTCGCCGCATTCTTCCATTTCTATCGAATGCTGCCCGTCAAATATCACACATTTATCTATCTCAAGAAGGATTTCGCTGACGACGAGGCGCTTGGCGCACGGATGAGACGCGATCGTAAGCTTCCTCTACGATCATCTCGATTATTTTCAGTCATTCGATAGTGTGCTGCTCTACTACGACCAAGGTCAGGAACTCGTAACCAAGGCGCTCCATGGTGGATTCGAATATGCGCTCTCAAAGCAGGCGACCGTTTATCGCAACGTCAGTCCGAGAGATTATCGTCTCTCACAGGTAGCGGACTTTTTGTGCACGCTAGAGCTTACGGCTCGGAAGTTCGAAGACAACCGAGACGGTGCTACTGACCACAAGATATTTGGCAGCAAGCGAGACTTCCACAGAAACTGGCTGAGGAAGATTCGCGAGAAACGGCTTGATTAGGGCATTTGCTTTCCAAGAGAGCACCAATTGCCATCGGGAACGAGCCTGTAGTTCATTGCGATAGATCTAGTCCGCGGCGGCCTGCTTGCCACCGGTGTCCCAGACGTACTTCTTGAACTTCTGGATCTGGTGGTAGTAGGTGACCGAGGCCCAGAACTGGTGCCGGACCGTGTCGGGCGCGTAGTCCAGCGGGAAGCGTGCGGTGCCGTCCTTGTACATGGCCAGGACCTTGTCGCGCAGCGCAACGTCCTTGACGGTCTTGCGCACGACCTTGGGCGGGACGCAGGCATAAACAAAGGGCTTGTCGGCGCGCATCACGGGGATCTCCTCGCCCAGCACGTAATCCCGCACGAAGAGGGTCACGAAATTGACGCCGCCCAGGGTCATGTAGTAGGTGTTGCGGCCGGGGCGGGTGTTGACCTCAAAGAACTTGTTCTTGCCGTCGCGCGGGTCGTACTTGCAGTCAAAGTTGGCAAAGCCGTGGTAGCCCACGTGCTTGAGGAAACGGCTGGCCGCCTCGATGGCCGACTCGTCGCGCTCACCCAGGATGCAGACGGGGTTGCCGATGGCCGAGGGGGCGTGGTCCTGCAACACCACGCGGCCCATCGCCGACACGCGCACGTCGCCCGACTCGTCCGTGAAGAGCGTGATGGAGCGCAGGCCGTCGTCGTCGCCCGGGATGAACTCCTGCACGATCAGCTCGCGGTCGTAGATGGAGTCCTGCAGCGCGCGGAAGATGCGCTCGAGCTCCTCGGGGGTCTCAACCTCAAAGATCTTCTTTTTACCCGGGAACTCCGCATAGTGGTAGCGGGCGGAGTTGGACGGCTTGGCGATGCAGGGATAGGTGAACTCGCTGGTATCGATCGTCGCCGTAGGGTCGGCACAGTCATAGATGCGCGTGCGCGGGATGGGGATGTCGAGCTCCTCGCAGATGGCGTAGAAGCGCTCCTTCTGCGTGATCTCGTCCAGCAGGTCGAAGTCGATGTAGGGCACCACGTACCACTCCATCAGCTCGGGCTTGTGCTGGGAGAAGATGCGGGCATACCAGTCGCCGGAGCCCACCAGGATGCCGACCTTGCCCTGGCTCTGCAGCTCGCGACCCAGGTCGGACAGGTAGGCGACCAGGGTCTCCTCCTGATCGACGCCCTCCACGATGCGGTAGTCGCAGAAACGGCTGGACGAGGTGACCTTGACATCGGCCGTGGCCAGCAGGATGGACGTGATGCCGTAGGCCTCGTGGAAGCTGCGCACATAGGTGTAGCCGAGGATGTCGGCGCCCAGGATCACGGGCACCAGGTGCTCGGCGACGTCGGCCTCGCTGTGGATATAGCGTGCTGCGGCAGGTTGCTGCGACAAGACGGACCTTCTTCCCCGCGCTCTCGCGCGATGTTTGGGTAGACACGGACGGTAAGACAGACGGGCGCCCTCGGACCCAGTAAGACAGACGGGCGCCCTCGGACCTAGATGCTGAAGGGGCAACCGCCACCCAGGTAGCTGCCGTAGAGCGGGGCTTCGCAGGCACCGGTGTAGGTGGCGTGGATGATCATGCCGTTGCCGGCGTAGATGGCGACGTGGCCGTACCAAAAGACGAGGTCGCCCGGCTGGCACTGCGAGATGGGCTTGACGTTGGTCATGTTGCGCTGGGCCGCGGAGCTGTGCGGGATGGAGAGGCCGGCCTGCGCGTAGGCGTACTGTGTGAGGCCTGAGCAGTCGATGGCGACGCCGGGCGTGCTCGCGCCGAGCACGTACGGGGTGCCGATGCAGCTGCGCGCGGCCGCCAGGATGGTCTGGCGCGCGCTGGAGCTGATGGTGCCGGAGTTGCTGGAGCCGCCGTTGGAGTTGGAGCCGGAATTGGAGTTGTTGGAGTTGCTATTGGAGTTGTTGTTGGAGTCGTTTGACTCCTGCTGTCTCCTCTGCTCCTCTTCCTTCCTCTGCTGCTCTTCCTGGGCCTTCTGGCGGGCTGCCTCGGCCTCGGCCTCCTCCTGCGCCTTGCGCGCGGCCTCGATCTGACGCTGGCGCTCGGCCTCCTGCTCGGCCTTGATCGCCGCCTGGACCTCGGCGCTCAGGCCGTTCACGTAGTCCTGCTGCTCGGCCACCTGCTTCTCGAGGTCGGCCTGCTGCTGCGCCTGCTGGTCGGCGAGCTGCTGCTGGTCGGCCTTGTCCTGCTCGAGCGAGGCCTTCTCGTCCTCGAGCTGCTGCGTCAGGTCCTTGACCTGCTGGATCTGCGCCGCGTCGTGGGCGGCGACCTTCTCGGCGTAGTGCAGGGACGAGACGAGCTCGTCCACGCTGCGGGAGTCAAAGATGATGGTCAGCAGCGACACGCCGCCCGTCTTGTAGTTCTCGGCGATGCGCTCGGCGAGGGCTGCGCGCGTGTCGGCGAGCTGCTGGGTGTTGGAGGCGATTGAGTCCTCGGTGTCCGAGATCTTTGCCTCGGTCTGCTCGATCTGGTAATTGGTGTCGTTGAGCGCCTCGCCCGCGGCGACGAGCTGCTCGTTGACCTCGTCGAGGTGCGCGTTGGCCTGGTCGAGCTGCGCCTGGAGCTCGGCGGAGGTCTCGGCGGAGGCCGTAGCGGGGGCTACCGCAAGCGGCGCCGTTATCAGCGCGCAGGTCAGCGCGCCGGCAATGGTCATACGGAAGGCAGTAGAGCGTTTGGACATCGTTTCTTCCTCCTTTGCAGCAATGTGCTTATTCTACCGTAGTTGCCGCTGGCTGCAGGTGCGGCGGGCGCGGGTGTGTGCCGTCTGCGAAGGCCGCCCACGCCAAAAGGTCCGTCTTTCTTGTGGTCTGCCCTACCCGCGGTGGAGCAGACGCGCGACCGCCGAACGCATAAAGGCCGCCTGCTTGAGGTGCAGCGCCAGCGCCGCGCCGAAGGTCACCGCGAGCGAGACCGAGCCGCACGCGATGATGGACAGCAGCACCCGGATGACCGTATGCCCGCCCGCAAGCGCGATCGGCAGCAGCGGCCGCATGAGTGCGCCGCCCGCGACCGCGCCGGCCAGACCGAGCACGATGCCCCAGACGGTGGACGAGATGATCTCGCGCATGCCCACGTGATGGAGCTCGCGCCGGATGAGCACAAACGAGATGAGGTCGACCGACACGTAATAGAGCACGCTGCCCAGCGCCACCGCGGAGATGCCGATGCGGCTGGTAAAGAGCGCGGTGAACGCCACCTGCAGCGCCGATGCGAAGACGTTGGCGAGGGCGAAGAGGCCCATCTTGCGCATGGACGAAAAGACCTTTTGGAAGAAGGTCGAGACGCCGTAGAAGGGCAGCGCGAGCGAGAGCCAGCGCAGGTAGACGGCCGTGAGCTGCGCGTCGTCGGCGGTGAAGCGGCCCGACGCCAGGAGCAGCATCAGCGGGTAGGCGAACGTGATGAGGTAGAGCATGAACGGCATCAGCGTGAAGAGGATCTGGCTCGTGCCGTGCGCAAAGCCCTCACGGTATCCGTCGATATCGTCGTGCGCCCATCGGTCCGCGAGCTCCGTGAACATCGCCGTGGTGATGGGGATCGAGAGCACGGAGTACGGCAGCGTGTACCACAGGCGGGCGTAGTACTGCACCGAGCTGCCCGCGCCCGGCTCCGCGACCAGGGCGTACGTGTTCATGACCGAGACCGTGACAAAGGAGCAGACCGTCACGAGCAGGGTCGGGATGCCGATGGAGAGGGTCTCCTTGATCGCGGGGTCGTGCAGGTCGATGTGCCAGGTGATGCGGACACCGTGACGGCGCAGGCTGGGCACCTGCATGAGCACCTGCACCAGCACGCCCAGCGGGTTGCCCAGCGCGAGCACCAGCATGCCCAGGCCCGGGTTGACGGCGGCAAGCGGCGGGTAGGCCAGGAAGGACGCGATGGTGATGAAGTTGTTGAAGATCGGCGCCGCATTGGACCACAGGTAGTCGCGCTCGGCGTTGAGCACGCCCGACGCGATGGAAGACAAGCAGTAGAGCAGCACCTCCACGGCAAAGAAGCGGAAGAGGTACACGGCGTCGGCCATCTGCGCCTGGTCGGTGCCCGCCGACTGGATCCACACCAGCTGGGCGGCGAAGGCGATGCAGAGCACCGTGAGCACGCCCATCAGGACAAAGACGATGGAGAGCAGGTTTGATACGTAGGCGTTGGCGCCCTCGCGGCCCGCGCGCTGCTTGACCGAGAGGTAGACGGGCAAAAAGGCGGTGACGATCATGCCGCCGATCACGAGCTCGTAGAGCTGGTTGGGCAGGTTGTTGGCCACCGTGTAGCAGCTGGCGAGCAGGGTCGCGCCCATCGCGTAGGCCTGCGCCCAGGTGCGGAAGAAGCCCGTGATGCGGCTGATCACCACGAGCACGCTCATCAGGGCGGCGGAGCGGCCGATCGACTGGCTCGGCGCGGTGTCGGTGGCGGCGGGCGTGCGTGACACTCCCCCGTTCCCTGTCACGGTGCGTGACACTCCCCCGTCACCTGTCACGGTGCGTGATACTCCCCCGTCACCTGTCACGTCCCCGTTTTTCTTCATGTGCTTGTTCATATATGCCATTGTTTATATGTCTCTTTGTGCGTATGTTCTGGCTCGGTATTCGTCACATTCTACGCACGCTGCGTGCCGCGAGGCGGCAAAGGCACTAAGATGCTATGAAGAACCACGAACGCGCGGGCCCTGCCCTGGCCTGGCTGACGGACTGATCGAGTGTTCAGCCTACCCACGAGGCACCACCCACCCGCGCGGATGCGAAGGAGCGATGATGGTAGACAAGAAAGCTACGCCCTGGTACCGCAGGTCCTATCTCACCGAGGACGGCAAAAAGGCGCTGCTCGCCGTGGGCGCAGTGGCGGCTGCCGCATGCGGCACGGTCGCCTTCCTCGTCAAGCCGCGCACGCGCGACTGGCAAAACACCGCCCAGTGGAAGAATTTCGAGCGTTACCGCTATGCGCATCGCGGCCTTTTCGACGAGCCCGTCTCCGCTCAGGCCTACCCCAAGGGCACCAAGGGCGACCCCTTCCGCGGGACCGCCGACCCCACGATGACCGCGCGCGAGCAGGTCGCGCGCGTGAAGGACAAAGTCACCAAAAACCCTGACGCGCCCGTCGCCACACCGCTGTGGGCGGATGACGTGAAGGACTACCCCACGCTCGTGCCCGAGAACTCCCTGCCCGCCTTCCGCGCCGCCGCCGAGGCCGGCTACGGCGTGGAGCTGGACGTGCATCTGACCAAGGACAACGTGCTGGTCGTCGTACACGACTCCGACCTCGAGCGCATGTGCGGTCGCGCGGGCTTCGTCGAGGAGCTCACGCACGAGGAGCTCTGCTCCTATCGCCTGCTGGGCACGGACGAGCGAATCCCCACGCTCGAGCAGGTGCTGCCGCTTTTCGCGCCAGACCCCGTCTCAAAGCGCCGCCATCCCCCGGTACTCGTGGACATCAAGAGCACCGTCGGCAACTGCGCCGACATCACACGGCTCACGCTGCTCGCGCTCGACCGCTTCGATATCGACTACGTGATTGAGAGCTTCGACCCGCGCGTCCTGCTTTACCTGCGTCGCAACCGCCCCGACATCATGCGCGGCCAGCTGTCCCGCGACTACCTGCGCGGCGGTCAGACGGCGCCGACGGACGTGCCCGCGCAGTTCGCGCTGTCCTCGCTCTTCTGCAACGTGATCGGCCGGCCCGACTTTGTGGCATACAAGTTCGCCGACCGCCACAACCCCTTCGTCGGCCTCGCCTGCGGGCTGCTCGGCGGCCACCTCGTCACGTGGACCGTGCGCTCCGATGCCGACCTCGCCGAGTCTGAGAAGGCCGGCGCGCCCGCTATCTTCGAGTACATCCGCCCCGACCCCCGCTCCCGCCTGAGCAAGTAGCAGACGAACCTGCGGCAAGCAAGGCGGACGTTCGGCAAGCTCACCGTCAACGAGTACGCGGCCCTGCAACGAGTACGTCGCCCTGCAACGAGTACGTAGCGCCCCGCAACGAATACGTAGACGCGTGCAAGAAAACCGCTGATGTGTGAGCTAGCGGGCAGAAATCCGCCCCGTAGCGCACACTTCGACGGATTCTTCGTTCAGAGCCACGTACCTGTCGCGAGGCGCTGCGTACTTGTTGCAGGGCGGCGTATTCGTTGTCAGGCGCAACGTACTTGTTGCAAGATCATGCGCAGCGTGAAGGGCCCACTGTCACAGGTCCCGACGCTAGACGAGGGCGAGCTGCCCGCATATATAAACAGTTATGTATAGCCAGCACAGTTATAGCCGGCTCGTCCCGCCGTGATTCGCAAGCGTTATCGAACCGTGCCAGTTACCTGCAAGCTTGTAGCAAACTTGCAGGTAACTTGCAGCAAACTTGCAGGTAACTGCACTAAACTCGCATTGGATATGTTTGCTACTCTTGACTGCCAACGTCGTCCGCTGCCGGATGGAGGGTGCAATGGGAGTCAGGAGAAGTTCGGAGATAGATATCCTGCTTGATGATGCGGAGCGTCGGCGCTCATGCCTCTACACAAAGAAGAAATGGGCCGTCGACATACTGCGTCGCCGCATGGGTAAAGGGACGGTCCTCGAGATAGACCAAGGCAGCTTTGTCCGATGGGCCACGTGGCAGAAACTGGACCCCGTCGACAAATACCGCTGGCGTATGAACGCAGTCGCCACCGCCCTGCCCGGTTGCGTGTTTTGCCGAGAATCCGCAGCGCTGCTGCACGGTCTCTTTGTCTCATATGCCAATTTGCGGCGCATCCACATTGCGACTACCAGAAGGGAACATAGCGCTAGCTCCCGCCTCGTCACGCGCCACATCGTCGAAGGGGATGATCTTTCGACTATCGACGGCCTAGCGGTGACTTCTCTGCTGAGGACCTCCTTTGACTGCATGAGGGCCTACGATTTTTCCGACGCACTTGCGATCGCCGACTCGACGCTACGCGTCGGAACAAGCAAAGAGGGCCTTTTGACATACGTAAACAGCATGCGCAATTTCCGCGGTGGCAGCATGGCAAGGTGGGCAGCTGAATTTGCCGACCCTCGGGCGGATAACGGAGGGGAATCCGCGGCACGCGCAACGATGATCGAGCTCGGTTATGCACTGCCGGATCTGCAGCATCCGATAACAGACAGCCTGTCGGGTAAGGACTACCGCGCAGATTATTACTGGGAGCTTGCAGACGGTACCAAAGTCGCCGGCGAGCTGGACGGGAATCAGAAGTACACGAACCCCGCCTTCATGAATGGCAAGACGCTGACCAGCGTGCTTCTTGACGAGCGCAAGCGAGAGTCCCGCATCACAAAGAAAGTGAGCCGGGTCTGCCGATTCTCACCCGATGATGTGAAGGACCTTCAGTTCTTTATGCGGCTGCTTGATGATTTTGGGATACCGAGGGACGCGGACAATATCCCCTCGTTCTCCAAGAGATACATCCATAGGGACATATCGTAGACGGTCTATCTAGCGTGTCGCAGGCATCTCTCGCCGTAGATGTCTCTCTTGGGCATCCGAAGATATCCTTCGCGTGCTGATTGCTGATACAGTCCGAAAAAACGAGCCCGCTGCCATGAGACAAATGCTGTAGCAGTTGCAACGAGTACGCAGCGCTCGGCAACGAATACGCCGCACTGCAACAAGTACGCCGCCGTGCAACGAGTACGCAGCGGCCGACGACAGGTACGTTACTCCGAACGAAGAGTCCGCCGAAGTACGTGTTGTGTGGGTGGTTTTCCACCCGCCAGCCCGCACCTCGGCGGATTTCTTGCGCACGCCTACGTATTTGTCGCGGGGCGCTGCGTACTTGTTGCAGGGCGGCGTACTCGTTGCACGGGCGCACGGCGTACTCGTTGCACGGGCGCATATTCGCCGCCGTGCAGAGCCGGACGCTACCCGATCTCGCGATAGAAGCAGCTACGGTGACCCGTGTGACAGGCGGGACCCGGGGAATCCACCTCAGCGAGCAGCGTGTCACCGTCGCAATCAATCAGCAGGCGCCGCACCTGCTGCATATTACCGCTGGTAGCGCCCTTGTTCCAGAGCTCCTGGCGGCTGCGCGACCAAAACCACGTCGTGCCCGTCTCGAGCGTCAGCGCCAGCGACTCGGCGTTCATCCAGGCGACCATCAGCACCTCGCCCGTGCCCACCTGCTGCACGACACAGGGCGCGAGGCCGCGCTCGTCGTATTTCACACGCGCGTCATCCGCAGAGACCAGCTCCGCTTCCTCACCTGCATAGGTGCTCATAGCTGCTCCTAGAGTCTGTTGCTAGAAATCAAGACGGACGGGGATGCCCTGGCTAGCCATGTACTCCTTGACCTGGCGGATCGTGAAGGTGCCGTAGTGGAAGACGCTCGCGGCCAGCACCGCATCCGCCTCGCCGTCGATGATGCCCTCGGCGAAGTGCTCGAGCGTACCCACGCCGCCCGACGCGATCACAGGGATGTTGACGGCACGCGCCACCGCGCGGGTCAGCGGGATATCGAATCCGTCCTTGGTGCCGTCGCGGTCCATACTCGTGAGCAGGATCTCGCCGGCGCCGCGGCGCGCGGCCTCCTCGGCCCACGCGACCGCGTCGATACCGGTCGCCGTGCGGCCGCCCGCGACGTAGACCTCCCACTTGTTGGGACCGGTCTGGCGCGCGTCGATCGCGCAGATGACCGCCTGACTGCCGAATGCGCTGGCAGCAGCTGTGATGAGTGAGGGGTCCTTGACGGCGGCGGAGTTGACCGAGACCTTGTCGGCACCGGCCGCCACCATCTGGCGCATGCCTGCGACGTCGCGGAAGCCGCCGCCGACCGTATAGGGCACACGCAGCTCGGCCGCCGCATGGGACGCGAGGTCGATGGTCGTCTTGCGATCGTCGGAGGTCGCCGTGATATCGAGGAAGACGATCTCGTCGGCGCCCTCGCGGTCGTACGCTGCGGCGAGCTCGACGGGGTCGCCGGCGTCGCGCAGCTCGACGAAGTTGACGCCCTTGACCACGCGCCCGTCCTTGACGTCCAGGCACGGGATGACTCGTTTGGTGAGCATATGGCTCTCCTTCCTGCGCATCGCCAATGCGACTGCCCGCACGGCGACCGAATCGACAAACGGCTCGTCGGATTACAGCGAAAGCTAGCTGGCCGCCTCCAGGGCCTCCTGCAAGGTAAACGCGTGCTCGTACAGGGCGCGACCGGTGATCGCGCCTTCGATGACCCCATCCCCCAGCGAGGCCAGGGCGCGCAGGTCGTCGAGGCGCGCGATGCCACCCGAAGCCACCACCGGGAAACCCGCGACCTCGGCCACGTGCCGGTACGCCGCGACGTCGATGCCCGTCTGCATGCCGTCGCGCGCCACGTCGGTGAAGACGAGATGGCGGAAGCCGAGCCCTGCTAGGCGGGCGACCAGCTCGTCCACCGTGAGCGCCGCACTCTCGCGCCAGCCGGAGATCTTGACCTCCCCGCCGCGTCCCGCCACGTCGGCGACTAGGGCGTCGCCGTAGGTCTTCGCTGCCTCGGCGGCGAAGTCGGGGTCGCGCACAAGCGCCGTGCCAACCGCAACGCGCGAGACGCCGGCGTCGAGCATCCGCTCGATATCGGCCATGCCGCGCACGCCACCGCCCGCGTCGACCTTGATCCCGCCGACCGTGGCGATGGCGCGCAGGGCCGCGGCGTTGGCGGCGAGTGCCTGCTCGTCTTCGCCAAAGGCTGCGGACAGGTCGACCACGTGGATCCATGCGGCACCCGCCTGGCGGAAGGACTCCGCCACCGCCGCCGGGTCGTCGGAGTAGACGTCCATCCGGGACCGGTCCCCGCGCTGCAGGCGGACGACCTGACCGGCAATGAGGTCTATAGCTGGGAAGACGATCATGGCTAGCCTCGCACCACGCGTAGGAAGTTCGAGAGGATCTGCTTGCCTGTGCCCGACGACTTCTCCGGGTGGAACTGCACGCCGAAAATATTGCCCTTCCAGACGGCGCTGGGGAAGCTGCGCGTGTAGTGCGTGTAGGCGCAGACCGTGCCCTCGGGTACATCGTCGCCCAGCGCGTAGGAGTGCGTGAAGTAGACGTTGGCGCCCTCGGACACGTCGACGAAGAGCGGGCACTGGCGGCCGTGCTCCGTGAAGTGGATCTGGTCCCAGCCCACATGGGGCACCTTGAGACGGTCGCTCTCGAGCTTGGTGACCGAACCGGGCAGGAGTCCCAGGCCGGGGATCCAGCCGTTGCCCCAGGCGGAGGAGTCGGAGTGCTCGTGGCCGCGGGCAAAGATCACCTGCAGTCCCAGGCAGATACCGAGGAAGGGCGTGCCCGCACGCACGGAGCGCACGATGGCGTCGGCCTGGCCGGATTCCCGCAGGTAGGAGGTGGCGTCCTCAAAGCTGCCGACGCCGGGCAGGATGATACCGTCGGCCTTGGCGATCACGTCGGGGTCGTCGGAGACCTCGATCCCCGCGCCCACCGCCGACATCGAGCGCGCGACGGAGAGCAGGTTGCCCTTGTGGTAGTCGACGACGACGATTTCCGGAGCAGACATCAGAGGACCCCCTTGGTCGAAGGAATGCCGGAGACGCGCGGGTCGGGCTCGACCGCGGCGCGCAGCGCGCGGGCGCACGCCTTGAAGGTCGCCTCGAGGATGTGGTGCGCGTTGTCCCCCGTGATCTTGCGGAGGTGCAGCGTGATGCCGGCGTCGCGCGCGAAGCCGGCAAAGAATTCGTGGCCCAGCTCGGTGTCGAAGGTACCGACCTTGTCGGGCCCGATGGGCACGTCCCAATAGAGCTCGCCGCGGCCCGAGATGTCGACGGCCGCGAGCACGAGCGCCTCGTCCAGCGGCACGCACACGTCGGCGAAGCGGCGGATGCCCGCCTTGTCGCCCAGCGCCTCGCGCAGCGCCTGGCCCAGCGCGATGCCCACGTCCTCCACCGTGTGGTGGTCGTCGACCCAGGTATCGCCCTTGCAGTGCACGGTGAGGTCGATCAGCGAGTGGCGGCCGAGCGCCGTGAGCATGTGATCGAAGAAGCCCACACCCGTCGCCACGTCCGTCTTGCCCGTCCCGTCGAGGTCGACCTCGACCAGGATGTCCGTCTCGCCCGTCGTGCGGGCGATGCGAGCGGTACGCGCCATGCTATGCCTCCTTCAGGATCGAGACGATGCCGTCTACCAGGCGTTTGTTCTCCTTGGGCGTGCCGACTGTCACGCGCAGGCAGTCCGTGAGGCCCGGTGCGGAGGAGAAGTCGCGCACCAGCACGGAGTGCTCGTCGCGCAGGCGGCAACGTACCTCGTGCGCGTGCGGCAGACGGACGAGCAGGAAGTTTGCGGAGCTCGGCCACACCGTGACACCCAAATCGCCCAGCTGGCCGAGGCGTTCGTACAGCTCGCCGCGCTGCCGGACGATCTCGTCGATCACCGGCTGTATCTGCGGGCGCTGACGCCACGCCGCGAGGGCCGCCGCCTGGCTGAGCACGCCGACCGAGTAGGGCTGGCGCACCGCTGCGAGCGCGGAGACCACACCGGGATCCGCAAGCACGTAGCCCAGGCGCGCGCCGGCCAGGGCAAAGGCCTTGGAGAACGTGCGCAGGACGAGGATATTGGGATAGTGGCTGATGAGGCTGGCGCAGGTCCGCGCGTCGGCGAACTCCATGTAGGCCTCGTCCACCAGCACCAGGCCGTCGGTCGCGAGCGCCAGAGCCTCGATCTCGGCGGGGTCGGCGAGCGTGCCCGTGGGGTTGTTGGGCGTGGTCACGACGGTGACGGTCGCATCGGCGGCACGGGCACGGAGGCGTTCCCAGTCGATCCCGAAGGTCGCGGGGTCGCGCCACACACTCTCGCAGGGCGACTCTGCCAGGCTCGCGTAGAGTTCGTAGACCGAGAAGTCGGGCGGGCAGTGCAGCACCGTATGGCCCTCGCCGCCAAAGGCGAGGAAGATGTTGTAGATGAGCTCGTCGCCGCCGTTGCCGCAGATCACGTTCTCGGGCGCGAGTCCGTAGTAGCCGGCAATCTCGGCACGCAGCTCGCCTGCCAGCGGGTCGGGGTAACGGTTGAGCGGGGTCGCTGCAAGCGCACGGTCCACAGCGGCACGGGCCTCGGCGGGCAGGCCGTAGCTGTTCTCGTTGGCCGAGAGGTTCACCTCGACCGGCGTGAAGGCGGGGTCGTACGGCTCGAGCGCGGCGGCGGAGGGGCGCATCAGCGCGCGGAATTTTTGCGGTATCTGGGCCATCAGGCGTCCTTCGGTTGGGCGAGCGGTACGGGCCAGGCGGTCTTGCCTGCGTCTGCGCAGGCTGTCCGCGCGTCTTCGAAGGCCTCGGCGCCAGCCTCGGCAAGACGGACGCGCATGCCGGCGGACAGCGCGTGGGCCCAGAGGCCCTCTGCCTGCGCCATCTCCTGCACGGCGGGACCGTCGTCCAGCACGCCCGCGGGGCTGTAGCTGATGACCGACGAGCGCTTCTGGAAGTCGTAGACGCCCAGCGGGTTGGAGAAGGCCGCGGTGCCGCCGGTCGGCAGCGTGTGGTTGGGGCCGGCCACGTAGTCGCCCAGGGGCTCGGAGCTCCAGGGGCCCACGAAGATGGCGCCGGCGTTGTGCACACGGGCCATGATGCTCCACGCGTCGGCGCAGTGCAGCTCCAGGTGCTCCGGCGCGATGGTGTCGACGGCGTCGATGGCCGCGTCGAGCGTCTCGCAGGCGACGATCACGCCGTGGTCGAGCGACGCGCGCGTGATCTCCTCGCGCGGGGACTGGGCGACCAGCAGCTCGTAGGCCTCCAGCACGCGCCCGGGCAGCGTGTCGTCGCAGGTCACGAGGTAGCAGGTGGCCATCGGGTCGTGCTCGGCCTGCGCCATGAGGTCCGCGGCGACCACGGCGGGGTCCGCCGTCTGGTCCGCGAGCACGCAGACCTCGGAGGGGCCGGCGACCATATCGATGCCGACGTCGCCGGACACGTAGCGCTTGGCGGCGGCGACGTAGGCATTGCCCGGGCCGACGACCTTGGCCACGCGCGGGATGCTCTCGGTGCCGTACGCGACCGCACCGATGGCCTGGGCGCCACCGACCGCGTAGACCTCGTCGATGCCCGCGACGGCGGCGGCCGCCAGCGTGTATGGCGAGATGGAGCCGTCCTTCTGCGGCGGAGTGACCATGATCACGCGCTTGACGCCGGCGACCTTGGCAGGGATGGAGTCCATCAGCACGGTGGAGGGGTATTGTGCACGGCCACCCGGGACGTACAGAGCGACCGACGCGACGGGCGTCACTTTCACGCCGAGGATCGTGCCGTTGTCGCGCGTCTCGAACCAGGATTGTTCTGCCTCGCGCTCGTGGAAGTCGCGAATCTGCCGGTAGGCGCGCTGCAATGCCTCGAGGAAGGCGGGGTCCACGCGCGCGGGGGCCGCCTTGACGACCTCGTCGGGCACGCGGAAGCTCTCAGGGCAGGCGCCGTCGAATTTGAGACAGTACTCGCGCACCGCCTCGTCTCCGCGCTCGCGCACGTCGTCGACGATGGCCTGCGCCGCGTCCATGACCTCGCGCGGCAGTGCACCGGCACGCTGGAGGTCGCTCGGCTGGAGCCTCTGCTCGCCGGTCAGTGTCACGGTCCTCATTGCTGTACTTCCCTTCCCTGCTCGACGACGGCGCGCAGGCGGGCGGCCAGCTTGCGCACGCGCTTCTCGCACCGCCATGCCGCCGGCCCCGCGAAGAAGCGCGCGGAGCACTCGAGCACATCGTCGTCCACTACTACGAGGTTGTTTTGCTTGAGCGTGGAACCCGTCTGGGTGATGTCCACGATGCGGTCGCTCATGCCCACGATGGGGCCGAGCTCGATATTGCCATGCAGCTGGATGATGTCCACCTGAACGCCCTTGCGGTCGTAATAGGCCTGCGTGATGCGCGGGTACTTGGTCGCCACGCGCAGGCTGCCCCGCCAGGAGTAGGCGCGCTCGGCCTGACCGGCAGCGCTCGCGGGCTCAGCCACGACGAAGTGGCAGGCGCCGTAACCCAGGTTGACCAGCTCGAGGAGGTCGGCATTGGCCTCCACCAAGGAGTCGTTGCCGCAGATACCGCAGTCGGCGCCGCCGTAGGCGACGAAGGCGGGCGCATCGGTCGCGCGGACGATCACGTACTGCACGTCGCCTGCGTCGATAATGAGGCGACGGCCCGGGTTGCGCAGGCCCCGCACGGGCAGACCCGCACGCTCGAGCAGCTCGACCGTCGGGCCGTTGAGCGCGCCTTTGGGCACGGCGATGCGCAGCGGACGCTCGGCAGCGGGGGTCTTGGCGACGACCACGCCCGTGGCACCCGGCTCGCCCAGCACCTCCTGCAGGCACTCAAGCGAGAAGGCAAAGCCGCAGGCAGACACGCTGGGACGCCCGAGCTTCTCGAGCACGGCGTCGTAACGGCCGCCCGAGGCGAGCGGGGCGGCGACGCTGTCGTTGTAGGCCTTGAAGATCAGGCCCGTGTAGTAATCGAAGGAATTGATGATCGAGAAATCGAAGGTCAGACGGCCGTCGGCAAGCAGGTCGGCGAAGCCGTCCGCCAGGTCGCGCAGCTCTGCGGTACCACGCTCGTCTTCCGCAACGCCGGCAGCCGAGAGCAGACGGTCGATCGCGTCGATGACCTCCGTGCCGCCCGTCAGACGGGGCAGTTCGCGGAGCGCACGCGCCTCCTCCAGGCTCAGGCCGCCCGTCGCCTGCTCGCGTTTGACGGTCTCGTCGAGCGCCACGAAATTGGAGACGTGCACCGCCGCGCGCACCCGGCAGGCAAAGGCCTCGCTCGGAGCGCACGCATCAAGCAGGGCGTTGAGGGGGACGACCGAGCCGCACACGATGCGCCAGTCCGGGATGCCCGCCGCATCGAGTGCCGCCGCGAGCAAGCCTGTGATCTCGCGCTCCGACGTGGCGCCGTCCTCCCCCATCAGCTCGACGCCGAGCTGCGTAAGCTGGCGGGGCTGGCCGCGCAGGTTGGATTCCTCGCGCACCACCGGGGCCTCGTAGCGCAGGCGCAGGGGCAGGTCGCCGCCGGCGAAGCGCGACGAGACCATCCGGGCGATAGCCAAAGTGATGTCCGGGCGCATGACCAGCAACTCGTCGTCGTCAAAGAGCTGGAACGGGGTGTCGTCCAACGCAGAGCCGCGCTCGAGCACGTCGCGGTACTCCATGAGCGGCGTCTCCACCGGAAGGTACCCGTGCTCGGCAAAGCATGTCTTCACCGCCTGCGCGATATGCTCGCGCTGCAGCGCCTCCCTTGGCAGGATGTCTCGAAATCCTCGCGGAGTCCCCTGCGGCATGATCTCCCCTCTCATGCGCCCGCGTCGCAGGCTGTCGTCTGCCTTGTCCATCTCATCAGCGGCGTCGCCCCGCTGATTTCGTGCATCGGCACTTTAGCACGCTAAAGTGCTTCCGGGCTTCGCGCAGGCAAGACGTAATACACAGGTAACGCGCATTGACTTCCTCGATGCTGCCCCGCATGCCGGCCTCTCGCCTGCACGCGACACCCGTACGTCCAACCACGGCCCCTACCATCGCGCTCCGAAGGGGGTACTTCAATGTTTTAGCGCAAGATTTAACCCTGCCGCCGCAAATCACTAACGGCAATTACCCGTACCCCTCTCCTCCATATATCAACACAGTTGTTCTTATTTTAACTTGTAAATACTACATATGTTCGTTATTATAGAGATAGTTGTTCGCAATAACGCTTGACGTTATTAACGGGAGGCGATATTATGATCGTGTCGTATGCAGATCGTGATACAGAGAGACTTTCTGCTGGGTTTCGCGTCCATCGGTTCGCCCAATTCGAACGAACCGCATTGCGCAAGTTACGTCAGCTACAAGTCGCAATGTCCCTCAACGACCTGCGTGTTCCCCCAGGAAACAGGCTTGAACCCTTGAAAGGCTCGCGTTGGCAAGGTTTTTATAGCATCCGAATCAACGATCAGTATCGACTCTGCTTTCGATGGACCGAGGCAGGTGCAGAGGACGTACAGATTGTCGACTACCACTAGGAGATTGCGCTATGGAAGAAAAAATTACCCCCGTAAGCCCAGGCGAGCTACTCAAGGAAGAGTTTCTCGTCCCCATGGGCATTTCCCAGTACCGCCTCGCCAAAGAAACTGGTATGCCGGCACAGCGTATCGGCCAGATTATCCTTGGCCGCCGTTCCATTACAGCCGACACCGACCTGCGTCTCTGCCGTTACTTCGGCCTCACTGATGGATACTGGCTCCGTGCCCAGGACGCATACGACCTGGAAGTCGCACGGGATAAGATTCAGTCTCAGCTCGACCGTATCCGTCCTGTCGGTGCGGTGGCAGGTTGTCGATCTGTGTGCAACTTTGAGACTGCACTACAAACTTCAGCACAAGATACCCCCTGCTTCTGAACGCCAAGGGGTATTTCCAGCAAAATCTGTCCTCATAGCGAAAACCGGGGCGAGGCCGCATGCGGTCTCGCCCCTAGAAAGCCCATCCGCTTAACAGCTGAAACTATTTAAGCTTGGCCATACGGGCGCGGTCGCGCTCCAGGATCGGGGCGAGATACTTGCCCGTGTAGCTGCCCTCGACCTGGGCGACCTGCTCGGGCGTGCCGTAGGCGACGATGGTGCCGCCGCCCTCGCCGCCCTCGGGACCGAGGTCGATGATGCGGTCGGCCATCTTGATCACGTCGAGGTTGTGCTCGATGACCAGAACGGTATTGCCCGCGTCCACCAGGCGCTCCAGCACGTCGATCAGCTGCCGGACGTCCTCGAAGTGCAGGCCCGTGGTCGGCTCGTCGAGAATGTAGAAGGTGCGGCCCGTCTGCTGGCGGTGCAACTCCTTGGCCAGCTTGACGCGCTGGGCCTCGCCGCCGGAGAGCGTCGTCGCCGGCTGGCCCAGGTGCACGTAGCCCAGGCCCACGTCGTAGAGGGTCTTGAGCTTGTTCTTGATCTTGGGGATAGCGGAGAAGAAGGCCAGCGCCTCCGTGACCGTCATGTCCAGCACGTCGCTGATCGACTTGCCGTGGTAGAGGATCTGCAGCGTCTCGCGGTTGTAGCGCTTGCCGCCGCACACCTCGCAGGGCACGTAGACGTCCGGCAGGAAGTTCATCTCGATCTTGATCTGGCCGTCGCCCTTGCAGGCCTCGCAGCGACCGCCTGGCACGTTGAAGGAGAAGCGCCCCGCCGAGTAGCCGCGCGCACGGCTCTCAGGCACGCTGGCGAAGAGCGCACGCAGGTCGTCCCAGAGCCCGATGTAGGTCGCGGGGTTGGAGCGCGGGGTGCGGCCGATCGGTGACTGGTCGATGTCGATGACCTTGTCGATCTCCTCGACACCCTCGATCTTTTTGTAGGGACCGACCGGGCGCTTGCTGCGGTGGACGGCGTTGGTGAGCGCCGGCGCCAAGGTATCGGTGACCAGAGAGGACTTGCCCGAGCCCGAGACGCCCGTCACGACGGTCAGCGTGCCGAACTCCACCTTGGCTGAGACGTTCTTGAGGTTGTTGGCCGAGGCGCCCGTGATCTTGAGCGCGCCGCGGCGCGGATTGCGACGCTGGTCGGGCAGCATGATCATCTTCTTGCCCGTAAGGTAGGCACCCGTCAGCGAGTCGGGGTTGTGCATGATGTCCTCGGGCGTACCCGCCGCGACGACGGCGCCTCCGTTCTCGCCTGCGCCGGGACCCATGTCGATCACGTAGTCCGCGGCGCGAATCGTGTCTTCGTCGTGCTCGACCACAATGACGGTATTGCCCTGGTCGCGCAGGTTTTGCAGCGTCGCGATCAGACGATCGTTGTCGCGCTGGTGCAGGCCGATCGACGGCTCGTCGAGGATGTAGAGCACGCCCATCAGGCCGGCGCCGATCTGGGTGGCAAGGCGGATGCGCTGGGCCTCGCCGCCGGACAGGGTCATGGCCGCGCGGGACAGCGTGAGGTAGTCGAGGCCCACGTTGACCAGGAACTGCAGGCGCGCCAGGATCTCCTTGACGATCGGGGCGCCCACCAGCTGCTGGCGCTCCGTGAGCCTGAGCGCACGGAAGTATGCGAGCGACTCGCGGCAGGACATCTGGCAGACCTCCCAGATGTTGCGCTCGGGCACCCCCGCCTGCTCGCCGCCGACCGTGACGGCCAGGTACTCGGGCTTGAGGCGCGCGCCGTGGCAGGTCGGGCACGGGACCTCGCGGATGTAGCGGTCGAGCTTCGCATGCATCGTCTCGGAGACCGTGTCCTGGTATTTCTCGAAGAGGATCGCGCGCACGCCCGAGACCGTCGTGCTCCAGTGGGTGGTGCGGCCGTCGCGCGTGTGGTAGGTCACCTGGACCTTGGTGGAGCCCATGCCGTCGAGCAGGGCGTTTTGCACCTTCTTGGGCAGGTCCTGCCAAGGCGTGTCGGGGTCCACGCCGAAGTGCTCGCACACCGCCGCCATGATCTGCGGGTAGTAGTTGGAGTGGCCGAAGATGCTGCCGAAGACGCCGCCCGTCACCGAGAGGGTCGGGTCCTCGATCAGCGCCTCGGCGTCCACGACACGTCGCGTGCCCAGACCGTCGCAGTCGGGGCAGGCACCGTAGGGCGCGTTGAAGGAGAAATCACGCGGCTGCAGATCGCCGATGGAGTGGCCGTGGACGGGGCAGGCCAGGTCGAGGGAGTACTCCAGCAGCTCGCCCGGCATCGCCTCGGGGTCGTCGCGATCGGGCAGCAGGTAGAAACCCACCTTGCCGTCGGCCAGCCGGGTCGCCTGCTCCACGGCCTCGGCGATGCGGCCCAGCGAGTTCTCGCGGATGACCACACGGTCCACGACGACCTCGATCGAGTGCTTGTATTTCTTATCGAGCTTGATCTCGTCCGAGCCCAGCTCGCGCACCTCGCCGTCCACGCGCACGCGGCTGAAGCCCTCCTTGGCCAGGTCCTCGAAGAGCTTGGTGTACTCGCCCTTGCGGCCGAGCACGACCGGCGCCAAGACGTACGCGCGGCGCCCCTGGCCCGCAGCGAGGACCTTGTCGGCCACCTGGTCGGTCGTCTGCCGCTCGATCACGCGACCGCACTCGGGACAGTGCGGCACGCCCACGCGCGCGAAGAGCAGGCGCAGGTAGTCGTAGATCTCCGTGACGGTACCGACCGTCGAGCGCGGGTTGCGGCTGGTGGTCTTTTGGTCGATGGAGACCGCGGGGCTCAAGCCGTCGATACTGTCGAGGTCGGGCTTGTCCATCTGGCCGAGGAACTGGCGCGCGTAGCTCGAGAGGCTCTCGACGTAGCGGCGCTGGCCCTCCGCGTAGATCGTGTCGAAGGCCAGGCTCGACTTGCCCGAACCCGAGAGCCCCGTGATCACGACGAGACGGTCGCGCGGGATGGTGACGTCGATGTCGCGCAGGTTGTGCTCGCGCGCGCCGCGGATGACGATGGAATCAGATGCCATATGAGCTACCTCGAGAGGTCGTATGCCGAAAATTCCGCTACAGGCGACGGTGCCGTGGGCCCGTCTCGCAAGCGGCCGTTTATTTGCGAATCTGATTCTAACAAGCGCCCCGGACACCGTCTGCGGCACCCAGGACGCGTTCACCCTATCGTCCCAATTTGTTCGATGAGCAGGACCGGCGAGGTGACAATCCCCCGTCCCCTGTCACCTTGTCACGAGGGTGACAAGCCCCGTCCCCTGTCACGCGTCACAGGCAGCAGTACCAGTCGTCAGAGGGGTCGAGCTCGGGGAGCTTGGCGGCTGTTGCGGCCGCCGGACCTGCGGATCTCTTGTCCTGCCAGTCTGCGGGCGGCACGAGCTTGAAGGGTCGCGGCTCCCCCACCGCCACGGGCCGCAGCGTGCCGTCGGCCGCGATGCGGCGCTCCACGCCGAACTGCCTGCCCACCTCGTCGAGCCGGCGCTCGAGGTCGGGCGGGGTCTGCAGGTAGCGGCCCCAGTTGGAGTCGTCCGCGGGGCAGTTCATGCGGTCGCCGATCACGTGCGCGGCGATACCCACGACGGTCGAGTCGGAGGGCACCGGCTTCACAACGACGGCACCAGCGCCGATGTTGACATGGTCGCCCACCGTGATGTTGCCGAGCACGATGGCGTTGGCGCCCACCAGCACGTGGTTGCCGAGGGTCGGGTGGCGCTTGCCCTCCCGGCTGAAGCTCTTGCCGGTCATCCCGAGCGTGGCTCCCTGGTAGATCAGGCAGTCGTCGCCCACGATAGCGGTCTGGCCGATCACGACGCCGACACCGTGGTCCACCACAAAGCGGCGGCCGATCTGCGCGGCGGGATGGATGTCGCAGGCGTAGCGCTTGCGCATGCGTTTGTGCAGCTGGCGAGACCAAAAACGATGGTTGTGCATCCACAGCCAGTGCTGCCAGCGGTAACCCCACACGATGCGCAGGCCCGCCGAGTACAGCAACACGCGACGCAGCGACGTGGCCGAGGGGTCACGCTCGAAAATAGCCTGCAGGTCTTCGTGCATCAGCGTCCAGAGCGAGACGCCCTCAGCCGTCGGCGGGGTCGCCACGGGGCGCTTCTTCATATGAGAGTCCATATCGGATGCCATGTAGGGCTCCTGTCGGTCGGATGCCGGCCGAGGCTCGATACCAGCCCCCAGCCGAGTCCGTCATCGTGATTGCTGTCGGCCGAGCACCCGCTAGATGTCCATGGACAGGTAGCGCTCGCCCGTGTCGGGCAGGATGGCCACGATCGTCTTGCCGGCGTACTCATCGCGGTTGGCGAGCTCGATGGCCGCCGCGACAGCCGCACCGGAAGAAATACCGACCAGCAGGCCCAGCTTCACGGCAAGGAGTTTCTTGATCTGGATGGCTCGGTTCGACGCGATCGGCACGATCTCGTCGACGACGGCGCGGTCGAAATTGTCGGGCACGAAGTTGGCGCCGATACCCTGGATCTTGTGACCGCCGGCAGGACCGCCCGCCAGCACCTGCGACTCGGCGGGCTCGACGGCGATGCCGCGGACCGCGGGGTTCTTTTCCTTGAGGAAGCGGGACGCGCCGCTGATGGTACCGCCCGTGCCGACGCCCGCGACCACGGCTGCGACCGTGCCCTCGGTGTCGCGCCAGATCTCGGGACCCGTGGTCTCGTAGTGCGCCTGCGGGTTGGCGGGGTTGGAGAACTGGCCCGCGATGATCGAGTTGGGCGTGGAGGCATGCAGCTCCTCGGCCTTTTTGACCGCGCCGGCCATACCGTCGGGACCCGGGGTCAGCACAATCTGCGCGCCGTAGGCGGCCGCGAGCTTGCGGCGCTCGACACTCATGGTCTCGGGCATGGTGAGGATGAGGGTGTAGCCGCGCGCCGCGGCGAGCATGGCGAGGCCGACGCCCGTATTGCCGCTGGTAGGCTCGATGACGGTGCCGCCCGGCTGGAGCGAGCCATCCTGCTCGGCGGCGTCGAGCATGGCACGGGCGACGCGGTCCTTGATGGAGCCGCCGGGGTTGGTCGCCTCGTATTTGCCCAGGACGCGGGCGGTGGAGCCCTCCACGAGGGCCGAAAGGTCGATGAGCGGGGTGGCGCCGATGAGCGCCTCGACATGTTGCGCGGTCTGCATAGCCTCTCCTTGTCGCGATGTATCGTCCGGTCCCCTATGGCCGGGTTCTTCTTCGCTAGGATTACTATACGCGTTAATCCCTAGTCTGCAAGTATGAATTATGTTAACAGCTCATGAGCAGGCTGCCGCGCGCCCATCCGCGTTACGGCCATGTCCCTATCGGAAGACAAACTCTCCTGAAGACACGCCTTCCTGCAGGCACACCTTCCTGCAGACACACCCTCCGGAGAAGAAGCAACGTCGGAGCCGCGTCTGCGGCAAGCAGCAACGGAGAGCTACCGCCACCCATAAGGGTTGCCGGCCTGCATCGCGCGCCGTTCGCGGTTCACGCGCATGCGCCAGGCAAAGACCACGATCGCCGCATAGGGCACGCCGCAGACGGCCATGTAGGCAAACACCGTCGATAGGTACTCGAAAAGAGGGCTCTCGGCGTCCGTGAAGAGGATCGCGACCAGAAAAACGGCCAGCATCGTGGCCGCATAGCCGCCGAGCCACCTCCCGAGGAAACCCTTGCTCGCAGGCGGCGTAGCGACTGGAGCCTGGACCGGAGCTTGAGCGGGAGCCTGCACCCAGGCAGACGAGGGGGCCGGGCTCGGCGCAGAGGTGTAGGTAAAAGCAGGGGTAGGAGTCGGGACGGGGCCTGGAACAGGGGCCGATGTGCGAGCCGGAATGGGGGCGGAGGTTGGGGCGTAGGTGGGGTTTTGTGCGAAAGCACCTGCCGGAGCAGGCATGCCGTAGTTCGAGAAGCCCCAGGCTGCACCGTTCTGCTTCAAGAAGGCCTCGTCGCTAGCAGACTCGGACTTCACGAGTCTGATGACCCCGACGTCGATCGCGACGGCAAAGACAATGCACCCGAGGAAGGGCACAAGGTCGCCCGGCAGCGACACCAGCGTGTCGTAAATCCCGTGGCAGAGGATTGGCACAAGCAGCGCGCACACCTGATTGCGCTGGTATTGCGCATGGTCGCCGACCGTATCGAACATCTTCATGCGGCCGTAGTAGTAGCCCATGATCACGGCCCAGCCGGCATGCCCGGGCACGGAGAGCAGGGCGCGCACCACACCGTTGCCGAAACCGTAGGTAAAGACGTACATGATGTTCTCGAGCGTCGCGAATCCGAGGCCCACCATCACGGCGTAGACGATACCGTCGAATCGGTAGTCGAAATTGGGGTTCTTCCAGGTGCGCAGGCGCAGGAAGAAATACTTGCAGCCCTCCTCTGCGACGGCGACGACGAGGAAGTAGTCCACCAGGATGTACCCGAGGGAGTTGACGCCAAAGATGTCCGCCGCGATAGGGTCGAGCAGCCCCTCGATGAGCGAGGCGGGCAGGCAGCTCACGGCACCGAGCAGGAAAAGCGACCGCAGCAGGGGCTTTGGCTCCGAGTCCGCACGGTCGTTCTTGTAGATGTAGTCCGCTATGAAAAGGCTGGGCAGGATCGCCAGCGCAAAGAGGACGATGTCTTGAGCCATAGTGCTCCTACCGGGTCGTTCGCCGCCGGGCTATGCGTGGTACCGTGGCACCTGCTCCAGCGGGCTGCATCTGCTATTGAATCAGCTTCACGCTGTCGGTGAGCGGGGCGGGCTTGTCCTTGCCCTGCGCCGCGTAGACGATGCCGATGATCTTGTCGACCGACACCGCAAAGGTCAGGATGCCGATCAGGCTGCTAAGAAAGCCCTGGTCAAAGATGCCGCCCAAAAAGCCCAGGATGATCCCCACCGCCGCAAGCAGGCCGCCGCTATTGAGGTGCGTCAGCAGGTAGGAGGAGCGCCGCTCGTTTTTGGTCGCAAAGTACGCGATGATCCAGCCGACGAGGCCGAAATACGCAAAGATCGCCATAGCCTTGCGCTCCGTCTGCGCGGGCGCCTGCTGGTAGCCGTAAGGTTGCTGAGGCTGATAGGGCTGCTGGTAACCATAGGGTTGCTGGGGTTGTGCCTGGTAGGGCTGCTGGTAGCCCTGCTGAGACTGCGCCTGCCCATGCTGATACGCCTGAGAATGCGGCTGCGCAGGTTCTGCTTCCCCCGCATACTGGGGCGTCGCGTACTGCGGATTCGCGTATTGCTGGGGAGGTTCGACGGCCGGCCCGGGAGCCGGGGCAGATGCCTGGGCGCCCGCTGCGGAGCCAGCCAGCGCAGTACCGCAATTCGTGCAGAATTTTATCGAGTCCTCCATGAGGGCGCCGCAGTTGGGGCACGTCTTCATAGTGGTCCTTTCCTTCAAAAACCCGACACTTCACGCGGATAGTGTACACCGCCCTCTCGCCCGTTTAGCCTGTGCTAACCAAGCGCTAACAGAGCCGGTTGCCGCTTTGGTCCTTGTCGCTACACCGGTCCCGTCTGCCGCATTTGCCCTCTCAGAGGAAGAGGAACCCCAGGATGACAATGGCGAGGGCGATGAGGCCGGCGACCAGAAACGGACGGGGACGGCCTTCGGCGCTCGGGGCTACTGGGCCGGGCATCGGCTGGATAGGCGGCTGCTGAGCAGGCGCGACACCATGCTGCTGCCATCCGTTTTGAGAGCCCGAGAGCTGGACGGGCACCCATGCCGTGGACTGCGTCTGCGGTGTCTGGGCATAGGGCTGTGGTGGCTGTGACGTCTGCGCATAGGACTTTGGTGGTTGGGGTGTAGGCTGAGCCGGCCGCTGCGGGGGATACGTCTGTCGCGGGGCAGGTTGCGATTGTGGTCGCGGGCCAATCAGCGGGGCACCGCACCGGGCGCAGCGCTCCGCACCGTCCACGTTCACCTGTCCGCAGTTGCCGCAATACATACAGAGCTCCTCCATCAGCCGTACGCGGCACGGGCGTCTGTCCACTATGTCCGCACCGTTGGTGACTGCACTTACAGTAGCACCCTTGCGGGGCTGTCGCTGCGACGGCACCGCTGTGGGACTGTCGCCGCGGCAGCACCATTGGCTGACATGCCGTCTTCCGCCATCGGACCACTCGGTACAATTGCTATAGACCGTTTGTCTTATGCAGACAAGGCATAATGAAAGACGGACGCATCGCCAGACAGCTCGGAAAGGAGTCCCATGGACATCCGCGTGCTCCGCTACTACCTCGCCGTGTGCCAGGAGGGTACCATGTCGCGCGCCGCCGAGACCCTGCATGTGACGCAACCGACCCTCTCCCGCCAGATCGCCGACCTCGAGCGCGAGCTGGGCTGCACGCTGCTCGAACGCGGCGGGCACCGCGTGCGCCTGACCGAGAAGGGCCTCTACCTGCGCCGCCGCGCGGAGGAGATCGTCTCGCTCGCCGACCAGACAACCTCGGACATCCGCGCCGAGGAGGGCGTGGTCGAGGGCGACGTCTACATCGCGGCAGGAGAAAGCCCTGCTTTCAGCGCCATCGCCTCCGCGATCCGCGATTTTCGCGAGCTCTATCCCCATGTGCAGTTCCACGTCCACAGCGGCGTCAGCAGCGATGCGGTCTGGCGCCTCGAGCACGGCACCGCCGACCTCGCCGTGCTGGTGAGCCAGCCCGACACCGACGATTACGACACCCTCCGCCTCGCCGCGACCGATGTGTACGTCGTCTACCTGCCCGCCCACACCGCGCTCGCGCAAAAGGAGGCCATCACCCCCGACGACCTCGTCGGCCCGCCGCTCATCGTGTCCGAGCAGTCCATCAAGCGCGGAGTCCTGCCCGCCTGGTTCGGCGACCGCCTGCACCGCGCCAATATCGTCGCGACCTTCAACCTCTTCTACAACGCCGCCATCCTCGCCCGCGAACGGGTCGGCTACGTGCTCACGCTCGAGGGCGTCGTCCCCGCAGGCGACGACGGCATGACCACCCGCCCGCTCTACCCGCCGGTCGTCTCCCCCGCCGACATCGCCTGGAAGCGCGACCAGCCCCTCTCCGTGCCCGCCGCCAAGTTCCTCGAGTTTCTTCGCGGACGGCCCGACGTCGCGCAGCAAGACGGGCGTACTATGGGGATGTGACAATCCCCCGTCCCCTGTCACGCTCTCGACCGGAAGGATCCATCATGACCCGCATCGAACACGCCCAGGAGCTGCGCTCCCGCACCGACGTCCACATCAACTGCGCGCAGGCGGTGATGATGGTCTTTGCCGACAAGATGGGCATCACGGAGGAGCAGGCCCGGGCGCTCGGCACCTACTTCGGCAGCGGCATGGGCCGCGGTCGCACCTGCGGCACACTGACCGGCGCACTCATGGTGCTGGGTATGGCAGGCGGTACCAACTCCGACGTCCGCGAGCTCTGGCAGCGCTTCGGCGACGCCCACGTGAGCACCGACTGCCGCGACCTGCTCGCCGCCAGCGCCGCGGCCGGCACGCCCCGCAGGGTCCACTGCGACGGCCTCATCTACGAGGTCATCGGCATCCTGGAGGACCTGCTGGCGTAAATGCGCCGGCCCCATCAAAGCTCTCATAAAGACAGACCTCATGGAGGTCTATATTGTCGGTTGATTTTAAATACCCCTCCGCTAGTATGAATTAGGCGAAACGGGGAACGATACCCCTGTGACCAAACCCATACAGCTCGACAAGAAAGGCTGTCTCCATGTCCGATACGACCAATGCGCTCCTGCGCGTCAGCGGGCTTTCCGCCGGCACCGAGGACAAGCAGATCCTCCACAACATCGACCTGACGGTTGCCGCGGGCGAGACCCACGTGCTCATGGGCCCCAACGGTGCGGGCAAGTCCACGCTGGGCCACGTAATCATGGGCGACCCCACCTACAAGGTCTCGGGCGGCACGATCGTCTTTGACGGCACGGACGTCACCGACGCCTCCGCCGACAAGCGCAGCCTCGCGGGCATCTTCCTGTCCTACCAGGCACCCGTCGAGGTGCCGGGCGTGCCCCTCTACAGCTTCCTGCGCACCATCACGCAGATGCGCCCCGAGCTCAAGACCACGGCGCGCAAGTTCCGCCAGCGCGTCGGCGAGATCTGCGACCAGCTCGACATGGACCAGGGCTTCCTCACCCGCGAGCTCAACGTGGGCTTTTCCGGCGGCGAGAAGAAGAAAATCGAGATGCTGCAGCTCCTGCTGCTCCGTCCCAAGCTGGCCATCCTCGACGAGACCGACTCGGGCCTAGACGTCGACGCCCTCTCGATCGTCTCGCGCGGCATCGAGGCCTACCGGGCCGACTGCGACGGCGCCCTGCTCATGATCACGCACAATACGCGCATCCTCGAGCGCCTGGACGTGGACCGCACGCACGTGATGGTCAAGGGCAACCTCGTGACCGAGGGTCCCGCCTCGCTCATCGACGACATCGACCGCAACGGCTTCGAGCGCTACGAGGAAATGCTCGCCGATGCCGCAAAGGGCGGTGAATAGCGTGGCCAAGACCAAAGTGGCCGACATCGACCGCTCCATCTACGACTTCAAGAAGTCGGAGGAGGGCTACGAGCGCTACGCCGACGGCCTGACCCCCGAGATCGTCCGCGCGATTTCCAAGAAGAAGGACGAGCCTGCCTGGATGCTCGAGAAGCGCCTGGAGGCGCTCGACATCTACCACGAGCTCGCCATGCCCGCCAACTGGGGCCCCGACACCAGCGGCCTGGACATGAACCACATCTCCACGTACGTCTCGCCCAAGACCAAGCAGGCGCGCAACTGGGACGACGTGCCCGACGACATCAAGGACACCTTCGAGCGCCTGGGCATCCCGCAGGCCGAGCGCGACAGCCTGGCCGGCGTCGGCGCCCAGTACGACTCCGAGATCGTCTATCACAACATGAAAGACGAGATGGCCAAGGAGGGCGTCATCTACACCACGATCGAGGACGCGCTCCACAGCGAGTACGAGCCGATCGTCAAGGAGCACTTCGGCCACCTGATCCCGCCCCGCGACCACAAGTTCGCGGCGCTGCACTACGCCGTCTGGTCGGGCGGCTCCTTCGTCTACGTGCCCCGCGGCGTCAAGGTCTCCTACCCGCTGCAGTCCTACTTCCGCCTCAACGCGGAGGGCGCCGGGCAGTTCGAGCACACGCTCATCGTGATCGAGGACGATACGGACCTGCACTTCATCGAGGGCTGCTCGGCCCCCAAGTACTACGACGCCAACCTGCACGCCGGCGCCGTGGAGATCTTTGTGGGCGACCGCGCGCACATGCGTTACTCGACCATCGAGAACTGGTCCAAGAACATGTACAACCTCAACACCAAGCGCGTGACGGTGGGCGCGGACTCCAAGATGGAGTGGGTCTCGGGCAGCTTCGGCAGCCATGTCTCCTACCTCTACCCCACCTCGATCATGCGGGGCGACCGCTCCAGCGTCGAATTCACCGGCATCACCTTCGCCGGGCAGAACCAGGACCTCGACACCGGCTGCAAGGTCATCCTGCAGGGTGCCGACACCGCCGCGTCGGTCGAGACCAAGTCGATCTCCAAAGACGGCGGCATCAACACCTTCCGCAGCTCCGTCGTGATCGGCCGCCATGCCGACCGCGCACGTGCCACGGTGAGCTGCCAGTCGCTGATGCTCGACGACATCAGCCGCTCCGACACCATCCCCGCGATGGACGTCCGCAACGCCACCGCGCAGGTCGGCCACGAGGCCACCATCGGCCGCATCTCCGACGACACGATCCTCTACCTCATGAGCCGCGGCTGCTCCGAGGAAGAGGCGCGCACGATGGTCGTCAACGGATTCGCCAACCCCGTGAGCAAGGAGCTCCCGCTCGAGTACGCGGTCGAGATGAACAACCTAATCAAGCTCGAGATGGAGGGGGCGATCGGCTAATGGGCAAAAAGAAGGACAAGAAAGAAAAGAAGGACAAGAAGCTCAGGAAAGCCGCTGCCAAGGCACAGCTCGCCGCCGCGGAGCAGCCCGCAGAACAGGCGGCCGTCGCGGCCGACGATGCCGCGACCAAGCCCGCCACGACCACGCTCGCCCACGTCAACGTCCCGTACGCCCAGACGTGGAACTACCTGCGCATCAACGACATCTCCTTTGAGGTGCCGACCCCGGACGCCAAGGGCAAGGTGTACGAGGCCGCACCGCGCCTCTTCGACACGGTCGACGCCGGCATCGGCGAGGAGGCCGTCCGCTGGATCATCGCCGCCGCAGGCGACGTCCGCTACGTGGAGGTCCCCCGCCACACCGTACGCACCGAGCCCGTCGTGGTGAACGTCTCCGCAGGCCAGGCCGCCAACACCGCCATCATGGTCCGCGAGGGCGCCACGGCCAGCGTGGTCGTCGTCGCCACCTCGGGCGAGGCGGAGCCGGGCACCACGACCGCCGCGCTCACCCGCATCATCGCCGAGCGCGACGCCACGGTGGACCTGGTCGAGATCGTCGCCGACACCGACGCGACCGCCCACCTCGAGGGCGTCGGCATCAAGGCCGACGACCGCGCCACGGTCAATGTCCGCCAGTACGCGCTGGGCGGCGCCAAGGTCGCCTTCGGCATCGGCGTGGAGCTGGCCGGCGACTACAGCCGCCTGGACCTCCTGATGCGCTACCACGCGAGCGGCGAGGGCACCCTCGACGTCAACCACCAGTGCCGCATGAGCGGCAGCCACAGCCGTGCCGAGATGCACGCGTCCGGCGTGCTGGCCGACGCGGCCAAGAAGACCATGCGCGAGACGATCGACCTGGTCCACGGCGCCAAGGACGCCCGCGGCAACGAGGCCGAGACCGTGCTCGTGACCGGCGACGACGTCGTCAACAAGACCCTGCCCACCATCCTCTGCGACGAGGAGGACGTCCAGGGCAACCACGGCGCCACCATCGGCTCCATCGGCCCCGACCAGCTGAACTACCTCGCCGACCGCGGCCTGTCCCGCGAGGAGGCGGAGTCCCTCTTTGTCCGTGCCATCTTCGACGACGCGATCATCCATGCGTCCGTCCCCGAGGCGCACGACGCGGCGGTCGCCCGCGCGGAGGCCGTCCTCGGAGCCGACGTCGCCCACGACCTCGACCAGAGCCAGGAGGCATAAGACATGCTCACCACCGCAGAGATCGCGTGTATCGAGGAGAGCCCCTACAAGCAGGACTTCCCCCTCCTCGCGCAGAACCCCGAGATCGTCTTCCTCGACTCCGCCGCCACCGCGCAGCGCCCCGAGGACGTGCTCGCTGCGGAGCGCCGCTTCTACGAGACGATGAACGCCAACCCCCTGCGCGGCCTCTACCGCCTCTCGGTCGAGGCGACGCAGTCCATCGCCGACGCCCGCCGGCACATCGCCGGCTTCATCGGCGCCGTGGACGAGGCGGGCAAGCCCCAGGGCGACGAGATCGTCTTTACCCGCAACGCGTCCGAGAGCCTGAACCTCCTAGCCCACACGCTGGGCCCCACCGTCCTGGGCCCCGGCGACGAGGTCGTGATCTCCATCATGGAGCACCACTCCAACCTCATCCCCTGGCAGCAGGTCTGCCGCGCCACAGGCGCCAAGCTCGTCTATCTGCGCATGGACGACGACTACACCATCACGCCCGAGGAGATCGAGCGCAAGATCGGCCCGCGCACCAAGATCGTCTCGTGCACGCAGGTCTCCAACGTCCTGGGCGTCGAGAACGACATCCGTGCCATCGCCGCCCGCGCCCACGAGGTCGGCGCCTACATGATCGTCGACGGCGCGCAGTCCGTGCCCCACATCCGTGTGGACGTGCGCGAGCTGGGCATCGATTTCCTCGCCTTCTCCGCCCACAAGATGGGCGGCCCGATGGGCATCGGCGTGCTCTGGGGCAAGAAGGATCTGCTCGACGCGCTGCCCCCCTTCCTCACGGGCGGCGAGATGATCGACTCCGTCACCGAGACGGACGCGGTCTGGGCCCCGGTGCCGCAGAAGTTCGAGGCCGGCACGCAGGACGCAGCCGGCAGCTATGCCTTCGACGCGGCGCTCTCCTATCTCGAGAAGCAGGACTTCGGCGCCCTGGAGCAGCGCGAGCGCCTGCTGGCGACTTACCTGACCGACCAGCTCGAGGCGCTCGGCTTCATCGATATCATCGGTCCCGCCGCAGGCTCGCGCCACATCGGAGCCGTCGCCTTCAACGTGGGCGACGTGCACCCGCACGACGTCGCATCCATCCTGGACATGGGCAACGTCTGCATCCGCGCCGGTCACCACTGCGCCCAGCCGCTCCTCACCGAGCTCGGCGTGAGCAGCACATGCCGCGCCAGCGTGGCCTTTTACAACGACAAATCCGACATCGACCGTCTCGTCGACGGTCTCAAGCAAGTTTGGCAGGTCTTCCATGCAGGTAACTAGCCTCTACACCGCCCAGTTCATGGACCACGTCACCCATCCCGACTACAAGTACCAGATGGAGGACGCCACGTGCAGCCACGAGGGCATCAACCCCAGCTGCGGCGACGACCTGACCTTCTCGGTCAAGCTCGCCGACGACGGCACCATCGAGGAGGCCGCCTACCAGGGCAGCGGCTGCGCGATCAGCCAGGCCTCGGCCGACATGATGGCCGACCTCGTGACCGGCAAGACGCCCGAGGAGGCCATCCGCCTCTGCAAGCTCTTCATGGCCATGGTGCGCGGCGAGGAGACCGACGAGGACGCGATCGAGGAGCTCGACGAAGCCGCCAGCCTCAAGGACATCTCCCACATGCCCGCCCGCGTGAAGTGCGCGGAGCTCGCCTGGCGCACGCTCGAGGAAATGCTCGAAGCAAGGAAGGCATAGCATGGCTACCAGCATGTTCTCCACGAAGGGCCGTTACGCGCTGCGCGCGATGGTCGACCTGGCGACCCACGACGGGTGGGTCTCGCTCGGTGACGTTTCGGAGCGGCAGAACATCTCGCGCAAGTACCTGGAGCAGGTCATCGCGCTCATGCACCGCGCGGGCTACGTGGAGAGCCTGCGCGGCAAGGGCGGCGGGTACCGTCTGACCCGTGCGCCCGAGGACTACACGCTCGGCGAGATCCTGCGTGCGGCGGAGGGCTCGCTCGCACCGGTCGCCTGCCTGCAGTGCACCAACGACGAGATCTGCCCGCAGGTCTTCGACTGCCCCACGGTCAAGGTCTGGGCCGGCCTCGGCCACGTGACCTCGGAGTATCTCGACAGCAAGACCCTTGCGGACATCCTGCCCACTGGCGCCGGCAGCTCCGGCAGTGCCGCCGAGACGCTCGCCGATCCCGCTGCCGACAGCGCCGGATCCAGCGCAGGTGCGGACAGCCCCGTCGAGTAAAGAGCCGACCCCGTCGTGCCACGATTCAATCGTGGCACGAGCTTTATTACGGCCCGTACTACAAGCTGTACTACGGGCCGGCACTACGCTACGTGTCGGCAGTACGCTGCGTGCGGCACTACGAATCCTGCTGCGTGTCAGCCGCCCTACAAGTCGTACTCCCGATGCCAATTTTCAGTAGGTACGCGTCACCGAGCATGCATCATCGCTGCAATAAGCTATCGAGAGTACGAACTTCTTCAGGTAGGCACACTACTTCAAACACTCGGTGGCGGTTTGCCGCGAATCGATGCAGGCAGGCATCTAAAGTACGAAGTTCTTCTTCTCCGCGGACTTCCGTCAAACTTTAGGAGCCAGATTGCAGCTTTCCGCGTAGAAGTGGTCTCTGAAGTGCGAATGGGTTTTGCTGGCCTTTAAAGTACGAGTTCTTTGCACGGTTCCAGCAGAGCATCGGGACACTGCATACAACAAGAACTCCCCCGCAGCAGCCGCTACGGGGGAGTTCTTCTTTGCATGGTAAGCTGAGGGTTCTCGCTACCTACGTCTGTCGCGGCCTGCGCCGAGCTTTACGCCTGGGGCTCGGAGCAGATGACCTCACCAAACCACGTGGTCTGGATGTCGTCCATCTTGCCCTCTTCCCACAGCTCGTGCAGGGCCTTGTCGACCGCCTCGGTCAGGCCGGGGTTGTCCTTGCTGATGATGGCACCGTACTGCTCGCCGGTCGGAATCTGGCCGCCCGTGGGGTTGGAGGTGGAATACGCGCCGTCGGGCACCATGAGGTCGGTGTAGGACGTGGAAATCATGTACTCGGTGACGGGCAGGTCGGCGACGCACGCGTCATAGGCGCCGGTCTGGACGCCGGTCATGGCCTGGATGATATCGTCCAGCGGGACGATCGTGGCCTCGGGGATGTTCTCCTGTGCCCAGCTCTCGCCCGTGGTGCCGGACTGAACGGCGATCTTCTTGTCCGCGGCATTGACGCCGGCGACCGTCGGGTCTGCACAGTCGGACTTAAAGACGATGGACTGGTTGGAATCGATGTAGGGGGACGAGAAGTCGACCTCCTTCTTGCGCTCGTCGGTGATGGTGATGCCGCCGAGCGAAATGTCCGCTTTGCCGCCCTGCTTGATGGTCGGGACGATGGTATCGAACTGGACGGTCGGCAGGACGTTGAGCTCCAGGCCCAGCTTCTCGGCGATCGCCTTGGCGACATCGACGTCGAAGCCCTTGTAGCCGCTCGGGTCGCTCGTCTCCTCGTCCGCAAAGACGAACGGCGGGAAGGTGAAGTTGGAGATCAGCGTGAGCTTGCCGTCCTCTACCAGCGTGTAGTCGGCAGAGCTCGTGGACGCGCTCGAGCCCGCAGAGCCGCTCGCGGCAGCCGAGCTGCCCGAACCACCGCCGCAGCCCGCCAGCACCGTCGTCGCTGCGACACCGGCCGCGCCTGCCAGGAAGTTCCTACGATCCATCTGCATGTTATCCCCTTTCGTTGGCCCATTTGGGATATATGCATGATGATGGATAATCGAATTGCGCCTGCGGCATATTTTGTTTGTTTACTCCTCGTTAATGAAAATATTTGATTTGAAACAACCACGCAACGCTGACCGCGATTGCCGAAACAAAGCAGCCGCGCTCGCGGAGGGCTCGCAAACAAAGGGGCTCTTTACAAACAAAGGGGCCCTCCGGCGATACGCACCGGAGGGTCCCCGACTCAGACGAAACCTGATGTGAGGCGAAACTTAGAAGTCCCAGCCCTTGCCGTCGGAACCGAAGTCGCGGATGAGGCTCTCGGCCTTGGCCTGCATGGCGTCGAAGCCCGGCTTCAGGAACTTGCGCGGATCGTAGTTCTTGCCCTCGAGGTCCTTGCCGCTCTCGACGAACTCACGCGTGGTGCGCGCGAAGACGAGCTGGAGGTCGGTGTTGATGTTGATCTTGGAGACGCCGAGGCTGACGGCCTTGAGCACCTGCTCCTTGGGGATACCGGTGCCGCCGTGGAGGACCAGGGGCAGCTCGCCGGTGAGCGCCTGAATCTTGGCCAGCTGGTCGAAGTTGAGGCCGGCCCAGTTCGCGGGGTACGGACCGTGGATGTTGCCGATGCCGCAGGCGAGGAAATCGACGCCCAGGTCGGCGATGGCCTTGCACTCCTCGGGGTCGGCGAGCTCGCCCTGAGCGGTGACGCCGTCCTCGGTACCGCCGATGCCGCCGACCTCAGCCTCGATGGAGAGGCCCTTGGAGTGGGCGAGCTTGACGAGCTCCTTGGTGTGCTCGACGTTGATGTCGAAGGACTCCTCGTGGGAGCCGTCGTACATGATGGAGGTAAAGCCGGCGTCGATGGCCTTGAAGCAGTCCTCATAGGTGCCGTGGTCGAGGTGCATCGCGACGGGGACGGTGATGTTCATATAGTCGACGAGGTCGGCAACGACGTCGCGGACGACCTTGAAGCCCTGCTGCCACTTGGCGGCGCCAGCGGTGCACTGGATGATGACCGGGGACTGGGTGGCCTCGGCAGCCAGCAGGATGGAGCGGGTCCACTCGAGGTTGTTGGTGTTGAACGCGGCGATGCCGTAGTGGCCCTTCTTCGCGGCTCTGAGCATCTGTGTTGCATTGACGAGCATATTGCCTCCTCTAGGTAAGGAACCTTACGCACACACCCATATAATACCAACTGCGAGCCTCGGCGTTTATCAGGTTTCGCGAAACGTCGTTATCATTTCGTGTAAATGCACCCATAGCGGCGCGAGCGGCTATACTCGGGGATTCTGCATGGGTACATCTAAGAGGTATGGCGAGCAAGGACGTCAGGCAAGCGCGACCTACCGACCATGCAAAGACGGACCAACGACGCCGCTCGCGGCAGGCACACTCGACAAGGAGGACACAGCAGACACTATGGCTCGTATCGACTACAAGGCGACTCGGCAGACCGAGACGGAAAAGGGTAAGACGGGCGTATTGAGCAGCGTGTCTTTCACGACCGTGATCGCCTCCGCGCTCGCAGCCGGTACCTCCCTCGTGCTCTCCTCAAAGATCGGCTTGGCAGGCTCCGTGATCGGTACCGTCGTCGCGGCGGCGGTCTCCTCGCTCGCGCTGCAGATCTACCAGTCACTCCTCAGCAAGACTGCCGAAAAGGTAGGCGACGTCGCCAACCTCACGGGCGTCGGCACACCGACCGACACGACGCGGGCCGCAAACGGCGAGGTCGGTAACGTGACCCACGATGGTGCGACCGAGCTGCTGCATCGCCCTGCCACACTGTCTGACGAGACGAGCGTGCTCGGGGTTGCCGAGAGCGGCACGCCGATTGCCCCAGACTCCATCCGCAATGCCGCTCGCGCACGTGAGACCAGGTACAACGCGCGTCGCGCCCTGGTCATCTCGATCATCGCGGCCCTCGTCGCTCTCGCCGTGACCGCCGGCATCATCACCGTCGCCACCGCAGGCCACGGCCTAGGCTCGACCACGACATTTGCCCCCGTGGCGGTCGAGACCACCGACGCAGATGCGACGGATCAGCAGCCCGCTCAGCCTACCCAAACCGACAATGCCGACGCCACAAATCCCGACGATCAGTCGGATGCATCCGATACGACAACCGACGGCACAACGACCGATGGCGGCACCACCGACAACGGTGCGACTGACAACAGCACCGCCAACGGCGGAACGTCCGGTAACGACACCGCCAACAATGGCGCGTCCTCCGATTCGGGCACCGGAACGGACTCAGACAGTTCATCTTCCTCGGACGGCAGCTCGAACGGTACGGACAACGGCACCGCAACGGACGGCAACGCCTCCAGCGGTGACACTAGCTCGGGCACGGCTACCGGTACTACTAGCGGCCAGTAATTCTTAATCCTCAAGCACGGCCAATGCTCGACGAGCTGGGGTGGAGCCAAGCCTACAGCAGCTCGTCGAGTGTCTTGCCGTAGCTCGGCAGGAACTCCCGCATGAAGTCCGCCACCTCAGGCATCTCGGCTGCCATCTCATCGAGCTTGGCGCGCGTGGACGCCGCCGCCGTCGCGAACTCGCCCGAGCCGCTGCCGAGCTCTTCTTCGCACTTGATGAGGGCGGAGAGCTTGTCCGCCGCCTTGACCAGGTGCCAGAGGTACGCCTCTTCTGTGCCCTCCCCTTCGGTGAAGACACCCTGGTAGACAGGCTTGAGGTCCTCGGGCAAGGTATCGAGCAGCGAGCGCTCCGCCTCGGCCTCCACGTCGTGGTAGGCGTCGCGAATCACGCCGTTGCGATACTTGACCGGGGTGGGCATGTCGCCCGTGATGATCTCGGACGCATCGTGGTAAAGCCCGATCAGCGCCGCGCGGTCCGCGTCGAGATGGCGCCCGTGGCGTACGTTGCCCAACGTGCAGAGCAGGTGCGCGATCATTGCGACTTCCAGTGAGTGCTCGGCCAGGTTCTCAGGCCGCGAGCAGCGCATCAACGCCCATCGCTCGATATACCTGAGCCTCGACATCAGCGCCATGAAATGGGAATCCTGTTTGTCGGTCATGCCAGCCTCCTCGGTCGTCTCGTCTTGACCATAGTACAAGACGGCCCGGACACCATCATGCCGCCGCGCGTGTCACTCCCCCGTCCCCCGTCACCGCCCCCCGTGCATGTCACTCCCCCGTCCCCCGTCACGCTGTAACATTGCTCTTACCATGTCCGACGCAATTGGCGGTATCCTGTGTCCTATGACGTGCCGCCCGGAGGCAACCAAGAGGCGGCACCGGACATACACAGCGGGCCTGGGGCTTCCTCGCGCGGCCCATCCGGGTGGCCCCGGTCCGACCTCCCGTGAAAGGAGTAGCCATGGATGAATTTGACGCCTTTCTTGGCATCATGCTCGTGATGATCCTTATCGTCGTCGCGATCTACGTGCTGGTGGTCGTCGCACAGTGGAAGATTTTCCAGAAGGCAGGCAAAGCGGGATGGATGTCGCTCATCCCCTACCTCAACACGTACGTCCTCGGTGAAATCTCCAATGCCGACAAACGTCTGACCTGGGGTTTGCTCGGCGCGAACATTGCCGGCACCCTCGCGGCACTGCTCGCACGCGTCACGGGCATCGGCTACGACGCGAGCATGACGTCGAGCAGCGCGGACGTCGACATCACCGGCCCCTTTGGCGCAATCATCTCGATTGCGAGCATCGCGGTGACCATTCTGACGATCATCACGTTTGTGCACCTGGCGCAGGCGTTCGGGAAGAGCGGCGGCTATGCTGCGGGCCTCTTCCTGTTGCCGGTCATCTTCTTCCCCATGCTCGCCTTTGGCAACAACGCCTATCGCGGCCCTCAACCCGCTCCCGCCGGCACCGGCTACCCGCAGTACGGCCTGCCCCCGCAGGGATACCAGCAGGGCTACCAGCCCCAGCCGCCCTATGGACAGACGGGCTACCCCCAGCAGCCGGCGCCGCAACAGCCCGGGTATCCGCAGCAGCCGTATCAGCAGCAGTACCAGCAGCCGGGCTACCCGCAACCTCAACAGCCGCAGCAGTATCCTGCTCAGCAGCAGGGCTATCCGCAGCAGCCGTCCAACCAGTATCCCGCCCAGCAGTCCGGCTACCCTCAGCCTCCCTACCAGCAGGGCAGCTACCAGCAGGGCGGATATCCTCAGCAACCCGCTCCGCAGCAGTCAGACCCCGCGCAGCAAAACGGGCAGGATCAAGGCAATGTGAGCGCATAGCCAGATTGCCGAGAAAGCTGAAGTCGGTTCCGACAATCCAGTATAAGTGCGGTAGTAGTGAAGCGGTACGGGAAATCCCGTACCGCTCTTTTCTTACTCGCGTTCAGCGGATACATACGCCTTGCCCGCGTAAGAAACTGCGTGTAGGAGGGCTACTATACAGTCATTATCAGAGGCGGCGGACATCAATCGTGCACGAACAGCCTGTATTTCTTCTTCAGCGCGGCCATGCCCCATCTCATGTACGAAAGTGCCTACTCTCCCTACTGGATTTTGTGCATCAGTGAGGGGTCGAGGGCCTCGTTGAGGCTCGAGGCACCAACTCATGCGCGATTCATCAGCGGAGCACAACGGCCATTCGTACACGAAGCTGCCTTTGGGGCCAATATATGCGCAACGGGGGACACTCATGTACGAATGTCCCCCGTTTTCAATTCGGGTGGTTCGTGCTGGACAGGTGTGAATTGCGCATGAACAGGCCCATGGAGCCCCAACGAGGCACCGGGGTGCATCTCGTGCGCGATGCGGTGCTGCAATATGGCGCCGCCGTTGATCCGCCTGGCCAGAAATCTACCTATCCAAGAAGTTCAAGCACCTGGCGCTTGGCCTCGATGAAGGCGGGAGTGAGCGTGAACTCCTTCTCAGAAGCGGCGCTGGAAGCCCCGGCCACAAACCCCGCGCGGTCCACGACGACCTCGCCCACGATGTGACTGGGCACCCCCTCGCTCGGCGCGCCGCCCAGCACGTAGATGCGATGGGCAATCATGACCGCCTCGTCCACGTCGTGCGTGATGAGCAGCGCCGAGAGGCCGAGCTCCACGCTTGTCGCCGCAAACCAGGCGCGCACGTCGTTGCGGGTAATCGCGTCGAGCGCAGAGAAGGGCTCGTCGAGCAGCATCACGTCGTTGTCCATCAGGTAGGTGCGCAGGAAGGCCGCGCGCTGCCGCATGCCGCCCGACAGCTGGCTGGGCCACTTGTCCTCCGTGCCCGCGAGGCCGAAGCGGTCGAGCAGCGGTCGCGCCTTGGCGTAGGCCTCCTCGCGGGCGACGCCCCGCAGCGTGAGCGGCAGGCACACGTTGTCCAGGATGCGCTTGCTGGGGAGCAGCAGGTCCTTTTGAAACATGTAGCTCACCCGGCCCGGCACGCCCGTCACGTCCTCGCCGTGAAGCAGGACCTTGCCCTCCAGAGGCGCCGAGAGACCGGCGAGCGCGTGCAGAATGGTCGTCTTGCCGCAACCGGAGCGACCGACCATGCACACGATCTCGCTGTCGTTAACGTGGACGTCGGCATCCCGGACGACGATGTGCTCGCCGTCCCAGGAGAGCGTCAGGCCGCGCGCCTCGAGCGCAGGCACGGGGGCGACGGGCGCCTCGGCAGGGCCCGTCGAGGCCGCCCCGAGCGCGGGGGCTGCAGACACGGGAGCCGCAGCCGCCGTGGATGCTGTCAGATCTGCCGCCACGCCTAGGCCTCCAGGTAGTCGGCGGTCCAGCCGGCGTTGACGTCGAGCTCGCCGTCCACCAGCTGGTTGTCGTTGAGCCACTGGTAGAACTTGGACCACCGGGCACCGTCGATCACGCCCCAGCTGGGCGCGTCTGCCGTGTACTGGTCGGCCAGGTAGGCCTGGCTCTCCTTGGCCAGCTCGGGGTTGAGCTCGGGCACGGCCTCGAGCAGGATGTCGGCCGCGTCGTCCGGGTTCTCGACGGCGAACTCATAGCCCTTCTTTGCCGCGCGCAGGAAGGCCTTGGCCTGGTCGGGGTTGGCGGCCATCCAGTCCACGTTGCCCGCGATGACCGGGGTGTAGTAGTCGAGTACGTCGTCGACGGAGATGAAGCTGAAGTAGTTGTAGTCAAAGCCCTGGATCTTGGCGTTCTGGACCGCCCAGCCCTCGTAGACCCACACGGTGTCGAACTGATCGGCCTTGAGCGCCGAGACCTCGTCGGACGCCTCGTTGGGCACGAGCTCGACCTTGGAGAAGTCGCCGCCGTCGGACTCCACGGCCTGCTTGACGACGCCCTGCTCCACGGGCAGGTCCCAGGTGCCGTAGGAGTGGCCCTCCATCTTGGCCGGGCTGGTGATGCCGTCCTCCTTGCGGCTCATGATGCCGGAGGTGTTGTGCTGGATGATGGCGGCGACGGCCGTGATGCCCGTGTTGCCCGAGACCAGGCTGTTGGCGATGTAGTCCTGGAACGACACGCCGAACTGCACCTTGCCCGTACCGACCATGGCCTCGGTGCCGTCCTCGGCCGGCTGGACGATCTCGACCTCCAGGCCCTCGTCCGCAAAGAAGCCCTTTGCCTGCGCGACGTAGATGCCCGTGTGGTTGGTGTTGGGCGTCCAGTCCAGGGCAAAGGTGATCTTGTTGGCGTCGCCGGAGGCCGCAGCAGAGCCGGCAGCAGAGCCGGAGGCTGCGGGCGCCGGGGTATTGCCGCAGCCAGCGAGCACGGCAGAGCCAGCGGCAAGACCGGCGCCAGCGAGGAAGTTGCGACGGGAGAGGTTGATCTTCTGCATGATTAGTTCCTTTCTGCCTGTTTCCAGGGCATGGCCAGGCGCTGCAGGGCATCGACAGCCTTCATCAGCAGCAGCGACAGGGCGGATATGAGGATGATTACCGCAAACATACGGTCGTACGCAAAGGACTTGCGCACGCGGGTCATATAGACGCCGAGGCCAGCGAAGCCGCCGAGCCACTCGGCAATCACGGCGCCGACGATCGCGTAGGTCGCGCTCATGCGCAGGCCGGAGAAGAAGGACTCTGCGGCGGCGGGCAGCTTCACGTTCCAAAAGACCTGCGTGCGGCTGGCGCCCATCGTGCGCATGAGCTCGATCATGTCGGGGTCCACGGACCGGAAGCCCGAGACCAGCGACACCGTGATCGGGAAGAAGGTCGTGAGCACCACCAGCACCACCTTGGGCGCGAGGCCGTAGCCAAACCACAGGACGAGCAGCGGCGCGATGGCCACGGTCGGCACCGTCTGGCTGATGGTGATGAGGGGGTTGAGCGCCAGACCGACCGTCTCGAAGCGGTCGATCAGCACGGCCATCACAAAGCCGAGCGCCACGCCGATCACCAGACCGAGTGCGGCCTCCTCCAACGTCGTGACCGAGTGCGAGGCAAGCAGCCCGGCATCCTTGACCAGCGCGGCCACGACCTGCACGGGGCTGGGCAGCATGAAATCGGGCACCCACCCCGCCGAGCACGCGAGCTGCCACACGGCAAGAAGGACGGCGATGGTTACCGTCGGCACCACGATGCGGCGGGTGCGGGGGCTCATCTTGGGCGTGCCTGGCTCGGCGGCGCGGACGTCAGCGCCGTTTGTCTTGGCACCGTTTGTCTTTGCAGCGGCCACCTACGCCACGGCCTTCATCTGCGCGGCGAACTCGGGGTCGCCCTCGTGGTACTTGGCAACCTTGTGCTCCGTGGACATCACGTCGCCCTCGGACTTGTAGTCGATCTTGACGTAGGTCATCACGTGCTTGCAGCCGGCCTTGGCACCGACGAGCTGGCACTGCTTGACGACCTCCATGCAGGCGTCGTAGTCGCCCTCGATCGCGGTCTCGAAGGGGCCGACGAAATAGTCGAGGCCCGTGGAGTCGATGTAGGCAATCACGGCGTCCACCACGCGGCAGACCTCGTCCTCGTCCTTGGAGTCCATCGGCAGGTACTGGATGGCAACACTGCAGTTCACACGCGCTCCTTTCCGACGCGGCTCCGCCGCCACGGCACGAGCGCCGTGCGGCAAGAAAAAATCCCGCGCCATTGCGGGACCCACGTACTCGAGCGCTGGTCCCTACGCTGGCATTACCCAGATCAGGTGTCGGCGGCACGCACGCCGCCGTAGGGTCGGATCCGCCCTGGAACCCCTCTCAGCCGGCGTGCGCCAGCTCCCCTTTGTCTGCAGCAGTGTAGCACTCCCACCAATGCGAGCATTCTGAGGTCGTTCAACATCCCATGGTTTGCTGCAACCTTTACCACGAACCCTTCGCGACATGAGGGTACATCTGACCGTGACGTATAGCGCATGGTCTTTTGTGGTATAAAGTAATTGCCGAAGCGCAATGCGCGTAGGTTCCAAGCGCCGGGGGCGGTCCCCCGGCATTTTTCTTTTTGCGAGGAGGTTTCTCCTTGAAGGTCCTCTCGATTTTTTCGGACGAGGCCGGTCAACAGGACATGTCCGAAGGTTACTATCTCCTCACAATAGTGACTCATGAGCAAAATAACTCGATAGATGAGATAGTCGACGATTATCAGACGCGCTTGGCAGCCCATGCACTACCTGATACTCCATTTCATATGAAGGATCTTCTTCACGGACACTCCGACTACGAAGGTTTGCCGCAGGATATCCGCAAAGGACAGCTCTTACATTTCAACGCTCTTGTCAGACAGCTCCCTGTAAAGTACCGTACCTTTTCTTACTCCTCCTATGACACCAGTGCCCCAAATCTCACCGCGCGCATGAGGAGGGATCTCGTAAATTTCGCTTTTGACCACCTAGACTGGTTTCAATCGTTTGGGAGCGTGCCCGTCTACTACGATAATGGTCAGCAAGCAGTCACAAATGCGCTGAGGCAAGCCTTTGATCTCATCCTCGACCAACAGTCGATCGATTACCGTCTCATCTCCTACCGCGATTACCGCCTTGCACAGGTGGCCGACTACCTATGCTCAATCGAGCGGATTGCCTCACTTTACGACAGCGGTCAACAATCGAACACACATGATAAGTTCTTTGGGTTGCAAGGCTCCTTCAAGAGAAACTATCTCAAGCCCGCAAGACGAAAGCTCATTGATTGATTAACCATGGCCCGACATCGCTCACTTGATGGTAATGAGTCGATAGCCACGACTACCCGATCAATTGAGCCGCGCCGCGGCGTCCCCTACTCCTTGTCCCAGCACATCTGCCAGAAGCGGTACTCGAACTCGCTACAGTCGACCACGATCTGCTCCAGGTGCCGCAGCTGCGCCTCGGTGTATCCCTCGGCGAAACGGTCGAGCATCTCGATGTCGTGGTCGTTGGACGCGCGGTACCAGGGGCTCGCGTAGGTCTCGCGCCACAGACGGTAGAACTTGTCGTCCGTCTTGTCCTCTCGCGCCTCGAGCGCATCTCCGATGTACTTGTAGCTCCAGGAGCAGGCCGTGACCGCGGCCATGATCTCCGCGAGCCCCTCGCGCAGCGCCACCGAGATCATGTAGCTGGTATAGGCGTTATTGGTGAGCGAGAGCGGGGTCTCGTCCACCTGCGCGGGCGAGATGCCCAGCTTGGAGAGATACTCATCGTGCAGGCTTTGCTCCGCCTGGAAGATCGAGGGGATGAAGGCCGCGAAGTCACGTGAGTCGCGGTCGTTGTCGCTCTTGATCAGGCCGAGCGCAAAGACCTTGGCGTACATGGACAGGTACTTGTGGTCCTGCACCATGAAGTACGCGAAGCGGTCGCGCGCGAGACTGCCGTCGCCCAGGCCCTGGACGAAGGGATGCTGGTAGCAGCGCTCCCAGATGGGCTGCGCCGCCTGGTAGATACGGTCGGATGCCTTCATCTAGCCCTCCTTCACGGGGGCGTCCGCCTCCGCCATGTACGTACTCGTGATGTCAAAGGCGTGGTTCATGGGACCGGAGCCGCGGCCCAGATCCAGCATCGCGCCGAGCGCGCCCGAGATGTAGTCCTTCGCGCGCGAGACGGACTCGTCCAGCGTGAAGCCCTTGGCCAGGTTGGACGCGATCGCGCTGGAGAGCGTGCAGCCCGTGCCGTGCGTGTTGGGGTTGTCGATGCGCGCGCCGCGGTACCAGCGGAAACCGCCGTCGCGGTAGAGCACGTCGGATGCGTCGGCCAGGCTGTGGCCGCCCTTCACGAGGACCGCGCAGCCCAGGCGGTCGCCGATCGCGCGGGCGGCTGCCTCCATGTCCTGCTCGGTATCGATGCTCATGTCGGCGAGGACCTCGGCCTCGGGACGGTTGGGCGTGATCACGGTCGCACGCGGCAGGAGCTCCGCCACCAGCGTGGACACTGCGTCCTCGCTGATAAGACGGGCGCCCGAGGTCGCGACCATCACGGGGTCGGCCACCACGTACGCCGGCCGCCACTGGTCGAGCTTGTCGGCGATCACGTGGATGAGCGCCGACTCCGAGACCATGCCGATCTTGACCGCGTCGGGCCGGATGTCCGAGAAGACCGCGTCGATCTGCTGGGCGAGGAAGTCAGGCGTCACGTTCATGATGCCCGTAACACCGCAGGTGTTCTGCGCGGTGAGGGCCGTGATCGCGCTCGTCGCAAAGACGCCGTTGGCCATCATCGTCTTGATGTCGGCCTGGACGCCGGCGCCGCCGCTGGAGTCCGACCCCGCTATGGTAAGTGCGCACTTCATGGGTTTGTTCCCCTTTCTAAGACCTCTACCGCAGGTTAGGCGCCGAGCATGGCGTCCACGCGTTCGCGCAGGTCGCGGGCCGCCTCGCGCGCGTCGGGCTGCGCAAAGATCGCGCTGATCACGGAGATGCCCGCGATGCCCGTGCCCGCGAGCTCTGTCAGGTTGTCGCAGGTGATGCCGCCGATGGCCACCACCGGGATTTCCACCGCCCGGCAGATGGCGGCCAGCGTCTCGTGGCTGACGGCCTCGGCGTCGTCCTTGGAGCCCGTCGGGAAGACCGCGCCCACGCCCAGGTAATCGGCGCCGCGCTCCTGCGCAAGAAGCGCCTCCTCCACCGTCCCGGCCGAGACGCCCAGGATCATGCCCGGTCCCACCAGCTCGCGGGCGGCTCCGGCCTCCATGTCGCTCTGGCCAACGTGCACGCCGTCGGCGCCCACGCGGCGGGCCAGCTCCACGTCGTCATCAATCAGGAAGGGGACGTCATGCGCATTGCAGACGGCCTTGATCCGCTCCGCCTCGGCAAGAAACGCGTCCTCGCTGAGTCCTGCAGGGCCGCCGTCACGCGGGCCGTCGTGCGAGCTATCGCCCGCGTTATCACCCGCATCTACCAGGTCTTTTTCGCGCAACTGCACCATAGTGGCACCGCCCTCGATCGCGGCTTCCACCTGGCTCTCCAGCGTGCGACCCGCGAGCCAGCGGCGGTCGGTGATTGCATAGAGCGCGAGGGCCCGTGCGAGGGCATCGCTGCTAAGACGGACAGTCCCGTCGCAGACCTTTGCGTCGTCCATCCCGCCGCGCCCAGAGGATACGTCCGTCTTTGCGTTATCGCAGCTCAACGAGCTCGCCTCCGTCCAGCGTCGCGGCGTCCATGTGGTAGAGGGCATCGATGATCCGGTTGCGCAGCGTGGCATTGCCCTCGTAGGGGGCGAGGTGGGAGCAGCCGATCTGCCCGGCCAGGCCCATCGCGGCCACCGCGGCGGCGACGGCGGAGGTCACGTCGTCGGGGTTCGCGGCGGCAAAGGCAGTGGAGATGCCCGAGAGCATGCAACCCGTACCCGTGATCGAGCTCATCTCGGGACGGCCGTTGCGGATCACGTAGCAGCGGTCGGCGTCGGCGACCAGGTCGATTGCGCCTGTGATGGCCACGGTCGCACCTGTGCTCGCCGCAAAGGACTCGATGAAGGCGACCATCTGGTCGAGGTTGTCGTCGGTCACGGCATCGGCCGCGGAGGCGTCCACGCCGCGGGTGTCGGTCGATCCGAGCACCAGGGCCTTGATCTCCGAGACGTTGCCGCGCACCACGGTCGGGTGCACGGTGTCGAGCAGCTCGGTCGCGGTCTGGGTGCGCAGGCCGCTGGCACCGGCGCCGACCGGGTCGAGCAGAATCGCATGCCCCAGCTCGCGAGCACGGGCACCGGCGCGACGCATGCCCTCGATGCTGCGCATGCGGAGCGTGCCGATGTTGAGGTTGAGGCCGTCGCAGATGGAGGTGATGTCCTCCACGTCCGCGGGCTCGTCCGACATGATGGGGCTCGCGCCGACCGCCAGGATGGCGTTGGCCACATCGTTCACGGTGACGTAGTTGGTGATGTTGTGCACCAGCGGCGACTTCGCGCGCACCTGGGCCACGTACTTACCGAGCATCTCTCCTCCTTGCGCTACGAACCAGGCTGCCGTCGCGCGTCGAGGATGCGCTCGTCCCTACGCTGGCATTACCCAGATCAGGTTCTTGGGTCGAATGATTGGGTCATTCCTCTCAGCCGGGCCAAATCCCCAGCTCCCCGTGTGTGTCCATTATAGCAGAGCCTCATGAGACTGCAAAACTGCAGGTAGAAGGCCCACAGTCGAATCCGTTCAGCTTGTTCGCGGAGTACGGAACGGCCAGAAGGCAAGCGTCTGCCTCGTTCGCGACGTTAACCTAAATCCGCGCCCCCCGTTGGACTGTTTGTTGGATTGTTGGGGGGAATACCCAAGCAGGTAATGACAAGGGGGACGCCATGAGGTACTCGGACGGATCGATAAGGTTGCTCCATGACAACGTCTGGCAGGCGCGGTACGTGTATACGGTGGAAGCCGACGACGGTCAGGTGCGCAAGAAGGCGGTCGCTCGCAACTTCCGTGCAGACTCTCACGTCGAGGCTCTTAAGGAGAGGGACCGAATCCGCGAGCAGCTTGAGCGCGAAGCCCTCCTTGAAGAGCTCGTCCCTGCGGCAGCGAAGGCTCCCCTGCTCTCAAAGTTCATGCGTGACCAAATCGATGGCATGCTGAAGTCGGGCGTCATCGAGAAGACCACGCATACGAAGTACCGCAGCGAGGCCAACCTCATCCTCCGCTTCATGAAGGACGTTCAAGTCAGCAAGATCACGGGAGCCATGGTGCGGAAAATGGACCAGGAAATGCTTGCCGCCGGATACGCAAGGGAGACGGTTGCGCGAGCCCACAATGCGCTCAAACGCCACCTCTACTCCGCTCAGGAGAAGGGCTACATCGCCAGCATGCCCATCACCAGGTCGAATAGGCCCTCTCGTCTGGATAGAAAGGACCCCAACGGACTGGACGAGCAGACTCGCAGGAGACTCCTAGGAATCATCGATGAGATGCCGGACACCCCGTTCACCCTGGCAATTCGTCTCGGACTAGGCGCAGGGCTGCGGAACGAGGAAGCGATTGGCCTCAAATGGGAATTCGTCGACCTCGAGCACGGCGTCATAAAGATCAGGAACGTCATCTCTATGGCAGGCGACACGCCCGAGCTCATCCACGTGATCCAGACGCACAACTCCGACCACAACCCCGAGCTGCCCAAGCCCGAGGCCACCATGGAGAAGTGGCTCTACGCGGTGGACGAGCTCTCCGGGCTCATCCAGGCAGTCGCCAAGATGCGCCCCAGCGGCAGCGTCACCGACATGGAGGTCAAGTCGCTCAAGAAGAAGTTCAAGACCAAGGCCTTCGCCGCCGGCTGCGACCGCGACATCATCACCAAGGGTGCCGAGCTGCTGGGCATCGAGCTCGATGAGCTCTTCTCCGCAACGCTCGAGGCCATGAAGGGCATCGCGCCCGTGGGCGACATCTACGCCAAGGCCGACGAGTCTGCCGCACCCGCCGAGGAGCCCGAGACCCCGCAGATTCCGCAGGAGGGCATCTACATCGAGCCGCTCTTCGTCGACCAGGTTGACTTCAACACCTTCGCCAAGTCCGACTTCCGCGTGGTCAAGATCAAGGACTGCGAGGAGATTCCCAAGAGCAAGCACCTCCTCAAGTTCACGCTCGACGACGGCACGGGCACCGACCGCATCATTCTCTCGGGCATCAAGGACTACTACAGCGCCGAGCAGCTCGTTGGCAAGACGGCAGTGGCCATCGTCAACCTGCCCCCGCGTCCGTTCATGGGTATCGAGAGCAACGGCATGCTCATCTCCGCCATCCATAAGGAGAACGGCAAGGAGGCTCTGAACTTCCTCATGCTCGACGATGCCATCCCCGCTGGAGCCAAGCTGTACTAGTTCGCATCCATCAAGGGGATGACGGTAAGCAACGGCCCCGTGAGGTTCTGCACCGATTGCATGGGTGATCGGCGCAGAAGACCTCGCGGGGCCTTCTCTTCGAATCGCGTCCCGGGGCTTAGTCCTGGCGACGCCTTGGCCTTGCAGCGAGCATCATAGCCGCGCCGAGCATCGCCAGCAGCAAGGCGGAAGCCGGGGAATCCGATTCATCCCCGGTGCGGGGAAGCGGTGCCGGCTTTGCCTCCGGTTGCGGAGCGGGCTCGGGAACCACCTCGGGCTTATCCGGCGTGTCCGGAGTGTCCGGCTTATCCGGTTCATCGGGAGTGTCCGGATTGTCCGGATCATCCGGTTCGTCGGGCTGATCGGTTGGCACGAACGTGTTCAGGACCGTTACCCTATCGGTCCAGATGGTGTCGTCGATCTGGGCGTTGTTGTCGGACGAATCGCCGTGCTGCGTCTCGATGCGCTTCACCGTTACCGCATCGAACGCAGCTCCCTCCTCGAGCTTGGCGCCGTTCCCATCCATCTCCCAGATATCGTAGGAATCGTCGACAACATCGGAGAAGAACGCCCGTCCCTGGGGTTCGCCATCCACCACCTCGATGGATTCCATCCAAATCGAGCCGTCGTCGTTCATGAGGAATTCGCCCGTGGTCTTGCTCTGCACGGCGAAGAACAGCGTGACGTTGATGGCGGAGGCGTCGAGGCCTTCGTCCGCGATGACCGACTTGCTCACGATGATGCTCTTGACCGGGAACAGGTAGAAGTTGTCCGACAGCGCGTCGGTGGTCACCTCGTACTTCACCCCGACCTTCTCAACGTACTTCTCGGCCCACTCATCGCGGCTGCAGAGGCTGAAGTAGCGCCCCTCGCCGTTGCCGATATCGGAATCGTCGGTGTAGACGGTGTAGGATCCGGCGCTGTCCACGCTCGTCGCGAAGCTGCGGTACCCATCGGGCATGTTGGTCAGATCCTTGCTCTTTGAGGTCGCATCGTTGGTGACGATGATGCTCGAAAGGCCCTCGGGATCCTGCTCGTATCCGCCGATCTGCCCTGCGTGCACGAACGTGCCCTGAAGAACGTCACCCGTGATGGAGCGCCCGTCGGTGCGGCTCGTGGTCGAACCGTCCTCGTTGAGGATACGCGTGTCGATGGCGAATTTGGTGCCATCTGAGTATGCCTCAAGCGTTGCATTGGTGACGTCGATGTCGATGGTGTCGGCCATCTTGTTTTCCGCGCCTGATCCGATGCCCGCCGCGCCCCATCCGCCAATAGCGACCACGTCGCCGCCCGTAATGGAGACGCTTGTGTCGCTTTCAACGAAATACTTCGGGTCTTCGCCGCTCGAAATGCCAGAGTAGCCAGAACCGATGCCTGCTCCGCCCTTCATGTCCTCGGAGCTCGATGCCGCGCCGTAAGCCTTCACCGCGCCGCCGGAAATGCTTACCGAAACGGTGTCGGCACCTACACCGCCGCCGATGCCTGCACCGCCCTTCGGGCCACCCGTTGCCGTGACGTCGCCGCCGGAAATGGTGACCACGGTGCCCTCGTAGGTCGTTTCGCCGCTACGCTTGCTGGAGCCACGATTCAGATTGTTGTTGGGAGTTGCGCCGCTGCCGATGCCAGCTGCCGCATCGCCGCCTTCGGCGACCACCGTGCCGCCCGTGATGGTGACTTCGCTGTGGCCCATATAGCCGCCGCCAATTCCTGCACCGCCGTGGTGGTAGCTGCTCGAGGCGTCGCCTCCATACGCATGGACGGTGCCGCCGGAGATGGTGACCTTGGCATCGGAGTACTCTCCGCCGCCGATACCGGCGCCGGAGTCGTTGGTGGATCCTCCATCATGCGCGGTTGCCGTGACGTTGCCGCCCGTGATGGTGACGTCGGCAAAGTAGTAGCCCGGGCCCTTGTTGCCGCTATTGTCCGGCCTGCTGCTGCCGTACCCGCAGCCGATGCCCGTATGGCCATCTGCGGAGACCGTTCCCCCGTTGATGACGATCTCGCCGGAATCTGAGTGGTTGCCGCCGCCGATTCCCGCGCCTTGTCCGGGGGCGCTTGCGGTTATGGTTCCGCCGTTGATGGTGATGGTTCCCCAGCGGTCGGTGGTGTACTTGTACGAGCCGGACGACGTGCCGTTCGCGGGGTTATCGGAAGAGCCGATACCTGCCGCCCTGCCTGATCCATAGGCGTTGATGGTGCCCGCATCGTCGGCGATGGTGATGTTTCCGTATACGCCATTGACCGATTTGCTGCCGCCGATACCTGCGGAATTCGAACCGCCTGTGGCGGTGAGGGATCCGGAGCCCCCAATGGTGAGGCTCGCCATCGTAACCGTGTCGCCGCTCTTCTCCCAGGCAGGCTCGACGGCCGCATGGCCGTTGCCTCCCGTAAGGCTGTTCTCGCCGGAGAGCAGCACGGTGGCGGTTACGCCGGGGTTCACCTTGAGCGCCTGCCCGCTCGCCGCGCTGATTGCCACGTCGCTGAGGGTGACCGTTGCGTCACCGGCGATGACAATGCGGTCGGAGGTGATAACCGCGTCATCCGCCATGGATACCGTGACGCTGCCGCCGCTGATGGTGAGAATGCCATCGGCGTACGAGAAGTCGCCGTCTCCCGTGACATCGAAGCTGCCAGCTGGGCTTGCGTACGCGATCGTCGCGCCAAAACCCAAGGATACGGCGACCGTAAGCGACAGAAGCAGTGCGAAAAGGGTATGGATGGACTTGCTCTGTGTCATCTCAAGATACCTCGCTATTCGCTATCTGTTTAAGGTGCATTTGCAAGAAAAGCAGTATTAATTATAAAGGATAATTCGATGACTTGCCAATGGTTGCGCCGTATGAGCCGCAACGAGAGTCAGCCGTGCGCTCTGCCGAACATGCTCGGCCGCCTCCGCGAGTACGCGCAAAACCCGAAAAGCGCAATGGCGTTGCCCTTCTGCAGATAACTGGCGGCATGCCCATAATCGAGTAATGTTTTTATAACCGTACTTACGCCCGGGTTGCGAATGGCGGGGAGCTTGAACAGCCGATCGGCGGCTGGGGAGCATCTCCTCGAGTTTCCTCATGTCCCTGTTGACCTGGCGCACGCTGATTCCCAGGAACTCGGCGGTGCCGCGCCTGCTCTCCCAGAAGGAGCCGCCCGTCTCCTTGCAGAAGCCGAAGATGCGCGCGTAGACGAGCAGCAGCGTCCCTTGGAGCCCCATCCCCTCGGTCATGAACCGGTAGACCTTCACGTACTCAGCCGCCTTCCCGTTGCCCTTGGCCTTATGGTTCTGGCGGCTCATGGAACGTCTTCTCGTCATGCAGCATCACGGTGTTTCGCTGGAGCCATTCCCGCAGGTCGTCCTTGTGGATGAAGGCTCCCCTCTGCTGCCCAGGGAAGCAGCGGAAGGGCATGGGGTCGTCGTCTTGCGCAACGAATTGCCTAATCCTGCGTGCGTTGATGCGCAGGAGCTGGCAGGTCTGCGTGATGCTGAAGTATTCCTCGGCTATAGCCCACACGTAGATGGGGCTCAGCTGCGTGCTCTTGCCCTCGTCGATCATGACTGTCTCCTCCTACCTTGCGGTGGATTCGACCAGCCGCCGAAGCGCCGTCTCGATGTCACCAGCCGGGTGTGTTTGAGCTGCGGAGGCTGGCCGCACATGGTCGGTCGTGACGGGCTGATCAAGAGGACTTGCGTCGCTGAGGTGGACATGGGCGCTACCCCTCGATTCCCTGCGATAGCACGGAGTCAAGGACGCGCTTGCTGATGCGGATGTTTCGGCCGATGCGCTTCTCCCTGAGGACGCCCCGACTGACCAGGCGGTACACGGTCTTGCGCGAGACGTGTGCGTAGAGCTCGATGTCCCTCACGTCGAGCAGCAGGTCGGTGCCTGCGGCCTCGGCGGCGGCGATGCGCGCGAGCCTCTCGTAGTCAGCCTCGTTTTGTGGGGAGAAGCGATCCTCGCGGTGGGAGGTCTCGTCCTCCCCCGTGAATCCGTAGGTGTATCTCTGGTGGGCCATGGGCGCCTCCGTCAGTCAGGTGGACTGTCGTGGACGCACGGGGTCTGTCGGGGACTCGTGCGACCGCGGTTGAGGCGGTTATAGGGCAGGAGTGGTTTCGCCCGCGCGGTGCGGGGCACGCTAAGTGGCCGTAAGCGGCCCTACCGAGCGTCGGCATGGCGACGTCGCCGGCAGTTCCGGCAACACACGGCATCCCTCGTTCGCTGCAAGAGCGATCAGATGGCCCCCAGAGGGAAAGAGCCTATGTGCACTTCCAGCCTATCCATGCTCGGTCATTCCCTCGCCACCTGGGAGGCAGGCGAGTTTCGGCAGGCCCTGGCGTTTGGCTCTCAGGTCGCCATTGGGACTGGTTCTAGGCTCAGATTATTTTCGGGGGTAGACACAAATATCACCCTGGGATTGCCGGCTCGGCGGGGACCTACCGCTCGCCGATTCGCCACGGACGCTCCCGGCAGGCCTGCCGGAAGCTACCCAGGGTGGACTTGCTGGGAAGCCGTCCGCCCAGCAAGTGGGGTCAGCGTCCCCGAATGACTCCGCATGCGACTTACTGGGAAGCCAGCCGCCCAGCAAGTGGGGCTTTGGCTGCGCGAACCAGAAGATCGCCCCGCAACGCACGCGCGGCGGGGCGATCCGAGTTTCAAGACGCAACGCAGAAGCGTTCCGTAACGCTTAAGACAGCGTGCCGACGAACAATACGGTTCCGTCTGGCTCCCAATGGAACAGGTACACGTCCTGACCGAACAGGTTTACCGAAGGCGCCTGTGCGAGCGTCCACGGCTCAAAACCGCAGCTCGCAAGCACTGCCAGAGCCACGGCAGCGCCCAGCAGGAGCAACACGAGGCCAACGACCAGCAGCGTTCTCGGAACGTGCGGCCATCCGCCCTTCACGCATGCGGCGAACGCCGAGCCCTTCTCGTACGTGCTTGCTTTCATGAATGGCCTCGACACCCACAGGCTGAGCCGCACCGTGGCAAACGCCAGCCATCGACACACGCACACCATAAGCGGCAGCAGCACAACGGCCAAACCGGAGAGCGCAATCCCGATGCCGAAGCCCAATGCACCGGCCTGCCCAGCGCTGTTCGCCGCGCCGTGTACCAGCGCTGCAATACCCGCGAGACCTGCTGTAATGCAGGCAATCCAAAGCGCTGCCGCTGCCGCCAAAAGCGACCAGAGCACCGCAATGAGCGCTGCGGCCACGAGCGCGAGCGAGACCAGGATGCTCCCCCAAACGGGAAACGTCAGAACCAGCAAGATCACCTTCAACGCCTTGTTGCCCGAATCCAAGCGACCGATTCCCCTCGCCGCTTTGGGCAAGTCGGCCACGACACTCTCAACGATGGAATCGATGCTCCCCAGCCCCTCGATGGCCTCGGCTTCCGTGGCGCCGTCCTCGACGCGCTCGTCCACGCATTCCGCGTAGAACTGAACGGCATCGCGCGCCTCGTTCTGCGGGACATGCGCCTTGTGCAGAGCGTTGTTCAATTGCAGCATGAAATCGGTCTTGTTCACTTTGCTGCCCCTTTCAGCACATATGCCAGAATCTCCTGAATGGCCTGCTCTTCCTGCGCGAATTCGGCCAGCTGCTGGCGTCCTTGCTCGGTTATGGTGTAGTACTTGCGCGTGCGCCCCCCGTGCTCTTGGGCGTACTCGCTCAGCGAACCCTGCGTCTTCAATCGCCGCAAGATGGGGTACAGGGTCGACTCGGTCATCTCAAGCGCCTGCGGCATGTCTTTGATGATCTGATAGCCATACGAATCGCCGTGCGCAAGCGTCGCCAGCACGCACATTTCCAGGAATCCTCGTTTGAACTGCGGTTCCACCGATCGCCTCCCTCTCCAATTACTATGTGTTGCATAGTATGCTCTTATACTATGCGACGCATAGCATTCAGTCAAGTGGTATGGATGATCCAACGCTAGATTGTTTTCAGTTGAGTTGTTTTGCTCGCAAACGCCTTAGACGGAGCGGTAGCGGTGGGTAAGCGTTGCTGGTCATGACGAGGGTGTCTTCGAACTGCAAGACTGGGTGGAGGGCGAGCTGCTCGCGTAGCGGCAAGCCCACATGAGGCCTGCGAACCGCGGAGGACGGGCGGGAGCCCATCATGAGAGAAGGCAACCGCTCGCCGATTCGCCGCATGCCCTCCCATCAGGCAAAAACCTGCCCCTAGGACTGTTTGGGACACCCTTTCGGGACTGCGTTGGATTCCGCATAATAATAGCCGCTCTACCTGCGGCTGAAATACATAGTCGGGTAATGCGCATTACCCAGATCAGGTTGATGGGTCGGATGGTTGGGCCATCCCTCTCAGCCGGGCCATATCCCCAGCTCCCCTTTCCGGTTGTATGGTAGCACTCCCCATCTCTCCCAAGCTGTCGTCCGATACGACGGCTGTGTCATAAGGGCGACTTTGACACCCGCAACATCAGCATTTAAGCAGCCTTAAAGGGCCGAGTTACAAAGACATCGCAGCTTGACCATTCCTTAAAGTCTGTAGCAACCTGCCGTCGTCATGGACTGCACCATGTAGTTCGGACTACTCAAGGCGGTGCGAATCCGCTCCCTTGTCATCGGTATGTGCAGGGTGGGGACCAGATCCATATTATCGCCGAATGCGGGAAGTCTATCCCACAGTCCGTACACCCTATTGTCAAACGCCCCATCGACTAGAATCGGATTGAATTCGGGATACACAACAATCACAGGCAGTCCTTGAGAGAGAATCCCGTACTTAATCTCTTCAGTCAAGGCGACGCTAGCCTTAGTACATGAGCTGAGGAACAGAATGATATTCTTCGAATTTCTAAGCCTCTCTCTAAGGCGTGGTTTCAACGTGTGTTCCCAATTGCTCCCGTCACGAACGTTGTAGTTCTTCATATGAGAGTCATTAAACGGAAAACTTGAGTCGCCACCTTTCCACATGCGAAGCATTTGGTAATAGCAGAAGTCGTGGGCTGAGTATGACCCAAGGTTTCCCTCATAAAAGGGTTCGTCCACGTAGAACGCGGCATAATTCCCGTTGCGATATGGCATGTCACCCCCTTTTCATTAACCCTATCTCTTCTGCGTCCTCTGGCAATACGACAATAGTCACCTTGCCCCCCACAAAAGAAGAGCAGTCGGTGACGACGCGTCGTATCATCTCGAAAGAATCTCTTTTGTCCATGTTCGACCTCGAGAGACCCGTACCCACCAGGGGGAGGTAGAGATCGTTACCCTGACCGTTCTCGTCGTAGTATCGCATGAGCGACCTGAGAGAGTCTTCGACCTCCTCCGCCGTCGCTTCCGACATGCCTCTTTCGTTGAACCGTGTTACGGCGAGCAAGAGGTAGGTTGCCCTATTCGCATCTATCGCGACCACGGTTCCGCGTGGGCATGAATCCCCCTCTCTATAATCGGTAACGCCGGACGATCTGAGCACATTAGTAATCCTTTCCTTTAAATCGTCTTCGAGGACTCCCGATTGCGCCATCCTCGTAAGCCACTGTCCGTGCACGCTTCGTTCCGATACCTCTTTAATCGTGACGCACTCGTAATCCCTAGTTACATGCGTCTTGAACGTACAGTCAACGGGAATGGCGACTAAGTTCCGAGCTTTCTTCCTGTTAGCGAACCCGTAGTGGAGCAAATCTCCGCACTTCCAGCAAAGAGAGCCTGGCCCCTTCTTCCAGAAGCAGGCCCCATCGTCTCTGATATTCCTTGCTCCGATTGCCCCGATAAGGGCAGTCGCCATAAGGGACTCTGGCGACTGAGCGTCAGAAAGACGCTCCTTCAGTTGCGCTTGTCTCGAATCAGACGCATCAACCAATGAGGATAAATCCGCTTTTATAAATTCAAAGAAGGACGGGTCCAATGTCTCATCGAACAGGACAGCACATTCCCTCGCCACGCGTTCCTCGAGACCGTGTTGCAGTCGCACGTTCTTAAGGGCAAGGGGTGTATCGACTTTACCGGCGAGAATCTTACTCGTCCTGTATTTATCCAAGTAGAAGTCAAAGCCTCCCCTACCCGTTACTTTGGCAGCCGTCACATATGGCTCTAGAAGTGCATTGATAAACCTCTCGTTCTGCATCGATGGGTTATATGCGTATCTCTTTGCGACGCGCACCAAAGTCGAAAGGTTAAGCAATCTACCTCCTCATTTTTTAATTTTCGACAACTCTTGACAACTATACATCAACTGATCGGAGCCGAACAAATTGAGCTTCAAAACGAGCATGGGACCGTCTCGAAGCTGCGGCTCCAGCGGCGCAGGCGGGACTGTAGATACCCGTTGGAAAAGAAAAGGAGGAAGGTATGGAACACCTGACCTCTGGCTGCAACAGAAGCTCACGCAGAGGGCTAATAGACCTATGGAACTCGGAGCTCTATGAGGAAGCGGACTGGACCGAGCTAGACAACCCGCAAGTCCGTTCAACGGCTGTGCGACTTCCGACGGCCGTCATCTCTTGGCGAGATGCGAAGCGCATCCACAAGGACAGCATCGCGAGAGGCGAGCGCTCATACCATGTCCACGCATTCATCCACTGCTACATTGACGATCAAAAATTTGCAGGTGAGCGCGAAGGAATCTGGAGACGGTGGAGGTTCTTCTACGAGGTTGCCTCTCACTTTGAAGGAATCCTAGGCGTTGATTTCAGCACCCACGCAGACTTCCCTGAGCCCGTGAAACGAATCCAGTTCCACAAGATGCGCGTCATCGAGCACGGCGCAATCCAGCGTGGAATACCGACCATCGTCAACGCTCGCTGGGGCACCCGAGAGACGTGGAGCTATTGCTTTGACGGTCTCCCCGAGAACAGCGTACTCAGCATCGGTGTAGTAGGCAGTGGGCTTACCAGGCTAGAGAATCGCCCAGTCTTCGATAACGGGCTGAGAAAGCTGGTCGAGATCAAGCGCCCCAGGTCGCTCGTAATAGTCGGGTCCACGAACTACCCCATCTTCGAGGAAATAAGAGCTGGAGGAGTTGCCGTAACTCAATTCGACGGCGATACCTGTTCCTACTTCAAGAACGGCGGGAAAAAATATGTCTAAACCCGCATCCGGTCTTTTCCACGGAACGAAAGGCGACCTCGCCTTCCGCGGAGACGCCGAAAGCCTCATAGCCTCCCGGGTCTCTGGTTTAGACCTCAATGAGCATCCCACGAGCCAGAGGCAGCTTAGCACAAAGCAACGCCGCTCGTTAGCTCAAAAGGTGCGCCACCGTACCGCTACTCGTGAGGAGTACAGACGCTACATGTGGGACAAGCGCTTCGCGAAGCGCAGGAAAAGCGGGGTCAAGCTCTTCTGGAAACAGGAACGCAACCGTTTAGAGCGTGGTGAGAAGGGCACCCGAAACTGGAACGCCGAACAGCGCCTAGCAATCCTCTCCGGTAAAACGCCGAGGTACAACGGTAGGCCCATGGAAGCGCATCACACATACAGTGTCGCTAGGTTCCCACACCTCGCAAATAGGGGCGAGGTAATATATCCAGCGACACACCTCGAGCACCGAATGGGCTGGCACGGCGGATCCTACATGAAAAATCGCCCCGGCAGGCGTATCCGACAAATCAACGAATTCTAGGAGGCTTTGATATGGAAAATACCCTGGCAATCAAGCTCCCGGTAGGCGATGTTCCCGCCAAGGCCTGCATGGTCATCAAGAAGCTGACAGGGCTCTCCTTAGCCGACATCAAGTCAAGAGCTGCGAGTGACGAGTATCTCTTCGTCTGCGACTACGTCGACGACGATGGGCTAAGGCTCATTAACAAGATCAAGCGAGAGATGAAAAAGCTCGGCATAACTGTTCGCCAGTTCGAGGACGGGATAGAGAAGTCGCCTGAGCTGTTCGACAATCTCGAGGCACTCCACCAAGAAATCAACGAGTCGTACTGTAACGATTAAGAGAAAGCACGCAGTAAGATCGTCTATCGCGAGGAGCCCTATCCAACAGCCATTCGCCGATTCGTCGCCTGAACTAAGCGGCTCCCCGCGGACCTGCACGGGCGTTGAGGACCGTTCGGGCCGCCCGTTTTACATTCGTGTAGTCCGCGCAACAAAAGGAAGCTCAGAGACTACCCGCTTTTTATTTATGGGTATTGCACGCTATCCAGATTAGGTTAATGGTTCGGGGCGGCAACGCGACCTTTCTCAGCCAGCGTGCGACAGCCCCTCTAGTTCGTCATGATAGCGGAGGCGAAACCAATGAGATTTGCGTGCTCCCGGATAGCGCAAGAGCCGGGACCCACGAAACGCAGGATTACCGGCTCTCACTTCCATTCCCCCTCAGGGGTAGCATCTAGTGCAAGTATACCCGCAACTGGCGCGTGACCGTGTGCCGAGCCTACAGCCGCTCGCCGTTGGAGCGGCAGACGTCGCGGTACCAGGCAAAGCTCTTCTTCTTGTGGCGGCTCAGGTCGCGCAGGTCGTCGTCGGTGCGGTTGACGTAGATGAAGCCGTAGCGCTTCTCCATGGTGCCGTGCGACGAGGGGATGTCGATCGGGCCCCAGGTGAGGTAGGCGCCCACGTCCACGCCGTCCTCCTCCACGGCCGCCCGCACGGCCTCGATCTGCCGGCGCGTGTAGTCGATGCGGTAGTCGTCCTCGACCGTGCCGTTCTCGTCCAGCTCCTCATGGGCGCCGATGCCTGACTCCAGCACGTAGATGGGCATCTGGTAGCGGTTGTACATCTCGTCCAGCAGGACGCGCAGGCCCGTATGGTCGATGTACCAGCCGAACTCGGACTTGCGCAGGCGCGGGTTGTCCACGCCCTGGGGATGGGCCGCGCTCACGGTCGCCGACTGGTAGTAGCTGCAACCCAGCACGTCGGGACGGCCCTGGGCCAGGTCGTCGAGGTCGCCTGGCTCGAGCACGGGCGCCGTACCCGCCGCCTCCATGCGCCGCCAGTAGGCAGGGTTATACGCCCCGCGGGCAAAGACGTCGCCCAGACGCCACTGGTAGTGGTACTCGGCCTTGCGAGCGGCAAGCACGTCTTCCGGTGTCCCGTCCAAGGGATAGTAGGGCGCCCCCTGCAGCATGCCGATGCCCGCGGCGTCGGGCGCGAGCTCCCGCAGGGCGCGGAAGAAGCGCGCAGAGGCCACGGCCTGGTTGTGGAAGATCTGGTTGGACTCTTGCTCAAAGGAGGGACTCGCCGGGTCCGCGTGGCGGGCCGCCCGCTCGATCGTGTAGCAGATGTTCTGCTCGTTCATGGGCATCCAGTACTTGACGCGCCCGGCGAAGTGCTCGAGCAGAAGACGCCCGTAGCGCTCGAAGGCGTCCACGGTGCGGCGGTTGAGCCAGCCGCCGTCACGGAAGAGGGCAAGGGGCGTGTCGAAGTGGAAGAGGCAGAGCATGGGCTCGATGCCGTGGGCGATCAGGCCGTCCACGTAGCGGTCGTAGAAGGCGAGCCCCTGCTCGTTGACCGCGCCGTCGCCCTCGGGGATCACGCGGGCCCAGGAGACCGACGTGCGCCAGCAGTTGATGCCCAGCTCCGCGATGAGCTCGATGTCCGAGTCCAAGCGGTTGTACATGTCGATGGCGGCCGTCCAGTCGCCCCAGCCCAGGATGGACGGGTCGTCGTAGATGGAGGCGCCGCGGCCGTCGGGCGGCAGCAGCCCCTCGGTCTGCATGCTGGAGACCGACCCGCCCCACAAGAACCCCTGCTTGAATGCCATATCTCGCTCCCTTCGCAGCGTGCTCCGATGATTCAAGTATACCGAGATGGGGCATCCTACACCGAGGCGGGACCCCCGCACCCCACTGCGGAACCGTCGACGTCTCCCATATAATCAAGGAAGAAGAACAACGGGGGCGCAGGCCAAGCGGACGCAGGCCATCCGCCCCATCATGCAAGGAGTAGGCATGCTCACGGAACGGACCCGACGCATCAAGGATTCCCTCTTTGCGCACCACCGCCAGGTGGACCTGGAGCGCGCCCTGCTCTACACCGAGAGCTACCGCGCCACCGAGGGGCAGCCGACCATCACCCGCCGTGCGCTGGCGCTGCGGCACCTGCTCGAGCACCACGCAATCGTGATCGATGGCGACGACCTCCTGGTGGGCAACCGCACCGCGACCCCGCGCGCCGGCGTCGTCTCGCCCGAGATGTCGCCCTACTGGATCCTGGACGAGCTCGACCAATTCCCCACGCGCCCGCAGGACCGCTTCGATATGTCGGAGGCCGACAAGGAGACCTACCGCACGGTGCTCGCCCCCTACTGGGAGGGCCGCTCCCTCAACGACTGGTACCGCGCGCACCGCAAGCCCGAGGTCACGGCCGCCGAGGCCGACAAGGTCTTTGCCGTCGCGCAGACCGACAAGGGCCAGGGGCACATCATCCCCGCCTACGAAGACGTGCTGACCCGCGGCTTCGGCGCCCTGGCTGACGAGGTCCGCGGCCTCTGCACGGCGCACCCGGACAACGACTTCTACCGAGCCAGCCTCATCTGCCTGGAGGCGACCATCACCTACATTCGCCGCTACGAGACGATTGTGCGCGAGATGGCCGCCGACCCCTCCACGCCCGAGACCCGCCGCGCCGAGCTGACCCGCATGGCGGAGGTTCTCGCCCACGTGGCGACCCAGCCCGCCCGCGACCTCCACGACGCGCTGCAGCTCGTGTGGCTGACCGCGCTCGTGCTCCAGCACGAGTCCAACGCCAGCTCCATCAGCCTGGGCCGCATGGACCAGTACCTGCTGCCCTACTACCGGGCGAGCCGTGCCGCGGGCATGACGGACGAGGCGATCCGCGAGCTCATTCAGTGCTTCTATCTCAAGACCAATACGGTCGTCTTCCTGCGCTCCACGGCAAGCGCCGAGTTCTTCGGCGGCTTTCCCACCGGCTACAACCTGGTGGTCGGCGGCGTCGACGCCGAGGGCCGCGATGCAAAGAACGAGCTCTCGCTCCTGCTGCTCGACATCCAGAACGACACGCGTCTGCCCCAGCCCAACCTCTCGCTGCGCGTGCACAAAGACACGCCCGACGACCTCTACCTCCGGGCCGCGCAGGTCATCAGCCTGGGCGACGGCCTGCCGCAGATCTTCAACGACGAGGTCAACATCGAGGCCTTCCGCCGGCGCGGCGTCTCCGAGGCCGACGCACGCGACTACGCCGTCGTCGGCTGCGTGGAGCTCTCCATTCCCGGGCGCATGTACGGTTTGCACGACATATCGATGTTTTCCCTGCTCAAATGCTATGAGATCTGCCTTCGCGAGCATCCGGAGGGATTCGACGACTTCGAGGCCCTCTGCCGCGGCGTCGAGGAGGTCATCGACCGCTACATCGCGCTCATGGTCGAGGGCTGCAACACCTGCGACCTCGCCCACCGCGCGATGGCGCCCACGCCCCTGCTCTCCACGCTGGTCCACGACTCCCTGGACCGGGGCGCCGACATCACCGCGGGCGGCGCTCGCTACAACCCCTCGGGCGTCCAGGGCGTCGGCACCGCCAACCTGGCCGACTCCCTCTACGTGATGAAGAAAGCCGTCTACGAGGAAGGTCTTATTTCCTATCAGGACCTCATGGCCATCCTCGCGCGCGACTGGCAGGGCGCAGGCGACGAGGTCTGGCGCCAGCGCTTCATCAACCGCTACGCCAAGTACGGCAACGACGTGGACGAGGTGGACGAGCTCGGGGCCCGCTTCCTGCGCCACTACGGCGAGGAGGTCGCCCGCTACGCCAACGTGCGCGGCGGCGCCTTCCAGCCCGGCTCCTACACCGTGAGCGCCCACATCCCCCTGGGTCGCAACGTGGGTGCCACCCCCGACGGCCGCCGGGCGGGCGAGCAGCTGGCCGACGGCGGCCTCTCCCCCATGGTCGGACGCGACAAGCACGGCCCCACCGCGAGCCTGCAGAGCGTGGGCAAGCTCCCCAACGTGCTGGACTCCAATGGGTCGCTGCTCAACGTGAAATTCTCCCCCGCCACGCTGGCAGGCGACCTGGGCAAGCAGAAACTCGTGGCCTACCTGCGCAGCTTCTCGCGCCTGGGCATCCAGCACATACAGTTCAACGTCGTGGACCGCGCCACCCTGCTCGACGCGCAGGCCCATCCCGAGCGCCACCGCGACCTCGTGGTGCGCGTGGCGGGCTACTCGGCCATGTTCACCGAGCTCGCCGAGGGCATCCAAAACGACATCATCAACCGCACCGAGCACGTGCTGTAGTCCGGCGGGTGAGCATCGACCCAGAGGCGGCGGCCAACGCGTCGCCCATATCTGCAACGGTCCCACCAGAAAGGAGGAATGCCATGCATGACACCATCACCAACGTGCAGCGCTACTCGCTTCATGACGGCGGCGGGATCCGCACCGTAGCCTTCCTCAAGGGCTGTCCCTTCCGCTGCCCCTGGTGCTCCAACCCCGAGAACCTCTCCTTCGCGCCGCAGGAATCGCTGAGCGAGTCCCTCTGCATCCACTGCTCGCGCGAGCCCGGCCAACCCTGCCCGCGCACGCCCGACGAATGCCCGACCAGCGCCAAGACGCTCATGGGCGAGTCCGTCTCTCCCGACGAGCTGACCGCCCGCCTGATGCGCGACCGGATCTTCTTTGAGGAGAGCGGCGGCGGGGTCACCCTCTCGGGCGGGGAATGCCTGGCCACACCCGCACGACAGAGATTCGCCCAGGCAGTGCTCGCCGCGTGCAAGCGAGAGGGAGTCCGCACGGCGGTCGAGACCACGCTCGCGGTGCCGCTCGTCGACCCGTCTGCGCTGGTAGAGGCCGTGGACCTCTTCCTTGTGGACTTCAAGGTCGCCGACCGGGCCCGCAGCATCGAGGTCACGGGCATCGACCCCCTCGTCCGCGACGCCAACCTGCGGGCCATCCTCGGCCTCGGCGCACGGGTCGTCGCCCGTATGCCCGTCATTCCCGGCTATACCGACTCGGTCGCAAACGTGGACGCCACCTTCACCGCCATCGCGGCCCTCTGCATCACCCGCGCCGACGTCCTGCCCTTCCACCAGCTGGGATCGGGCAAATACGACCAGCTCGGCATGCCCTACGAGCTCGCCAGCTTCCCGCAGCTCTCGCCCAAGGATGTGGCGTGGGTCGCGGATCGCGGCCGGGCCGCCGGCATCGACGTCGTGGTCTCCGGCGAGTAGCCGCTGGCAGTCCGCGTCGTTGCAGGTAAACTATGTACCGACACTCACGACAGGAAGGAACTCCATGGCAGACGAAAAGGCACATGTACCGGCCGAGCACACGCTGGAGGACCGGGTCAGAGCGGCGATGAAGCCCGAGGGCGACTACGGACGCGCAGTGCTCGCCCACATGAACAGCGCGGAAGGCTCCCACGCGGCCCTCTCGACCTGGGGCCTCGCCCATCTGGACGTGCGCAAGGACGCCCGCGTCCTCGACGTCGGCTGCGGTGGCGGTGCCAACCTGCTGCGCCTGCTCGCACTCGCGCCCGAAGGACACGTGACCGGACTCGACTACTCCGAGACCAGCGTCGTGACCTCGCGCGAGACCGCGGCTGCGGAGGTTGCTGCAGGACGCTGCGAGGTCGTGCAGGGGGACGTGGCCGCGATGCCCTTTACCGACGGCAGCTTTGACCTCGTGACCGGCTTCGAGACCATCTACTTCTGGCCCGACGTGCCCCGCGCGCTCGCGGAGATCCGTCGTGTGCTCGCCCCTGGGGGCACGCTCTTCTTCTGCAACGAGGACGACGGCACGAGCAACGAGGACTGGACCTCTGCCATCGACGAGCTGCGCGTCTACACCGCAGACGAGCTCGCGGCGCTGCTTGCGGAGGCGGGCTTCACCGGCATCGACCCCTGGCACGACCAGGAGGCGCACTGGCTCTGCGTGTCCGCCACGGCGTGAGGCTGAGACGTATCGTCAGGGCAATACCAACGAGTAGATAGAACGACCCCGCCAAACAGCGGGGCCGTCCAACTCAACTTGCCGAAAACTAATTTCGGGGGAACCGACCGGGCGATCCAGAGCACGCGAAAACGCAACTTAGGACTCCGGATGCGCGGTTTAGGACACCCGATACGCAAGGAACCCGCCAGAGTCGCTCGGGTGCATTTTTCCGCCGCCGCCGGGCGAAGACACAACTGGCAAAATGCCTGGTAAACGCGGTGTGATGCATGACTGGAAAACGGGGGCAAGGGCGACGGCGAGTCGTCATGCGTAACGGGTGTCCTAAACCGCGCATCCGGAGTCCCAAAGTGCGTATTCGGAGTCCTAAAGTGCGCACTCGTGATGGAACACCGCTGCGTAATCAAGTTGAACGGCCCTGCCAAACAGCGGGGCCGTTCAACGCGGGGTCATCAAGCTACCCGCGGCGATAGACCGTGATAAGCGACACGAGGCCAGCGGCGAGCAGTACCGCGGTCATGATGAGCGCGACCAGGTAGCTACCGAGCCCGTCGTAGATCGCGCCCACCAGGACGGTGCCGATCGCGTTGGTGGCGGTGACGATGAGGTTCACGCGCGGGTAGTAGGTGGCGTAGCCCTCCGCGCCGAACGACTCGCGCGTCACCGACACAATGGAAACCGTAGCCATGCCGTAGGACAGACCGATCAGGCCGGCGCAGACCGAAAGCGCCACGCCGTTGCGGACAAAGGCGACACCCAGCACACCGGCCAGGACGCCGATACCGTACAGGAGACTGGAGCGCTTCGTGCCCAGGGTATCGATCAGGACGCCGAGGCCCAGCTTGCCGAGGGTGTTGCAGGCCATGGCGACCGAGAGCATGCCGGCGCCGACCGTAGCGGGCAGAAGGTAGCTCTCGCTGATGCCCGGGAAGTGCTGTGGCAGCACCGAGCCCATGCTCGACGCGATGGAGTAGACGCTAACCAGGGCAAAGACGATCGCAGTAGGCAGAGCCGAGGACGTTGTGCTAGCGGTGGGAGCGCTTGTCTTTGCAGTGCCGTCCGCCTGTGCGGGGCGTGCGCCGCCCGCCGGTGCGCCGTCCTCCTGCGCATCCTCCGCACCGAAAGGCGCGAGGCCCGCATCCTCGGGTGTCAGCGCGATGGGCAGCAGGATCGCCGGCAGGCAAAGGGCCGCGGCGAGCACAGCAGAAACCAGGTAGCCCGCGCGCCAACCGCTGGCCGCGATCACGGAGGACAGGATCGGCGAAAGGATAGCCGCCGCGATGCCCGAGAAGCCCATCGCGATGCTGGTCATGAGGGCGGTGCCCGAGGCAAACCAGGCGTTGATGACCGTAGTCACGAGCACAATGCCGAAGAGCCCGGCGCCGAAACCGCGCACGGCGTTGAGGGCGTAGAGGCCCGGAATCGACGGGAAGAGGGGCAGGAGCGCGGTGCCAGCAGCCATCAGGGCAGTACCACCGATGATCATGGGCTTGAAGGTCTTGGGGTTGAGGAGGCGCCCAACCAGCAGGCCCGTCACGGCGTACACGAGGTTGGAGATCGTGAGCGTCATGCTCACCTCACCGCGGCCCACGCCGAGCTCCTCGGCGATCGGGGCGAAGAAGAGGCCGCTCACGTTGACGAGCAGGCCGAGCGAGACAGCAATCAGGCCGCACATGCTCACGAGCACCATCAGATATTTGCCTTTGGGGAGTTTCATGCTGATCCTTCCGCGTGACGACCTCGGGACAGGTGGTCCGCCCTTCTTTGCAAATACATTCTGCGGGAGCGTCGGAAATAAAACAATTACCTATAGTAAATGGCAAATATACGTATCAGGCATAATAAAGACAATCCTCCAGTCACTGTCCCAGTCGGTGTCGCCGGAATCCCAGCTGCTGTCGAAATCCCAGTCGTTGTCGTCCCAGTCGTCGCTGTTCCAGCTGCTGTTGTCGTCTCTGTCGCTGACATAGGGGTCCACGCTGGAGTCGCCGACGTCGCTGTAGCTGTCACCGTCGTAATAAGAGTCGGAGTTGTCCTCGAGCTCACCGGGGATGCTGTAGTCGCGACTCCAGCCGTCGTCGTAGCGATACCAGCCGTTGTCGTAGTAGTAGTACGTGTCGTCGTAATCGTAGTAACCCCGGCGGCTGCCCCCGGAGTCGGCGATCGCGCTGAGCACGATTGCGATAACGAGAATCGCGACGACCGTCACCACGCCGATGACAAAGGCCTGGTTGAGCCCGGTGCCCGAACCGCCCCTGTGCCCTCCGCCGGCTGGCATCCTCTCCTTGCGGTCGAGGAGCTCGGCGCGCATCTTCTGGTAGATCTCGTTCACGGCAAAGGCCTCGTCGTCGCCGCGGTAGCGGATCACGCGCTCGCCGTTGGCCTTGTTCTTGTAGACGACGAAGTTGCCGTCCTCGGGATCCCGGTAGATGCCAAAGGCCCGGGGCTCGCGGTAGTCCTGCCCGATGAAGAAACGCATCTGCTCGAGCGGCAGGTTGTGCGCCCGCGCAAAGGCGAGGAGCTCCTCGATCGTCTTTGGCTCGCCGTTGCCGCTGCGGGTCATGTGGGCATTGGGCGCGCCGCAGTAGGGGCACTGCTCATCGGTCTCGTCGATGTAGTTGTCGCAGTAGTCGCATTTGACCTTCACAGCGGCACCTCCGTACCGTTCGCCTAGGCCGTACGTCCGTCTTTGCGCAGCGTACGTACAATCTTGCTATCTATCTCATGGTACGGCAATCCCAGGGAGGCTGGCATGGAGTACTTCGGCATCGATGTGGGCGGCACGCAGGTCAAGTGGGCCGTCGTGAACGAGGACTACGCAATCGTCGAGCAGGGCAAGATCCCGACCGACTTTTCCTCGGCCGACGAGGTCGTCGACGCCCTCGTCGGGCTCGTCGAGCCCTACCGCGACCGCATCGGCGCCATCGCGGCGAGCGTCCCCGGCACCGTGCAGGCCGACGACCCCGACGGCACCATCATCGGCGGCGGCGCGCTCACCTACATGGACAAGTACCCGCTCGGGCGCGAGCTGTCGAGCCGCCTCGGCTTGCCCGCCGTAATCGACAACGACGGCAAGAGCTGTGCAAACGGCGAGTATGCGGCCGGCGCGCTCAAGGGCACCAAGGTCGGCGTCGTGATGGTCATCGGCACGGGCCTGGGCGGCGGCGTCGTGATCGACGGCACGGTCTTCCGCGGCGCGCACGGCAACGCGACCGAGATCAGCGGCATCGTCAGCAACCACGAGTGCGCGCCGGGCAAATTCGACCTCGGCAACATGGGCGCCATTCGCGGCGGCTGGATGGGGCTGCGCGGCTACGTCTGCGCCGAAAAGGGCATCTCCCCCGAGGAGGCCAAGGACATCGACGGCATCCAGATCTTCCAATGGGTCGACGCCGGCGACGAGGCCGCCATCCGCGGCCTGCACACCTACGCGCGCTATGTCGTCTCGCTCTGCCACACGCTGCAGGTCGTGCTCGACCCCGACGCCATTGCGATCGGCGGCGGCATCTCCGCGGCTCCGGCGCTCATCGAGGCCATCCATGCCGAGGAAGACGCGCTCTACGAGGGTTGGCCCTTCCCCCAGATGAAGAAGCCCAACATCGTGCTGTGCGAGATGGGCAATGACGCCAACATCGTCGGCGCGGTCTACGAGGCCCGTCGCCGTCTGCACATCTAGGCGCGCTGTCGCACGTGACACTCCCCCGTCACCTGTCACGTGCGGTGTGTCAATCCCCCGTCCCCTGTCACGTCTACAATTCACCCTCCCGGGCACGGTTTTCCGCATATTTTCGGAAAACCCCGCCTGGGAGGGTATTTGCTCTTCTTCGTAGTTTGCAAATTCACCCTCCCACATGGGGTTTTCTGCAAATTCGCAAAAAACCCTGCCCAAGAGGGTAATTTGAAACTGCCGTGCTGGTCAGCATCCCCCTCCCAAACGGGGTTTTCCGCATTCCTGCATCAAACACCGCCCGAGAGGGGTGGTTGAGCCGTGGGTACGGTAGGTGCGCAAGCAGCGCCCGCAAAGGCGCGCCTCGCCTACGCCTCCACCAGGAAGGCTTGGGTAATCGGATCCGGGTCCGCGGGAATCACCTGCAGCGCGCCGTCGAGCCAGAGGTCCACCTGGGTGCCGGCGGGCACCATCATCGTGAGCGCGATGCCCCGCTCTGTGCGCTCCCACGTGAGGAAGAGCTGGCCGCGCGGGGTCTTGTAGGAGCGGGTCACGCTGTCCGTCTGCGCGGAGAAATACGGGCGGACGACAAAGTGGTTTGCCGCCACGGCGTCGTCGGCAAGGCGCAGGCCGCCAGGGCCCTCGACCAGCCACTGGATCGCACTCGGCTGCGCGCCGGCGAGCAGCCAGTCCTCTGCCACGTCGTCGTGACCATAGCGGTTGAGCACGCCAAACGCATATGCAGTCGCCATCGCATCGGCATCTGCACCCTCGGATCGTACCAGCTCGGAAAGACGGGCGGCCATCTCGCGGGGATCGCCGAGGCCGAGCGCCGACGCGAAGGCGTACGAGGCCGCCGTGCCCTCGCCGAAACTGCCGTCGTCATTGGCACAGCGTTCGTGAATCCGCTTGTACAGACCCTCGATCGCGCGGTCGATCTCGTCGGTCGACCGGCCGAGGCGCTGGGCGGCTTCGTCGCATGTGCCCAGCGCGGCGTATGCCAGAGCCAGAGCATAGAACTCACCGTCGCCGGCAGCGAACATCTTCGCCAGCGTCGGGGCATCCGCCTGCGCGAGCTCGCCCGCAATGCCCTGGATCTGCGGCCACGCCTGCTCGAGCAGATCGCGGCGCGCATAGCGCCTGTCCACCTCCACGGCCAGGTAGGGATAGGCGAGCTGCCAGAGGCGCGGTTTGTCTTCGCCGCCGCATGGTTTGTCTTCGCCGTCGCGTGGTTTGTCTTCGCCGGCGCATGCCGCAAGCACGCGCTCGACCTCCGCCTGCATGTCGTAGAGGCTGGCGGACGCGTCGAAGAGCGCGACTACCTGGGCCAGGTCGAGGTCCGCGGCAGTACCCGCGGTCGCCATGTCCATCGCCACGAAGATCTGCTCCTGCGCCGCCGCCAGAGCGTCCATGTACGTGAGGTTGTCGGAAATGAAATCGCCCACCTGGGCGGGAGAGTTGTCAGCCATCGAAGTCTCCTTGTCGTCCGATTGGAGGCCCGGTCCCGCATGGGGCCGGTTAGGATTGTGCGATGCTACCACGTCGCGTCGCCGCCGCGTGCTTGTTCTTATTATCAGCGGCAACTGCACATCTTTTTGTTATCCAGCTGTCATGAATGCATGAGATTCGTTGCAAACCTGTGAAGTGGGCGCCGGGGACCTCCGCGCGGGCGTCGTGGTCCTATACTCACCTGTGCGTTATCGATTGTGATGGGGAGAATTGGCTGGCTTCGGATAGGATTCCGGCGCCACCAAAAAGGAGTCACATGCACGGCCTGGGCACACTCATGAACGTCGGACTGCTCGTGGGCGGCGGCATCGTCGGCCTGCTCGGGCGCTCGCGCATCAAGCCGCGCATGCAGGAGACCCTGATGGTGGGCACCGGCATCGCCATCATGTTTATGTCCATGGGCAGCGTGATGGCCAAGATGCTGCAGGTCAACGCCACAGGCGGACTCGACTCGGTCGGGTCCATGATGATGATCGTCTCCATCGCGGGCGGCGGCGTGATCGGCGAGATCATCGACCTCAACGGCTACATCGAGCGCTTCGGCACCTGGCTGCGCGAAAAGACGGGCAACGCCCGTGACAAGGATTTCATCAACGCCTTTGTCAGCGCCACCTGCACCGTCTGCATCGGCGCCATGGCCGTGGTCGGCTCCATCCAGGACGGCATCTCGGGCGACTGGTCGATCCTGCTTGCCAAAGGCGTGCTCGACGCAATCATCGTGTGTGTGATGGCCGCAAGCATGGGCAAGGGCTGCGTCTTTTCCGCCATCCCCGTCGCGCTCTTCCAGGGCACGATCACGCTGCTCGCCGCGCTGGCCGGCCCCTTCATGACCGAGACCGCGCTCTCCAACCTCTCCTACGTGGGCAACGTGCTCATCTTCTGCGTCGGCGTCAACATGGTGTGGGACAAGGGCATCCGTGTGGCCAACCTCCTGCCCGCACTCGTCATCGCCGGCCTCTGGCCCTAGGGAACGCGCATGGCCAGAGAAGACACACGCACCGAGCAGCCGACCGCAAACGCCGGCAGGCCCGACGGCGGCACGAGCGGAAAGCCCGCTGCCGAGAGCCCTGCCTCAAAGAACTTCTTTGCCACCACGCCCGGATTGGTCCTCGGCGCGCTCATCAGCTGCGCGCTGTGGGGCTCGGCCTTTCCCATGATCAAGATCGGCAACCCACTCTTCGGCATCGCGACGGGGGATGCGGCCTCGCAGATCCTCTTCGCCGGCATCCGCTTCACCATCTCCGGCATCCTGACCATCGTCGCCGTGAGCCTCGTACGTCGCAGGCCGCTCTGCCCGCGCACCGGCGACGACTTCCGCAAAGCCCTTATCCTGAGCCTCTTCCAGACCGCGGGCCAATACGCGCTCTTCTACCCCGGCGTCTCGCGGTCGTCGGGCATCACCGCATCCATCATCGAGGCGTCCAACGTCTTCATCACGGTGTTCATCGCCGCACTCGTCTTCCGCTCCGAGCGGCTCACGTCCCGCAAGCTGCTGGGTTGTGCGGCCGGTTTCGCGGGCGTCGTACTCGTCAACATCGGAGCCTCGTCCGTGGGCGACACACCGCTCGGCAGCATGCTGGTCCTCGCGTCGACCGTCTGCGCCGGCACCTCCGCCTGCCTCACGCAGCGCTACGCTGCCGACCACGACCCCGTGATGCTGTCGGGCTGGCAGTTCCTGATGGGCGGCGTTACCCTCGTGTGCGCCGGCTGGCTCGCGGGCGGGCACGTGGCACCATCGGGGCCGGAGGCGCTCGGCGTCCTCCTCTACCTGGGCTTTCTTTCCGCAGCGGCCTATGGGCTCTGGTCGGTCCTGCTCTCGCACAACCCCGTCTCGCGCGTGACGGTCTTCGGCTTTATGAACCCTGTCTTCGGCGTGGCGCTCTCGGCGCTCCTGCTCCGCGAGTCGCCCGCCGCCGGTCCCGTCCGCCTCGTCGCCGCGCTCGTCCTGATCAGCCTCGGTGTAATCGTCGTCAATCGCGCGCCCACTACGGAAGCATGACGATGGTTGCTTGGAATCCTCTGACGCCGAGAACCCTCCTGCATTTCATATAGGCTTGCGGTCGATGCTTGTGGACGCGCACCTCGGTATCTTTGTTCCCCTCGCCACCGCTCCATAGGCTACCCATCAAAACACAAGTACCAAGTGCGGAACCGCGCAATCTTGGGACCCTGACTTGACATTTTGACCCTTTTGTTGCAAAGAGCAACTGAGCCTCGCAGCAAAAGCCGAGGTAGATGGGCTGAATTTTCAGTGTTGCAAATCCCGCGGTTTTACCGCATCTGACGCATTTACAAAATGCGAGGTAGATGGGCTGCGGTGCTTTTCAATAGGGACGTAAATCTGTCGAAAACCCCTTGCTTGCAACAAAAGGGTCAAAATGTCAAGTCAGGGGTATCGGATTGGGTGCCGTCCCGGAGAAACAGTGAGGCTATACGACTATTCCATACCAAAGACGCTGCGGATGCTGTCGTAGTGCAGGAAAATGCCCTGCCTGCCGAGCTCGCGGATCTCATCGACCGTCGCGAGCTGCCAGCCCGCGACCTCATCGGCCTGAATCCGCACGTCCGCCTCGTCAAAATCAACAACGAACCGATAGACGTCCATGAAATAGTTGTTGTGGTCGCCCGGCGTCGCGCGCGAGTAGGTGAAGACACGCTCGCCGCCCGCGGCTGCCACGTCGATGCCCGTCTCCTCGCGCGTCTCGCGGATCGCCGCCTCCAGCGGCTCCTCCCCCGCCTGGACGCCGCCGCCCGGCAGCTCCCACCAGCCGGCCGCCCACGCCTTGTCCTCCTTGCGGCGGGTGATGAGGATGTGGCCGGTCCCGCGCTGCTCTACCAGGCAGATCACGGACAGGTGGTAGTCGCCCGGTTGCATGTCAAAGTGCCAGTCCTCGCGTGCCATCACGCGGCCCGTCTTGACGCGGTTCTCGTCGTAGATGTCCCAGTACTCCATCTCAGTCCTTCCTTTCGCGCCACCGCGCGCCCACCAGCGCACATGCCCCGACCAACGCCACAAAGGTCGCGGCCCCGAAGAGCACCGCCTGCACCCCGACCGCCGCCGCGATGAAGGGCGCGATCAGCAGCGGCACCGTACCGGCGAGCAGGCTGGCCAGGCGCAGGACCGACGTCACGCGCCCGAGATAGGCGAGGTCGCAGTTGCGCTGCGTGAGCAGGTGCTGGACGGGAATCATCAGGCCGTACCCAAAGCCGCACACCATCTGCCCCGCCATCGCGCAGCCGAGGTACCGCGTGCCCGTGTAGAGCATCGAGCCCATCCCGCACACCATCAGCATGAGGGAGAGCAGGGACTCGTTCACGCGGCCTGCGGGCAGGCGCAGCATCAGCAGCGAGCCGGCCACGCAGCCCACGCCCATGATCGATGACAACCAACCCATCCACTCCGAGCCCAGCATCAGCACGTCGCGGTAAAAGAGCGCCTCGAGCGAGTCATAGGCCCCGTACGCGAAGTTGCCCAAGAAGCCCACGATGAAGACGAACCGCAGCGCCCGCGACGTAAAGGTCACGCGCAGCCCCTCCAAGAACTCGCGCCAAAAGCGGGAGAGCTTGCCCCGGCCTCGCGCGGCGTCCGGCTGCCCCGCGTCCAGCTGCCCCGCGTCCTGCTGCTCCACGTTCACGTCCTTTTTCGGGTGCAGGAGCTCGCGACAGGCGTAGACAGGCGCGATCGCCAGCGCGATGCAGACCGCAAAGAGCACAAATACCGTCTGCTCGCGCGACACCTGCACGATGAGGCCGCCGATCGCGGGGCCGGCGATGACCGCGATGTTGGTCGCAGTGTCGGACAGCGAGTTCAGACGCTTGAGCGTCTCGGGGTCATCCGTGAGGAAGGGCGGGTAGGCCATGGTCGCCGTGGACATGAAGCCATGCAGCAGGCCAAAGACGCCGCAAAGCACAAAGAGCAGCGGCAACGTCATGGGCACGACGGCGCACAGGGCGCCCAGCGCCGCGTAGGCCGCGAGCGTGATGAGCAGCGTGCGGCGCGGCCCGATGCGGTCGATCACGACGCCGACCACCGCGTTGCCGAGAGCGATGGTGGCGTTGAGCAGGAAGATCAGGGCCGAGACCACGAAGGCGTCCGCGGCGAAGCGGTACGTCGCGATACCGATGAAGCAGATGAAGTAGGTGGACTGGAAGCCGATCTGCATCAGCAGGTTGGCCAAGACGAGCAGGCGCTCCTCGCGCCCCACCTTGCGCAGTTCCCGCGTCAGCGTCATGCCGTACCCCTGAATCCCGAACTCCCGCCCTCACAACGCCGTCCATTGTACGGAGTCTTTGTGTCTGAAAGGCTACGGGATTATTTTATATTGTACGCAATTTAATTTTGCTCTATAGTTTCGTCAGAAGAAGAAACGGACGGCTCGAAGAGTCAGGACGACTCTGAGGGGCCCGCGAAAGGAGCGCACATGAACGTCTACGGTTACACAGTCGAGAAGCCCGGCGGCGAGCAGGTCAGCCTGCGTGACTACGAGGGCAAGGTCCTGCTTTTCGTCAACACGGCCACCGGCTGCGGTTTCACCCCGCAGTACGAGGACCTGGAGAAGCTCTACGCCGAGTGCCGCGACCGCGGCTTCGAGGTCCTCGATTTCCCCTGCAATCAGTTTGCCAACCAGGCGCCCGGCGACGACGAGGAGATCCACCAGTTCTGCACCCTCAAGTTCGGCACCGAGTTCCCGCAGTTCAAGAAGATCGAGGTCAACGGCGACGGCGCCATCCCCCTCTTTGCCGACATGGCCACGGCCTACCCCTTCCAGGGCTTCAACGGCCTGAAGAAGATCGTGATGAACAAGGTCGCCAAGTCCGTGGACAAGGAGTTCGGCGACAAGGCCTACATCAAGTGGAACTTCACCAAGTTCCTGGTGGACCGCACCGGCGAGGTCGTCGCGCGCTTCGAGCCGACCGTCGACATGAAGGACGTCGCCGACGCCGTCCGCGCGCAGCTCTAGGCACATCCGGACGGAGGAGAGCGCATGCCGACCAAGACGGAGGGAGGGCACCAGGCCTTCCCGGAGGGTTTCGACCCCCTCGCCCTCGACAACCAGCTCTGCTTTCCCCTCTACGCCGCGTCGCACGCGATCGTGAAGAGCTACGGTCCCTACCTCACCGGGCTCGGCCTCACCTACACCCAGTACATCGCCCTGATGGTGCTGTGGGAGGAGCGCACCGTGTCGGTCGGCCACCTCGGCGACCGTCTGCACCTGGACTCCGGCACCCTGACGCCCCTACTCAAGAAACTCGAGGCCAAGGGCCTGGTCACGCGGCGACGCAGCCGTGAAGACGAACGCCGTCTCGACGTGTCTATCACCGATCAGGGCATGGAGCTGCGCGAGCGCGCCAAGGGCGTGCCCGAATGCATCGCCTCTCGCCTCGGCCTGACTCCGCAGGAGGCCGTCGAGATCCGCCGCCTGCTCGACAAGATCATGGTCTCGCTCGACGCGCGCGGCTAGGCGTCGTAGACCCCGTACTCGCAACCGACGTGGGCCGCGTCCATGTCGTCGATGAGCTCGAGCCGACCGGGCCGTTTGCGGTAGAGCTGCAGACGGCCCGTGCCGGTGCCGCCGTTCCACAGGCGGTTGTGGCGCTTGGCCCCGTCGGGCGCCTCGTAGTTGACGAGCAGCATCTCGTCTTTGCGGCAGCGCACGTCGGTCACGAGCCGCGCCTCGATCGTCTCCTGCTCCACGTGCCACACGACCTCGTCCGCGGTCTCGTGGCAGGCAAACTCCGTCTGGCTGCCGGTCCAAGCCTTTGAGAAGTTGAACTCGTACGCCCGCCCCTCGTAGTTCATGCAGCCGAGCAGCTTGCGGTCCAGGGCGACCACGCCGACCTTGGGCCGGCCGCCGCCGATCTCGAGCGCCGAATTGCGCAGCCGCTCGCCCGTCACCACGCTGGTCAGGTCGTTGGACGCGAGCCATACCCAGGGCGACGTGAAGTCGCCGCCCCAGTTCTTGTCCGCATAGCCGTAGCAGGTCGCGGGCTCGACCTCGTAGCGCTCGCCGTCCAGGACAACCCAGCCCTTATACGCGGTCTTGATGCCCTCCGCGTGCCAGAACATCTCGAACGACTCAGCGTCGCGCATCGGCTTGCTCGCACCGGGGCCCACGTTGTAGGCGATCAGCTTGTCGATATCGAGCTCCCAGGCCATCGAGCCCGCGTCGCTCATCCACTCGGGATGCGCCGCCGCGTCCTCGGTCGCGACCTCCACGGAGCCGCAGGTCATCGTCTCGGTCGCCAGGCAGTTGCCGCAGGTCACGCAGTACGGGATGCCCCGTGCGACGTCCGCCTCGTCCCAGCCGAAGAAGCGGTGGAGCTGCCGCGCGCCCCTCCCCCAGCAGCCTGCCTTGACCATCACGTACGAGGGGCGGACGCCCGCCGCGCGGTTCTCCGGCAGCTGTCCAAAGACGGGCGCAGGCCCGCCCAGCGCCGGGTTCACGCAGAAAAACTCGATGAAGAAGGTCTTCTCCTCGCCCGTCCGCACGTTGTGCCCGGTGAAGTTGTGCCACCACCAGTCGTAGCCCCGGCGGGCAAACCGTCCCTGCCCGAGCATAAAGGCGTCGCGCGAGATGTCGTGCGTATCGGCCGCCATGCGTCCCTCCATCCGATCGACGCGCTGCCTGCGTCGTTTGTCTTCACGCCGCTTGTCTTCCGCGCCGCTTGTCTTCGCCAGAAATGGTACGTGTCGCCGCCCGGCTTTGTGACAAGACTTTGGCGTACGCATCAACCGCTTCGGTCGCCGCATACGGGGAGCATAGAATGGGCATGTTCCTCTTAGGCGCGAAACGACCGTCAGGGGCAGCGCGCCCGCAACCCATCAACCGACGAAAGGAGACACGATGGCACTCGATGCGAAAGTGGCCGATGTCCTCAACACCCAGATCAACAAGGAGCTCTACTCCGCCTACCTCTACCTGACCTTTGCGGACTACTACGAGGACCGCGGGCTCAAGGGCTTTGCCAACTGGTACATGATCCAGGTCGAGGAGGAGGTCGCGCACGCCAAGATCCTGCGCCGCTACTGCCTGGACAACGGATTTACCCCCAAGATGCTGCAGATTGACGAGCCGGACAAGACCTTCGCGGACGACCTGGCCCCGCTCAAGGCCGGCTACGAGCACGAGCAGTACGTCACGAGCCTGATCCACCATTGCTTCGAGGTCGCGCAGGAGGCGCACGACATCCGCACGATGCAGATGCTGGACTGGTTCGTCAAGGAGCAGGGCGAGGAAGAGGCCAACGCCGACGAGATGATCAAGAACATGGAACTCTTTGGCACGAGCCCACAGGGCCTCTACCAGCTCGACCGCGAGTACGCCACGCGCGTCTTTGTGGCGCCGACGTCGATGCCGATGTAGGCACGCGCGACAGGCGCGCGGCGTACCCGGTGCAGGGCGATGTGTCGCTGCGGGGCGACGGCTCGCGTGACCCGCGCATTGCACATTCCAGCTAGAATCAGAACGGGCGGCTTCGGTCGCCCGTTTTTTCGGCAAAGTTTGTCTTCCCAGGCGCCGGATGACCGGGAAGACGACCGTCCAGCCCCGGGAGGCCCCGTGAAGATGCTCCGCAACATCCTCGTCGTCCTGCTCGTGCTCGTGGTGGTTGCGGTGTTCGGCGGCTCGTACTACCTCGCGGGCCTCACCGCCGAGCCGCACGGCAACACGCTCGCCGAGGAGGAGGCCTGGGAGCGCGAGCACGGGCTCTGGGACGACTTCGACCGGCTCCCGCAGGAGGACTACACCGTCCAGGGCGACGGCGGCACCACCCTGCACTGCACCCTGGTCCCCGCGGCCGCGCAGTCCGACCGCTACGTGATCATCAGCCACGGCTTTCGCGCCAACCGCTACGGGTCGGTCAAGTACGTCTCCGCCTATCGCGACCTGGGCTTCAACTGCATCATCTACGACGTGCGCGCCCACGGCGAAGACGAGCCCTCGGGCAACGTGTGCACGCTCGGCCAGACCGAGAGCGCCGACCTGCTCTCCCTGATCGACGACGCCTACGGGCGCTACGGCGACGCGATCCTGCTCGGCCTCCACGGCGAGTCCATGGGCAGCGCAATCTCGCTGTCGGCCCTCCGGTACAAGCCGCGCGTGGCCTTCGTCGTCGCCGACTGCGGTTTTGCCAACCTGTACGACCTGCTGAAAGGCGGGTACGAGCGGCTCCACCTCGGCTGGCTGATCGGCCCGGTCAACGCCGTCACCCAGGCTCGCTACGGGTTCGATCTGCGCGACACGAGCCCCGTCGACGCGCTCGCCGGCAACAAGGTCCCCCTCTGCATCATCCACGGCGCCGACGACGGCATCATCACGCCCGACAACGCAGACCGCCTCGCCGAGGCGACCGCTGGCAACGTCGAGGTCCACAAGGTCGACGGAGCCGGCCACGCCGAGTCGCGCGAGGTCCTCGGCCGCGAGGCGTACGAGCAGGTCATCGCGGACTTCCTCGCCAACGTCGGACTGGCGTAAGCCTGCGCTCGGCTGGCTTTTCCGCTAGCAGGGCAAACATGTCACAGCCATCTCATCTGAAGCCTACGATGGGCATGATGCATCTCTATGGTGGCGATATGGCACAGCAAAAAGTACCACAAATTCGTTGGTAGTACATAGTTTGATGTATTAATTTCCTGCGTATATATATTTTCTTATTTTTATTTGTGGTACTTTTTGAGGTGCGAAATCGCCCTATATGCCGATACCAGCCCCCTCGCGCCGCAGGTCAGGGGCCCGAAAAATTGCCGCCATACGGATCCCCGTGCCTATCGGCACCCGCAAATCCGCTGGTAGAATGGCTGGATTTCGGGTACGATTCCGCACGCGGGCGGACAGCTGCCTTCACGCCACCGCTTCGTTCACCAATTTGGCAGCTCATCTACCAGCGCAAATCCCACCAGGGCGAATGGCGGACGGCCTACCCCATGCTTCAACGCGCGACCCATCCATATATCCTATTTTATTAGTAGGATATATGCAGACCATGTGAGCACCCCATAAAAGGCGGCACCTCTTCGCTACACTGCAAGCGGCAAATAAAATCTGCACGCATTCCAGGAGGACCCATGGCAAAGACACTCGACCTCTCCCGCACCGTCCACGACCTCGTCGCGGACTATCCCGAGCTCAGGGACGTGATGGCCAGCATCGGCTTTCCCGACATCGCAAAACCGATGGCACTCAACACCGTCGGCCGCGTGATGACCATCCCCAAGGGCTGCGCCATCAAGGAGCTCGACCTCGACCAGGTCAGATCCCGGCTCGAGGCCGCCGGCTTCATCGTCGTCGACGGCGAGACGGGAGAAGCAGGCGCGACGGAAAAGGCAGGTGTGACGGAAGGACAGCCGGACGCAGCCGATAGCGAGCCTGGCACGGCAGCAGAGAAGACGGACGCGTCGGCTAGCGACCCCACCGACCGCGCTTCCCTGCTCAAGTCCTACGTCGGCCGCCTCACCGCTGGCGAGGACCTCGAATCGGTGCAGGCGGACTTCGCGGCTCACTTCCAGGACGTCGACGCGACCGAGATCATGGACGCCGAGCAGCAGCTCATCGCCGAGGGCGCGCCGCTGCCCGAGGTGACCCGCCTGTGCGACGTGCACTCCGCCCTCTTCCACGGGGCCACGCGAGAGGAGATCGACGGCGCCGCTACATCCTCGATGATCGACAAGGCCGCGGCCGCGGTGGAGGCCGCCTTTGCGCAGCAGGACGGCGCGTTTGCGCAGCACGACGGCGCGTTTGCGCAGCACGACGGCGCGTTTGCGCAGGACAGCGTGGCACAACCCGCCGAGGCCGCCAGCGAGGTCGCGCGCAACCACGCGGCAGCCGACGCCCACACGACCGACGCCGCCCGCCTCGTCGCCACGCCCGGCCACCCGCTCAACGTCCTGACCAGCGAAAACGACGCCATTGCCTCCCACATCGCCGCTGCCCGTACGGCACTCGACGCCGGCGACCACGAGACGGCTGTCGCCGAGATCCACGAGCTCCGCCAGATCGGCAACCACTACCGCAAGAAGGGCGACCTCCTCTATCCCCTGCTGGCGAACCGCTACGGGGTCACCGGTCCCTCCAACGTGATGTGGACCGTCGACGGCGAGATCCGCGACGAGCTGCGCGACCTGGCTGCCCGCCCCGACGCCCGCGACTGGAACGACCGCGCCCGCGCCGTGCTCAAGCGCGCCGACGAGATGATCTACAAGGAGGCCAACATCCTCTTCCCCATCTGCGCGGCCAACCTCAGCGAGGAGGAGTGGGAGAACCTCGCCTTCGACATCGCCGAGTACGCCCCGTGCCTGATCGAGCCCGTGCCTGTCTGGAGCAAGGCAGCGCCGATGCCGGCCGCTCCCGCAAAGGCGGACGGCGCCGCCGCGACCGAGCCTGCACCCGCCGAGATCGTCCTGCCCTCCGGCACCTTCACCCTGCCCGAGCTCCGCGCGCTGCTCAACACCATCCCGGGCGAGATCACCTTCGTCGGCGCCGACGATCTCAACCGCTACTTCAACGAGTCCGAGGGCCCCAAGGACTTCGCCCGTCCGCTCACGGCGCTCGGCCGCCCCGTCTACTCCTGCCACCCGCCCAAGGTGGAGTCCATGGTCCGCTGGCTTTTCGAGGAGTTCCGCACGGGCAAGCAGGACAGCTTCGACATGTGGCACAAGCGCGGCGACCGCGACCTCTGGGTACGCTACCTGGCCGTCCGCGACCGCGAGGGCACCTACCTGGGCACGCTCGAGTTCGTCCAGGACCTGACGGCAGCCCGCAAGCACTTCGAGGGCGAGGCCGAAAAGCCCTACAATCCCATGGCCGGCATCGAGGACCGCGAAGAGCAGGAGTGGTGAGACCGGCGGGGACTACGCGTCCTGCTTGTGCCGGTAGGCTCGCAGCTCCCGTGCGGCCACGTAGTCGTCGGCCACGTCGATCAGCCAGGCCTCGCGTGAGCGCGGGACGTGGCAGAGCGTCAGCGGCCACATGTGGCTGCGGATGATGTTGGCCTCCTTGGGCGTGAGGGCAAAGTCGCGCTCCGCATTGGCCAGCGCCTCGCGCGGGTGGGTCACCCCGTGGCGCCAGTCGGCGCGCACGTGCCCCTCGTCCACGATCTCGTGCAGGTAGTAGTCGTGGAGCACCCCACCTACGGCAAGCGCCTCCTCGTCCACCCGCCAGCCCAGACGTGCCGCCAGGTGGTGGGCCGCCACCGCCACCGCGATGCCGTGGTCAAAGGAGTTGGTCCCGCGATGTTGCGGGTACTTCCGCATCTCCTGTACCTGCGGCATGGCGATCAGCCGCGCAAGCGTGTCTTCAAAGACGCCCATTCCCGCCTCCCGGGGATCACAGGCACAAAAAGTAAACATCCCCGCTCGAATGCCATATGGCTGACCGTCTCTCCGCCGGCGCCCGCTACACTTGTTCCAACATACTACCCAACCGCAAGCTGCGGTTGCAGGCCACCATGCATGCTGCATCTACGGACCGCAACTGCAACCATCCCCACAGGAGCCCTATGCCCAACCGCAAGCACATGACCGTCGCCAAGCGGCCATCCATCCGCAAGCGCATCGCGACCCTCGAGGACCGCATCAAGGAAAACAAGCGTGTCTTCACCCTTTTCCTGGTCCTGCGCGCCCTCGTGATCTTTACCCTAGTCCGTTCCATCGTGCAGGGCCGCTACGAGAGCGCCTTTGTGTGCGTGCTCGCGCTCGTCATGCTCTTTGTGCCGAGCTACCTGGAGGAGAGCTTCCGGCTGGACATCCCGCCGCTCTTCCAGATCATCATCTACCTCTTCATCTACGCGGCCGAGATCCTGGGCGAGGTCGACCACTTCTACGTGCACATCCCGCAGTGGGACACCATGCTCCACACCATGAACGGCTTTCTGGCCGGCGTCGTGGGATTTTCCACGGTCTACCTGCTCAACCGCGACGACAAGGCGGACCTGCGGCTCTCCCCCGCCTACCTTTGCATGGTGGCCTTTTGCTTCTCAATGACCATCGGCGTGCTGTGGGAGTTCGTCGAGGTCACCGGCGACACGTACTTTGGCCAGGACATGCAGAAAGACACGATCGTGCGCAGCTTCCAATCGGTCGCGCTCGATCCCGCCCAGGACCAGAACATCGTGAGCGTCCACGACATCGACCGGACCGTCATCACCACCAGGGACGGCGAGACCTACACCGTCGACGGCTACCTGGACATCGGCCTGCACGACACAATGGACGACCTCTTCGTCAACCTGATAGGCGCCGCCACCTGCTCGGTCATCGGCTACCTCGCAATCAAGGGCAGCGAGAAGCACACCGTGCGGGACAGCCGGATCCTCTCCGCCCTGCTCGTCCGTCCCTCGGCGCGCGGGGACCTCGCCGCGCCGCCAGAGGAACAGGCCGTCTGAGGACACGTAACGTCCACGACATCTCGGTAGGTCTACACTCAGACAAGAACGGCCGCGCGCCTGCCACGCATGTCTTTGCACACGCACGTCTTCGCACGCCCCAACGAAAGGAGCCACCATGAGCTTTTTGGACCTCGCCGCAAAGCGCTATTCCTGCAAGAAGTACGCAGACACCACCGTCGAGCCGGACAAACTCGAGCAGGTGCTGGAGGCCGCCCGCCTGGCCCCGACCGCCAAGAACGCCCAGCCCCAGCACATCTATGTGCTGCAGTCCGTCGAGGCGCTGGCCAAGATGGACGGGCTCACCCCCTGCCGTTACGGGGCGCCCGTCGCGCTGCTGGTCACCTACAACAAGGACCTGGTCTTCCACTACCCCGGCGGCGCCTACGACTCCGGGGCCGAGGATATGGGCATCGTGGGCACGCACCTGACGCTGGCCGCGGCCGACGCCGGGCTCGACTCCTGCTGGGTCAACAACTTCGATCCCGATGCGGCCCACGAGGCCTTCGGGCTGCCTGCAAACGAGACCGCCGTCCTGTTGTTGGACCTGGGCTACGCGGCCGAGGGCGTCAAGCCGCTCCCCAACCACGCCAAGCGCAAGCCGCTCGACGAGACCGTCAGCTATCTGTAGGAGCAGCATGGGTTCCCGATCGCCACGCATCGCCATCGTCGGCAAAGGCGCGCTCGGCCTGCTCTACGGCTCGCGCGCGGCGCGGGCGCTGGGCCCGGACGCCGTCGTCTACGCGATGGACGCGGGCCGTCTCGCCCGCCACGCGCACGACTCCTACACGGTCAACGGCGAGCCCGTCCTTCTTCGCGATTTGACGCCCGAGGAGATCGGGCCCGTCGACCTGGTGATAGTCGCGGTCAAGAACCTTGGGCTGCCCGCCGCCCTCGACCTGATGGGCCCGCTGGTCGGGCCGGGTACGCACATCGTCTCCGTGCTCAACGGCATCTCCAGCGAGGAAGCCATCGCCGCACGCTACGGCTGGGACCGCATCGTGATGTGCGTGGCGCAGGGCATGGACGCGATGCGGTTTGGCACCGAGCTCACGTACACCCAGTACGGCAAGCTCCACATCGGGCTTCTTCCCCAGACGCCGCCAGCGACCTTCGACGCCGTGCGCGCCATCCTCGACGCGGCGGACCTGCCCTACCTGGTGGAGGACGACATCACCTATCGCCTCTGGGCAAAGTTCATGCTCAACGTGGGCATCAACCAGACCTGCGCCGCCTACGGGATCACGTACGGGCAGGTCGTCGCCGACCCGACAGGCGAGTATTTCCGCAACTACGTCTCGGCCATGCGCGAGGTGATCGCCGTGGCGGCGGCCGAGGGCGTCACCATCCCCGAGAGCGAGCTCACCGGCATGGTCGCCCTCGAGAAGACACTCGATCCCGCCGGCACCCCATCTATGGGCCAGGACGTGATCAACCGCTGCCCAACCGAGGTCGACACCTTTGCCGGCGAGGTCATGCGCCGCGCCGCACGCCACGGCATCCTCGTACCGGTCAACGCCTACCTCTACCAGCGCATCCGCGAGATAGAGACGGGCTATACATCCATCGGAGCGGGACCTGCCCTCACCGGGCAAGCCACGCTCCAAACGAGGTAAGCTCTGCCCCTGCGAGGTGGGCTACGCTCCTTCATCAGCAAATCGTACATGAGCGTCTGTATTTGCCTCCTCAGGGAGCTAAGACGGGCGTACGTGTACGAATCCAGTGGACGACATTCCGGCAATTCGTACATCAAGACACCTTGGGTGCAGGAATTGCCCTCGACGCACCCACTGATGTACGGCCTTCGGACGATGACATAAAAGTTTTCGTACACCAAGGCACCCGTGAAGCTCATTTTCTGCGGGAAGGGGCAACTGGTGCACGTTCCGGCGCATACCGATGCCGTGCGTAGACCCCATAAACCATTATGCCGTCGGTCCTCTACCGTTCGATTCGTACATCAGTTGATGCCGTAGGCCCTTCTTTTCACGGAAAGGCCTGCTCATGTACGATTTACGATCCCGCTCGTCGTCTGTCCATCGTCAACGGGCAACCAAGTCATCCACGCATTCGTACATGAAGAGCATGCCTCGGCATATCCGTGCGTTGCGGGGTTTCTTCGTGCACGAATGCCGCTGGCGCACCGCCCCGATGCGTACTGCCGACAGCCGTGCCCCACCCATCGACAAGCCGACCTCCCGACAACAACGAAGATCTACCATGATGGCAACGGCGGCACAGCCTGCACGCCACGGGCATGTGGGCGAGCCGGAGTAGCACACGCGAGCGAACCAGGAGGAGGCACCATGGCTGACAACGATGCGATCCGAGCGGCATACAAGAAGGCCGTCGACTGGTGGGGTACCCTCTCGCTCGAAGACGAGAACTCGCGCCTCGCAAATTTTGCGATCAAGTTCGCGCACAACTCCGGCCGCATCGAGAATCCCGAGATCGCCTACGACGACGTCTGCTCCATCTTTGAGAACGGCCGCGTGGCCGACTACACCGGCACGTTACTCACACTGGTCGAAATCGGCAACATGCGCAACGGCTGGGGCTGGGTCCTCAACCACGCAGGCGACGACATACCCCTGACCAGCGAGAACCTCTGCAAGGTCCAGGGCCTGCTCACCTACGGCACCTACGACGACGACCGCTGGACGCAGGGCGAGCGCCCCGGCACGCTCAAGACCATCCAGTACACCGTGGGCATGACCGGAGCGGGCGCTGAGCCTGAGGACGTGGAGCAGGAGGTCAACGACCTGGCCGCCGAAATCGACGAGGCAATGGAGCGTCCCGACGCCCGCAGCCGTGCACTGACCATTGCCGCCTACCTGCAGGCCAAGCTCGTGGACATCCACCCCTTCTCGGACGGCAACGGCCGCACCGCCCGCCTGCTGATGAACTGGGCCCTGCTCTCCCTGGCGCACCCGCCCATCGTGATCTACGAGGCGGACAAGATGGCCTACTTCGGCGCGCTCGACGCCTTCCACGACGAGGGCGACCTGCGCCCGCTCAAGGACTTCCTCCGTGTGGAGTGCGTCAAGACCTGGAAGGGCCTGTAGCCGGCAGGGCTTGTAGCCTGCATCACCCCGTGTTCTGCAGGCCGGCGGCGACGCCGGACACGGTGCAGAGGATGAGATAGGTCAGACGGTCCTTGTCCTCGGGCGTCAAGTCGCCGGCGCGAACGGCGCGCAGCGCGCGTGCCTGGGTCTGCGACAGGGCGTTCACAAAGGGCAGGCGCATGCGGATGACCGGTCCCAGCACTCGACGGTGCTCGAGCGGCCAGGCGTCGCCCACGATGTCCAGCACCCATTTGCGCGTGAGGTCCATCTCGCTCATGACCTTTTCGGAGAGGTCGGGGCGGCCGCCCAGGTCCAGGTACATGCGCGCGATGTGATCGTTTGTCTTTGAGAGGGACATCTCGATGTTGTCGACAAAGGTCGTGAAGAGGGGCCACTCAGCATAGGCCGTCTTGAGCAGGGAGAGGTCGCCCAGCTCCTCGCAGGCGGTGCCCAGGCCGTACCAGGCGGCCAGGTTGATGCGCGCCTGGCTCCAGGAAAAGATCCAGGGGATGGTGCGCAGGTCGTCCAGGGACTTGGCTCCCAGGCCGCGCTTGGCGGGGCGCGAGCCGATCGGCATCATGCCGATCTCGGTCAGCGGGGTGACGGTCGAGAACCACTCCGCGAAGCCGTCCGTATTGAGCAGGTCCAGGTAGCGCGCGTGCGAGGACGCGGAGAGCTTCTCAGCCATCGACCAGTAGCGCTCGGTGGACTTGGTGTTGGTCCACTCGGACGCGGGCGAGGACTGCAGCAGCGTCGCCGCGGCGACCGACTCGATGTGGCGACGCGCCAGGACCGGGTTGCCGTAGCGGGCAAAGATGACCTCGCCCTGCTCCGTGAGCTTGAAACGGCAGTTGACCGAGCCCTTGGGCTGCGCGAGCACCGCGCGGTTTGCGGGGCCGCCGCCGCGGCCGACCGCACCGCCGCGGCCGTGGAAGAGCGTGAGGTCGATGTGGTTGCTCTCGGCCCACTCGGCGATCTCACCCTGCGCCTTGTGGAGCGCGAGGGTCGCCGTGGTCGGGCCGGCGTCCTTGGAGGAGTCGGAGTAGCCCAGCATGACCTCCATGCGGCGGCCGTTCTCGGCGAAGCGGCGCTGGACGTCCGGCAGCTTGATGATGTCGTCGAGGGTCTTGACCGCGTTTTGCAGGTCTTCCAGCTGCTCGAAGAGCGGGATCACGTCGAGCGTCGGCACGTCCTCGGGGTGCGCGAAGGCCAGGCGGGACAGGTCAAAGACGTTCTGCACGTCCTGCGCGGACTTGGAGAAGGAGATGATGTAGCGGCGGGCCGCCTTCACGCCGCAGCGGCGCTGGATCCAGGCGATCGCACGGAAGGTGTCGAGCACCTCGCGGGTCATGGGCGCCAGCTCGCCGCGCTCGCCCCAGCGGCCGTGCTCGCGGATGTCCTCGATGGCGCGGGCGTGCACGACCGAGTGCTGGCGGAACTCCATCTCCACCAGGTGGAAGCCGAAGGATTCGGCCTGCCAGATCAGCTTTTGCAGCGGGCCGTAGGCGGTGCGCACCGCGCCGGCGGCGACCAGCGACCTCTGCACCACGCGCAGGTCCTCGAGGTACTCGTCGCAGTCGCGGTACATCACGTCCGCCGTGCGGGAGATCGTCGCCTCCAGGCGCTTGGAGATCACGAGCATGACCGCGCGATGCAGCTCGGAGGCCGAGCGCTCCGCAGCGTGGGCCGTCAGTGCCTCGCTCATCTCGACCTGGTGGTTCCAGAGGTTGACCAGCTCGGCGGTGGGCTTGGTGGAGGAGGTGTCCAGCGTCAGGTTGCGGCCGACGATGTGCGTGCGCTCGGCCAACGCCTCCAGCGCGTGCACGCGGAACTTCTCGGCCACCGCGCGGCTGACCTTGGCCGTGACGTTGGGGTTGCCGTCGCGGTCGGACCCGATCCAGCTGCCCGGGTGAAAGAAGGCGGGGCAGACGGGCGGCACGCTGCCGGCCTTCTCGCCCAGCTCCCAGTCGTCGAAGCGGCGGTAGACCTCGGGCACCATGTCAAAGAGCGTCGTGTCGAAGAGGTCGAGGATCGTGTCGGCCTCCTCGACGGGCGTGGGCTTCTTGAGCGCGATGGGCGACGTGCGGAAGAGCGCCTCGATCTCCTGCAGCATCTTGCGCTTGTTCTCTAGCAGGTCGGACCCGCCCAGGCGCGGCCGCTCGTCGAGCAGCGCGGCGATGCGGCGGATCTTGCCCTCGACCGCCTTGCGGCGCGCCTCGGTCGGGTGCGCGGTGAAGACGGGGTGGAACTCCAGGCGGTGCAGCAGGCGGTCGGCCTGCTCCCGGCCGCACTCCAGCGCCAGCTCGCGGTAGGCCACCGTCATCTCGTTCACGGGGTCGGCCTCCTCCAGCGTGGACACCTCCGCCTCGCGCTGCTTGAGCGAGTTGACGCGGTAGTTCTCCTCGCAGATGTTGGCGCAGTGGAAAAATGCCGCGAAGGCGCGCATCAGCAGCGTGGCCTGCTTCACGGGCAACGAGTCGATAATCCCGAGCGAGTCGGCAAACATCGCGCGCAGCTGCCCCTCGTCCAGGTCGTCGCTCTCGAGGTCCGCCTCATCGGTCAGCAGGCGGTCGAACGTCTCGCGCAGCTCGGGGTCGTACTCCTCGACGACCTGTTCGACCAGGTCCAGGAAAAATAACATATTCCCTTTGATTTGGTCAGGTGCATCGACTCGAGCCAATGCATCGGCAACGCTATTGTTCTGCTGTTTTGCTTCCTCAGCCACGATATTTTCCCCTCGATAGTATCACACGGTGTATACGATATCTCGGCCACGGGTATTCAACGCGTATCTACCATACCGCGAAAGTGCACCGATAGTGGGTCCGGCGTGTTTCATCACACCGTCGAAACTCAAATTTCACGCAAGACACCATATCGGGCGGTACAATCAGCCACGTACGCAGTATGAGCGTCGCGCAGCGTCCGTGTCGCGCAGCGCCCGCACCACATAGCGTTCGCGCCGCAGGAAAGGACCATCGTGCAGAACCCGTTCTCCCGCGAAGACACACGTCGCGCCTCCAAACCGCGCGCATCCCGCGGCGATGGCGGCCGCGGCGCCAAGCGCACCGGGCACCGCAGCCAGAGCGCATGGCAGAGCCGCGACAAGGCCTCGGACAAGGCGCGTGCCAACCGCGCCCGCGCGAGCCGCGAGCACAAGCCCTCGCGCCTCTCGGTCCTCATCAACCACTGGTGGGACCGTCTGCTGACGTCGGTCACCCACCGCGAGTTCGGCTCCGCCGTGGAGCTCTATTCCTCCGGCCGCACCACGCGCGACTACATCTGGAATTCCGCCGGACTGGCTGCCTGGGGCGGCGAGTTTCCCCTGCTCACCATCATCGTCACCCAGCTCGTGGGCGTGAAGGCCGCCGGCATGTTCTCGATGGCCTACGTCACCGGCATGATGCTCATGTACCTGGGCAACTACGGCGCGCGCACCTTCCAGGTGTCCGACGTCAACGAGGAGCAGAGCTTTGCCGCCTACCAGATCCAGCGCTTCCTGACCTGCCTGGTCATGGCCGCCGTCGGCTGGCTGTGGTGCGTGGTGCACGGGTATGGCCGCGAGATGGTCACCATCTGCACGGGTGTCTTTGGCTTCCGCATGATGGACGCCCTCTCCGACGTCTACGAGGGCCGGCTCCAGCAGCAGGACAAGCTCTACCTCGCCGGCATCTCCGTGGCGCTGCGCTCGGCCGCATCGCTCGTCGTCTGCACCGTCGTGCTCTTCCTCACGCGCAACCTGGGTTGGGCGAGCATGGGACTGCTCGTCTCGTCCGTCGTCACCTTCCTGCTCGGTACGCTGCCGCTCGCGCTGCTCGAGACCCCCAAGTCCCGCAAGCCGCAGCTGGTCGAGATACGCGAGATCTTTGTGCAGTGCTTCCCCACCGCCGCGGCCCTTTTCCTCTACGCCGTGATCGACAACATGCCCAAATTCGCGATGGAGGGCGCCCTCAGCTACGACAACCAGCTCTACTACAACGCCATTTACTTCCCCGCGCACGCGATCATCATGACCGTGGGCTTCATCTACAAGCCGCAGCTCGTGCGCCTGGCCAACGTCTGGGCCGACCCCAGCGCGCGCCGACGCTTCGACGTGATCATCTTCGCCGTCCTCGGCCTCACCGCGGGCATCACCGCTATCGTCGCCGTCTTCATGGGGCTCATCGGCATCCGCATCATGAGCTTCTTCTACGGCGTGGACTTCTCGCAGTTCACCGACATCGTCTACGCGATGATCATATCGGGCGGGTTTGCGGCGGCGATCGACTTCCTCTACCAGATCATCACGGTGCTCCGCCAGCAGGAGGCTGTCACCCGCCTCTACCTGATGGGCTTTGCGATCTCGGTGCCTGTCTCGTATGGTCTGGTGCACTTCTTCGACCTGCACGGCGCGGTCTATGCCTCACTGGTCACGATGGGCGTGCTGATCGTCCTGCTCAGCATCGAGTACATCACGATCCGCCGCCACGCGTAAGACAAACGTGGGCGCGCAAAGACGAACGTGCACGCAGAGGGCTGACTAGCGACCCAGCAGGAAGGCGCGCATCGCGGTCTCGCCCGCGAGCGGCAGGCTCCGCTCCGTGCGCGCGAACGCCTCCGCCAGCGTGCAGGGCGCCGTCACCGCCGGGATGACCAGGCCGATGCCCTGGCCGTAGACGCCGCCGAGGTCGTCGGCGCGGCTGCCCACCACCGCGACCACGGGGATGCCCTTGCTGCGGGCGCGGCGCGCGACACCCACCGGTGCCTTGCCCTGCGCGGTCTGCGCGTCCATCCGGCCCTCCCCCGTGATGACCAGGTCGACTCCGCGCAGCATCTCGTCGAACCGCACCGCGTCGAGCACCGCCTCGATACCGCGCTCTATGCGGGCACCGCAGAAGGCGGCCAGGCCGAAGCCCAGACCACCGGCCGCACCGGCTCCGGGCAGGCGGGACACATCTGTGTGCGTCGCGTGGTCGACGACCCCCGCATAGCACACCATCCAGGTGTCGAGCTCGCCCAGCCGTGCGGTCGGCACGCCCTTTTGCTCGCCGTAGATGCGAATCGCCCCGTCCAGGCCGCAGAGTGGGTTGGTCACGTCCGTCAGGAGGATGATCTCGGTCATCTGCGCACGCCGGTCGAAGCCCGCCATATCGATGCGCACGGCGTCGCGCAGCCCGGCAAGCCCCGGCTCCACCGGATCGCCCGTCGCGTCCAGCAACCGCGCACCGAGCGCGCAGGCGAGTCCGGCGCCGCCGTCGGAGGTCGCGCTACCGCCCAACCCGATGTAGATACGCCGCACGCCCTGATCGAGGGCATCGGACACCAGCTGGCCCACGCCGTAGGTCGAGGCGCGCAGGGCGTCCTGCTCGCTGCAGGACGAGAGGGTGATGCCCGCCGCCGCAGCCGTCTCGATCACGGCCGCGCCGCCCGGCAGCAGACCGTACGTCGCCGTGACCGTCTTGCCCAGGGGTCCCTGCACGTTCACACGGCGTTTCGTCCCGCCGAGGCCGCCCACCAGCGCGTCGACGGTCCCCTCGCCGCCGTCGGCGATCGGGACGACGCGGGTCTGGGCATCTCCGCAAGCCCGCCTGACCCCGCTGGCAATCAGCTCGCCGGCATGGGCGCTCGATGCGGACCCCTTGAAGGAGTCGGTCGCGATCAGCACGCGATAGGGCTGCGCCATGGGCGTCACCTGTTTTCGGCGAGGTAGTCGATGATATCGGACGACTCGTAGAGCGGTTCGCCGTCGATGAAGAGGCAGGGCACCTGGCATTTGCCGCCCACCTCGATCAGGCGCTCGCGGTGCTCGTCGGCACCGTCGCCGTCGTAGATGTCGTACATCGCGTCCACCGTTTTACCGTTCGCGTCCATGTAGTCCATGACCTTGCGGCACCAGGGGCAGCCCTGCTTGTAGAAAAGTTCCAGCTTTGCCATATCGGCTCCTTACTCGTGGTCCATCCGCGTTCTTCTTCCCGGTCTGAGTGTACACCCGGTGCGCAGCGCGTTCGGTCAACATGCAGTCCTCGAAAAAATACGCAGTCGCTTACAATAATTACGCAGGTCTGCGCGCTGGCGAGGGGTCCAAACGCGTAAACCTGCGTATTTTTTCTGGGAGATTGCGTACTTATTTTCGCTGCCTGCGGATTCTTTCTGGCAGCCGCAGATTCTTATTAGTGGTTGCAGGCTCGTTGTTATTAGTGGCTGCAGGCTCGTTGTCATTTTTGCGTGCCCATTGCAGCGGGTCGCATGCCTGTCGGGAAGACGAACCCTCCGCTCGGAGGCCCATCGCCTCTCGTATCCCGTGCAATCGTCCCGCGCAATCGAAAGGCCCCGCCGGTCAGCGCGGCGGGGCCTGCACAATCACGCGATATGCTCAAGCCTTCTGATATGCCTTCTGATATGCGAAGGCCTGTCGATCCGCGAGGGTCTACATTTTGCGTCCGTTCTTCTTGGCGGCACCCTTGGCCGTCGAGGGTTTCTTCGCCGCAGACGCGGACGCCGGCCTCACAGCGGCTTTGGGAGCAGGCGTGGTGCTCTTCGCTTTCCCGGTTTTTTCGACAGGCTTCGGGGTGCTCTTGGCAGCGGGCTTAGCAGTGCTTTTGGCAGCGGGCTTCTGAGGTGCGGGCTTTGCGTTTGCCGTCTTCCCAGCAGCGGATTTGGAGGACGCAGGCTTAGCAGGCACGGGTGCGGGCTTCTTCGCAGCGGCTGCGGGCTTTGATGCGGGCTTCTTCGCAGCGGCTGCGGGCTTCACGGTGACCGCGGGCTTCACTGTGGCTGTAGGCCTCTTCGCAGCGGGCGCGGGTTCGGCGTAGCGGTCGAGCGCCGTCGGCAGGAAGTACGCAGCCATCTTGGTCCACCAGGACCAGTCGTGCGTCACATCGCCTCCCCAGTAGTCAAACCAGGCACCGAGGCCGAGCTGGGCGAAGCGGGTGTCGAGCGCGCGCTGCGTCGAGAGGGTCGTCTCCTCTCCGGTGCCCTGGCCAGCGGCAACGACGATGAAACGCTTGCGCAGCTCGTCGACGTAGGGGTGGTCTGCGGGCAGGTTGGTCATGAAGTCCACCGCGGAGTTGTTGTACCAGTCGGAGTTGAGGCGACCGTCGATATAGCGCTTGGCGTCGTAGATGCCGGACATCGCGACAGCGCCCTCGAACTTCCCGGGCCAGCGAAGCAGGGCGAGCAGCGCGTGGACGGCGCCGAGGTCGACGCCCGCGGTCATCGGACGCTCGTCGGAGCCGTTGGTCTTCTTCACAAAGGCAAGCAGGTCGCCGGCGACGAACTGGGCATACGCTTCCTGGGCAGCGCCGCGCGCGTCGATATCGCCGCCAGCAAGCCAGCTCGCGTCGTCGGCGGAGTCGACGGCGAAGAGCTGCATGCGCCCGGACTCGATCAGTCCGGCGACGGCGTCGACCATGCCGTGGTCCTCCCAGTCGCCCGCGGTACCCCCGGCGGCGGGAAAGGCGATGACCGGGTGCCCGTCCTCGCCGTAGACCCGCACGTGCAGGTCGCGGTCGAGCGCAGTGTTGTGAATGACGTTGTCGGTATGTTTCATGTCTCGTACTCCTTGGATACACTCGTCTACCCCGGCTCATGCGCGCAGGCCCACGACAGGCCGTGCGTGCAATACAGGGCCGCGGAGGGCCCTGCTAGGGCTCGGATATCAACAGTCGTACTGTACACATACCGTTCGCCAGTTGCAAGATACCGTTCGCCGTTATTTTGTTGACACCATTGAAGACAATAAGTCTGCAATAGTACGCGCGCCGGTCGCAAGTCAGCGATTCTCGATGCTCGCGGCGTGGATGCGGATGACGATGCCGCCGTCCGCCTCGCGGTCGAACTCGATGAAGTGCTGGTCGGCGGCGTACGCCGAGGGGAACGTGATGTCGATGCCCGTGTCGGTGCGGATGCGGTGGCTCTTGGCCAGGCGGTTCGCGACGGACGGCCTCATCGTGACCTCCTCGGGCAGCCGCTCGGCGCTCACCGCGTCCTCGAACCGCTCCGCGAGCTCCGGCTCCTCCGGGAAGACGTGCGCTCCGACCTCGGCAGGCGTCAGCCGCTCCTCCTGCTGCACGCTGTGCGAGACGTAGTCCTTCGCGTCGGCCATCGCGACCGCGGCGCTGCGCCCGTACTGCTCGGCGATGTCGCCCGCGATGCGGACCACGGTGTCGACGACCTCGCGCGGGGACGCGGTGGCCTCGCACTTGAGCAGCGCGTCTTCTATGATGTGGGCCTCGCGCCCCGCGATGGTCACCCCGCCGTCCTGGAAGACGACCGTGCCCGCCGCGGGGTCCACGACCGCGTACATCGTGACCTTTTGCGTGGGGCCGGGGATCACCGCGTCGGTCACCAGCAGGTCGTTGACCTGCATGCCGCCGACGGCGGTCGTCTCGTGCATGTAGGCCTTTTTGCGGGGCAGCAGCATGACGGCGAAGAAGCGGCGCGTGCGGTCCTCGATGTCGGCGTCGGCATCCCCACTCGCGGGGTCAGCCGCGGTCGTGCCGTCCTCGTCGTCGGCAGCAGCCTTGGCCGCCCCGGCGGCCTCGGTGTCGGTGAAGTCGGCGACCAGCAGGTCGCGCGGCACGGCGTCCTCGCTCGTGCGCAGCTGCTCCCAGAGCGTGCGCGCGATGTCGCAGGACAGGTCGACGAAACCGCGCTGCCCCTGCAGGTAGCGACCGACCTCGTCCGCGAAGGCGTTGGGTCCCGCGAAGGCGCCGCACCGGTTCTCGGGGCTCTGCACGGCGCGCCGCAGCATGCGCTGCGTGTACGAGCGCGCGGGCTGCTCCGTCACGTCGAGCTCGCGCTCGGAGAACTGGCACTCGCCCGTGTCGAGGTCAAAGGCGTGCAGGACCGCATGGAGCACCTTGATCATGCTAGGCCTCCTCAAACGTGTGGCCGGCGTGCTCGAGGCCCACGCGGATCAGCGTCACGACGTGGTCGTCCGCTATCGCGTAGATCGAGCGCTGGCCCTCGCGGCGCGCCGTCACCAGGCCGCGGTCGCGCAGGAGCCGCAGCTGGTGCGACACGGCCGACTGCGAGACGTGGCACACGTCCTGCAGCTCCGATACGCTGCGCTCGCCCAGCGAGAGCGCCCCCAGGATCTGGAACCTCGTGAAGTCCGACAGCGCGTCGAATATCTGGGTCGCGGTGTAGATGACGTCGTCGTCAGCCAGAAACGCCTCTACCTCGGGCGTGCATGTGTTGTCCATGTGTCCTCCTCGTTCGTCTTTGTGGAGAGTATAGCGGTGCCTCGTGCGGCTTCGCTAGACTGGTACCTTGCGCTCGGTTGCAAAGGAGGCGACATGGCAAGACAAACGCGCGGTGAGCACATGGTGTCGGGGCAGGGCCCCGCTGCGCCTCGTCGCAGGTCCGCCGCATCGGGACGCAGGTCCGCCGGTCAGAGCCCCCGTCGCACGCCCGCACGCCGACCCGCCGGTCGCCGTCCCGCATCCCGCCGCGACCGACGCGGTCATGGCCTGCTCCTCCGCCTGGGCACGGTCGTCGCCGTCGTCATCCTCGCCCTCGCCGTGCTCCGCATCGCCGGCTGCCGCCTCGGCCTCCTCGGGCTGGGCGGCCCCGTTGAGTCCGTCACCTCGGGCATCGACGCCGGCCAGCTCTACCGGAGCCCCTACGACTGGGGCAACCTCGTCCAGGGCACGGACGGCCGCTACACCTACGTGTCGGGCGGCCGGACGCTCTCGCGCGCCGGCATCGACGTCTCCGAGCACCAGGGCTACATCGACTGGTCCCGGGTCCGGGACGACGGCATCGATTTCGCCTTTGTCCGCGTCGGCTACCGCGGCAGCGGCAACGCCTCCATCGTGCGGGACAGCTACGCCGAGTACAACCTCCAGGCCGCGCAGGATGCGGGTCTCGACATCGGCGTCTACTTCTACTCGCAGGCGACCACGGCCGACGAGGCCGTCGAGGAGGCCGAGTTTGTGCTCGACCAGATCGGGGACGCGCAGCTCACCTACCCCGTCGTCTTTGACTTCGAGCCCGCCAACGACAGCTCGGACCGCATCTCCTCCCTCACGGGCACGCAGCGCACGGAGGTGGCGCTCGCCTTCTGCCGGCGCATCGAGCAGGCGGGGCACGCGGCGATGGTCTACGGCAACGGCCCCCAGCTCGACGGGTACGACCTCGAGCAGCTCGCGCCGTACGGCTTCTGGTACGCGGAGTACGGCTCCGCGCCCAGCACCGATCTCTTCTTTGGCATCTGGCAGTATTCCAACACGGGCACGGTCGCGGGCGTCGACACGGACGTCGACCTGGACCTGGACCTCACGCCCGTCTTCGCGCAAAGCGAGGCGAACTAGTGGCTGTCCTCACCCGACTCGCGGCGCTCCCCTTCCTCGCCGCGGCGGTCTATCTCTTCCGCACGATCTCCGGCGCCCGCAGGCGTGCCGCCGCGCCCGCGGCGTCCGCGGCGTCCGGCGCCGGCCCCGAGCGGGCGGAAGACGCAAAGACGGACGTTGCAAAGACAAACGCGGCGCCCGGCGCCCTGCCGCTCAAGAGCGACGCCAACTGGGCGCGCTCCTACGCCCTCTTTGCCGCCGTGCTCACGGTCTGGATGGTCGGCTGGCCCTACGCCGGCGACCCGTTCTCCTGCGTCCTCTGCGCCGCCGCGGTCGCCCTGACCGGCTACGCCGTGCTCCGCCGCCGCGACCTCGCGCCGCGGATTCGCCGTCGCTGGCCCCGGCTCGCCGACGACCGCAGGTACCGCCGCGCCGTGCTGCTGGTGGCCGCCGCCTTTGGCGTCGCCGCGCTCGAGATCCCCTGGAACACCCAGTTTCCCCTCGTCTGGCCCCACGCCCTGCTCATCGAGTACGGGCTGATCCTGCTGGCGCTCGCCGCGCTCTACTTCCTCAACCTGCGCCATGCGATCGCGCCGGCGGTCCTCATAGGCCACCTCTCCGCCCTCGGCATCATCCAGGCCTTTGTCCTGCAGTTCAAAAACGCGGTGCTCATGTTCGGCGACATCTTCGCCGCGGGCACGGCCATGGCGGTCGGCGGCGGCTACGAGTACCACCTCGACTCCCGCATGCTCTGGTCGATGGTCTGCGCCTGCGCCGGCTGTGCCGTCTGCGCGCTCATCTTCGACGGGCCCGACGCGGAGGGCCGCGTGGCCGCCTCCCCCGAGCCCCGGGGCACCGTCGCCGCCTGGGGCGGGCTCAGACCCAACGTGCGCTCCCTCGTCCTGGGCCTCGGTGCGTTCGCCTTGCTGGTCTTCTCCGTGCTCGTGCCGAGCTATGAGGACCTCTTCCACATCAAGGTCCAGTACTGGTGGGAGTGGCAGATCGCCAACTTCAAGTCGCAGGGCTTCCTGCCCTCCTTCATCGCCGAGGCGCAGGACCTGCCGATCGACGAGCCTGCCGGCTACTCCTCCGTCGCGGCACGAAACGCGGAAGACGACCTCATCACCCGCTACGCGCAGGCATACGGCGACACCCCGGCCGCCCATGCCGCCGAGGCGCAGTACGACCAGCTGCAGCCCTCCATCGTCGTCGTGATGAACGAGACCTTCACCGACCTGTCGTCCTGGGGCGACCTGGGCGGCTACGAGGGGCCGACCTTCTTTAAGACGGGCATGCCCGACGCGCTGTCCCACGGCAAGCTGGCCGTCTCAGTCAACGGCGGCGGCACCTGCAACACCGAGTTCGAGTTCCTGACGGGCACCTCGATGGCCTTTGTCGGCAACGGCAAATACCCCTACACGCTCTACGACCTCTCCCAGGTCGAGGCTCTGCCCCGCCGCCTCGCGCAGCTCGGCTACGAGACGTGTGCCATCCACCCCAACCTCGCCACCAACTGGGACCGCGACCGCGTGTACGAGGAGATGGGCTTCGACACCTTCCTGGACATCGACGATTTCGAGGGCGCCGAGCAGTACCACAACGCGACGAGCGACGCGGCCACCTACGACCGCGTGATCGAGCAGCTCGAGAACGACCCGCAGCCGCAGTTCATCTTTGACGTGACGATGCAGAACCACAGCGGCTACGACCAGGGCGGCATCCCTGCGGATGTGATGAGGCAGTACAAGGACTATGGCTCCGACCAGCTCAACGACGACACCAACGCGCTCATCCAGGAATACCTGGCCTGCATCGGCGGGTCGGACGAGGCGCTCGGGAAGTTCGTGGGAGAGCTGCGCGAGCTCGACCGCCCGGTACTGCTCGTCTTTTTCGGCGACCACCAGCCCTACTTCACCGACGAGCTCAACGACGCCTTCTACCCCGACGAGGACCCCGTCGAGCATGACGAGCGCCTCTACCTCAGCGACTACGTCGTGTGGACCAACTACGACGTCGCGGGCAGCGACCAGGCCGATACCGACACCTACGCCAGCGCCTCGGACCTCGCGGCCCGCTCCTTGGCTGCCATCGGCGTCCCGCTGACCGACCACCAAAAAGCCGAGCTCGGCGCCAGCACCCTCTACTCGCAGCTCAACCTCTTTGGCTACCGCGACACAGACGGCGCCTGGCACGACCTCGACGACCGCGCAGGCGACGCAGGCAAGACGATCACACAGCTCAGCTACCTCGCCTACCGCGATTTCGCGCTGCGCACCTCGATCGGCTAGCGCCCGGCGGGCCCATCTGCCCCGTCCCGGGACCCGGCCGCCGGCTCAGCCCGTCATGCCATTCGCCCGTCCGTCGCGCTACTATAGACAGGCTGACACATGCAGCTACAGACAACCGCGAGAGAGGAACTCCATGGCTGATGCGATGACTCCCGAGGAGGAAGAGGCCCTGCGCCGCGAGGTGGCGGCCGCCTTCCCCGGACACCAGGGACCCCAGCTCTTTGAGCAGAACGACCTGACCCACATCAAGCACGTGATCGGCGTCGTGTCCGGCAAGGGCGGCGTCGGCAAGTCGCTCGTCTCGGGTCTGCTCGCGACCGAGCTCGCCCGCCGCGGTGCCAAGGTCGGCATCCTCGACGCCGATATCACCGGCCCCTCCATCCCCAAGATGTTCGGCCTGTCCGGCGAGCGCATCATGGCCGACGGCGCCCGCCAGCTGATGATCCCCGTCACGACCAAGGGCGGCATCCAGGTCGTCTCCACCAACCTGGTGCTCGACCACGAGACCGACCCCGTGCTCTGGCGCGGTCCCGTCCTGATGGGCGTGCTCAAGCAGTTCTGGGAGGAGACCGAGTGGGGCGAGATCGACTACCTGATCGTCGACATGCCCCCGGGAACGGGCGACATCGCCCTGACCGTCTACCAGCAGGTCCCCGTGGACGGCATCGTGATCGTCACCTCCCCGCAGGACCTCGTGCAGATGGTCGTCGCCAAGGCCGTCAACATGGCACGCCAGATGGACGTCCCCGTCCTCGGCCTGATCGAGAACATGTCCTACATCACCTGCCCCGACTGCGGGCGCCGGATCGAGGTCTTCGGCCCCTCCAAGGTCGCCGAGTCCGCCCAGGCGTACGACCTCGACGTGCTCGCGCAGCTCCCGATCGACCCCGCGCTGGCCGCCGCCTGCGACAAGGGCGAGATCGAGACCGCCGCACCCGAGGGCATCGTGGATGCCGCCGTCTCCCGCATCGTGGAGACCTGCGCCGTGCTGGACGCGGCCAGATAATGTCACCTCGCGCAAAGAAGCCCTCCCGCTCCCGCGAGCGGGAGCGGCTCATCGCAGCAGCCCGTGCCGTCGACGTGCCCGCGTCCTGCGACGTCGCGGTGGTCGGCGGCGGCGCGTCGGGTCTCGTCGCGGCGATCACCGCCGCGGAGGAGGGCGCCTCGGTCGTCGTGCTCGAGCGCGACCTCGCGTGCGGGCGGACGGTCCTCGCCACCGGCAACGGGCGCTGCAACTTTGCCAACATCTCCCTCGGCCCGCGGCGCTACAACGACCCGGCCTTTGTGACCGCCGTCGCGGGCGAGCGCTATCTGGACGATATCCTGGACTTCTTCCGCGCATGCGGCCTGCGCTGGTCCCTGGAAGACGACCGTCTCTACCCCGTCTCGCGCCAAGCCGCGAGCGTGCGCAACGTGCTGCTCGCCCGCGCCCGCCGCGCCGGCGTCGTACTGGCCTGCGCCCGCACGGTCACTGCCGTCACACCTACAGCCGCGAGCGCATCTGGCGCCAAGGGCGCACCCTGGACCGTCGCATATACCTTCTGCGGAGAAGACAAACCTTCGCCGTCGCGCACGGCACGGCTGAAACTCGCGGCGCGTTCCGTCGTGCTCGCAGTCGGCGGCGGCGTCGTGCAGTCCCTGGCCGCACCGCTCGGGCTCGCGCTTGCGCCCGACACGCCCGTCTTGGCCCCGCTGGCCTGCGAGGACTCCCCGCTCGCCGCCCTCGACGGCCGCCGCGCCGTGGTCGCCGCCCAGGCCTATCGGGACGGCTTCCCCCGGCTGCGCGAGCGCGGGGAGGTGCTCTTCCGCGACTACGGCCTATCGGGCATCGTGAGCTTCGACCTCTCCCGCCATGTGACGGCCGGCGACGTCGTGGCGCTCGATCTCTTGCCCGACTCCAACCGGTCCGAGATCCTGCAAATCGTAGACCCCTTCATGGGGGGCACGTTTGAGGACGGCGCCTTCGACGGCCTCCTCGACCCGGCCATCGCCGCCCTGCTCACCAAGCTCGCCCGCGCGGGCTGGGAGCTGCCCGACGACCCACGCGAGGACCTCCCTCGCACGACCAACGACACCGAGCGCATGATCGCCCTGGTCAAAGGCCTGCCCTTCCGTGTGACGGGTGTGGCGCACCCGGAGCTCGCCCAGGTCACCCGCGGCGGCATCGCCACAGGTGAGCTCGACCCGGCCACGCTCGCGACCGCGAGTACCACGTCCCTCTTTGCCTGCGGCGAGGCCGTGGACGTCGATGCCGACTGTGGCGGCTTCAACCTCGCCTGGGCGTGGAAAAGCGGCATGGTGGCTGGCAAATCCGCAGCTCAGACAGCCAAACGGAGCCGCGCATGATCGAGGCGGCCAACATCCGCGTGCCGCTGGCCCGCGCCGGCGAGACACGCGAGGACGAGATGCGCTCCGCCCGCGAGGCGCTGCGCCGCCGGCTACACCTGGCACCCGACGACCTCACGTCGGTCGAGGTACGCCGCCGCTCCATCGATGCACGCAAAAAGGACCAGGTCAAGCTCGTCTTTACCCTGCGCGCGACGCTGCGCGGAGGCACGGGGGCCGAGCGTGCCCTGGTGGGTCGCCTCAGGCAGCGTCACGACGACAAGAACGTCTCGATCGTCGACGAGGCCCCCTATCTGTGGCCTGCGGCCGTCACGCAGGAGGAGCGCGAGCGTGCGTCGCGTCCCGTGGTCATCGGCGCCGGGTGTGCGGGTCTTTTCTGCGCTTTGGCGCTTGCCGAGGCGGGCCTCGAGCCGCTGCTCGTCGAGCGCGGGGACGACGCTGCGCGACGCACGGCAGCCGTCGACGACTTCAACCGCACGGGGCGCCTCGACCCCGAGTCAAACATCCAGTACGGCCTCGGCGGCGCCGGCACCTTTTCCGACGGCAAGCTGGCCACCGGCACGCGCAGCCCTGCGCACCGCACCATCCTCGAGACGTTCGTGGAGGCAGGCGCCGACCCGCAGATCCTCTGGGACTCCCATCCCCATGTCGGCAGCGACGTGCTGCCCGCCGCGGTCACGCACATCGCCCGCCGCATCGAGGACCTGGGCGGTGAGCTGCGCTGCCGTTGCCGCCTGACCGACCTCGAGGTCTCCGGCACCGATGCGCCGCGCGTCACCGCCGTCACCTTGGAGACGACCGGGGAGGACGGGACGACGACCGAGGAACGCGTGCCCGCCAGCGACGTCGTGCTCGCCTGCGGCCACTCCGCCCGCGACGTCTTTGAGCTGCTCCGACGCAAGGGCGTCCTCCTGGAGCGCAAGACCTTTGCCATGGGCGTCCGCATCGAGCACCTCCAGGCCGACATCGACCGTGCCCTCTGGGGTCCCGCCGCGGGCAATCCCCTGCTGGGGGCCGCTCCCTACAAGCTCTCGGTCCATCTCCCCGAGACCCTGCCCGGGATCGGGGGCCGCGGCGTCTTTTCCTTCTGCATGTGCCCCGGCGGCTACGTGGTCGCCGCCGCCAGCGAGCCCGGAGGCGTCGTGACCAACGGCATGAGCCTGGCCGCCCGCGACGGCGTCAACGCCAACGCCGGCCTGCTCGCCAACGTCTTCCCCTCCGACCTGCCGGGCGACGACCCGCTGGCAGGCGTCGAGCTGCAGCGCCGCTGCGAGCAGCGGGCCTACGAGCTCGGCGGCGGAGACTTCCGCGCGCCGGCCCAGCTCGTGGGCGACTTCCTGGCGCACCGGCCCTCCGAGGGCCCGCGCGCGGTCCTGCCCACCTACCCGCGCGGCGTCGCCTGGGGCGAGGTGGACGACTGTCTGCCCGCGTACGTGCGCGACGCCCTGCGCGCCGGCCTGCCGTTGCTCGCGCGCAAGCTCCCCTGCTACGGGGAGGGGGATGCCGTGCTCACCGGCGTCGAGAGCCGTTCGAGCTCGCCCGTCCGCGTCACGCGCGGCGACGATCTGCGGTCGCTCTCCTGCGCGGGGCTCTGGCCCTGCGGCGAGGGCGGCGGGTACGCCGGCGGCATCATGAGCGCCGCGGCCGACGGCATCCGCGTGGCGTCCGCGCTGGCAGACTCCCGCCGCGGGCAATAGATTCAACAGCCTTCGACACCGGCATCGGCGACCTCGGGCATCCCACGTTTCCGGTCGCCCGACTCCCTTACAACGGGATTACCTTAACAAGTCTTAATAAGGGTGTCGCTCCTGTGAAAGTGCGCTATCCTACAGCTCCCGTCAGGTTGGGGTGGGTACGTATTCAAACGTTGTTGAGCAACGAGAGGCATCCAATGTCTGCACGCAAAGTTCAGCCGTCTGATCAAAAACCGCACAAGCGCACCGCTCGTCCCGAGCAAGAAAACACTGCACCCAGGCACTACCAGCAGGGCGGCCGCCCGCACCAGCGGCAAACCGTCTCGGCAAACCGTACCGCCAAAGCCGCCCACACGCCCACAGGCAACCGCATTTCCGCACGCAAGCGCCGCCCCCGCGTGGCACCGTACCTCGTCGCCGTGCTCGTCTTCGCAGCGCTTGTCGTGTCTGCGATACTCAACCCGCCGGTATACGCCGTCACCGTCAACGGATCGAGACGGTTCGTCCTGCGCGGCACCACCATCCAGAAACTGCTGGACGGCAAGGTCGCATCGCCGACCCCTGGCGACCTCCTCGCGGTGGACGGCAGCGTGATCAAGCAGGGCGGGGGCGACCCCTTTGTCGCCACGGTCGACGGCAGGCAGACCACCGACCCAGGCACCCGCCTCGGGGTCGATGCGCAGGTGCAGATAGACGACGGGGACGACGTCACCGAGGAGTACGACGAGCGCACCGAGAAGGTGCCTTACAGTATCGACGGCGACTACGAGACCCTGTCCTCCTACTACAACGGAGCCTTCCACATCCTGTCGCAGGGTGCCGACGGCGAGCAGCTCGTGCGCACGGGCAAGGTATCGGGCAAGTCTGTGGCCACGGTCACAAAGGAACCCGTCGACGCCACCTACACCGTGTGCAACGCCGACGTCGGCGGCCAGAAGCTGATCGCCCTGACCTTCGACGACGGCCCGTGGGACACCACGCCCGAGCTCCTCGACGTGCTCAAGAAGAACGGTGCTCACGCGACCTTCTTCACCGTGGGCAAGCAGGTCGACAAGTACCCCGACACCGTCAAGCGCGAGCACGAGGAGGGCCACCAGGTCTGCACGCACACCTGGGACCACGCGGCCGGGTCGGGCCAGGGCGTCAACCTCACCTACATGTCCGCCGAGGAGCAGACAGACGAGCTCGAAAAGGGCTTCGAGGCCGTCGACTCCGCGCTGGGCACCGAGGTGACCCGCATCTTCCGCGCGCCGGGCGGCAACTACTACGGCTCCGCCGTCAGCAACCTGGGCGGCAGGGTGGTCGCCGAGGTCGGCTGGGACGTCGACACCGAGGACTGGAGGCGCCCCGGCGTCGACAGCCTCGTGAAGACGCTCGAGAAGGCAAAGCCCGGCCAGGTGATCCTGATGCACGACGGCGGCGGCGACCGCACCCAGACCATCAAGGCGCTGAGCAAGGCGCTCCCCGAGCTGCGTAAGCAGGGATATCAGTTCGTCACCATCGACGAGCTGATCGCTGCCGACCAAGGCACGCTCAGCGCTACGATAGGCTCGGCGGACTAATCGGACCCACCGGTGCGCTCGGATGCACACACCTATAGGGGGTACGGTTCGGGAGCGGTGCACGAGACCGCCTTTGACGATAGTCCAACGACTGATATTACTGGTAGACTAAGGAGTGCTTTTCGCGTCGCAAAGCAGTACCCTACTATTTGTTATGTAGCTTACTGAAAAAGTAGGTATCCGTCGTCCATCCGATGAGGCGTGCCGTGTCCAGCAAAAGTCAACCGCATGAGCGCAAACCGCACAAGCGCGGCGCTCATCCCGCGTCGGCTGACGCCCCTGCGGCACGGCCACCGCGCGTCACCGCAGCGAACAGCCGGCCGCGCGTCAGTACCCAGCCAGTAAAGACAAACGGGGCCAATCCCGCTCGCCAGGCAAAGGCGCCCGGCAAAGCCGCGCCTGCCCGCAGTGCCCGCAGGGGTGGGTCCGTCCGCAAGGCCCCCGCACCCGCACCCGTGACAGTGCGCAGACCCGCAACCGGACGCAAACCTGTCGCCCCGCATCAGCCGGTGGCGGCACGCAAGCCGGTGGGGGCGCCAGCAGCCGCACGCAAGCCGGCCGTCGCACGCAAGCCCGCCGCCAGACCCGTGCAGAGCCCCCGGCGGAAGCCCCGCGCCGGCCAGTCGCATCCCAAACGACACCTCACACTCCCCCGTCCCATCGCAGCCGCCAATGCGGCTGTCAACGGGTACCTTCCGCTCGCCGCGACCTATCTCGCGATGGCGCTCGTCTTTGTGGCACTTGTTTCCTATGTGAGGGCAAACCCTCCCGCCTATGACATCACGCTCAACGGCGCCGAGCAGCGCGTCTTCCACGGCGCCACCATCCAGAGCCTGCTGGACGACGGCCTCGTCTCGCCCACCCCGGGCAACCTCCTCGCGGTGGACGGCAGCGTGATCAAGCAGGGCGGGGGCGACCCCTTCTCGGCCACGGTCGACGGCAAGCAGACCACCGATGCGACCACCCACCTCGGCGTCGACGCGCAGGTGCAGCTGGGCGACGGCGCGGACGTCACCGAGGACTACGACGAGACCAACGCGGAGATACCCTTCGACACGAGCAATCAGCAGGCAACCAGGGACTCGTACTTCCTCGGCGCGTTCCACATCTATTCGAAGGGCGCCAACGGGGTGCAGACCACCCGCGTGGGCAAGGTCTCGGGCATCTCGGTGACCCTGACCACCAAGAACCCCATCTCCGCCGGATACGGCGTGTACGACGCCGACGTGGCGGACGAGAAGGTCATCGCCCTGACCTTCGACGACGGCCCGTGGGAGACCACGCCCGAGCTCCTCGACCTGCTCAAAGAAAACGGTGCGCACGCGACCTTCTTCACCGTGGGGCGGATGGTCGCAAACTACCCCGACACCGTCAAACGCGAATACGACGAGGGCCACCAGGTCTGCACGCACACCTGGGACCACGCGGCCGGGTCGGGCCAGGGCGTCAACCTCACCTACATGACGGCCGAGGAGCAGGTCGAGGAGGTCGAAAAGGGCTTCGAGGCCGTCGACTCCGCGGTGGGCACCGAGGTGACCCGCATCTTCCGCGCGCCGGGAGGCAACTACTACGGCTCCGCCGTCAGCAACCTGGACGGGACCGTGGTGGCCGAGGTCGGCTGGGACGTCGACACCGAGGACTGGAGGAAGCCTGGTGCCGACCAGATTGCCAAGGCAATCGAGAACGCCAAACCCGGCCAGGTGATCCTGATGCACGACGGCGGCGGCGACCGCACCCAGACCATCGAGGCGCTGCGCAAGGCCCTCCCCGAGCTGCGCAAGCAGGGCTACCGGTTCGTGACCATCGACGAGCTGATGCAGACGGGAAACGGGCTGCGCTCGATATCGGGCTGACAAAGGCCAACTCTGTCCTCCATGCTGGGTATACTGGTATCTCAGAAAAAGGAGGCACCCATGCAGCGTAAGAGCACCAAGGATTCGAATAAGCAAAACTCGCGCACTCGACCGAAGCCCACCAGCGGAGACCTCACCCGCCGCGTGAACGAGTGGATGCGCGGCCGCAACGGGGCCGACGCCCTGGCCAACGCGTTCGTCTGGGTCTCGCTCCTGCTCTACATCGTCAATATCTTCGCCCGGCTCACCTGGCTCTGGTGGCTGGCGCTCGCCTGCCTCGCGTATGCCTGGTGGCGTATGACCTCCCGCAACATCCAGGCCCGCACGCGCGAGAACGAGGCATTCCTCTCGCACACCGGCACGCTGCGCCCCTGGCTGCAGGACACCTCGGCAGCATGGCGGGAGGCGCGCGCGTACAAGCACCTCAAGTGCCCCAAGTGCGGCCAGCGCGTCCGCGTGCCGCGCCACAAGGGCAAGCTGCTCGTGAGCTGCCCCAAGTGCCACACCAAGTTCGACGCGCGCTCGTAGCGAGCGGCCGGGTGTTCTAGGGGACTCAGATGGCAGACAAGACAAACGGGGACAAGAGGGAATCCGGCGGCTCCGGTTTCCGGCTGGTCGGCCACGCCGGCTCCGACGCCGCGCGCGAGCGTTTCGGCGGTGAGCTCAAGCGCTTCGGGCTCGACCACGGCGACACGCCGCTCGAGGTCGTCTCGCCCTACTCCCCCGCCGGCGACCAGCCCCAGGCCATCGAGAAGCTCGCCCAAGGCATCCGCGACGGCCTGCGCTACCAGACGCTCATGGGCGTCACCGGTTCGGGCAAGACCTTCACGATGGCAAAGACGATCGAGGCACTTAACCGCCCCACTCTAATCATGGAGCCCAACAAGACTCTCGCCGCACAGGTCGCCAGCGAGATGAAGGAGCTCTTCCCCCACAACGCCGTGGTCTACTTCGTCTCCTACTACGACTACTACCAGCCCGAGGCTTACATCCCCCAGACCGACACCTACATCGAGAAGGACTCCTCCATCAACGAGGAGGTCGAGAAGCTCCGCCACCAGGCCACCTCGAGCCTGCTCTCGCGGCGCGATGTGATCGTGGTCGCCTCCGTCTCGTGCATCTACGGCATCGGCAGCCCGCAGGACTACGCAGGCCTCGCGCCCAACGTGAGCAAGGAGGTCCCGCTCGAGCGCGACGACCTTATCCGCGAGCTCATCGACATCCAGTACGACCGCAACGACTTTGACCTCGTGCGCGGCACCTTCCGCGTGCGCGGCGACACGGTCGACGTCTACCCGCCCTACAGCGACAACCCGATCCGCATCGAGTTCTTTGGCGACGAGGTCGAGACCATCGCCGAGATCGACAAGGTCACTGGCGAGATCGTACGCGAATACGACGCGATCCCCATCTGGCCCGCCTCCCACTACGTGACCGAGCAGCCCAAGGTCAAAAGCGCGCTCACGTCCATCAGCGAGGAGCTCGAGGGCCGCGTGGCCGAGCTCAAGGCCAACGACATGCTGCTCGAGGCTCAGCGCCTGTCCAGCCGCACCGCCTACGACCTCGAGATGCTCGACACGATGGGCTTCTGCTCCGGCATCGAGAACTACAGCCGCCACCTGGACGGCCGCAAGCCCGGCGAGCCGCCCTACACGCTGATCGACTATTTCCCCCGCGATATGCTCTGCATCATCGACGAGAGCCACGTGACGGTGCCTCAGATCCGCGGCATGTACGAGGGCGACCGCTCGCGCAAGGTCACGCTGGTAGACCATGGCTTCCGCCTGCCGTCCGCACTCGACAACCGCCCCCTGCGCTTCGACGAGTTCGAGCAGCGCGTCCCCCAGTTCATCTACGTCTCGGCCACACCCGGCGACTACGAGGAAAAGGTCACCCAGCAGGAGGTCGAGCAGATCATCCGCCCGACGGGCCTGCTCGACCCCACCGTGGAGGTCCGCCCCGTACACGGCCAGATCGACGACCTCATCGACGAGATCAAGAAACGCGTTGCCGTCCACGAGCGCGTGCTGGTGACCACGCTCACCAAGCGCATGGCCGAGGACCTCACCGATCACCTGCTCGACGAGGGCATCCGCGTGAACTACATGCACTCCGACACCGCGACGCTCGACCGCGTGGAGATCATCCGGACCCTGCGCGAGGGCAAGATAGACGTACTCGTCGGCATCAACCTGCTGCGCGAGGGCCTCGATATCCCCGAGGTCTCGCTCGTGGCGATCCTCGACGCCGACAAGGAGGGTTTCCTGCGCAACCGCCGCTCCCTCATCCAGACCATGGGCCGCGGCGCCCGCAACGCCCACGGCGCGGTCATCATGTACGCCGACGTAATCACCGACTCCATGCGCGTCGCTATCGACGAGACGCGCCGCCGCCGCGAGATCCAGGAGGAGTTCAACCGCGTCCACGGCATCACGCCGCGCACGGTCAAGAAGAAGATCGACGACGTCCGCGGCTTCATCGACGACGCGGACAAGACGCTGGAGGGCAAGGAGCGCTCACGCGGCAACACCCTGGGCCACGGCGCCTTCTATACCTCCAGCAAGGGTGCCGACCGCGCGCCCGAGGACGTCTCCGAGGAGGACGCGGACGCCCTGGCCGCCGAGGTCGCAGAGCTCCCGCGCAGCGAGCAGGAATCGCTCATGCTGTCCCTCGTGGCGGACATGGAGCGTGCGTCTGACGACATGGACTTCGAGCGGGCCGCCCGCCTGCGCGACCAGGTCGTCGCGATCCGCACGCGGCTGGAGGGCACGACCGCCGAGGACGTGATCGACCGTCTCAAGCGCACCGACCGCAAGGGCTCGGCGCACGCCACCCGCCGCCGCTACAACCGCCACGCCAAGCACTGATCGCCCGTGGTCGACCGCTAGCGGCAGGCACCCACAAAGGCGCGCCAGAGCATCGCGTCGGTCTCGATGGTGCGCCAGGTGCACTCGGGGTGCCATTGCACGCCGAGCACGAAGTCCTCGGCAGGGTCCTCGATTGCCTCGGGGATGCCGTCCGTGGCCTGGGCCGACTGCACAAGGCCATACCCCAGCCTCAGCACGCTGCAGTGATGCGACGAATTGGCCTGGATGAGCCCGACGTCGCCCAAGCAGCGCGCGAGCAGCGTCCCCGGCACGACCTCGACGGGATGCGCCGGGGCCGAGAGGATGCCTGTATGGCGCCAGATCACGGTTCCCGGGCGCGGGCTACGCTTCTCGATCGCCATGTCCAGCGTGCCGCCATAGGCCACGTTGAGGATCTGGGTACCACGGCAGGTCGTGAAGATGGGCTTGTGCTGCGCACGGAACTTCTTGATCAGGGCCAGCTCGAGCCGGTCGCGGCGTTCGCACAGGAGCGCAGGGTCGTACGGGCTGTCATCACCCCAGAGCCGGGGATTCACATCGGGGCCGCCGGGGATGGCGAGACCCGCGCACAGCTCCACATAGCCATCGAGCAGGTCCTCGTCCTCGGTCATCGGCACCACGACGGGCATCGCGCCAAAGCTGGTGAGCGAGTCGATGAAGTCGTGCGCCGACCCCTCGAGAGGGGCAAGCGTCTCGGCGAAATGGGCGGGCGCCTCTCGCTCTTCCCAGCGCGGTGCCACAGCCACCAGGGGTCTTTTTGCCATCGACACGTCCTTCTTTTCACTATCGCGGATTCCCGTATGGGAATCATACCTGTGAATTCCTCTACTTGCCGTCCGTCCTGCGGAGCAGGAGCAGCTCCTGGGGCGTGTGGCAGGTGAGCGAGTAGTTGATCATCATGTTGGAGCAGAGCACTTGCCGTCCGACGATGCGATTGTACTCAAAAGGGTGGTCGTCGACGATCGTGATGAACTCCTCGTACTGCGGCGGGAAACCCTCCTCGACAAGGTCGTCTTTGCCCTCTACGTACCAGGGGTCAAAGATGCGGAAGCTCTCGATCCGCCCTTGCACGTCGCGATTGACGCCCGTCACCAGGACGTAGTGGTCGGACCCCGCGAGAAAGCAGCTCATCACCGCGGCGCCGCCCCGCTCGATGCACCCGATGAAGGGGGTCCCGTCGCCGATCTGCACCTCTTCCCCGCGCAGCTGGTGCGCCTCGATGGGCAGACCCGTTGTACGGCGGGTGTCGTTGAGCCAGTGGCCGAAGAAACGCATGGCCCAGCACGAGGTGCCACCCGGATGCTGCTCGCCGCGGTACTTGTCGAGCATGACCGAGTAGACATACTCGAGCACCTCGGGCGGGAACTCCTCCCGCCCGAGCAGGTAGCTCAGCGCGTTTGTCATCGAAGTCGGACCGCAGTCGTTGCGCGTCACCTGATAACGCAGGGGTGTCTTCATCGACGCATCAATGACCTTTGATGGAGTCCAGGAAGTCGCGCGCACGCTGGGACTGCGGGTGGTCGAAGAACTCGTCGGGCGAGCCCTCTTCGATGATCTGGCCGTCGGCCATGAAGACCACGCGATTGGCCACGCGGCGGGCGAAGTTCATCTCGTGCGTGACGACGATCATGGTCATGCCGCCGCGGGCGAGCTCGACCATCACGTCGAGGACCTCGTTGATCATCTCGGGGTCGAGCGCGGAGGTCGGCTCGTCAAAGAGCATGGCCTTGGGCTGCATCGCCAGCGAACGGGCGATGGCCACACGCTGCTGCTGGCCGCCGGAGAGCTGGGCGGGGACCTTGGCCGCCTGCTCGCCCACGCCGACGCGCTTGAGCAGGGTCATCGCGCGCTCCTCGGCCTCGGCCTTGGGGACCTTGAGCACCTCGATGGGGCCCATCGTCACGTTCTCCAGGATCGTCTTGTGGGCGAAGAGGTTGAAGCTCTGGAAGACCATGCCCAGCTCGGCGCGCATCTGCGCGAGCTCCTTGCCCTCCTGCGGCAGGGGCTTGCCCTCGATCAGGATCTCGCCCGAGTCGATGGTCTCGAGGCGGTTGATCGTGCGGCAGAGGGTGGACTTGCCGGAGCCGGAGGGGCCGATCACGACGACCACCTCGCCCTTGTCCACGGAGAGGTTGATGTCCTTCAGCACGTGGAGCTGCCCGTAGTGCTTGTCCACATGGCGCAGCTCGATGACAGGAGTCACGGCCGCACCGTCCGTCTTTGCCTCAGTAGTCTGTGTGCTCATGCTGACTCCTTACACCGGTTTGATATTGGTCTGGGTCACGATCTTGGCGCCGCTGCGGCGCGACACGTAGATGGCGAGCTGGTTGACGCCGTAGTTGATGAGGATGTAGATGATCGCGACCACAAAGTACGTGGAGACGAGCGCGTCGTAATTGGTGATGAGGACGCGCGCGTTCTGCAGCATGTCGGGGTAGCTCACGACGTAGGCGACGGTCGTGTCCTTGACCACGACGACCAGCTGTGAGATCAGCGACGGGATGACGATCTTGATCGCCTGGGGAAAGACGATCTTGGTCTTCACGCGGAAGGGGCGCATGCCGATGGAGAGCGCAGCCTCGGTCTGCCCCTTGGGCACGGCGTTCATGCCGGCGCGGAAGACCTCGGCGAGGACCGCGGCAGCGGCGAGGCCGATGGGGATCGCGAGCATCCAAAAGGCCGAGAGCTTGACGCCGAACTTGGGGATCACCAAAAAGAAGAAATAGATCAGCAGCAGGCTCGGTACGCCGCGGAAAAACTCCGTAATCACCCGTGCGATACCGCGCAGCACCGGGAAGGTGCTGGTGCGCATCAGCATCAGCACGAGACCGAGCACGATAGCGATCACGCCGGCGGTGAGCGCGACCTCGAAGGTACCGAGCAGGCCCATAGCGAGGAAGCGCCAGGTCGTCCACCTGGTGAAGAAGGACCAGTATTTGGCGTCAAGCTGGCCCGCATTGGCAAAGAGGCGCAGGACCCACACGATCAGGAGCGTGAGCGCCACGACGGTGATAGCGGTGCCGATCTGGATGGCACGCCGGGTCTTGGGGCCAGGCTCCTCGTAGAGGTAGTCGCGGACGGAAACATGGGCAGCGGCACTCATCGCAGGATCCTCACCTTCTTGTCGAGGCGGTTACCGAAGTAGCCGATGACCAGCGCCGTGCCCACGTAGCCGAGCGCCGCAAGGATGAAGGCCGTGAGGCCGGCCGTCGAGTTGCGGGTCGTCACATAGGCGACGATGCCGGTGAGCTCGTGCGGGTCCAGCGGGACCTGAGAGCCGAGCGATGTCGTCAGCATGATCGCGATCAGGAGGTTGGTCATCGGCAGCACGGCCGAGCGCAGCGCCTGCGGGATGATCACCAGGCGGATCATCTGAGTGAAGGTGAGCCCCAGCGAGCGAGCCGCCTCGATCTGCCCCACGCCGATCGTGTTGACGCCCGTCATGAAGTTCTCGGAGCCAAAGGCCGAGCCGACCAGCGTCACGGCGATGAGCACGCACGTCTGCTCCGACAGGAGGATCCCCAGGTACGGGAAGGCGTAGTACAGGAAGATCAGCAGCGAGATGCCCGCTATGTTGCGGAAGACCTGCACATAGAAGTCGCCAAAGACACGCAGGGGCTTGACGGGCGACACGCGAAAGATCGTGATGAGTATCGCGAGCGCAAAGCCCAAGGTGAAGGAGATCGCGGTGAGCTTCCAGGTGGTGAGCAGCGCCTGGATGTACATGCCCCCGTACTCTGTCCAAATCTCGGAAAGGCCCATGGTCCATTCCTCGCTTACGACAAGCGGGGTCCTGCCATACACAAGACCCCGCCGATTTACAGAATGCCGCCTAGTGGATCCTTATGCCTCGATTGCGGGAGGCTCGTCGGGGATGTTGTCCTCGCCCAGGGTGATCTTCCAGAGCTCGGCCCAGGTGCCGTCGTCCTCGATGCCCTTGAGCCAGTCGTTGACGAACTTGACGCCGTCGGAATCCTTGGGCAGGCCGATGCCGTAGGGGTCCTCGGGACCGAAGGTCTCATCGAGCATCACGTACTTGCCCGGGTTCTTGAGCGTGGTGCCCAGGATGATGTCGGTATTGACCGCGTAGGCGTCGATACGGCCCTGATCGAGGGCGGTGACGATCTCCTCGTCGGTATTCATCTCCTGCAGCTCGGCGTCGGGCAGGTACTGCTCGACCAGCTCGGGGCCGTTGGAGCCGGACTGCGCCGCGACCTTCTTGCCCTTGAGATCGTCCAGGGTCTTGATGCCGCTGTCGGCCTTGACCATCACGCCGTACTGCGAGATGTAGTACGGGCCGGCGAAGGAGATGACCTCCTTGCGCTCGTCGTTGATGGAGTAGGTGGCGAAGACCACGTCGACGTCGTCGTTCTCGAGCACGGACTCGCGGGTGGAGGAAGTGACGGTGGTGGGCTCAAAGGCCTGGTCGTCGCCCGTGATGTAGCGGGCCAGCAGCTGCCACAGGCCGGCGTCGAAGCCGCGGTAGCGGCCGTCGACCTCGTTGAGCTGGCTGAAGAGCTCGGAGGTGCTGACGCAGCCGACGCGGAGCTTGCCGGCGTCCTTGACCTTCTGCGCCCACTCGCTGGCGCCGATCACGTCGTCAGCAGCGGTGGGACCACCGGCGACGAGGGCATCGAACGCCGCAGTATCGATGGAGACGGCGGACTCGGCCGCGGAGCCGGCGGCGGAACCAGAATCAGCGGAAGGCGTCGAAGAGCCACCGCACGCAGCCAGGCCGAGCGTGGCGGCCGCCGCAGTGCCCAGACCAAGCGCCTGGCGACGGCTCAGCATCATTTTCTCAAGGATTGCCATTATGGTATTCCCTTCTCCCCTGCGCTTCCTTCCTGTGAGAAGCGCTATGAACCAAACTTACCCAAAGGACCGTCACAAAGGGTGCTCACGAGCGCAAAAGTAACGGTTTTACAATCTAACGGCGCCTATTCGTAACGTGCCCACAATAGTGTGGGGCACGTCGCTGCGCACCGGCGCGCTTGCAACCTCGGGGTCTCGAAGCCCCCCGATTTTACGTCTGCGAACCAACGACCCTTGTTTGTCTTGTCCTTGTTTTATAGTCTACTTATTTAGTGGGATATAAAAAGCTTCCCCGATAAACTTTTCCTATCGGAAACATAGGGATTGCCCGACGTCGGCTTCGGTTGGCGAAAGCCGGCACTCGCGGTCAACCGACGAGCAGCTGGTCCAGCTGTCGCAGGAGCGCCTGCTCGTCGCCACTGTTGTCCAGCACGATGTCCGCGAGGGCGGCCATCTGCCCGTCGGTCAGCTGGCGGGCGGCGCGGCGGTCGAAATCGGCACCGTCCATCCCGCGACCTATCGCGCGCACGCGACGCACGGCAATCGGGCAGCTCACGCAGACGACGACGTCCGCAAGCCCCAGCATCGGTCCCATACGGTCGGGCAGCGGAACCTCGACCACCACAAGCTCGGGCGGGCACTCGCTCGTCTCCAGGCCGTCGAGGCGGGCCGCGAGCGCATCGCTGATCGCCGGCAGCTCGATGGCCTCCAGGCGCGCCGTCGCCTCCGCCGAGGCAAACGCACGCTGTGCGAGCAGCCCGCGATTGAGCGAGCCTGCCTCATCAAGCAGGTCCGCGCCGAACTCTCGTGCGATCGCGGGCAGCAAAGACGAGCCGGGCGCAAGCACCTCGCGCGACACCTGGTCGAGGTCGATGCGGACGGCGCCCCGCCGCTCGAGCTCGCGCGCCGCGCTCGACTTGCCCGAGGCAATGCCGCCTATGAGAAAGATCGTCTTCACTGAGTCGCCTGTCTCGCCTATCCTGTCTGTCCCCCAAGGGCTTCTTGGCGCTATCGCGCCGCCGCGGCTACAAAGGCACGCCAGAGGGCAAAGTCGGTCTCGATCGAGCGCCAGGTGTACTCGGGGTGCCACTGGACACCAAGGGCGAAAGTCGCAGACGGCACCTCGAGCACCTCGATGATACCGTCGGTCGCATAGCCGCTGATGCGCAGGCCGTGACCGAGGTCCTTCACGCACTCGTGGTGGCTCGAGTTGGCCTGGATGAGCTCGCGGCCATCCACGATCTCGGAGAGGAGCGTGCCGCTCTCGACCTCGACGGGGTGTGCCGGCCGGTCGAGGATCACGGAGTGGCGCCAGTGCGTCATGCCCTCGCGGGGAGGTAGGTCGTACAAGTACTGGGAGAGTGTGCCACCCAGCGCGACATTGAGCAGCTGCATGCCGCGGCAGAGGGCAAGGAGGGGCTTGTCGGCCTCGAGCACCATCTCCACCAGCGGAAACTCGAGCGCATCGCGGGCCGGGGCCAGCTCCTCGGGATCGCGCGGCTCCTCGCCCCAGCGGCGAGAGTTGACGCTGTGGCCGCCCGGGATGTTGAATCCGTCGCACATCTCGACGTAGGCGCGGATAAGGCCTTTGTCCTTGGTGAGGGGCATCATGACCGGCATGCCACCCGCCGCGATGATGGCCTCCATCTGCACGTCGCCCACGGACTGGCTCGCCGTGAACTGGTCGTGGCCGGGCATCCATCGCGGGGTCACGCAGATGAGGGGGCGATCGCCTCCGACCTTCACCGAGCGCAGGGTCGGCGCCACCACCGGAGACCGCGAACGGGTGTCATCGTAGAGCGACGTCGTGACCGCGTCCGCGAACCCGTCGAAATGTCGGTGATGTTCGAAATCGCCCGCCATGTCTTCCCCTCGCACCTCATGCCGGCCATCCATGCATGCCTTTTGTACCGTATGCCGGTCATTCATGCATGCCATTTTGATATACGTAGTGTAACGCCGAACAGCTGCAGTGACAGACGCGGCGTCCTTCTTTGTAAAATTCGAAACGAAGAGCATCCCGCCGCCGGCGGGCGTCGCGTATGGACCGAAGAGGACGCGCTAGGCCAGATCGTGTGCGCCGACGCCTCCTGCCCCAGGCAGCCCTTCGGGAGGTACCCCTTTCGGCGGCAGTTCGACAGTGATAAGAAAAGCGATAAAAGAAGCGGGGCCGCCGAAGCGACCCCGCTCTACTTTGTGTGTGCGACGAAGGCTATATCGCAGTCTCGCGACTCGGCAGCTGTGTTGCCCGTGCCACTCGACCGGCTACGCCACTCGACTACTCGGCGGCCTGCTCGGTCGCAGGAGCCTCCTCGGCAGCAGTCTCGCCCTCGAGCGGCTTGACCTCGACCTCGTAACCGAGGGTCTCGGCAGCGGACTTCATCGAGAGGGAGATGCGGCGACGGTCGAGGTCGATCTCCATGACCTTGACCTGGACGGTGTCGCCCACGGAGCAGACCTGGCTGGGCTGGTCGACGTGCTGGCGTGCCATCTCGGAGATGTGCACGAGGCCCTCGACGCCCTCGCCCAGATCGACAAACGCGCCGAAGGAGACGAGCTTGGTGACGGTGCCCTCGACGATAGCGCCGACGGGGTACTTCTTGACGAGCACACGCCAGGGATCCTCGGTGGTCTGCTTGAGGCCGAGGGAGATGCGCTCGCGGTTGAGGTCGACGTCGAGCACCTGAACCTCGATCTCCTGGCCGACCTTGACGACCTCGGAGGGGTGGTTGACGTGGTTCCAGGAGAGCTCGGAGATGTGGACCAGGCCGTCGATGCCGCCGAGGTCGACGAAGGCGCCGAAGTCGACGATCGAGGAGACGGTGCCCTTGAGACGCATGCCGGGCTTGAGCTTGGAGAGGATCTCGGCGCGCTCGGCCTTGCGGGCCTCCTCGAGCACGACGCGGCGGGAGAGGACGACGTTGTTGCGGTTGCGGTCCATCTCGATGACGCGGGCCTCGATGCGGGTGCCCATGAAGGCGGTGAGATCCTTGACGCGACGGAGGTCGACGAGGGAGGCGGGCAGGAAGCCGCGCAGACCGATGTCGAGGATCAGGCCGCCCTTGACGACCTCGATGACCTCGCCCTCGACGTTCTCGCCGGCCTGGAACTTGGCCTCGACGGCGTTCCAGGCACGCTCGTACTCGGCGCGCTTCTTGGAGAGGATCAGGCGGCCTTCCTTGTCCTCCTTCTGGAGAACAAGAGCCTCGATCTTGTCACCCAGGTGGACGAGCTCAGAGGGATCGACATCCTTGCGGATGGAGAGCTCGCGGCCGGGGATGACGCCCTCGCTCTTGAAGCCGATGTCCAGCAGAACCTCATCGTGCTCGATCTTGACGACGGTGCCCGTCACCAGATCGCCCTCGTCGAAGGCAGTAATGGTGCCGTCGATGAGCTTGTTCATCTCCTCGTCGGACACTTCATCCAACGCAAAGACGGACGAGTTTTGAATCTCACTCAAAGGTGGACCCCTTTCGAACAACGGGGCCCCGATCGCTCTGATCGCTGCCGTGTGGCTTCGCTTGCACCCTCTGACCTGCGGTGCGGGCTTTGCTCGTTTGGAAACTTACATTGCTATCGGGGGCCAACAGATACGGTGCGCGAGGATTCTCATGAAAACTCACGCAAAGGATAGATTACTCTGTAACAAGGGTAGATTTCAAGCTACATGACCGATTTCATGCGATTTTTGCGAAGGGTGACAACAGTGATCAAGGCGGTGCTCTTCGATCTGGACGACACGCTGCTCGACCTCAACCTCACGGCCTTCGTCGGGCGCTACCTCTTTGGGCTGTCGGGCGTGCTCG
>OMWE01000012.1:0-2134 GCA_900314685.1 uncultured Actinomycetes bacterium | reverse complement strand
CTCGGATGTTTGACAGTTTGAGGGCACGGTAATTCGAACATTTCCCAGGGAGTCCCCGCTCAGGCGGGGATTTTTCATGCGCGAAAGTCAAGTTTCGTTGTCACAATATGTGGTACTACGTGGTAATGTGTGGTACAATGCATTGGATAAGGGCAGCAACGGCGTCCGGGGGCGCGCATGAGGGTCAAGGTCACCAGGTCGAGGAACTCCGAGTGCTTCTACGTGATCAAGTCGGTGCGCGAGGGCAAGAAGACCACCACGAAGGTCGTCGAGCGCCTCGGCACCCGCCGCGAGCTGGAGGCCAGGCTCGGCGAGGGCACCGACGTCGAGGCGTGGTGCCGCGCGCGGGCCGCCGAGCTCACCGAGCAGGAGAAGGGCAGGACGCGCAGGGTGACCAGGACCTACGACCCGACCCGCAGGGTCGGGGGCAGGCGCCTGTACCTGGGCGGCCACGTCTTCGTCGACCGCGTGCTCACCGAGCTCGGCGTCGGCGAGATGTGCCGGCAGATCGCGTCGCGCCACCGCTTCTCCTACGACCTGGAGTCCATACTGCGCGCCCTCGTCTGCTGCCGCGCCCTGGAGCCCGACTCCAAGCTCTCCACCTGCGCGCTCGCCGGGTCGCTGATACACCAGGACGCGATCGAGCCCCACGACGTCTACCGCGCGCTGTCCGTGCTCGCCGAGGAGTCCGACTTCGTGCAGGAATGGCTGTACAGGAGGTCGGCGAGGGTCGCCGGCCGGAAGACCGGCGTCCTGTACTTCGACTGCACCAACTACTTCTTCGAGGCGGAGCGGGAGGACGACTTCCGCCGCTACGGCGTCTCCAAGGAGCACAGGCCCAGCCCGATCGTGCAGATGGGGCTGTTCATGGACGCCGGGGGGATGCCCCTGGCCTTCTGCCTGGCGCCCGGCAACTCCAGCGAGCAGCCCATGATGGTGCCGCTCGAGGAGAGGATCGTGTCCGACTTCGGCCTGTCGAAGTTCGTCGTCTGCACCGACGCGGGGCTCTCCTCCCTGGCCAACCGCGAGTTCAACAGCGCCGGCGAGCGGCAGTTCGTGACGGCGACCTCGCCGAAGAAGCTCAAGGCGCACCTCAAGAGATGGGCCCTGGACCGCGGGGGCTGGCGCCTGCCGGGCTCGGAGGCCGAGTGGGACCTGGACGGCGTCGACGAGTCGCTGCGCGAGGGCACGGGCGACCCGCGCCTGCGCGGCGCCACGTTCTACAAGGCCAGGCGCGTCAGGGAGAGGGACGCCTCGGGCGGGTACTTCGAGCAGACGCTCGTCGCCACCTTCTCCTTCAAGTACCGCGACTACCAGCGCAGGGTCCGCGCCGACCAGGTCGCCCGCGCCGAGCGCCAGATCGCCGAGCACCCCGACCGGATGGACCGCAAGGGCGCCAACGACTTCAGGCGCCTCTGCAGGAGGACCGCCGTCACCGGCGAGGGCGAGGTGGCCGAGCGCACCGTCTGGGCCGTGGACGAGGGGGCGGTCGCCGCCGAGGCCGCCTACGACGGCGTCTACTGCCTGGCCACGAGCTTTTTGCCCGACGACGACGTGGAGGGCATGCTGGCGGTCAACGCGCGGCGCTGGGAGATCGAGGAGTGCTTCCGCATCATGAAGACCGAGTTCGAGGCCAGGCCCGTCTACCTGCGGCGCGAGGACCGGATACGGGCCCACTTCCTCACCTGCTTCATGGCCCTGCTGGCCTACCGCATCATCGAGGGGAGGGTCGCCGGCAGGGGCCTGACCTGCGACGCGCTGCTGTCGGCCATGCGGGGCATGCTCTTCGAGGACGTGCGGGGCGAGGGGTGGGCGCCGCTCTACGAGCCCGACGCGGCGACCGACGCCCTCCACGAGGCCTTCGGCTTCAGGACCGACTACGAGATCATCCCGTACCGCTCCATGCGGAGGATTTTCTCGAAGGGGGCCAACTGGTAGCGCGGTACCACATCCCGGGCCTCGCATAACCTGTGCATACGAGCCGTTTGAGCTGGTGTTATGTAGGAACGGTCGGCGCTAAACTGTCAAAGACGGGAGTGTGACACTCCCCCGTCACCCGTCACGTCCTTTTTGTAAGGACTTGGAAAGGTCGCGCAAATATCTTGGCACGCACGGCGACCGACACATGACAATA
>OMWE01000021.1 GCA_900314685.1 uncultured Actinomycetes bacterium | reverse complement strand
CGACAAGGATGCTTTCAATGTCAAGTTCGGCGATCGCGTGCTCGTCAACCACTTCAACATCGTCGAAGGCATCCAACCTTGGCGACCATTCCTCGAAGGGCTTGCTGGCGAGTACATCGACAAGAACGGTGAGCACCATGCCGCAGAGGCTCGCACGCAAGCATATCGTCGCTTCGCGCTCGTCATCGGCCTAACGCCGACGTCGTTTGATCTCTATGGCAACAAGGGTGTCTTTACGGGCGATGACTCCAAGCTGACATCGTTCTTCCATATGGCCCATGGCAAGGTGCGCGTCGCGAGGCTCCTGCGCACCTACGGGGGCGAGGCATTGGCGAAGGTGTTCGAGCCCGTGGTCAAGGCGGTGGTCAACGCTGTTGCGGAGCTAGCTGCGATGCAGGCCGCACGCAAGGAGAGTGTCGAGGACATCTTGCCCGAGGACGAGCCGATGCTCACGTTCTTCGAGCCTGAGATGGCGACCGTCTATGATGACGCGCACCCTGACGGCTGGTGTCCTGTGCAGGTGCGCGAGGAGTTCGACGCGGGACTCATGGAGTTCAACGCCTTGGTCGACGCACTCGCCGCAGACGTCGACGCCTATGACGCCGATGCCGACGATGATGACCGCACGATGCTCGGTGCGCTATCTGAACGTCGTGAGTCCTTGCGCAAGATGGTCGACGGACTTGTCGAGATGACTGATGACTATGCGCAGGCCATGGCGGACTACGAGAGGGAGCGCGTCACGGCACAGGCAGCCGAGGATGCGTACCTGCGCAAGCACCCTCTCTGGGGTTGCCCTGTTCGTCATCCGTATCCGCCGTCGACATGGCAGGTGGGTCGCCGCCAACATCTCTTCATCGATGGCAACGAGGTCGTTGGCTTGCCCGTCGCGATTGGCCGCCTTTGCGATTTGGATCATAGGTTGTCGGCACTTCGCCATGGCGACGCAGATTGTACAGATCAGGGTGTCAGCATCGACGTCCTGTTTCCCGACTAGGTAAGGAGATGGTTTGCATGGCAGACGAGACGAAGGACACGACCACGACCACCGAGGTGGTCTATGAGTCCGATGCGATGGCGGACATCAAGGCTCGCATCGCCGAGCAGAAGGCCGCTATCAAGGCCGCCAATGATGCGGTGAAGGAGCTTCGCCGCGCCGAGCGCCGTCAGGCTCGCATCGACGCACGGAAGGCAGAGGAGCTTGCCCGAAAGCGCGAAGAGCGTGAGGCGCTTGAGTTCTGGCGGATGGTCCATTCCACGACCCTCCGCCACGATGGCAAGGACGAGAACGCCTACGAGTTCATCATACGCAAGGTGATGTCGTTGGCGATCGAGGACGAGCCACGGCAGACGTCCGATGGCGAGGATTCCGCGCATGTCATTGAGGAGCCGCTTGCGGCGACGATGTCGACATGCGCGGATTCCGAGTCCTCGGACGGATGCTAGGCGCAGATGTGTTACGGCCTTTGGCTGCGTCGACGCGCTTGCGCGTCATCGCAGCCAAAGGCTCGTCACATGTGCGTGTGGGGTAAGGCTCCGCCTAGGGGAGTATCACTCACCTATTGAGGATGGGGATGCCTTCGGCGGGGCGAAGCCCCAAGAGAACGTCGATGGGTTATGCAATAACCCAGTCGCGATTTCCACTGAGTTATTGCAATAACGAAGTGGAGGAGGTGTTTCAGGATGAGTGTTATGTGCGTTCCGCAGGTGGTGGGACTGACGGTCGGAGATCCGAAGCCCACCAAGCGGGGGACGAAACCGAAGTGTCGAGCCAACGGTTTCGGTTGGTTGCTTGAGTGCATGGAGGAGCGGGCGTCCAAGTCCATCACCGTTGACCGCTCCCTCACGAGCACGAACGACTACCATGAGCTGCCACGGTCGGCGAGACGGTTCTGGGCGGACTTCCAAGACGAGTTGGCGACCGAGCATCAGACGGTCAAGCACTACAAGGATGGCACCACGCGGCTCTGTAAGTTCCGAGCCGATGGCGTACCGCTGGTCGGCTCCGTCTTCAACCCAGAGGACGAGTGGTGGCGCTCCCTGAGCGACGAGGACAAGCAGCGTTGCGTGCGAGACCATCTTGAGGTCATGGAGGAGTTTGAGCCGCACCTGTTCTCCCAGAGCAACATTCGGGTGATGGTGACCCACAACGACGAGGGCGGTGATATCCACATCGCCTATGACACGTTCGATGATGCGGGCAAGTGCTGGGGATACCTCATGGACTCGCAACTACGGTCGCAGCTCAATAAGTATTATCCGGCTGCGATGCGTGAGCGCGGGTGGGACTTCGAGGACGTCGACACAACCGACTGGGATCGCTTCTATTCCGATGAGGAGTACGCCGCCGAGCGCCGTGAGAAGTGGCGTCAGGGTAGGCTCAATACCAACGAGTACGTACGCAAGCAGAACGAGCAGGCGGCCCAGAAAGCAGCCGAGGCTCGCCTCGTTGCGGAGGAGAGTGCTGCCAAGGCTCTTGAGCGTGAGCTTGCGTCGACGAAGGCCGCAGACGCGCAGGACGCCCGAACAGCCAAAGCCCTAACCGAACAGCAGGCAGCCGAAAAGGCACGGGATGCCGCCCGTACGTCAACGGCACAAGCAAAACGTGAGCGCGTTGCTGCAGAGCAAAAGCGCGACCGCGCCCTGGCTGTCAAGGAGGCGTACGAGGGCGAGACCTATCAAACGACTGACGGCAAGACTCATCGGGGTATCCGAGGCGTCAAGAAAGAGTTGAAGCGTCTCGAAGCCGAGTCAGCCAAGGCACGGCAGGATGCCGAGGACACGCGCGTCGCGGTCGACAACTATCGCACGGCGATGGTTGCCGCGCTCTACGAAGGCGAGCCCATGCGGGCGGAGCTCGAGTACGAGCAGGCTTACGAGACGATGCTTGACGAGGCTCAGGTGTTGGTCGACGCGGCCAACGAGGCGAACGCTGCCGCCGACGAATGGCTAGAGACGCATAGGGACGAGTCAGACCCGTCGAAGCACGTCGAGTATGTCCGACGCATCCTCTATGAGGTGCCTGACGCAATTGGCGATGTCGAGGCCGAGGAACATGGCGAGAAATATGGGCAGGGTCTACGGGAGTTCTTTGCCAATGAGTGGGCGCGACATGTCAAGCCGTTTGTCCGCAGGGTCGCCGAGAAGATCGCGGAGCACATCTGGCCGACGCCAGAGCAGCAAGCTGCCAAGGAGCGTCTTGCACGCAACAGGGAGCTTGCCCGTGCTGCACAGGATGCCATCGACCGCATCCAACGTACGCAACGTCAGCAGACGCAGCGTAAGGCTCCGAAGCCGCAACCGCAGCGCACGATGATACAGAATGCGCCACGTCGTAGGTCTGCTGGCCATGGTGGTCCTCAGATTGGAGGATAGCAAGGCAATTATAAGCATTATAATCCCAGATAATGTTATAAAAATACGTATAATCGCAGGTAGATAGTGGTATAATGTATCTGTACAGATTATAAGCGAGAATGCGAGGTACAAGGAACATGTCCACGACTATTGCTGTAAAGCCCGAGACCAAGACGATGTTCGACGAGATGCAGAAGCGCTTGGGTGAGGGCTTCACGCAGGATGGCGCAATCATCGCGCTCATCGAAGGCTACGCAGGCGACGATCTGCTGCCGTTGGCAGACGAGTACGAGATCGCTAGCTTTGGTGAGGTGTGTCGGCACCTCATCGGCGTGAAGGCGGTCATGCGCTCCATTCTGAGCCATCGCCAAGAGCTTTCTGACGAGGCGTTGGCGGAGCAGACCAAGCAGGTCGAGGAGCTGACCGCGCAGCTTGCGGAGCGTGATGGCATCATCGCCAATCGAGACAAGACCATCGAGGAGCAAGCTGCTGAGCTTGAGGATCTGCGCAAGAAGGCCGAGTCTGTCGACGCACTGACCAAAGCGATGCACGAGGCGGAGGAGGCACAGGCAAAGCGCTTCGACGATATGATGTCAATGCTCAAGGCGCAGGTCGAGCGTTACGAGTCCGACCTTGCCGATGCAAAGAGCGCCGTCGACCATCTGACCGCAGAGCGTGACGCCGCGCAAGCCAAGATCGCCGAGGTCGAGCAAGAGCGAGGCGTCCTGGCTGAGCAAGTCAGGGAGCTCCAAAAGCGACTTGCCGACGTCGACCAAGCAAAGCAACAGTAGGGTCGTTTTCGACGCTGGCGCGGCTAAGGGACACCACTAGTCCCGATGCCGCCCAGTGTTGGAAACGTGCTGGTAGAATGGCTATGTTCCATTGACATGAGGAGGCCATATGGCATCTGGCAATAGCAATCTAGGAGCGGCCAAGACCGCCAAGAACGATGAGTTCTATACCCAGTACTCCGACATTGAGGCTGAGATGAATGCCTATGTCGAGTTCAATCCAGACGTGTTCAGAGACAAGACCATCCTTCTTCCGTGTGACGATCCGGAGTGGAGCAACTTCACCAAGTATTTCGCGGCCAACTTCGACCGCTTTGGACTCAAGAAGCTCATCTCCACGAGCTATGCCAAGGGTGCCGGCAATAAACAGCTTTCGTTGTTCGAGCAGGAGTCGCCGCTGTATGACGAGGATCTGCACGAGACGCATGGCAAGCTGTTCGTCCTCGAGCGCGATGTCGACGGCGACGGCGTGGTCGACTCGGACGATATCGAGTTCACGGGATACCTCGAAGGTGACGGCGACTTCCGTTCTGCCGAGGTCTGTGCCTTGCGTGACGAGGCGGATATTATCATCACGAACCCGCCGTTCAGTTTGTTCCATGATTTCATCAGCTGGATTGTGGACGCGAACAAGCTGTTCATCGCCATTGGTAATCTGAACGCGGTCAAGTACGTCGAGGTGTTCCCCAAGCTAAGATCGAGCGAGATGTGGCTTGGAACGACGCACCCGAAGCGCTTCAGGGTTCCTGATGGCGTCAGCACAAAGGATGTTATTGTTGAAAATGGCATCTCATACCAGACATTTGGCAATGTCTGTTGGTTCACCAACGTAGATCATGGTGTTCGTCATGAGCCAATGCTATTGGATACGATGGCTCATAACCTCAAGTTCAATAAGAAGCTTCAAAAGAAGCTTAAGGACAAGTTTGGTACGGTGGCCTATCCTCACTACGCAAATTACGACGCTCTTGAAGTACCTTTGGCTCCGTGCATTCCCTCTGACTACGATGGTGTCATGGGAGTGCCAATTTCTTTTCTTGATAGGCACAACCCAGACCAGTTCGATTTGCTGGGGATGAGCGGTGACTTGGGATGGGCCACTACTGAGTGCACGTTCTTTAGGCCTCCGTCGGATGAGGTGAGCGCATTGTGTCGCACAAGAAACAGGACGTGGCGAGTTCAGAAGGTTTATGTCAATGATGACGATGGCCTGCCGCTGGTTCCGATATATGACCGTTTATTCATTCGTCGCAAGAAGGCAGGTGATGACCAGTGAAGACCACACTGCATACCGACTGGACGGTAGGTGACGTCTGCAAGGGCTTCATCTACGACAAGAACGAGAACAAGGGCCTGTTCGGACTGGGTGGCAAGCTCATCATCCAGCCCGAGTACCAGCGCAACTACATCTACGGCGACGGCAAGAAGGACGTCGCGGTGGTAGATTCTCTGTTGCGCGGCTACCCTCTGGGCCTCATCTACTTCGTCAAGAACGACGATGGCATGTACGAGGTGCTGGACGGTCAGCAGCGCATCACGAGCTTCGCACGCTTCGTCAACCAGTCATGGCCGTTCGCGGTCGAGCGCGGTGGCAAGCCACGCTACTTCAACAGCCTCGACAAGAACGACCAAGACCTCATCCTCAACACACCGCTTACCATCTACGTGTGCGAGGGTGACCCGTCCGAGATACAGGAGTGGTTCGAGATCATCAACATAGCGGGCGTGCCGCTGGTCAAGCAGGAGCTGCGCAACGCGGCCTACCATGGCCCGTTCGTGACCGCCGCACGCGCCCACTTCTCGAACCCGAACAACGCCAAGATGAACATGTGGCAGACCTACGTGAGCGGCGATCCTAGGCGTCAGGCCATCCTAGAGCGTGCTCTTGACTGGGTGAGCGGTGGTGACATCGAGGACTACATGGCCAAGCATCGCGACGATGACAACATCAAGGAGCTTGAGGACAACTTTGACACGATCATCGACTGGGTAGATACCGTGTTCACCTACGCAGGCCCCGAGATGCGCGGACTCGACTGGGGGCGTCTCTACAAGACGTATCACACCAAGGCATATGACGCCGATGTTGTTGCGAAGCGTGTCGACGCGTTGTTGGCCGACGAGCAGGTCACGGACAGGCGGGGCATCTTCGAGTATGTGCTGGGCGGTGAGGTCGACGCGAAGCTTCTCAACATCCGCGTCTTTGACGCCAAGACGAAGAGCTCGGTCTACCATGCGCAGACGAGCGCTGCCAAGAAGAAGGGCGTCTCAAACTGCCCGATGTGCGCAGCGATGGACAAGGGCTCGAACAGGACTCGCATCTACAAGATCGGCGAGATGGATGCCGACCATGTGACGGCATGGAGCCATGGTGGTGCAACATCCGCTGCCAACTGCCAGATGCTCTGCAAGACTCATAACCGGAGCAAGGGTAATCGCTAGCATGTTCGATGCGCGTGCCATTGAGGTCGCCCCCTTGGGCGACCGCACCTGCCAGATCGGACGCCCGTCAGGGCGTACGGCAATCTTTTTTGGTGCAGATGAAGGGAGTCGCGTGAAGCGGCTCCCTTCATCTGTTGACAAACTTGTCTATGGGACGCGTGTGCTACGTCTTGCTGCCGACGATGCCGTCCATGGTCGACATTGCAACGGCGTTTGCGTTCGGCATCCACCTTGCGTAATATTTGAGCGTGGTCGACGTGTTGCGATGTCCCAAGATGCTTGCTACGGTCACCACGTCGATGTGGTTGATGAGTGCCTGTGTCGCCCATGTATGCCTGAGGTCGTGGAAGTGTGGGAGCAAGCCTTGCACTCCGCGAACTTTGGTCGACGCGATGAATGTCGACCACTGGTGCGACAGATAGCCAGGACTCATGAACGCCTCTGCGTCATGCGGCCTTGCGAGCACATAGCATCCGTCGAGGTCATCTCCTTGGAACTCGCGCTGCTCCTCGCGCCTTCGGTCGAGAACAGCACGTATGCTCGCGTTGAGCGGCACGTCACGGCGCTCTTTGTTCTTGGGGTAGTCCTTGAGCTTTGCCCCGCCACTCGGCGTGGTCACGACGCGGTTGACGTGGATGTGCGTCGCGTCGATGTCCTCCCACCTGAGCCCGCACAGCTCGCCCATCCTCATGCCGGTGTTCAGTGCCAGCTCTGCCGCGTCTGCCACGATGGCGTGCGTGCCGCCTGCTTCGCGCAGGTTGTCCAGCAGCTCGTGGAGCGTGGCGATGTTGCCGATGTCGAGCGGGTTCGGGTCGCGGCTCGCTTTCTTCGGTGGCTTGACGGGTGCTGTCGGGTCATTGGCAAGCTCGCCCATCCGCACACCCCAACGGCACGCGTAGCGCAGTTGGTCGAACGCTTTCTTGATGGTGTTGTCGCCGACGCCCTCGTCACGCTTCGCCGCGATCCACGCTTGCACGACGGTTGGCGTGACCTCACCGATTGGCATGCGCAGCTTCTCGTGGTCGAGATGCTTGCGCAGCTTGCGGTATCCATCGACGGTGACTGGCTCGATGGCGAGCGACGACCAGTACCTGTCCATGTACTCAAGGACGCTCATCTGCGACTGTTCGCTGTCCTGCGGCGTCGCGTACTGTGTGACGAGTTCCTGTCGCCATTCGGTGAGGAATGCCTGTGCTGCCCTCGCACCTTTGCCCGTTGCCTGTACGCGCCGCCCAGAGCCTTTTTCAGCGTCCGTTTGCGGGTTGCAGGCAATACCCGTCATCTTACGCATCTGGCGGCGTCTACCGCCTTCTGTGACGTTCACACACGCCTGCCACTCCCATGTGCCGTCGTACTTCCTGACTTTCCTGAGCGAGCCTGCCGATACTTTCGCGTCTGCCATGTCATGTCACCTTCTCGAAAAAGCATGTCACTTTCTAGTCACCTAGATTGTGCTACGCTTTGTAGCCCGCTCGTTCCAGAGTGTGTCAAAATCCATATGACCTGCGAATATGACGAAGATGTGAAACACTGTGGAATGCGTGAAACACGAAATATGGTGACTGAAAATCCCTGTGTCGGGGGTTCGACTCCCTCCCCAGCCACCATCGAACTAGGGCCTCTGACCTGCTTATTTGGGTCAGAGGTTATTTCATGCTCCGATTCTGTTCACCCACCGATTCACCCTGAGTTCACCCAAAAGGCTCGATTTGCTCCAAATGAGTCCTTCTGAGAGTCAAGGAAAAGCACCCGCCACTATGGACGGGTGCCGTTCCTGTGGGTGCGCGCCTCCCACAATATGACCATGCCGGGTGAAAGGACAAGCCCCGGCGTCGGTCTACAGTTGGTCGAATACCTCCGGGTCGATGTCACCGTTCTTGATTGCCAGCTCCACGGCCTTGGCGATGGCCTCGGCCCTCTTGGCCCTGCGGTCCGCCTCCGTCTCCTCGTCCTCCATGACGTATCTGACGGTGCTGCCTAGGTGGATGACCTCGGAGGAGGGGTTCTGTTCCGCCTCGCGGAAACGAGACTCCATGTCATCGTTGTGCACAATGTACTGAGGTCCCATGTGGATAACGACGTGCTCCGGGGTCTCGGGTCTGTCTGAGACCTCGAATCCACCCTCGATGTGCTCGCCTGCCTGATAGCCTGCATCGGCGTAATGGGGCTGCTGCACTGGTCCGGTCTGCTTCAACATGTTGCGGATGTATCCGGTCTCACGGATTGCCATAGTTGCTTCTCCTCTTGTCTAGTTCTCGTCATCGTCTCCGAAAAGCAGACGCTCCACCTCTAGGCGGGTCTCCTCGCTGATTGCGGGCGTTGCCTCGATGCGCTCGACGGGCTTGCCGTCACAGGTGTCGCGTAGGATGACGACGGCCCTCATGTCCCCGTTCATGGCCGCTTCAACTGTGGCGAGTGCCACGGCGTCAATGGCCTGCATCTCCGTCCCATCGACGGTGACGGGGCAATTGAGGGCTATCTCGAACGCCTCGCGTAGGGCCTTGCGCTCCCGTCGTGCCTCCCCAGACGCGATGCCGCCCATGGAGGCTATGCTCCTCCGCTCCTCGGCTGGTCGGTCTGCCAGACTGACTAGGTTCTCGTTGTTCACTGGTTGTGCTCCTATCTCTTGCGGCGTCGCTTGCGCCTGTTGCTTTCCATGGTCTGCAGAAGCTGCGTTGCCTCCTCGTTCCCGTTATCGCTCATGCGGAGGAGAACCAGTCGCAGGACCTCCTCCCCGCGCATGACCCGTCCGGTTACTGGGTCCATCACGAGCGTCCCCAGCGTTACCTTGATGGCGTCCGTCAGTACAGATTGATAGCTCGTCGCACTCGCCTCCTACCATCCAACGCCCCCGGCCCGTTCCTCCATCGACGAGCTGTAGGCCTTGAGCATGACCTGCCAGCGTCGGGAGGTTCCTCCGTCCGGGTCGGGAATGAACTGGTCCATGTCGGCTCCGTCATAGTCGGCCCAGCCGTTGTCGGCCCAGTTGAGCGTCCACGCCTCGACGGTCTGCTCGTTGACCAACGCATACAGCTCCCGCTCCTCGGCATACCCCTCCACCATGTCAATGAGCTGGTCGATGGATACACAGTCGCTTCTTGCCCCCGGCAAAAGCGACCTTGTCTTGTCTTGATGACCAGAACCGGAACCCAGACCCAGACCAGAACCCCTACCCCCACCCAGACCCTCGGGAGGTACCTCCGCAGGTGGAGACGCTGTTTCCGCTGCTAGTCGGTCGTTTTCATAGTCGGGTAGCGGGTCGCTGTCGGGATCGTGGCAGTCGGGTACATCGGTCTTGGCGGCTTGTGCAACGCTCCTAGCCCGTGCGATGCGGTGCCTAGTGGCCTCGAACACAAGCCTTGCGTCCCTCGGCAAGCCTGAAGGGTCCTCGCCCAGAAAGTAGAACCTGAGCAACGCGCGATAGAATGCTCCCGCTGCTCGTGGGCTTAGGGTGCGCTCGGCGGTGTCAAACACGCTCCGGTATACAGCACATGACGGCTCGCGTGGGAGACTCATGACAACTCCCCGGAGGCTAGGAGGTCGTACTCGTCGCAGACGGACGGCCTCAAGATGATGTAGGGTCTCGTTTCTGGGTGACGCTCAATGATGCGGCGTGCCAGCGGCGCGGAGAGGTTGTTGCTCGCACGGGTGGGCTTGCCGTACAGGTCGGTGAAATCTCCCCAGCGGACCCGCTCCAACTTCTCGCGGATGGAGACCTTGCGACCATGGCGGACGGCATTGAGGACCGCACGCTCCACGTAGCTCGCGGCGTCCTCGTTGTCATGGGTCCAGCGGTCACAATGGTCGTACATGAGACGGCCTCGCTCGGCTCGCTCAAGGTCTATGATGGTGGTGTCATCGGATGCCGTGCCGTCTGTCAGTCCCTCCACCGGGAACAGGCGCACGGCATTGTCATTTGCCGTCATGGTGCCTCCTATGCCAGACCGCAGAACTCTAGGAGGCTGTCACGGTTGACCCTCCATACCCTGCCCAGCTTCACGGCGCGGACCTGACCAGACTCGCAGAGCGTCCGCATGTAGCGGTCAGAGCAGCCGGGTACCTGCCTCGCGGTCTCCACGTCCAGCATGAGGGGTAGGGTCTTGAGGTCTTTAGCCTCTGTTGGAATCGTGGTGTGTTCGCACATCCGTCCTCCTCGCGTAGTTCCGAATAGTTGCGCCTCGGCCTCGGCTATCCGTAGATTACCCTTGGCTCCGCATACTCGTTTTTGGCGTTTTACCTGCTGATTTACGACTGTTTGACTACTTGTCGGAGGAGGTCTTGCGATATAAGAGAATCCCTCCGAATTCCGCTCAAGAAATCGGAGGGACCATTAAAAGTACGATTTAACAGAGTTGTAACAATCAGCTCCGTGGTATTAACCCATATAAACGGCATAGCATGCCGGATATGATGGTTCGGTCCGAATCCGGTAGATAGTCATACATCGTATAGACCTGCTCGGGTGTGAGTAGTGATGGCTCCCCGCGCAATTCATCGATTCCGATGCCTAGAAGAGTCAGTAGCTTGGCGGTTTGCTCGCGGCTAAGCTCGGATGGTCTCCTACGGTAGTCATAAGCTCTTGAGGTCTTGAGTCCAAACACATGAGCCACATCATCAATCGTCTTATCAGCATTCGCCATGGCTGTCTTGATGCGTTCGCGTATGGGTTCGTTAGCATCATCGATTAAACGATTGAATTCATCCTCGTCAACCTTCTTACCTTCTGCCAGACTGGTTGCTCGCATGTGCATGAGGGTACGGACAAATGCGCTTGCAAGAGGATGTTCGGGGTCCGTGAACTCCATCGATGGACTAATCTCATATGCCTGCACAGGTCTATCCCTTCACGATGGTGTACGGTACGGTGAACTCGCTCGGCTCAAGCTCGCGTGAGACTAGGCGCGATGCCCTCGCGGTGGCGTCCGGGTCGGCGGATGCGTAGATGTTGAGCGTCATGGCGGCGTTGGCATGCCCCAGCACGGATGCCACGGACTTCACGTCGGCCCCGGCTGCTATGGCACGGGTGGCGAACGAGTGACGCAAGTCGTGGTAGCAGACCCGGCGTCCCTGAGAGCCTACGAGACCCATGGCGGATGCCAGCGCGGACCACTCGCGGCTGAGGCTGGTCGGATTGTGCCAGCGACCGTCTGCCGTCCCCAGCACGTACAGAGAGCCGAAATACGCCTCGAAATCATCGGAGTTGGTGTCTATGCCTGCCTCCTCGCACTCCTCCGTCATCTTGGCTCTACGTGCCTCTAGCGCGGTCTGCATCTGGTCGGTGAGGGGTACGTCACGGCGGCTCCCGCTGGTCTTTGGGGTCTTGGAGAACGCTCCGCCCGATGCCGTGCCGATGGACTCGCGGACGTGGATGACGTGGTTGTCGAAATCGCACTCCCGCCAACGGAGTCCAGCGACCTCGCCCTCCCGCATGCCTGAGAACAGAGAGAGCGTCGCGGCGGTGACAACGGGCGTCGGCTCCATCACTGCCAGCGTCATGGCGAGACGCGCTCCGTCCTGTGCGCTGAGGCTGTTGGGGTCAGGTGCCTTGCGGCGCGGGGGCTTCACGGCGTCGCACGGGTTCCATGTGAGGTCGTGGACCTCCACGGCATGCTTGCAAATCATCTTGAGGAGACGGTGCGCCTTGCCCACGGTGCTCGCGGAGAGACCACGCTTGATTAGTCCGCCCTCCCACTTCTGCACCATGGCGGTGGTGAGGTCGCTCATGGGGGTCTTGGAGAACTTCTCGCGGATGTACTTGGCGGACTTGCGGTAGCCGTCCACGGTGCTCGGCTCCACGGACTGAGCGGTCTCAATGTCATCGATGTAGGAGTCCACGTAGTCAGCGACCGGGGTTGATGCCTGTGGGATGTTGTCGGCGTCCCTGATGGCGGCGTTTTCCAGCTCCGTGCGCCACTGGTCCAGTGCCGTCCTCGCTTGGTCCTCCGTCTTGACGGGTGAGGTCTTGCCGTTCCTGTTCACGTAGGTCTTGAGGGTCTTGGACTTCTGCCTCCGGTTGGAATCCTTGACGTATCCCACCCACGGCTGACCCGGCCTGTTCACTAGCTGCCTGACGAATCCGTTTGTGTACTCCATGATGGCTCCTATGGTCGGGGGTTCGCAAAATCTGTTCACCCAACTGTTCACCCACTGTTCACCCACAATTATACATCCGATAGAGCCGTCACATTCCGATGGATTAGAGTAATACCAGTTAAACCGATATGTATCTGCCGATGATTCCGAACGAAAAACGGCATTCCTGAGCTAATAGACACTGAAAATCCCCGTGTCAGGGGTTCGATTCCCTTCCCCGCCACCAGAAAGTAGGGCTCCTACCAGCGGATTTGTTGGTAGGAGCTTTTTTCATATCTCTTTTTGCCATATGTTGTCGTGGAAGGCTGCCAAACGACTACGGCCTGTCACCAAACATACGGCTCATCACCAAACATACGGCAAGCTGCCAGACGGTCACGGCTTGCCAATTTGGTCATCCATTGGCCGACAAGCGGATGGTTATTAGGGCATCTCGCCTCATTTGAGTTGTGGATACATGCGGTGTTGGTCAGGCCGCAGGCGGCTTCCTTCATTTCATATAGTGCCGGCTTCTCAATATTACGATAAATAATATATAAATATACAATGTAAGCTAAATTGATGAGCAGCTGTATACAAAATGATAGTTGCATTTACCTAGCGCTATGTTCGTCTTCCCTCGAATAACAATCAATGTGTTAGAAAGACAAAATATCGGATATGATAATGCTGCCGCAGATGCCGGAGGGCAGCTGCGGCCGGACGTGCGGCAGACCGTCGCACACCGCCTACAGGTCTCTCGAGAGGAGCAGCAATGGGACGTAGGCCAATCAGGGTAGTTCAGTACGGTTGCGGCAAGATGGCGAAGTACACCATCCGCTACCTGCACGAGCACGGTGCGCAGCTCGTTGGCGCCATCGACGTCAACCCCGCCGTCGTGGGCAAGGACGCCGGTGATTTCGCCGGGCTGCCCGTCAAGCTGGGCGTGAAGATCTCCGACGACGCCGAGAAGGTCCTCGACGAGACCGCGCCCGACATCGCGATCGTCACCCTCTTCTCGCTGGTCGACGACATCGCGCCGATGGTCGAGCAGTGTGTGCGCCGCGGCATCTCCGTCGTCACCACCTGCGAGGAGGCCACCTTCCCCTGGACCACCTCGGCTGCCACCACCAACCGCCTCGACGCCATCGCCAAACAGACCGGCGCCACCATCGTCGGCGCGGGCATGGAGGACGTCTTCTGGGTCCGCATCGTGGGCCTGCTCGCCGGTGCGGTCAACCGCATCGACAGGATCGAGGGCGCCGTCTCCTACAACGTCGAGGAGTACGGCCTCGCGCTGGCCAAGGCGCACGGCGTGGGCCTCACGCCCGACGAGTTCGAGAAGACGCTCGCTCACCCCGACGAGATCGTCCCGTCCTACGTCTGGAACTCCAACGAGGCCCTCGCGCAGCTGCTCGGCCTCACGATCAGCGAGGTCATCCAGGAGAACGTGCCCTACATCGCCGAGAAGGACACCTGGTCCGACACCATGGGCGCCACCATCCCCGCCGGCAAGGTCCTGGGTATGAACACCCGCGTGACCACCAAGACCTACCAGGGCATCGATATCGTCACCTCCCAGATCGGCAAGGTCTACGGCCCCGAGGACGGCGACCTGTGCGACTGGAAGATCTACGGCGAGCCCGACACCACCTTCCACGTGGACAAGCCGGCCACCGTCGAGCACACCTGCGCCACCATCGTGCAGCGCATCCCGACCGTGCTGGAGGCCCCGGCGGGCTACCACACCGTCGACGAGCTCGAGCCGCTGCGCTATCAGACCGAGCCGATGATGATCGACGAGCTCGGCTGGTAGCAGGTAGTAGCCTGAGCCCAGCTGCTGGTGGCCAGGGTTCGGCTGGAAGTGGCCCAAGCTCGGCCGGTGGTGGCCAGGGTTGGCTGGAAGTGGCCCAAGCTCGGCTGGTGGCGGCCAGAGCTGAAGCCAGAGTCATTGGCTGAGAGTGCATTAGGGAGGGCGGGGCATCCGTGTGTCCCGTCCTTCTTTTTATGCCCCGAGCAGGGCGACCTGCCTTGAGAAAGGGAGGCCTGCCTACATGCTACGTGCCCTGCGCTATGCGCTCCGTGCTTCTTTTATCTGTACCGCCAATTTTTTTGGCGGGTGGCTTGACAGCCTATCGCTTGTCTTCTTTACCGTGTCGGCGATTCGTACATCAAACCCATAAATTGTCCCGTACTCAAGCTGATGCGGGGGTTGGTGCGCGATTCCTTGGCGGGGTAATAGGGGGTATTAGGCGGATCCAACTGCCGCATCCTGACCTTTCGTACACGAGTTGGGATCGCTGCCACCTTTTAGGCAGGGGAGGCCATTTGGTGTACGAAGCAGTCGCCAGAATCGTTGGCGGTGCATACCGGCGCGAACCGCACTTCGTACACGAACTGGGCCCATGGCCACGTTTGGTGCTTGGGAGACGGGTTGGTGTACGAAACCGCCGCAGCGGCGTCGCAAGAATCGCGCACGAGTATGGCTTGCTGGCGGAAAAGCCTTGGCAGCGAGGCGGCTCGTGTACGAAATCGCAGGTAAGAAGAACAGGCAATCGTACACCAACGGGCGCCGTGAGACCCGTGGAAGTAAAAGACGGGCGTTGGTGTACGATTCGCCGTCAAAACCGTGATGGGCCGTCAAGGGCCGTCAGGAGTGCGAGCGCAAGCAACAGTCGCGCACCGCGCTCCGCACACGAATCGGGCCGATGGCCCGTCTTACAGCCCCAGCAGCGTGCCGACGTAGATCAGCACGGCCATGAGCACCGCGTAGACCGCCGCGTACGGCGCGACGCGCGAGAGGATCTCGGCATCCTTGCCGGCCAGCTCCTTGCTGGAGCAGCCGATGGCGATGTTCTGCGGGCTGATCATCTTGCCGGCGGAGACGCCCAGGCTGTTGGAGGCGGCGAGCCAGTAGGGGTTGGCGCCGATCGACTGCGCGGCGCTCACCTGCACGTTGCCGAAGAGGACCTCGGAGCTGGTGCCGGAGCCGGTGACGAAGGTGCCCAGCGCGCCCAGCAGCGGCGCGACCAGCGGGTACCAGCCGCCGAGCGTCCCGACGAAAAAGGCCGCGATGCTCGCGATCATGCCCGAGTAGCCCATGATCTTGGCGCACGCGAGGATGGCGAGCATGGTCGCGATCGTCTTGCTCATCTGCTTGACCGTCTCGCCGAGCACCTGCCCGATCTCGGCCGCGCTGCAGCCTTGGACCAGGGCGCCGGCGATGCCGCACAGCATGATGAGGACGCCCGGGGTGTTGATCCACGTGAAGGTCAGCGTGGCCTCGGGGTCGCCCTGGTAGATGTTGACCGTGGACTTGATCGAGGAGAGCGGCGCGTTGATGAAGGGCACCATCTTGCTCGTGACCACCAGCACCACAAAGACCAGGATGAAGGGCGACCAGGCGCGCAGGGCCTCGCCGGTCTCGATCTTGGCGCCGTGGTTGGGATTTTTGGCGGGGTGCAGCAGGTCGATCTTGTGGCCGAACGCCTTGGCGGCGACGAAGGTCACCACGAGCGACACCACGGACGCCACGACCATGGGCAGGTCGGCGCCGGCGACCGCCGCGGTGGCGATCTCGGCCGCGGCCATCGAGACGCCCGACAGCAGCGTCAGCGGCACCATGCCGCGCATGCCCTTGGGGCCGTTGCCCACGAGCATCACGATGAGGAAGGGCGTGGCGATCACAAACGGCGCCACCTGCAGCGCCTGCGTCAGCGCGAGCTGCGTGGCGTCGAGCCCGGTGATGGAGGCCAGCGTGGTGGTGGGGATGCCGATGGAGCCGAACATCGTGGGCACGCCGTTGGCCAGCAGGCACACGAGCACCGCCTTGATGGGGTCGAAGCCCAGCGCGATCATCATGGCGGTGGGGATGGCGACGGCGGTGCCGAAGCCGGCCATGCCCTCCAGGAAGCCGCCGAAGCACCAGCCGATCAGCAGCGCCAGCACGCGCTGGTGCGAGCTGACGGAGGTCAGCATCACCTTGATCGTCTCGATGGCGCCGGTGTGCACGGTGACGTTGTAGGTAAAGACGGCCGCGATGATCACGATCACGATGGGCCACAGGGCCATGAGCACGCCCTCGAGCGCGGCGGTCAGCAGGTTGACCGGCGTCATGTGCCACCAGGCCACGGCCAGCACCGCCGCCACCGCCAGCGCGCCGGCGGCCGCCACGGGAGCCTGCATCTTGAGGCCCACGAGCGCCACCACCAACCACACGATGGGAAGAAGACCGAGCACAAAGGGGAGAAGCAGTTCCATGAGACGTCCTATCCACGGGGCCGGCGGGGCTTGCTTGCGTCGATTATAGGGCCTGGAGCTGGGCCGAAGGCCGACGTTTGCGGTATAGGACGGGCTATCGGGCGCAAGGGCCGACGTTGGCGGTATAGGACGGGTTATCGGGTGCGAGGGCCCGACGCCAGCCGCACGCGGGCGGTATTCGTGAAAATTGCGATTCTCGCTTGACTCGATACCTACTGTACTTTTTTACAGTCTTTGCGTAGGCAGAAGGCGGTGCCTGCCGGGGCTTGCGTCCAGGGGTCGGCATCAGAGGAGGGGAGAAGACACACCCTCGACTCTCCGCCGTGTACCTCGTGCTCGCTGCGACCCGCATACGCTGCGACCCGCATACGCCGCGCCCCGCGTACGCCGCGCCCCGTGCTCGTCGCCCCTCGCGCCAACCTCACCGCCATCAGGAAAGGAACTCCATGACCAAGCTAGCATCAAAGACAGGCGTCGCATTCCTCGCGGGAATCGCTGTAGGTGCGCTTGTCTTCGTGGCGCCGCTCTCTGCCCTGGGGGAGATCAGCGCCCAGGGGCAGATGTGCCTCGCCCTCACTCTGATGACCGTGGTCTGGTGGGCCTGCGGCGTGGCCCAGCCCGCCTTTGTCTCGGCCGTCTACATCGCTCTGCTGATGCTGACGGGCACCGCGGACGGCACGGTCGTCTTCAAGAGTTGGACCGGCCTCACGATGTGGATGGTCATCGGCGCCTACCTGATCGCCACGGCGGTCAAGGACTCGCGCCTGGGCGAGCGCATCGCCTATTGGTTCAGCCTCAAGTTCGTCCGCAGCTGGCGCTCGCTCGTGATCAGCATCTTTGCCCTCACGGTAATCCTGTCGCTGATCATCCCGCACCCCTTCCCGCGCGCCTTCATGATCCTCGCCGTGATGCAGGCCATCTGCGACGCGGCCGGCATGTCCGACGGAGACAAGGTCAAGGTCGGTTTCCTGACCTTCGCCGCCGCGGCGCCGGGCTCGATGTTCTTCCTCACGGGCGACGCGACCCTCAACCCGCTCGTCGTGGGCGACGCCGGCGTGGAGTGCACCTTTGTCCAGTGGTTCATCTATATGAGCGTCCCCATGCTGGTCGCGACGCTGGCCACGCTGGGCCTGGGCCTCGTGCTCTTCAAGCCCGAGAGCGAGTTCGCGCTGGACCTCGACGTGGTGCGCGCAAAGCAGGAGGAGCTCGGCCCCGTCTCCGTCACCGAGCGGCGCGTGGTCGTCTGGCTCGCCGTCGCCGTGGCCCTGTGGATGACCGAGGGCATCACGGGCCTCAATATCGGATTTGTGACCCTGGCCATCGGCGCCGGCATGGCCCTGCCCTTCATCGGCGAGGTCCTCACGCCCAAGAGCTGGGACTCCGTGCCCATCAATACGCTCGTCTTCCTGACCGCGGCGATGGCCATCGGCACTGTGGGCGGCGAGACCGGCATGAACGCCTGGATCGCCGACGTGATCCTGCCCAGCACCGTGCCCGGCAACATCTACGTCCTCGCGCTGCTCATCGCGCTGATCACCGTGGTCATCCACATGTTCATGGGCTCCGTGATGGCCGTGCTCGGCATCTGCGTGCCCGCCTTCATCACCTTTGTCTCCGGCACCGGCATGAGCCCGCTCGCGGTCTCGATGATGGTCTTCACCGCGATCAACATCCACTACATCCTGCCCTTCCACAACCTGGCCGTGCTCGTGGGCTCGGGCGAGGACTCCGCCGGCTACTCCGCCAAGGAGGCCGTGCGCATGGGCATCCCCCTCACCGTGGTGGTCTTTGCGGTGGTGCTGGTGGAAGCCGCCTGGTTCCACGTCGTGGGCCTAATGTAAGACATTCGTGCCGCCCCGGGCCCCGGTCGCCCTGCGAGCAGCTGCCCGGGGCCCCACGGCTGGCCCGGGGCCCCGCGGCTGACCCGGGGTCCCACGGCTGACTCGGGGTCCCACGGCTGACTCGGGGTCCCACGGCTGGTGCTGGTAGTCGGCAATCACGTCAGGCCCAGCGCGACGCCGCCGACTTGGCTGCTCGGCCGTTCGCCTGCCCGTGACGTGTAGGTGAATCGCCCGCTCGATCCGCCGGCTCGCGTTACACTGCCTGTGGCATACGGAAGACACGCGCTGCGGGAAGACGCGCGGTGCGGCAAGGCAAGCGATGCGATGGGATGCATGACGGGAAGACGAACGCGGCGCAGAAAGGCACGCGGCGCGGAAAGGCACGCACGGCATGCCGCGCGATGCACGCGCCACGCGCGCGCGACGGAAGGGGAGGGTCGATGAGGCTGTTCGCATTTGCGCTCAGGGAGTACGACGAGCTGGGCTACCTGGAGGAATGCAGCCGGGAGATGGGATTCGAGTACGGCTGGACGTCCGACTACCCGACCGATGACAACCTCGACATGGCCGCCGGCTACGACGCGCTGAGCATCATCACCAACCCCATGCCGCCCGAGCGCCTCGTCCGTCTTCACGAATTGGGCGTGCGGCACATCGCCACGCGGTCGATCGGGTACGACCACATCGACGTGCCCGCCGCCCACGGGCTGGGCATGCGCGTGGGCCACGCCGCCTACCCGCCCGAGGGCGTCGCCAACTACACGATCATGCTGATGATGATGGCGGCGCGCAAGGTCAAGTTCATCGCGCGCGCGGCCGTCGCCCAGGACTTTGAGCTGCGCGGCAAGATCGGCCTGGACATCTCCTCGGCCACCGTGGGCGTGGTGGGCACGGGCCGCATCGGCGCCACCGTGGTGCGCCACCTGCAGGGTTTCGGCTGCCGCGTGCTGGCGTACGACCCCTACCCGCGCGACGACTTGGCGGGCCTCGCCGACTACGTGGGCCTCGACGAGCTGCTGGCGCAGTCCGACATCGTCACGCTGCACGCGCCCGGGCTGCCCGAGAACCACCACATGATCGACGCCGCGGCCATCGCCCGCATGCGCCCCGGCGCCGTCCTCGTCAACGCCGCCCGCGGCTCGCTGGTGGACACGTCCGCGCTGCTGGACGCCCTGGAGAGCGGCCACCTCGGCGGCGCCGCGTTGGACACGATCGAAAACGAGGCCAACCTCTACTACCGCGACCTCACGCGCGAGACCCTGCCCAACCGCGACCGCGCCGCGCTGATGGCCCTGCCCAACGTGGTCGTCACGCCGCACATGGCCTTTTACACCCAGGTGGACGTGCAGCAGATGGTCGCCACGTCCTGCTCGGCGCTGCTCGCCTTTTCCCGCGGGGAAGATACGCCCTACGAGGTGCGCTAGGCACAAATAGGAACGCCGCCAACGGAAACGGGATCCGTTGGCGGCGTTTTTCTTTGCTGCGGCTGCAGCCGGCGAAGACGGACGGTGCCGCCCGGGCGCGGTGCTTAGCGGCGGATGAGCGCCACGACCTCGTAGGGACGCAGGGCCAGGCGGCCCTTGTCGGTGTGCGGCGCGTCATCGTAGTTGCCGATCAGCAGCTCGGCGCCCTCGGCCACCTGGGCCTCGAAGGGCTCGGCGTCGTGACCGGTGAGGTTCACAGCCACGAGCAGGCGCGTGTCGCCCAGCGTGCGCAGGTAGGAGATCACGCCCTCGGACTCGGTGAGCGGGTCGGCCTCCACGAACTCCACGCCGCCCTCGGCGATCACGGGCTCGGCGCGGCGCAGCTCGATCAGGCGCTTGTAGAAGGCGTAGGGGGAGTGCGGGTCCGCGACCTCTGCCTCGGCGTTGATCGTGCGGTAGTTGTCCGCCACACCGATCCAGGGCGTGCCGGTGGTGAAGCCGGCGTTGGGTCCCGCCGTCCACTGCACCGGCGTGCGCGAGTCGTCGCGCGACCGCTCGGCCACGATGTGGAAGGCCTCCTCGGGCGTCTTGCCCTGCTCCTGCAGGATCCGGTAGTAGTTGATGCTCTCGACGTCGCGGTACTGGTCGATGGAGGTGAAGCCCGGGTTGGTCATGCCCAGCTCCTCGCCCTGGTAGATGTAGGGCGTGCCGCGCATGAGGTGGGTGCAGGCGGCCAGCGCCGTGGTCGTCTCGTACCAGTGGTTGTCCACGTCGCCGAAACGCGAGTTGGGGCGCGGTTGGTCGTGGTTGGACCAGAAGAGGGCGTTCCAGCCGCCGCCGGCGGTCATGTCCTCCTGCCACACCTTGAAGAGGCGGCGCAGCTCGGCCAGGTCGACCGGCGCCAGGGCCCACTTCTCGCCGTGGTCGTAGTCCACCTTGAGGTGGTGGAACGAGAAGGCCATCCCCAGCTCGTGGCACTCTGGGTTGGAGTAGCGGATGCAGTTGTCGATGGAGGTGGAGCTCATCTCGCCCACGGTCACCATGCCGTCGATGCCGCCCTCGCGCACCAGCTCCTGCAGGTACTCGTGGATGTGGGGGCCGTCGGTGTAGAAGCGGCGGCCGTCGCCCTCGTAGTCGTTCTCCCAGGTGGCGGGCTTGCTGATCAGGTTCACGACGTCGAAGCGGAAGCCCGAGACGCCCTTGCCCTTCCAGAAGCGCACCACGTCCTCCAGCTCGGCGCGGACCTCGGGGTTGTCCCAGTCGAGGTCGGCCTGCGTGGGGTCGAAGAGGTGCAGGTACCACTTGTTGAGCGAGGGCACGTAGCGCCAGGCGTTGCCGCCGAACTTGCTCACCCAGTTGGTGGGCGGCTCGCCGGGGTTCTCGGCCGTGGCGTCGGGCGCGGCGTCGACGAACTTGTAGTAGGCCAGGTACTTGGGGTCGCCGGCCAGCGCGCGCTGGAACCACTCGTGCTCGGTGGACGTGTGGTTGAAGACCATGTCGAGCATGATGCCGATGCCGCGGGCGGCCGCCTCGCGCGAGAGCTCGTCGAAGTCCTCCATGGTGCCGAACATGGGCTCCACGCTGCGGTAGTCGGCCACGTCGTAGCCGTTGTCCCGCTGCGGGCTCTTGAAGAAGGGCGTGAGCCACAGGTAGTCCACGCCGAGGCCGGCCAGGTAGTCCAGGCGCTGCGTGATGCCGCGCAGGTCGCCGATGCCGTCGCCGTTGGAATCGTTGAAGGAGCGCACGTAGATCTGGTACACGACCTTGTTGCCCAGCTCGTGCACGCGCTCTGCCTTGAGGTCCTGCATGTCTTCTCCTTGGAAGGTCGAGGGCGTCGCTTGCGGCCGGCGCCGATTGTCTCGTGAAGAAAAACGCTGCCGCTGCCGGCGGCGCTGTGGGTGAAGGGGCCGGCAGGAGCCGACCCCCTCGAGCTTACTACGTGCGGTTACGCGAAGGTCACGACGGTGGTCTCGCCGGCCTTGGCCTCGCCGGACTCGATCAGCTTGACGTCCTGGGCCTCACCGACCTCGGTGACGATCTCCATCACGGTGTCCTTGTGGCCGGCCGCGGCGATCTTGGCACGGTCGAAGCTGATCAGCGGGTCGCCCAGGTGCACGACGTCGCCCTGGTTGACGTGGCAGGTGAAGCCGTCACCCTGCATGTCCACGGTGTCCAGGCCGATATGGATGAGGACCTCGAGGCCGTTGGCCAGGCGCAGGCCCACGGCGTGGCCGGACTCCTTCATCATCACGGCCACCTCGCCCTCGCAGGGGGCCACGACCTCGCCCTCGGTCGGGTCGATGGCGACGCCCTCGCCCATCATGCCGGCCGAGAAGACGCCGTCGGCCACATCGGCCAGGGGCTTCACGGTGCCGGAGACGGCGGCGCGCAGGGTGCCGTCCACGGTGAGGGAGGCGATGCGGGCGGTGACCTGGGTCGGGTCGGCCTCGTCCAGGGCGTTGCCCTCGCCGAGCGCGGCGATCTCAGCCTGCTTGTCGATGCCCTGGCGCTTGCCGACGATATAGGTCAGGACAAAGGGCACGACCACGGCGACGACCATGCAGAGGGCGAACTGGGCGAAGTAAGCGGAGTTGATCGAGAGGATGCCGGGCAGGCCGCCGACGCCGATCGCGTTGGCGTGGACGCCGAAGGCGCAGCAGAGGATGCCGGCGATGGAGGAGCCGATCATGGCGCAGACAAAGGGGAAGGTGTACTTGAGGTTGACGCCGAAGATGGCGGGCTCGGTGACGCCCAGGTAGCAGGAGAGGCAAGCGGGGATGTTGACCTGCTGGGCGTTCTCGTCCTTCTTCTGCAGGATGATCATGGCGAGGACGGCGGAGCCCTGGGCGATGTTGGACAGGGCGATCATGGGCCACAGGGGCGTGCCGTGGAGGGCCGGGTTGGCGAGGTTCTCGTTGTTGGCGATGAGCTGCAGGTCGACGGCGTTGGTCATGTGGTGCAGGCCGGTGATGACGAGCGGGGCGTAGAGGCCGCCGAAGATGGCGCCGAAGAGCACGCGGGCGCTGCCGGTGATGCCGGCCATCACGACGTTGCCGACCCAGGTGCCGATGGCCCAGCCGATCGGGCCGAGGACGAAGTGGGCGGCCATGGTGCCGAGGAGCAGCGAGCAGAAGGGCACGACGATCATCTGGACGATGGAGGGCGTGATCTTCTTGAAGAAACGCTCGAGGTAGTTAAAGACGATAGCGGCGAGGATGGCGGGGATGACCTGCGCCTGATAGCCGATCATGTGCACCTGCGCGAACCCGAAGTCCCAGGTGTAGTTGGCCCAGTCAGCCGCGGTCGCGGTGGGGACGGCGTAGGCGTTCATCAGCTGGCCGGACACGAGCGAGAGGCCCAGCACGATGCCCAGCATCGGGGTGCCGCCCATCTTTTTGGTGATGGACCAGCAGATACCCACGGGGATGCCCACGTGGAAGACGGACTCACCGATCAGCCAGAGGAAGTTGTAGACGCCGGTCCAGAACTGGGACATGCTGGCGAGCGTCTGCGTGCCGTCGGGCCCGAAGTAGGGCATGTCGCCCAGGACGTTGCGGAAGCCCAGGATCAGGCCGCCGGTGATGATGGCGGGGATGAGCGGCGCGAAGACCTCGGCGATGGCGCCCATGATCTGCTGGAGCTTGTTCTGGTTGTTGGCGGAGGCGGCCTTGACGTCGGCCTTGGAGGCCTCGGACACGCCCGAGACCGCGACGAAGTCGTCGTAGAAGTCGGCGACGTCGTTGCCGATGATCACCTGGAACTGGCCGGCCTGCGTGAAGGAGCCCTTGACGCTCTTCAGCGCCTCGATCGCGGGCACGTCGGCCTTTGCGGGGTCCTGCAGGGCGAACCGCATGCGGGTCATGCAGTGCGTGACCGCCGCGATATTCTCCTTGCCGCCGACGAGCCGTAGCAGCTCTTTGGCGTCTTGTGCGTACTTGCCCATTTTGGTCCTTTCTTGGCAGGTTTGGCCTGTCCCCCCGTGCCCCGGTGCGCTTGCGAGGTGTCCGCGAGGCGTGTCCGCCGCCTCCGCTGCCATCTGACGATCGCCCGTGGGCCGTTCGCCTCGGGCCCCTTGCCCTCGTGCGAACTCATTTGAATAACCTCAATGAAGAAGTATGCACTCATTCAAATATGTTCGCAAGCAGAATTTAATATCTCCGTGAACGGCTGATTTTTGGCGTCGAACGGCATTACAAGAGGTTTGAATACGTTCGTATTATTTAAATAAGTTCAAATCATTTAAATAAGTTCATGCTGATTGATAAAGTTATAACAATGCATAACAATAGGGCTTACAATTTGTTTGACAGATAGACGCATGGTGCGCAGGGGACGGGAGAACCATCGGTCATGAGGGCAGTCTACGGGGACATATATCGCTCGCTGCTGGAGTCGCTGCGGTCGGGGGAGTGGCCCTACCAGTCGTTCATACCGTCGGAGAGCCAGCTGGTCGAGAGGTTCAAGTGCTCGCACAATACCGTGCGCCGCGCCATCGCCATGCTGGCGCAGGAGGGCTACGTGCAGCCCATCCACGGCAAGGGCGTGCGCGTCACCTACCTGCCGCAGGAGCGCGCCCCCTTCGAGCTGGGCGGCATCGAGACCTTCGCCGAGGCCAGCGCCCGCAACCACCTCAACGCCGTGACCGAGATCCCGGTCTTTGAGGAGGTCGTGTGCGACGAGGCGCTGGCCGCCCAGTCGGGTTTCGCGGCGGGGGAGGGCCTGTGGCACCTCAAGCGCGTGCGCCGCATCGACGGCAAGGCGCTCATCCTGGACGACAACTATTTCCTGCAGCGCGCGGTGCCCGGCCTGACGCGCGAGATCGCGGAACAGAGCGTCTTCGCGTACCTGGAGGGCCCGCTGGGCATGCATGTCACCATGAGCAAGCGCACCATCACGGTGGAGACGGTGGGTCCGGACGACCACGCCTACCTCGACCTGGACGGGTACGACTGCGTGGCAGTGGTCGCCAACCGCACCTTTGACTCCGAGGGCCTCATGTTCGAGTACACGCGCTCGCACCACCGGCCGGACTGCTTCTCCTTCAGCACCGTCGCTATGCGCCAGGAGGTGTGACAGGGGACGGGGGAGTGACACACCTACGCGAGGAACTGCGCCTCCAGCAGACGCGTGCCCGTGGCGGTGCGGAAGACCCTCTCGCGCGCCGCGGCCGCCATGCGCCGGCGCTGCCCGGGGTCGGTCGGTGCGTCTTCGTAGATGTTCACGAGGAAGTCGGCCTCCACGAGGATCTGGTGGTCGAGCGCCTCGATGTGCGCGTATTGGTGATGGTGCGCGACGAGCCAGCAGACGCGCTCGACCTCTTCAGGCGGGTAACCCGCGGCCTCGAGCATGGGGCGCGCGACGTCCGGCCCCAGCGCCTCCTGGTGCGGGCCCGCGGTGTCGCCGTAGCGGCGCTCGGACTCGTGGATGCCCGCGTCGTGCACGATGGCCGCCGCCTCGACCGTGTGGAGGGTGTCGGCGTCCACGCCCTCGGCCAGCGCGATCGTGCGGGCAAAGGCGTGCACTTTCACGAAGTGCTGGATGCGGCGCGGGTCGTCGCGGTCGTATTCGCACATGGCGAGCTCGAGTGCGGTGTGGTCGGCGGGTGTGGGCATGATCTCTCCTTCCCTGGGGCGGTCTCGGGTGCGGACGCGAGTGCGCGGTGCTCCCGATACCATAGGCACTACCAGCACGATAGCCGATGTCGACGCAATAAAATGTTACGCAACAGGCGGGACACAAAGCGGTCGTATAGTGCTTGCATGAGGTTGTGCGCACGTGCCGGGATTCCGCCCGCGCGTATCGGGGGCTACCGCCCCGCCGGGAGAGAGGAACCACAACATGTTTTGCCCCAACTGCGGTACCAAGGTGGCCGACGGCGCCGCATTCTGTCCCTCTTGCGGCAGCAAACTCAAAGCCCCGACGGCCCGTCCCGCGAGCGTTTCCGCAGGTCAGTCAGCCGCGACGTCGACCTCTTATTCCAGCTACGGTGCGCCTGCGGGCCCGTCCAGGGCGATCGCACCCTCCACGGCGTCCCGCTATGCCGGGCAGCAGCCCAACGGTTACCAGAGCCATCGGCAGCCCGGCGCCCAGTACGGCCAGCCCGGCGCCCAGTACAGTCAGGCCACTGGTCAGTACAGTCAGGCCGCTGGTCAGTACAGTCAGGCAAGCAGCCAGTATGCACAGTCCGCTGCCCAGTACGCCCAGCCCGGCGCGCAGTACGCCCAGACCGACATCCCGTATCAGCAGATGGGCATGAACGTCAACATCAACGTCAAGGACATAAACAAGAACGTTTACGTCTGGCTCTATGCATTCCTGCTGGGCGGATTTGGCGTCGACCGCTTCATGCGCGGCCAGATCGGCGTCGGTGTCGCAAAGCTCCTGCTTGGCTGGATGACGCTCGGTATCTGGGGGTTCGTCGACTGGGTCATAGCCATGGTCGAGGCGTACGGCTCCTCGCACTTCGGCAAGGCGAGAGAGATCCGCTTCATCAACGGCAAGTACGCGCGCTAGCGGCTTCCGCACGACGCTGAAGAAGAGCGCAGAGCGCCTCATCCCACAAATAGGGGTGAGGCGCTCTGTTTTGATCGGGTTGCGACCAAAGCGGTCGGCCGCTACTTGCCCTGCACGAGCATCTTGGAGAAGCTCGTGTCGCTGTGGCGCGCCCAGCACACGTAGATGAGCACGGACGCCACGCACGCCAGCGAGACGATCGCCCACATCGCGGAGTACCCCAGTCCCGTGATCAGCGAGCCGGCGATGCCGCCGCCCAGGCCGTAGCCGATGTCGTAGCCGCACAGGAAGGTCGAGTTGGCCGATCCGCGCGTCTCGTCGGTGGAGGTGTGCACGGCCATGGACTGCAGCGACGGCTCGAGCCCGCCGAAGGCGTAGCCCGCCAGCGCGGCGGAGATCACGTAAGTCACGGCGTCGGGCACGAGCGCCAGCAGCAGAAAGGCCGCGAGCATAGCCGCGTTGCAGGTGTAGACAAAGACGGCCTCGCCCCTCTGGTCCACCAGCTTGCCCAGGAAGACACGCACGAGCAGTAGCATCACGCTCATGATCACGAAATAGAGCGAGCCGGAGGGCAGTCCTTCTTCCGCGGCGAAGATGGCCACGAAGTTCTCGAGCGCGCCGAAGGTGAACATAAAGACCAGCATGGTGACCGAGGCGGGCAGGGAGTCGCGGTTGATGAGGGTGCGGAAGTCGAGCTTTTTCTGCGGCACGTCGATGCGCGGCGCGTGGATGAAGAGGAAGAGCACGAGGCCCACGAGCGTGATGCCGGTCGCGGTGAGGTAGAGCGCCTGGAAGCCCGCGCCCTCCATGAGCGACAGGCCGAGCGCCGGGGCGATGGCCGAGGCGAGCGCCGTGGCCATGCCGAAGTAGCCCATGCCCTCGGCGAAGCGGGGCCGGCAGATGACGTCGGAGGCGACGGTCGCGGTGGTCGAGTTGGAGAAGGACAGGCCCACGCCGTGGACCATGCGGCAGGCGATCACGATGGACAGCGTCGGTACCAGCACGTATCCCGTCGGCGCCAGGCTCATGAGCAAGAGGCCGAGCACCAGGGCGGTGCGGCGGACGCCGTTGTCGAGCCACCAGCCGACGAACGGGCGGATGATCACCGCCACGAAGGAGAAGACCGCGGCGCAGATGCCCGCGAGCGCCTCCGTGCCGCCGAGCGCCTTCACGTAGAAGGGGAAGGTGGAGAGCGACATGATGTGGTTGGTGAAGACGCACAGGTTGACCAGGATGATCAGGACGAGGTCCCGGGTCCAGAGGCGGGGCTGGGCGCCCGCAGCGGACGTGGCGCTAGCACCGGACGTGGCGCCCGCAGGCCTCGCCGCGTGCTCCAGCACCGTGTCAGACGGTTGTGCGCCCGACAATTGCATGATTTGTTCTGCTTGAGTCATATAAATCCCTTCGACGAGCCAGCAGTACCTGGCTGTCGGCGGGAATCAGGTCGCACGATTCGACGAGAGCGTGTGCCATAAGGGCGCACACCGCAAAGAGTCGCGCATTGCAGAGACACACATGCAGACTGCCAGGTGGTCAATCGGACTTACGCCACCTGGCAACGCATTGACGTCGGTTAGTATACGGCAACTCGTTAGGTACCTCACAAAATAAAAACAAGACAAGATGTCCTCGAGCAGATGCCTCTGAACGGTCAATACATACCGTTCACGGAGAAAGTAACGTTTAGTAATTAGTTGAAGAATAGATTATTCATCGGGTTGATTGAAAAGTTCTATGCGCCAATAATGTGCGATAAATCGCATTGTATATAAATGTGTCGAACTGTAATAATGCATGATAACAACCTATTCTAACTGCGATGATGCTGCTGTCATGCATAAGTTGTTATGTATGAAAGTATTGATATATAACATCAATATAGCAATGGTGTGATCAAAATATGATTATCCGACACTCACGAATAGCGCAAGGAATACACAAGGCAGCAACCATTACGGCGACCATCGCCACCGCGCTGGCAATGGCCGTCACGCCCCTCCTGGGGGGGTAAACGCATGGGTGACGTCGGCCTACGCCGCTGAGGGAGACGCTCCTGCCGCTCCCAAGGCAGTTGCTGTGCACAAGACCATCGACGCGCTGGGCGACGGGGGAGACAACCCGGACACCACCCTTCGCGGCGAAGACTACTACCGCCTCAACCTTGACATAAACGGTCCTGTGACGCCGGGCACCGACAAGCCTGCCAAGGAGAAGGAGAACATCGACGTCGTCTTCTGCCTGGACTTCTCTGCCAGCATGGACAGCGCCATGTCAAGCTCCGAGGAGACCAAGCGCTACCAGGCCATGGCCAACATCATGGGTAGTGATGTGGTGAGCAGCATCCTGCAGGACCCCAAGAACAACGTGTCGGTGGTGGGCTTCTGGGGCAACTCGGCGATGGACCCTTGGGATAATGTGTTCCGGGGTTATAGGAAATTAACTCACAGCTTTACCAATTGCCCTCAGAACCCAAATATCGATCCGTTGTTTTCAGATGCCGGCACGCTGTGTGGCTGGACGAATAATGCTTCCGACATAAGTAACTTGAGAAATGAGATTACAGACAAGTTCACAAGCCTTAACAGCAGCCAGTATGTTGATGGCTATATCAGGGACGAAAACGACAAGCTCGTAATAATCTCACGCCTCCGATATATGCAGGGCACGAACTACACGGCAGGTTTGCGAGAAGTGCTTGCCAAACTCGACGAGAAGAAAAACGACGGCAATAAAAAGGTGCTCGTTTTCTTGAGCGACGGAGTGCCCACTTTCTATCTACCAGATATGACTGCGACGCCATCTGAGAATACAGCCATACCAGGAGATGCGTCGATGCCGGGCAGTCCTCTTGTTGACAGGCGTTGGGGCGACGGCACCGAATCCGACAGAGAGCTTGTCGACGATACGGGCCCGATGAAGACCTACCAGTATCCTTGGAACATGGCCACTTCCATGCAGGGAACTCTCAACGTGTGGAACGGCAGCTATGCAAACGAACTAGGTGCCACCAAGAGAGCGCTAGAGGCAAGCCAATATGCAAACAACGGGCAGCTGGGTGCCATCTACCAAAGCGGTAGCGGCCAGTTTCAGCAGAAGCTGCGTGATATGGGCGTCAACCTCACCACCTATACCATCGGCATCTCCGACGAGTTCACGACCAGCGGCGACAGCGATGCTGGCTACGGCCAGGGCAGTCCGTACGTCTTGAAGCAGATGGCTGGCACAACAAGCGACTGCAACACTGCCGGCAAGTACTTCAGCGCGCAGGACAGCTCCGACCTCACCGCCGCCCTGCAGGAGATCATGCAGAGCTCTGGTGGCAGCTCTAGCGGGGGGTCTACTGCCGCCAAGGCGGTGGACAACGTGTCCATCACGGACAACTTGAGCGCCTACGTGCGGCTCTACCAGGCTCAGCCCGACTTCAAGGTGATCATGCAGGAGCTTGACGCCGACGGCAAGGTCAAGGCTGGCGGCGACACCAAGGTCCTGTGGAGCGGTAACGAGGTAACGACCGATGGTCGGGGCATTATCAAGAGTGTCAGCTTTACGGCTTCGAGCGCCAACGATTCTACCGGCACGGTGACTGTTACCTTCAACCCAACCTACCAGCTGGATAAGAACTACCGCTACACGCTTTCCTACAATGTGCAGGCGACCAATGCCGCCTATCAGGAGTTCGCGGCTAACAAGACTGCTGACAGCAACAGTACGGGTTATAGCTCCACTGTGGGCGAGGCAGGCACCGACTATGCGGCGTCTGGTAACAAGACGTCTGCTGGCAGGCCGGGCTTCTTCTCCAACGAGTCCGCCACTGCGACCTACAAGGCCGACGGAACCGACCAGAGCGCAACCTATCCCAAGCCGGTCATCCAGGTGGGTGCCACGAAGCTGCAGGTGACCAAGGTCTGGCAGGACGAGGACGGCAACGAGCTTGCCGCGGACGAGCATCCGGACAGCGTGACGGTCACGCTCAAGCAGGACGGCACCGCCACGAACAACACGCTCACCCTGTCGGCGGAAAACAACTGGACCGGCACCTTCGACAATCTTGTGCCCAAGAAGCTGAAGAAGGATGGCTCTTATGAGTCCATTATCTACGCCGTGGAGGAGAGTACGGTCGACGGATATGACACGACCGTGACCTACGCCAATACGGCTGATCCGCAGAAGCAGTCCTTCTATGTGGGTGATGGCCAGATTGTGGTCTCGGAGAACACCGTGACTCACGTGTATGGCAACGGTGACGCCTCAGCCACCGTCACCAACAAGAAGCGGCCTCGGCGGTTCGGGTTGACCATCACCAAGAGCGGCCGCAGCGCGGATGTGTCCGATGACTCTGCCTCGCCCTTGGCAGGTGCGTCCTTCACAGTTACCAGCACTGACGGGGCCCAGACGAGCTACTACGCCAGCGACGGCAACGCCAGCACGAGCGTGGTCAAGCTCACGACCGGCGATGACGGCAAGATTTCTGTCACGGGCCTGCTCGCTGGCACCTACACGATCACCGAGACCGATGCCCCCGCGGGCTATCAGAAGCCGACCGGCTCCATGACGCTCGTTATCAACAAGGACGGCACCGCGGCGTTCACCAGCATCACGGGTGCCCAGTCGAACATCACGGCAGACGGCAACGGGGTGTTCAGCATTGCTATGACCGACCTCAAACAGCCCGACATGCCTGGGACGGGCGGCGCGTATGCGCTGATTCTGCAGGTCGTGGGTGTCGCGGCGCTGGCGGCGGGGGTCGTGGTGATTGGACGCCGCATTCGCGCCGGTAAGGATGGCTAATCAACGCTTGCGCTGCTCGGCCACGCGTTAGCGGGGCGAGTCGCAGGGCATTGCGTTGCATTTGCATAGCAAGTTGGGATCGGTCCGCTTGAGCGGAAAGAGGGTTGCTCACCTTGGGAGTGGGCGGAAAGGGAATCTTATGAAACTTCGTACTAAGTGGGGCGCTCTGGCAACGGCGGCAATTCTGGCGACGACGCTGGCTCCTACGGCAGCGCTGGCTGACGTGGCTGCCTCATCCGTCAACATCACGGGCTTGGAGAAGGGCGACACGGTAACCGCCTACCAGGTCTTTGATGCGGACGTTGACGCCTCTAACCAGGTGACCTACACGGCGGCATCTGGGCTGCCCGAGGCCTATGACACCATCGACGAGTTGAGCGCGCTCACCACCGATGCGCAGAAGAAGGCCGCTGCGGACGCCTACGCAGCCGCCTTTAGCGCGGGCACCGCAACGGGCGTCAAGACTGCCGTCACGGGCACGGCGGGCGAGGATGGCAAGGCTGCCCTCTCGCTGGACTCCGGCTACTGGGTGGTCGTCGTGACCTCCACCAGCGGCAAGACCAAGGTTTACCAGGCCACCACCATTGACGCCACCCCTGTCGTAAAGGACGGCGCGTACGCCGCGGCCACCCTCTCTGACACCACGCCCAAGAGCGAGCCCGTCGACATCACCAAGACCGTCCAGGACAAGACCACGCAGCAGTACGGCGAGTCCACCGACACCTGGACCGTGGGCGACCTGGTGCCCTTCAAGGTGAACACCAACGTGCCCAGCTACCCGGCCAACTCCAAGGACGCCACCTTCACCATCGGCGATACGCCCGCTGCGGGCCTCGAGGTGCAGACCAGCACCATCAAGGTGACCGTTGGCGGTCAGACCGTGTACGAGAACGGCGCCGCAACGGACGCCACGGCCTTCAAGGCTGACGGCATCACCACCAGCATCTCTGGCTACACCTTCAACTTTACCAAGGAGTTCGTGCTCGCACATCCTGGCCAGGCCGTTGAGGTCACCTATCAGGCCAAGCTGACCTCCGCCGTTGACGCCGTTGCCGGCACCACCAGCAACACCGCCACCATCACCTTCAACCCCAACCCCTACAGCGATTCCACCGTCACCCCTGACGACACCACCAACGAGAAGACCTACGGCTACGACTTCAAGAAGGTCGACAGCAAGAGCGCTGCCCTCCAGGGCGCCGTCTTCACGCTGTACCAGGACGGCAAGGAGGTCAAGGACGCCGACGGCAATGCCGTGACCGCCACCTCTGACGCCAACGGCTGGGTTACCTTCAAGGGTCTGGGCGCCGGTACCTACACTGCCAAGGAGACCACGGTTCCCGCTGGCAAGCAGAAGTGCGCGGACGTCGAGTTCACCGTCTCCGCTACTGACAGCACCAAGGACGGTCGTGCCACCGATAACGTGACCGAGACCAACTTCAGCAACGGTCAGGACGTCACCGACGCCGACCGCGGTCTGCTGCCCTCCACCGGCGAGGCCGGCACCATGGCCCTGACCGTTGGCGGCGTGGGCCTGCTAGCCGTGGGTGTCGCTGTTCTTGTTCACAGCCGCAAGAATTCCGAGCAGGCATAAGCGCTCGTGTCTTGTCGCAAGCTCATAGACCAAGCAAGAAGGGGGACGCGCGCGGCGCAGGTCGCGGGCGTCCCCTCGCCCGTTGCGACGGCAAAGCCAGGAGTGTCGTCCCGCCGACGCGCCGGCTCTTCTCGCCGTATCAGCGTCCTTCTTGCCGCGGTGCTTATCGTCGCGGGGCTTGCGGCAATCCTGTACCCCTACGCAAGCGACTACCTCAACCGCGTGGAGCAGGCCAAGGTCGCCCAGGTGCAGGATGAGACCGTCGAGCAAGCGGCGCCGCAGGATTTGAGCGCGCAATGGGAGCAGGCCCGCGATTTCAACGACCGACTGCTGGCTGGTCGCGTTGTAGTCACTGACCCCTTTGACCCCAACAACCGGCAGCCCTCCAACCAAGAGTACCTTGCGGCGCTCAACCTGGCCGGCGATGGCGTGATGGGGGAGCTCGTGATCCCAAAGATAGGCGTTGACCTGCCCATCTATCACGGCGTGACCGGCGATGGCATGCTGCACGGCGTGGGTCACATGCCCAGCACGTCGCTTCCCATTGGCGGGCCGAACACGCACGCGGTGTTTGCAGGACACACGGGCCTGCCGTCGGCGCGCATCTTCGGGGACCTGGATCAGCTGCAGGTGGGGGACTGGTTTGTGATTCGCGTGCTGGGGGAGGACCACGCCTATCGTGTGACTGGCACGGAGGTCGTGCTGCCCGAGGAGACGGACAGCCTGGCCGTGCAGGAGGACAAGGACCTGGTGACGCTCGTGACATGCACCCCCTACGGCGTAAACACGCATCGGCTGCTCGTGCACGCGGAGCGCTGCGACGTGCCAGAGGAGTGGCTTGAGCGGCAGGAGAGGCGCGACGTGCCGCTTGTGCCCGGCGCCGATGCACGCGTACCGCTGACCATGCTCACGCTGATTGGGCTGGGCATAGGCGCGGGTCTGGTGGTGCTTTTCCTGCTGATTAGGCACCGTCGCCGTCGAAGCGAAGAGGAACGCGGACAAGGCGGTCCACGCCCAAAGCACATGAGGCAGTAGTCTCGATCTGCCAGTTTGAGGTTGCTTGAAGCTGCCAACCCGAGGATGCTCAACCGCTAGTCGCGCGCCTCGTTTCGATTCTCTTCAACGTGGTGCTTGCGGGTATGCCCGCGGTGCAGCTGCCTGCCATCTGGGTGGGCACCGTGATCAAGAACTTCCCAATGGCGCTGCTGTGGAACCTCTTTGCGGCCGGTCCCGTGAGCCGTCTCGTCATCCGTACCTGCTTTAAGGGCGTGGGGGAGAAGCGCGACGCGGCTCCCGAGTGCACTGCGGCTCCCGAGTGCACTGCGGTTTCCGAGCCAGCTGCCAATCACGCGTAGCTGCCGGTCTCTCCGCCGATTACGCGCACGTCGCCGATTGCGAGTAATGTGCGGGGTGCGGGCAGCTTTCGTTGGGCGTGAAATCGCCTGGCGGGGGCTGCCCTGTTGTTTGTCCAGGCTCGTCAAATGCGTCGCCAGCCCAAGACCGCGGTTGGCAGCGGGAGAGTTGGCTAAGGATGGCCGATATCGCCCCATTGTGCGTTTGGCACTCGAAAATCGGGCGTTTGACCTGTGGAAACAGAATGCCGTTCTCATGGCAGGGGAATAATCGGCAGTATAAAGTACCACAAATTCTAACGTAGTACAGAATTTGATAGAAAAATATGCTGCTAATATATGTTATTAAACAATTATTTGTGGTACTTTTCAGGGTGCGGTTGCGTCGTATACGGTGATACCTGCCTCCTTCCGTCGCAGGTCAGAGGGCGTGGAAATTCAGGCCGTTTCGCACCCCGTACATATCGGCACCCGCAAAGCCGCAGGTAGATGGCATGAGAATCGGGTGCGATTCCACGCTCGGGCGGATAGGACACCAGCTCGCCTCCAGCTGACCTTCCGCGAGTCGCAATAGAGTGCGAAAGATTACAAGCCCGCTACCTGCACAAATCCTGCTAGAGACGCCGAGAGGCCCTTCTGGGAGCCGATACGCGACAAACGACCTACGAGTCGGGTAGGGCTCGTTTCGTGCGATGTGGAGCCTCCTGATGCCACGTTTTACCTGCGATTATTATTTCCGCAGGTAAAACGCACAAAATCTTGTGACACCCACCATGGTAGCCGAGCTCCTAGAGCTGCGGGGGTACCTGGCGTCGCGGTCGTCGCACGGCTACGCTCATGTCCCGCGGGCGGGTTCGCGGCGCAGCGAGCGTATCAGCGCCGCCCGTTGTAGCCATACGGTTACCAATCCCGTGTGGACGTGAGTGATCCGTCGCGCGGCGTGCCAGCATCGGAAGGCACCAACCAGAGGAGCACCGCATGTCTATCGAAAAAGTCCGCGCCGACCTCGCCCGATACGGGCTGGCCGACCGCATCAAGGAGTTCGACGTCTCGAGCGCGACCGTGGCCGAGGCCGCCGCGGCGATCGGCTGCGCGCCCGAGGAGATCGCCAAGACCCTCTCCTTCTACGTGGACGGCCAGCCGATCCTGATCGTCTGCGCCGGCGACGCCCGCGTGGTCAACGCCAAATACAAGGCCCGCTTCCACACCAAGCCCCGCATGATCCCGCACGACGAGGTCGAGGCGGCGGTCGGCCACGCACCAGGCGGCGTCTGCCCCTTTGGCGTCAAGGACGGCGTCGTCACCTACCTCGACGTGTCGCTGCAGCGCTTCGAGGCGGTCTTCCCCGCGTGCGGCTCCGGCAACAGCGCCCTGCGCATCACCCTGCCCGAGCTCGAGGCCGCCTCGCGCAGCGCCGGCTGGGTCGACGTCTGCAAGGACTGGGAGTAGGGAGTAGCGCTGCTCGGCGGCGAGACGCTGGCGACTGGGGCGGATTCCCAGCCGGCGGAATCAGCCCCTGCTCGCTAGGTTGGCCGACGGCTGACGAGCTGGCCCTCAGCCCCGACGGCCCGACGACCCAACGGCCCGGCGGTGCTCACGCCTGTGTCCAGGTCCCCTCGTTGCCGACGATTTCAGCGCGGGAGGGATCGGCGGGGTCGTAGCGCACATGCACCGTGCCGTCGACGGGCACATCGACCCTATGCCGGAGCGTCTGACCGATCGGGATGGGGCCGAGCTTGATCGTCTCGCGGACGTTCATGAGGCCTTCGGTGTGCTCGTAGGTGACGCCGCCGACCTCATAGCGCACGGCCATGCGGTCTGGAAGGTCGATGGCCGGGCTCCACACGCGCTCGACCGTCGCCTCGCAGGTCAGCCAGCCAGCTCTATCCTTCTTGCCAAACATGATGCCTCCAGCCACCCGCCTGTGACACGCTTCGCCGTAAATAGTGTCGAAGCCTTCTCCATGGTAGCCTTTGCATGAGCTACAGTTGCTAGGTGAGAGCAAACACGACAACGCGAGCACCAGCGAGGCGCTCACCAATAGAGCAAGCACCGATGAAGCCCGACGAAGCAAGCACCGACGAAAGAGGCCCCATGGTCACCACCACCGTCACCATCACCGAGGAATCGTTGAACGCGATGCAGGACGCCCTCCTGCAGACCGAGACCGGACGCGCCCGCGCGCTGAAGGTCGCCGTCATCCGCCTGCGCAACTACCTATTTGGTGGGATCTCGGTCGCCCTCATGGGCGCCGTGTTGATGTGGCTGGTGCCTGACGTCGCCGCCGTGACCATGGCGCTCCTTGCAGCCGCCTTCCTGATCTCCGCGTTCCCCGCGTACAAGTGGTACGCCCTGAAAATCGTCAAGCGCGGTCAGGCCAAGGCCGTGCACGCCGCTCTCGAGGAGCAGCGTGCGCTCGGCGCCGCCACGCTCACCTACGAGTTCGACGCCGCGGGCGCCACGATCAGGAGCCCCTTCTCCACCGTCGTGCTTCCGTGGCCGTCCATGCTCGGAGCGATCGTCGCGGGCCCCTACTTCTTCATCGTGCGACGCGACTACAGGGGGCTCATCGTCGACACGCGCGCGCTCGCGTCGGGCGAGTTCGAGGAGCTGCAGGGGTACATGCTCGCCGCCGGCGTCCCGCAACTACGTTAAATCAGGTTTAGAGCTGGGCTAACGCCGGCGTTCCGCATGCCGCCGGCGTCCCGCAGCTGCGCTAACGCTTGCTGCCCTCGGCATCCGACGCCGAGCCGTCGGGCGTCTCGTCCTCGTGCGTAGCTCCCCGCGCCGCGGCGTAGAGGCCGATCCCGAGCGCCATGAAGACCCACGGCGCCGCAGCGATCGTGAACTGCAGGGCCGGGCTGGCGAGCGAGTCGGCGTCGGGCCCGAAGAGGGCCACGCACGCGCCCGCCGCAATGGCGGCATACGCTGCGTAGGTCATCGCCTTGAGCCGGCTGGTGACGTCGGTGTCGTGCTTGATCTTGTCCTGCATCTGCGGGTCTCCCTTCAGGAGCGTGTCCAGGCTGCAGTCGTACGCCTCGCTCATGCGGATCACGCTGAGGACGTCGGGGAGGGATTTGCCGCGCTCCCAGTTGGAGATCGTCTGGCGGCTCACGCCCACGAGCTCGGCCGCCGCCTCTTGCGTGAGTCCGCGCGCATGGCGCGCCTCCTGCAGCTTCTGGCCTATCTGCATTGCGGACCCCCTTCGAAGGTGTCAAGACGAGCGTAGGGCACAGGCGCGCCGTTGTCTGCCAAAATGCTTGGTCAACGCGGCCGCGGGGCGTGTCAAAATGCTTTGACAGCGCTCTTAGCTGGGAAAATGCAGGCTGCTGTGCCGTCCGCACTATTGTCATGTGTCGGTCGCCGTGCGTGCCAAGATATTTGCGCGACCTTTCCAAGTCCTTACAAAAAGGACGTGACGGGTGACGGGGGAGTGTCACACT
>OMWE01000013.1 GCA_900314685.1 uncultured Actinomycetes bacterium | reverse complement strand
TTCTCGCGCCTGAGCGTGGAGGACAACGTCCGCATCGGCCTGCACAACCAGATCAAGTGCTCCATGCTGGACGGCATCTTCCGCACCCCGCGCTACTACGCGAGCGAGAAGGAGTTCCACGAGCGCTCGCTGGAGCTGCTCGATGTCTTCGGCATGGCCGACCAGGCGGGGGCGATCGCAGGCTCGCTGCCATACGGCGCCCAGCGCCGCCTGGAGATCGTGCGCGCGCTCGCGACCAATCCCAAGCTCCTTTTGCTCGACGAGCCCGCGGCGGGCATGAACCCCTCCGAGACCTCCGACCTGATGGACAACATCATCAAGATCCGCGACGAGTTCCAGATCGCCGTGATGCTGATCGAGCACGACATGGACCTCGTGATGGGCATCTGCGAGGGCATCGCGGTGCTCAACTACGGCAAGATCATCGCCAAGGGCACGCCCGAGCAGATCCAAAACAACCCCGAGGTCATCGAGGCCTACCTGGGCAAGCAGGAAGAGGCGCCCGCGCGCACCGAGGCCGACGAGGCCGCCGAGGCCCTGGCCGCCGCCGACGCCGCCGACGAGGCCGCGCTCACGGCTGCCGCCGACGAGGCCGCACTCGAGACCGCTACCGCCGACGAGGCCGCTCCGGCCACGTCCGTCTTGCCCGGTCCCGACGCTACCGATCCGAAGGAGGCCGAGTAACCATGGCTATGCTGAGCGTGAACGACCTCAACGTCTATTACGGCTCAATCCACGCGATCAAGGGCATCTCCTTCGAGGTCAACGAGGGCGAGATCGTGACGCTGATCGGTGCGAACGGCGCCGGCAAGTCCACGACCCTCAATACCGTCGCGGGCCTGCTCAAGCCCAAGAAGGGCACGGTGGAGTTCGAGGGTGAGAGCCTGGCCGGCGTGCCCGCGCACAAGGTGATCGAGCGCGGCATCGCACTGTGCCCCGAGGGTCGTCGCATCTTCCTGCAGATGACGGTGGAGGAGAACCTCGACATGGGCGGCTTCCTGCGCCCCGACGCCGAGGTGGCCGAGAGCAAGGAGCGTGTCTTTGACCTCTTCCCGCGCCTCAAGGAGCGCCGCCGCCAGTCGGGCGGCACCCTGTCCGGTGGCGAGCAGCAGATGCTGGCGATGGGCCGCGCCCTGATGAGCAAGCCGCGCCTGATGATGCTCGACGAGCCGTCGATGGGTCTGGCACCCATCCTGGTGCAGGAGATCTTCAACATCATCAAGCAGCTGCACGACGAGGGGACCACGGTGCTGCTCGTCGAGCAGAACGCGCAGATGGCGCTCTCCATCGCAGACCGCGCGTACGTGCTCGAGACCGGCCACGTGGCCATGAGCGGCCCCGCCGCCGACCTCGCCGCCGACGACCGCGTGCGCAAGGCGTACCTGGGCGGCTAGCGCCCGCGTGTCTTCTGCGCCTGCGCTTGTCGTCTGCTTCCGCGCTCGTCTTCCGCGCCTGTACGTTTACCGCATTGCCCGCCGACATCGCTCCTGGTGCCGGCGGGCTTTTTGACGCCAGGGGCGGTCTCGATTGACCAACGGAGGGCCACTCTCGTCTCAAGCCGCCGACGGAAGGAGCGCCCACATCAACGCAGCGCACTCTATTGCGATATTCCGCACATCGCTCTTGCGAGTGCAATCGGGCACATCTACAAAGTTTCTGTACGCCCAACCATTGGTTTTGTATGCGGATAGGGCCAAAAAGTACCGGCTAGGGAGGCACATTTCGGTCAAAACAGCGTACAAAATGAAAAGGTGCAGCGTACAGAAAATCTGTCTGGCAGATGTAATGAGCGCCGGCGCGCGGTCTCCGGCTATGGGGAGCCAGTGAAACGCTGCGCCAGACCGGAAGACGGACGAATCCGATTGCCACCCGGCGGGTAGGATATGACTCGCATGAAAATTGACGACAGCAAGGGCTCCGGGCGCGACTGCCGCCGGGGCTGTAGACGCACGAAGACCAACGGAGGAAACGTGGCACAACGCAAGACAGGCAAGCTGGACCCGGGCATCACGCGGCGCACGCTGCGGCGCTTCTGGGACGTGACCAAGGAGCAGCCGGGTATCGCGGCGCTCTCGGTGATCTCGTCGGTGGGCTACATCGTGCTGCTGAGCTTTGTGAACACCTACGTGATGGGCCTGATTGTAGACCGCGTGCAGGCGGGACACGTGACGCCCGACCAGGTGTGGCGGGTCTTCGGCCCCTACATCGTCGCGCTTGTGATCGTCAACGCCGTGGGCCAGGTCCTCTCCAAGCTGCAGGACTACAGCGTCTACAAGCTCGAGATCCACGGCAACTACCGGCTCTCGCGCCTGTGCTTCGACACCCTCTCCAACCAGTCGATGACCTTCCACAACAGCCGCTTCGGCGGCTCGCTCGTGAGCCAGACCAGCCGTTTCACCGCCGGCTACACGGGGCTCGTGGACGTGGTGGTCTACTCGCTCATCCCCACGGTCGCCTCCGTCGTGTGCACCATCGTGATGCTGGCGCCGACCGTGCCCGCCTACGTCGCCATCCTCTTTGTGGCCCTCGTGATCTACGTCGCGATCGCCTACCGTCTCTACAAGCGCATCCTGCCCCTGTCCGAAGCCAGCTCCGCCGCGCAGAACCGCCTGTCGGGCGTCCTGTCCGATGCCGTCACCAACATCCTCGCCGTCAAGACGAGCGGGCGCGAGGACTACGAGCGCGAGCTTTTCATCGCCGCCGACCGCGACGCCCGCGGCGCGCAGACCGCGACCATGCGCGCGATGATGGCCCGCGGCTTCACCACCAGCGCCCTCATCACCGCGATCATGGCGATCGCGTCCGTCTTTGTGGCGGGCGGCAATGCGTGGTTCGGCATCTCCGCGGGCACGCTGGTCATGATGTTCACCTACACCTACAACCTCACGATGCGCGTCAACTACTTCAACTCCATGATGCAGCGCATCAACAACGCCCTGGGCGACGCCGCAGAGATGACCCGCGTGCTCGACGAGCCGCTGCTGGTGGCCGACGACCCCGACGCCGCCGACCTCGTGGTGACAAAGGGCGACATCGACTTTGCGCACATCGGCTTTGCCTACCCGGACGCCCCGGCGGGGGAGTACGTCTTCCGCGACCTCTCGCTCCACATCCCCGCAGGTCAGCGCGTGGGCCTGGTGGGCAAGTCGGGCTCGGGCAAGACGACCCTCACCAAGCTCCTGCTGCGCCTGGACGACGTCCAAGACGGACAGGTCCTGATCGACGGTCAGAACGTCTCCCACTGCACCCAGCAGAGCCTGCGCCGCCAGGTGGCGTACGTGCCGCAGGAGCCGTTGCTCTTCCACCGCACCGTGCGCGAGAACATCGCCTACGGGCGGCCCGACGCCACTGACAAGGAGATCGTCCGCGCGGCGCAGCAGGCCAACGCGATGGAGTTCATCGAGCGCCTGCCGCAGGGCCTCGACACGATGGTGGGGGAGCGCGGCGCCAAGCTCTCCGGCGGTCAGCGCCAGCGCGTGGCCATCGCGCGCGCGATCCTCGTGGACGCCCCGATCCTGGTGCTCGACGAGGCGACCTCGGCGCTCGACTCCGAGAGCGAGGCGCTCGTGCAGGGCGCGCTCGAAAACCTCATGCGCGGCCGCACCGCCATCGTCGTGGCGCACCGCCTGTCGACCGTCGCGGCGCTCGACCGCATCGTGGTGCTCGCGGACGGCGACGTCGTGGAGGACGGCACGCACGCCGAGCTCACGCAGGCGGGCGGCGAGTACGCGAGCCTCTGGTCGCGCCAGACAGGCGGCTTCCTCGAGGGCGGTGACGAGTAAGACGGACGTTGCGCGCCGCAGCTCGCCCATGTGGCACGCGTGGCATCGCCCGTGCCGCCCGGGCGCCATCGTTTGCGCCCAAAGGCGAGGCGGCGCATGTCCGTCTTGTAGGGAGGGCATCGCTTTTGTGTGGAGCGCCCGTCTTGTACGCTAGGATGGACCGCGGCGTTTTCCGACGGGCCCCGCGGACGGGCGCGAATCGCGGGCATGGTGCCACCAAGCCATGCCGCACCGTATCGCACGAGCCGCGGGTCAGACACCGAATACCAAAGGAGGCCGCATGGAGCGACCGAACGCATGGCAGACCTACAGCGCGGACCAGCTCGAGGAGCTCGAGCGCATCACGGGCGACTACCGTGCCTTTATCTCCGACAACAAGACCGAGCGCGAGGCCTGCGCCTCCGCCGTCGAGCTCGCACGCGCCGCGGGCTACGTCGACCTGGCCGACTGCGTGCGCGACGGCCGCACCGTGCACCCCGGCGACAAGGTCTATGCCGTCAACCGCGGCAAGTCCCTGCTCCTGGCCGTGATCGGTCGCGAGGGGCTGGAGCACGGCGTCAATATCCTGGGCGCCCACATCGACTCGCCCCGGCTGGACATCAAGCAGAACCCGCTGGACGAGAGGGACGGCCTGGCCTACCTGGACACCCACTACTACGGCGGCATCAAGAAGTACCAGTGGGTCACGCTGCCGCTCGCGATCCACGGCGTGGTGGCCCGCAAGGACGGCTCGGTCGTGACCGTCGCGGTGGGCGAGGACCCGGCCGATCCCGTCTTTGCCATCACGGACATCCTGCCGCACCTGGGCCGCGAGCAGGCGGAGAAGAAGGCCGGCGACTTCATCGACGGCGAGATGCTCGACCTGCTGGTGGGCAGCCGCCCGCTGGACGAAGGGGCGGAGAAGAAGGACGACGCCGTTCCCGCAGGTGCCGATACCGTCGCTGCCGACGCCGCGTCCGCCGGCTCCGACGCCGCGTCCGCCGGTGCCGACCGGCCCGCCGCGTCCTTCTTCCTCAAGGTCGTCGCGGACAAACTGGGCTGCGACGAGGAGGACTTCCTCTCCGCCGAGCTTGAGGTCGTGCCCGCCGGCCGCGCGCGCGAGATGGGCGCCGACCGTTCCATGATCCTCGGCTACGGCCAGGACGACCGCGTGTGCGCCTACACCTCCCTTCTGGCCCAGCTCGCGTGCGAGGCGCCCGAGCGCACCGCCGTCACGCTGCTGGTCGACAAGGAGGAGATCGGCTCGGTGGGCGCCACGGGCATGACCAGCCGCTTCTTCGAGAACACGATGGCCGAGCTCATGGAGCTCGCGGGCGTCTCCGGCGACCTCGCCCTGCGCCGCTGCCTGGCCGGCTCGCGCATGCTGTCGTCCGACGTCTCCGCGGCCTTTGACCCCGAGTTCGCGGGCGTGTTCGAGAAGAAGAACTCCGCCTTCCTCGGCCACGGTCTGGCCTTCAACAAGTTCACGGGTGCGCGCGGCAAGTCGGGCTCCAACGACGCCGACGCCGAGTACGTGGCCTACATCCGCCGCGTGATGGACGAGGGCGGCGTGCACTACCAGACCTGTGAGCTGGGCCGCGTCGACGCGGGCGGCGGTGGTACCATCGCGTATATCCTGGCCAAGTACGGCATGCAGGTCATCGACTGCGGCGTGCCCGTCTTGTCCATGCACGCGCCCTGGGAGGTCACGAGCAAGGCCGACGTCTACGAGGCCTATCGCGGCTACGTGGCGTTCCTCGCGACGAAATAGGAGTGCCCTATGACCCGCAAGATCGACATCTTCGACACCACGCTGCGCGACGGTGAGCAGAGCCCCGGCGCCTCGATGAACACCGAGGAGAAGATCATCATCGCCCAGCAGCTGCTGCGTATGCACGTGGATGTGATCGAGGCGGGTTTCCCGATCAGCTCGCCGGGCGACTTCCTCTCCGTACAGCAGATCGGCCGCATTGCGGGTGACGACGCCGTGGTGGTGGGGCTGACCCGTGCCGTGGACGCGGACATCGACCGCGCAGCTGAGGCCCTCGCCACCGCCAAGCGCCCCCGCATCCACACGGGCCTGGGCGTGAGCCCCCAGCACCTGCGCGAAAAGCTCCACATCTCCGAGGACGAGTGCGTGGAGCGGGCCATCCACGCGGTCAAGTACGCGAAGAAGTACGTGGAGGACGTGGAGTTCTACGCCGAGGACGCCGGCCGCGCGGACCAGAAGTTCCTGGAGCGCGTGATCCAGGCCGCGGTCGACGCGGGCGCCACCGTGGTCAACATCCCCGATACCACGGGCTACCAGATGCCGGAGGACTTCGGCCGCCGCATCAAGGGCATCGCCGACAACGTCCGCGGCATCGAGGACGTGGTCATCTCGGTCCACACCCACAACGACCTGGGCATGGCCACGGCGCTCGCGCTCGCGGGCGTCCGCAACGGCGCCCGTCAGGTGGAGTGCACGATCAACGGCCTGGGCGAGCGCGCGGGCAACACCTCCCTCGAGGAGGTCGTGATGGCCATCAAGATGCACGGCGACGAGCTCGACGCCCACACCGACGTCGTGACCCGCGAGCTCACGCGCGCGAGCCGCCTGGTGAGCCGCATCACGGGCATGCAGGTCCAGGCCAATAAGGCCATCGTCGGCGCCAACGCCTTTGCCCACAGCTCCGGCATCCACCAGGACGGCGTGCTCAAGGCCCGCGACACCTACGAGATCATCGACCCGGCCGACGTCGGTGCGGGCTCCAGCCAGATCATCCTGTCGGCCCGCTCCGGCCATGCGGCGCTCCGCCACCGTCTGAGCGAGCTGGGCTACACCTTCGCGGACGCGGACTTCGACGACATCTACCACCGCTTCCTCGAGATCGCCGACCAGAAGAAGGAGGTCTACGACGAGGACCTCGAGTCCATCGTCCAGGAGCGCCAGCGCGACGTGACGGCCATCTACACCCTCAACGCCCTGCAGGTCTCCTGCGGCGACCCGCTGATCCCGACCGCCACGGCGACCATCACCGACGAGCACGGCGTGCGCCACGTGGTCTGCGCCACGGGCACCGGCCCCGTCGACGCCGCCTACAAGGCCGTCGACATGGTCGTCTCGGCCCACGGCGACCTGGCCGAGTACGTGGTCAAGGCCATCACGCGCGGTATCGATGCGATCGGCGAGGTCATCGTCCGTATTACCGGCGAAGACGGACACATCTACACCGGGCGCGGCGCCGACACCGACGTCATCGTCTCGTCAGCCAAGGCCTACGTCAACGCCATCAACCGCATGATCCAGTCCCAGCGCGACCAGGCGGCGTAGGGGGCTGTGTTCCCGCGTCCCTCGCGCGACTCTCGCCCCTTCCGCAGCTCGCGTCCTTCGCGTTACTCGCGCCGCCTTTGTTCTGCCTAAATCCAGTCCGTCTTTGCGCTTTGCTCTGCTTACACCTTCGCACTATCTGCCCTTTTCCGATGTTTCAGCATGATTTTGGCCGGTAGTGCGAGGAGCTCGAGGCGCTAGGACAAGGGAATTTCGCATCGCCAGGCCTTTCCTCGGAAAATAAGAGGAAAATGGCAAATTGTGCGAGATCCCTTTGAGATCATGAAGCTCCGTTATCGCACTACCAGTATATTTCTGTCAGACTATGAAAAAAGTGCCCGGCCGTGCGAGGGCGGCGCACGATCGTGCGAGACCGAGTGACCGGCCGTGTGAGAGCGAGCGCACGTCCGAGCGAGACTATTGTGCCAAGGAAGACAGTCGGCAGCATGCAGGAAGGCGAAGCCTGCACCTGTGAATACTTGCCTATGGACGGGGGAAGACATGCCAGATTTCATCGGGATTCTCAAGGACGAGGCCATGCCGGCGCAGGGCTGCACCGAGCCGATCGCGGTGGCCTACACCGTGTCGGTCGCGTCCGAGCAGCTCGCGGCCGCACCCGGGGACATCACGGACATCCGTCTGCTCCTCTCGGCCAACATCATCAAGAACGCCCTGGGCGTGGGCATCCCCGGCACGGGGTCGGTGGGCATCGAGATCGCGGCGGCGCTGGGCGCGGTGGTGCGCCAGTCCGAGCGCAAGCTCGAGGTGCTCGCCGGTTTCACGCCCGACCAGCTCGCGCTCGCGCGGCAGATGGTCGATGCGGGCCGGGTGCGCGTGGAGCAAAAGCAGACCGACGAGATGCTCTACGTGGAGGCGATCCTGACGGCAGAGGGCGGCGAGACCAGCCGCGCCGTCGTCTACCACGACCACACCAACCTCGTGAACGTCGAGCACAACGGCGAGGTCCTGCTCGACCGTCCCGTGAGCCTGGCCAGCGCCGGCAGCTCGTCGACAGGCCTCACGGTGGACAACATCTACGAGTTCGCGACGACCGCGCCTGCCGAGGACCTGGCCTTTCTGCTCGACTGCGTGCCGCTCAACACCCGCATCAGCGAGGAGGGACTCAAGGGCGCCTACGGCCTGCAGGTGGGCAACAAGATCGCGGCGGGCGCGACCGGACGCTCCATGCTGCTCAACAACCTGACCCTCCGCATCATGTCCGCGACCGCGGCGGGCTCCGACGCCCGCATGGCCGGCTGCCCGCTCAGCGTGATGTCCGTCGGCGGCAGCGGCAACCAGGGCATCGCCTGTACCGTGCCCGTGATCGAGCTCGCGCGCATGCTCGGTAGCAGCGACGAGGAGCTCTCGCGCGCCCTCGCGATCTCGGAGCTCGTCACGCTCCACATGAAGGAGTACATGGGCCGCCTGTCGCCCCTGTGCGGCTCGGGTATCGCGGGCGGCACCGGCTCCTGCTGCGGCATGACCTACCTGCAGGGCGGCACGCTCCAGGAGATCAAGTACGCCATCAACAACATGATCGCGATGCTCCAGGGCATGATCTGCGACGGCGCCAAGGCCACCTGCGCCCTCAAGATCGCCGCCGGCACCAACGCCGCGATCCAGTGCTCGACGCTCGCGCTCTCGGACATCGCCCCGTCCTCGCTCGACGGCATCGTCTTCGACGACGCGGAAGACACGATCCGCTCCATCGGGACCTTTGTGCGCGAGGGCATGCGGCACACCGACGAGACGATCCTCGGCATCATGCTCGAGAAACAGCTCAAGAAGTAGCTACACCAGCGTGACGCCCGTGGCGGACGCGTGGAGGTTGTGCACCACGATGCCGCGGCGGTAGCCCTCCGCCTCGGCGACCGACTCCATGCCGGCGATGCGGCGGATCACGCGATTGGCGACCGTGTCGGAGGGGCAGATCGCAAGCGTGGTCGCGCCGGAGCCCGATATCAGGTAGGCGCTCGCGCCGCACGCCAGCGCAGCGGAGCGGAACGCCTCATAGTCGGGAATGAGCTTGGCGCGGTAGGGCTCGTGGATGCGGTCGTGCGCGCACTTCCGGATGAGTGCAGCGTCGCCCGAGGTCAGTGCCGTGACCATCGCGACGGCGCGGCCGGTCTGCCAGGGGACGACCGAGAGGGGCACGTCGCCGGGCAGCACGCGCCGGGCCTGGGCGGTGCGGACCTCGTAGGGCGGCACGATGGTGACGAAGCTCAGGCTGTCCGCGACGTCGAAGTGCAGGGTCGTGACGTCGCCGTTGTCGGTAAACGAGCAGGTCAGCCCGCCGTAGATGGCAGGCGCTACGTTGTCGGGATGACCCTCGAGCGTGGTTGCCAGCCGCAGCATGCGGTCGCGGTCCAGCGGGAGCCCCGCCAGCGCAAAGGCGGCCGCGATGCCTGCGACGATGCAGGCGGAGCTGGATCCCAGGCCGCCCGCGAGCGGGATGGGGGAGTCGATCTCGATCGAGAGCAGCTGCGTCGGGACGTCGAGCTCCTCGCAGGCGTGCCGGTAAGACGTCCACACGAGGTTGTCCGCCCCGCGGAAACGCTCCTCGCACCCCGTGATGTGCAGCTGGCCGTCGGCAGACGGGGCAAAGACAAACTCGGCATAGAGCGTGAGCGCGAGGCCCAGGCAGTCGAAGCCGACCCCGACATTGGCCGAAGTGGCGGGCACGCGCACGCGCAGGGGTTCCGCGGCGGAGTAGCCGGTGTCGGCAGCAGCCGACAAGGGTATGTCCGCAGTGCTAGCTGCAGCTGTGGATGCACGCGTCAGGCCCATGGTCGCTCCTATGAGAAGATGCGCTCGGCCTCGCGCTGGACGAAACCGCCCATCTCGGCTTGGTCGCACACGGTGGTGTGGAGTTCGGGCAGCTCCTGCAGCTCGGCCAGCTGGGGCGGGACCGCCACGCCCGTCTTGGCGCGGAGGGTACCCATGCAGGCAAAGTCGGAGAGCTCGTCGATGGAGGCGGCGTCGGCGGGGTCGCTGATCGCCGTCAGCACGGCGCGCGAGAACTTGTAGGGGTTGGCCGTGGAGAGCACGACGCGCGGCACGCCGGCGGTGCGGGGCGTGGCGTCCGACACGCACTTGGCCACGGCGGTGTGGGTGTCGATGAGGTGGCCCGTGTGCTCCCAGGCGTCGCGGATGGCGGCGCGGGTCTGGTCGTCATCGGCCTCGCCGCAACCGAAAAGCGAGGTCAGGCGCTCGAAGACCTCGCCCTCAACCCTGTAGGAGCCCTGCTCGTCGAGCTCGCGCATCTTGCCGGCCACATAGGCGGTGTCGCCGTCGGACAGGTAGTAGAGCAGGCGCTCGAGGTTGGACGAGACGAGGATGTCCATACTGGGCGAGATCGTCTTCTCGAAGGGGCGCTGGCGGTTGTAGACACCGGTCCGGATGAACTCGGTGAGCACGTCGTTGCTGTTGGACGCCACGATGAGGCGGGAGACGGGCAGGCCCAGGAGCTTGGCGTAGTAGCCGGCCAGGACGTCGCCGAAATTGCCGGTGGGCACGCAGAACTCGACGGGGTCGCCGAGGGCGAGCTTGCCCGCGGCCACGAGCTGCGCGTACGCGCTGAAGTAGTAGACGACCTGCGGCACGAGGCGGCCGACGTTGATGGAGTTGGCCGAGGACAGCACGATGTGCTCGTCGGCCAGCCGGGCGGCCAGCTCGCGGTCGCCAAAGATGTGCTTGACCTGCGTCTGGGCGTCGTCGAAGTTGCCGCGGATGCCGGCGACCGCCACGTTGCCGCCGCGCTGCGTAACCATCTGCAGGCGCTGCACGTCGGAGACGCCGCCGTCGGGGTAAAAGACGGACACGCCGCAGCCGGGCACGTCGGCAAAGCCCTCGAGGGCCGCCTTGCCCGTGTCGCCGGAGGTGGCGGTCACGATCATCACGTTGTTGCCGGTGCCATCGGCGGTACGGGCCACGGACATCAGGCGGGGCAGCATCTGGAGCGCCACGTCCTTAAAGGCGCAGGTGGGGCCGTGCCACAGCTCGAGCAGCCAGTCAGCGCCCAGGGGCACGAGCGGGGTCACTGCGGGCGTGTCGAAGCGGGGACCGTAGGCGCCGGCCACGCACTGGGCGATCTCGTCGGCGGTGTAGTCGGGCAGGAGGGTGCCGAGCACGCGGCGCGCCTGGGCGTGGTAGTCCTCGCCGCAGATGGTCGCCAGGTCGACGGTCGTCGCGTCGTCGGTCAGGGCGTCAGACACATAAAGTCCACCGTCAGGTGCCAATCCTGTAAGAATTGCTTGCTTGCTTGTTACAGCGTCGTTATCGTTGCGCGTGCTGTGATACAAATACGAATTTGACAAAGTGGCTCCTCGCTCGCATGTCCCGTTTGGCGATAATGATATACGACGCTGCGGACATGCGGCGCGGGCGGACAGTCCGTATACAGAAAAGAAAGATTGGATAACAACGTGAACATCGCACTGCTTGGGCACGGCACGGTAGGTCGCGGCGTCGACGAGATTTGCGCGAAGCTCGAGGGTGTGGATGTCACGCGCATCCTCGAGTTGCCCGACCGCCTGACCGACGAGCGCATGACCTCCGATTTCCAGGACATCGTCGACGACCCGGAGATCGGTCTCGTGCTCGAGTGCATGGGCGGGCTGGAGCCGGCGCACACCTTCATTGCCAAGGCGCTGGCCGCGGGCAAGTCCGTCGTCACGTCCAACAAGGCCGTGGTGGCCCACTACCTGCAGGAGTTCGTCGAGCTCGCGCACACCACCGGCTCCCAGCTGATCTGCGAGGCCGCGGTGGGCGGCGGCGTCCCCTGGCTGAGCTCCATCCGCCAGGTCCGCCGCATCGACGACATCAGCTCCATCTCGGGCATCATGAACGGCACCACCAACTTCATCCTCGACGCCATGCACAAGGGCGACGCCGACTTCGCCGAGACGCTCGCCGAGGCCCAGCGCCTGGGCTATGCCGAGCGCGACCCCTCCGCCGACATCGACGGCATCGACGTGGCCAACAAGGTCGTCATCTCCACGCTCGCCGCCTTCGACGCGCTGACCTCGGTCGACCAGATCCCCGTCACGGGCATCCGCCATTTCACCAAGACGGACGAGGACACCTTCAAGGCGCACGGCCGCACCGTCAAGCTGATCGGCCGCGCGGTGCGCGAGGGCGACCGCTTCGCAGCCGCCGTGGAGCCCGTGGCCATGCCCGACTTCACCGTGGAGGCCAGCATCCCCAGCAACTTCAACATCCTGTCGCTTGACGCCGAGACCGTGGGCCCGCTCAAGTTCTACGGCCAGGGCGCCGGCTCGCTGCCCACGGGCAACGCGATGGTGCAGGACGTGCTCGACTACCGGGAGGGCAAGCGCCCGACCTTCACGATCGATCCCGACCTCACGTGGGACCCGACCCTGCTTGTGGGTGACTACGTGATCCGCACGACCGCCGACCTGCCCGTGGACGGCAAGGCCTACGGCGCGAACGCCCGTCTTGTCGAGGGCATCAACGCAGAGGAGGCATACGCGCTGCTCACCACAGCGCGTACGATGGACCCCGAGGCCATGATTTTTGCGCGCCCGCTCAAGGCCCTCTTCCAGTAGGGTTGCCGGGCGGGTTCGCGCACAGGCGCACCCATCGTGGGCGCGCCCCCCAAGGGCAGGTAAGAGAACAAGGACAGGTAAGAAACCCCCGCGCGGGCGGGGGACAGTCGCCCTGCGAGGCGGCGCTGAGTTTGGAAGGTATTTGTTTTGATTAAAGTCGCAAAGTTCGGCGGCTCCTCCGTCGCCTCCGCCGAGCAGTTCCGCAAGGTCAAGAACATCGTCAAGGCCGACCGCGACCGCCGCTTCGTGGTGGTGTCCGCCGTCGGCAAGCGCACCAAGGACGACAACAAGGTCACCGACCTGCTGCTGCTCGCCAACGCGCACATCCAGTACCACGTCGACGCCCGCCCGCTGCTCTCCCAGATCGAGGAGCGCTACGTCGAGATCGCCCAGGAGCTGGGCCTCAAGTACCCCATCGCCGAGAAGTTCGAGGAGTTCGCCTCGGTGATCGAGAGCCTGAGCCCCGAGTACATCGTGAGCCGCGGCGAGTGGTTCACGGCTCAGCTGATGGCCGAGTACCTGGGCCTGCCCTTCGTGGACGCGGCCGACGTGATCATCTTCCACCACGACAACACGGTGGACTTCGAGCGCACGGCGGCCAAGCTCAAGGAGGCCGTGCAGCGCACCGGCGGCCGCTTCGTCCTGCCCGGCTTCTACGGCAGCACCGTGGAGGGCACGATCAAGCTCTTCAAGCGCGGCGGCGGCGACATCACGGGCGCCGTGCTCGCGCGCTGCATCGAGGCCAACGTCTACGAGAACTGGACGGACGTCTCGGGCTTCCTCTCGGCGGACCCGCGCATCATCGACAACCCCCGCGCGATCCACCGCATCACCTTCGACGAGATGCGCGAGCTCTCCTACATGGGCGCGAGCGTCCTGCAGGAGGAGGCCATCTTCCCGGTGCGCGAGGCCAACATCCCCATCCAGATCAAGAACACCAACGACCCCGACGCACCCGGCACCGTGATCCGCGAGAACGCGGAGGAGCGCGAGGTCGAGCACCTGATCACGGGCATCGCCGGCCGCCGCGACTTCACCTCGATCCACATCGAAAAGGCCCACATGTCCAACGAGGTGGGCGTCATCCGCCGCGTGCTCTCCATCTTTGAGCGCTACGACGTCTCGATCGAGCACATCCCCACGGGCGTCGACTCGTTCGGCGTCATCGTCAACAGCAAGGACGTCAAGGACTCCATCTACGCCATCGTCAACGACATCCGCCACGAGATCGAGCCCGACGACATCACCGTGATCGACAAGCTCGCCCTGATCTCCGTCGTCGGCCGCAACCTGCGCCGCCGCGCCGGCTCCTCGGGCCGCATCTTCGGCGTGCTGGGCGAGGCGGGCGTCAACATCCGCATGATCACCCAGAGCTCCCAGGAGATCTCGATTATCCTGGGCGTCAACAACGACGACTTCGAGCGCGCGATCCGTGTGATGTACGACGGGTTCGCGGCGCACGAGAAGGTGTAGGCTCGCGTTTGCCGTCGTCTTGCCGGGGACCGGTGGCCTCCCCCTCGGATACGGCGCTCGCAATAGAAGGACGCCTTTTCTCGCTTGCTCAACTCATTACTCGATAATTAAGTTTCGCAACATATCCGAGGGGGATGCCACCCACCCTCGGCAGGGTGCAGTAAGGTTCGTTGTAGCGTAAGACATCTCGCGGCATAATCGAGAAGGGCGCCGCACCGCTTCAAAGCGCCCTGCAGGTATAGGCGACTGGCATTTCCATACGTCACAAACCCGGGGCGTAGCTGAGGCGAAAGGACGAAACTATGAGCGGTAAGGTCATTGGTATTCTCGGAGCGACCGGCGTCGTGGGGACCCAGATGCTGCAGTGCCTCGAGGAGCGCGACTTCCCGGTGGGGCGCGTCGTGCCCTTTGCCTCGCAGCGCAGCGTGGACGCGGGGCGCACCGTGTCCTTCCGTGGGGAGCAGATCCCCGTGCAGGTCGCCACGCCCGAGCGCTACGCCGGCCTCGACATCCTCTTCTCGGCTGTGGGCGACGACCTGGCCGAGCAGGAGCTGCCCGTGGCCGCGGCGGCAGGCGCCCTGTGCATCGACAACTCCCATGCCTGGCGCATGGACCCCGACGTGCCGCTGGTCGTCCCCGAGATCAACCCCGACGACGTGAGGCAGGTCCGGAAGGGCATCATCGCCAACCCCAACTGCGCCACCATCATCGGCATCGTGCCCCTGTGGCCGCTCCACCGGGCCTGGGGCCTCGAGCGCATCATCTGCTCCACCTACCAGGCCGCCTCGGGCGCCGGCAAGCCGGGCCTCGACGAGCTCGACCGCGAGACCCGCTGCGTCGCCGCCGGCGAGCCCGTGGGCGAGACGAGCCCCTTCCAGTACCAGCTCGCGATGAACCTCATCCCCCAGATCGGCAGCCAGAAGGAGGAGGGCTACACCAGCGAAGAGGTGAAGATGCTGCACGAGGGCCGCAAGATCATGCACCTGCCCGACCTTCGCGTCAACTGCACCTGCGTGCGCGTGCCCGTGGCCCGCTCCCACTCCGAGTCCATCACGGCCGAGTTCGAGCGCCCCGTGAGCGTCGAGGAGGCCCGCGAGATCCTCGCGGCGGCCCCCGGCGTGAAGCTCGTCGACGACCTGCCCGACCACGTCTACCCGATGCCGCTCGACACCTCCGACCAGGACCTCGTGTGGGTCGGCCGCATCCGCAAGGACACCTCCGCGCCCGAGGGCACGCACAGCCTGACCTTCTGGTGCTGCGGCGACCAGATCCGCAAGGGCGCCGCGACCAACGCGGTCCAGATCGCGGAGCTGCTCGTCTAAACCGTCGGCCTGAGCCGATGGCCTCGGCCGCCAAGACGGGCTGCCGGCCCTGCCCGGCGGTCCGGGTCTCCGGCCGAGACGGGTCTTGTGGGAGGCGCCCATGGCGGACGACCGCGCTGAAATCTGGCAGAGGTACGGCAGGCTGATACGCGTCGGCACCCTCGTCGTGATGGGCGCCCTCCTGGCCGCCTTCCTCGCCGCCACGGCCATCATGACCTCCGGCAACGTGAGCGAGACGACCGACCTCGTCTACAGCCTCAAGGCCGAGTACCTCAAGAGCAACGTCGACCAGCTCATCAACGCGCTGGAGGCGTACCGCGCCGACGAGCTGGGCAGGACCGCGGCCGAGCGCGGCGTGGCGGTGGAGGACCTGTCGGCCGACGACGTCGCGGCGGTGGACGAGCGGGTGCAGCGGTACGCCGAGGACGTGATCTACGCCGAGGACTTCCGGGACGGCTCCTACATCTGGGTGAACCAGGTCGTCGACTACGACGGCGGCGACGGCTACGCGATCCGCCGCATCCATCCCAACCTGCGCGACACGGTCGGCACCGAGCTGTCGACCGACACGACCGACATCGCGGGCAACCACCCCTACCGCGACGAGCTCGAGGGCGTGAAGGCCCATCCCGAGGGCTACTACTACACGTATTACTTCAAGGAGCTCAACAGCGACACCGTCAGCGAGAAGTACACCTACGCCAGGCTCTACGAGCGCTACGACTGGATCGTCGCGATGGGCGTCTATGTGAACGAGATAGACGAGTACGCCGGCCGGGCGCGCGCGGCGGGCCGGCGAGTGGCGCTTGTGGGCGCGGTCGTCCTGCTCGTCGCCATGAGTGTCTTTGCCGTGGGCGTCTACTACGTCTCGAAGCGCCGTCTGCAGAGCGCCTACGACACCGCCAGCGCCGAGCTGCGGCAGGAGGCCCACCACGACGCGCTCACCGGCTGCTGGAACCGCGGCTACGGTGACAAGCTGGCGCGGCGCGCCTTTGCGGACTTCAGGAGCGGGCGCGCGGACTGCGGCATCCTGATCGTCGACGTCGACGAGTTCAAGGAGGTCAACGACACCTACGGCCACGCGGCGGGCGACAGGGCGCTGCGCACGGTGGCCGCCGCGCTGAAGGACGCCTTCCGCTCGGGCGACCGGGTCGTGCGCTGGGGCGGCGACGAGTTCGTGGTGATCCTCAACGGCTTCAAGGCCAAGGGCGCCGACACCATCGAGGGCAAGCTGCGCGGTGCGACGGGCCGTCTGCGGATCGAGGCGGACGGCCGGGAGATCCGGCTCACGCTCTCTGCCGGCCTCGCGGTATATGAGGCGGGGGACGACAGCTACAAGGCCGCCGTCAACCGCGCCGACGAGGCCCTCTACGAGGCAAAGACAAACGGGCGCGACCGCATGTGCCGCCGCCTCTAGGCAGGCTGGGCACGCGGTCGCGTCGCGGTGAGATTGTCGTTCTTGTTGCCAGGGTATCGACCGGGAGCCGCCGCCCCTAGTCCTTGTCGGGCGAGGCGAGGAAGGCGCGGGTGCGCGGGTCCTGCGGGTGGTCGAAGACCTGCTCGGGCGTGCCCTCCTCCACGATGCGGCCGTTGAGCAGCAGGCACACGCGGTCGGAGGCGCGCCGCGAGAAGCCCATCTCGTGCGTCACGAGCCCCACGGCCATCCCGTCGGCGGCAAGCGAGCGGATGAGGACGATCATCTCCTCGGTCAGCTTGGGGTCGAGGGCGCTCGTGGCCTCGTCGAAGTACATCACGCGCGGGTTCATGCAGAGGGCGCGGGCGATGGCCACGCGCTGCTGCTGGCCGCCGGAGAGCTGGTCGGGGACCTTGTCGGCATGGTCGGCCAGGTCCAGGCGCTCGAGCAGCCGGCGCGCCTGCTCCTCGACCTCCGCCTTTTCGCGCTTCTGCACGACGAGCGGGGCGTCCATGATGTTTTCCAGTACGGTCATGTGCGGGAAGAGGTTGTAATTCTGGAAGACGATGCCGAAGCGCATGCGGGCGCGGCGCATGGCGTCCTTGTCGTAGACGGCCGGCTGGATGTCCAGCTGGTGGGCGCCGGCGTCGGGGGAGGGGTCCTTGCGGGCCCGGGAGTCCAGCTCGCTGCCGCGCGGCTGGCACACGATGATGCTGTCGTAGGACAGCTCTCCCGAGTCGAAGGTGTCGAGCAGCGTGAGGCAGCGCAGCAGCGTGGACTTGCCGGCGCCCGAGGGGCCGATGATGCTCACGACCTCGCCCTTGTTGATGATGAGGTTGATATCGTGCAGGACCTCGTTGTCGCCGAAGGACTTGCGGCCGCCGCGCAGGTAGACGGCGGGCAGCCCCATCATCGTGCTGAAGGACACGTCGGGCGTGGGAATCGAGCCCAAGGGTTTCTTGTTGAACATGTTTGTCTTCCCCCGGCTAGTCGTGGTAGTAGGAGAGCTTCTTCTCCGCACGGCGGAGCAGCCACTCGATGATGAGGCAGGTGACCCAGTAGATCGCGGCGGCGATGGCAAAGGGCACCATCGTGCGCTGGCTGGCCACGAGCGCGCGGCCCGTGGTGAACATCTCGGCCACGCCGATGGAGAAGGCGAGCGAGGTGTCCTTGACCAGGGTCACGATCTCGTTGCCCATGGCGGGCAAGATGCGCTTGACGACCTGCGGCAGGATGATGCGGAAGAAGGTCTGGGTGTGCGAGTAGCCCAGGACCTCGGCCGCCTCGTACTGGCCGCGCGGCATGGACTGGATGCCCGAGCGGTAGATCTCGGCGAAGTAGGCCGCGTAGTTGACGACAAAGGCGATGAGCACGGCGACCATCATGTACGAGGGGCCCGTGACGACGCCGAAGACGTAGTACGGCACAAAGAAGACCGCGAACATCTGCAGCATCAGCGGCGTGCCGCGCATGAGGCTGATGTAGATGGCCATGAGCCAGGAGAGCGGCTTGAAGCGGGAGAGGCGCCCCAGCGCCACCGGGATGCCGAGCACCGCAGCGCCGACCAGCGTGACAAAGAAGATCTGCAGGCTGACGCCGTAGCCCGAGATCAGCATTTCAAACATGGTGGAGACTTCCACGCGCGCTCCTTAAAACCAGTGGCAGGGGACCGAGCCCCCTGCCACCAACCATCATATGTCGTGTGCCGCTACTCTGCCTTGGGCAGGACCCAGTTGTCGTAGCTCACGCCCTGGTCGCCGTACTTGTCGCAGAGCTCCTTGACGGTGCCGTCGGCGTCGAGCGCCTGCAGGTCGGCCTCGACCTTGGCGGCGAGCTCCTCGCCCTGGTCCGTCTTGGCGAAGCCCACGCCGAAGTGCTCGTCGTTGAGCGACTCGTCGAGGATCACGAAGGTGTCCTCCTTGCCCGAGGTGTTGAAGACGGCGACGGGGTAGTCCACGGCGATCGCGTCGTAGGTGCCCTGCTCGAGCTGCATGAAGCCGGTGTTGTAGTCGGCGATGGTGTCGAGCTTGGCGAAGGTCTTGCCGAGGTCCTCCTGGGCGCCGCCCTCGACCAGCAGGTAGTAGGCGGCGGAGTCGGCCTGGGCCACGACGTTTTTGCCGTCGAGGCCGGCCAGGTCGGTGATGCCGGAGTCCTTGCGCACGACGACGACCTGTTTATTTTCCATGTAGGGGTCGGTGAAGGCGTAGTCGTCCTCGCGGCCCTCGATCGTGAAGCCGTTCCAGATGCAGGTGATCTGGCCGGAGTTGAGCAGGGCGTCCTTGGCGTCCCAGTTGATGGGGTTGGGCTTGAACTCCCAGCCCTCCTTCTCGCAGACGGCCTGGGCGAGGTCGAGGTCAAAGCCGGTGAACTCGCCGTCGTCGCCCACGTAGCCGTAGGGCGGGAACTCCTGGTCGAAGCCGACGATGAAGGTCTTGCCGTCGAAGCCGCCGTCGGTGGCCGCCGCCGTGGAGCCCGCGGCCGTGGAGCCCGCAGCCGCGCTGCCGGAGCCGCTGCCGCCGCCGCAGCCGACGAGTGCTGCCGCGGAGAGCGCGAGCGCGCTGCCCGCGAAGAACTGCCTGCGGTTGATTTGCTTGTCCTGGATGCCCATCTTTCCCCCTGGTCCCATCGTGATTTGCCCCGCCGCTCGGTCGCGGCTGGGGCGTCCGTCTTGCCACCGTGGGTTATCGTCCCCCGATGGCGCCTTCCCGTAGTGACACTTTAGTACACTAAAGTAGCCTACGGGAAGCGGACAATCTGCGCAAGTCTTGATGGCGCATTGATGCCGCCCTTTAACAAACGGCTACGTGCCAGGCTACGCCCCCGCGGGCATGTGGGCCTGCGTAAAGCACCGATTGGTGCAGCGTACAAACAAATAGTTTGATGGAATGAAAGAGGCTGGCGGCGCATGGAACGCGATCTGGAGCGCGGTGCTTGTGGCGTTTGTGGCGCGTTCGGAATAGCAGATGCTTTGCGGTAGACTGACCGCGGAACAAGAGGCGTGCGCCCGCTTGCAGACGGAGCCGGATGCCGGCAGGCCCACCTGCCGGTGGCAGCGTCCGCGGTCGGGCAGACAAGGAGGCAGACATGCCCTGCACCACCATTCTCATCGGCAAGAAGGCCAGCTACGACGGGTCGACCATCATCGCGCGCAACGAGGACTCCGGCGCAGGGGAGTGGAACCCCAAGAAGTTCGTGGTCGTGGAGCCCGCGGACCAGCCGCGCCACTACCGCAGCGTGATCAGCCACGTCGAGCTCGACCTGCCCGACGACCCCATGCGCTACACGAGCGTACCGGAGGCGGTGGACGGGCACGGCACCTGGGCCGCCGCCGGCGTCAACACCGCCAACGTCGCGATGAACGCCACCGAGACCCTCACGTCCAACCCGCGCGTGCTCGGCGCGGACCCGCTGGTCGTCTACCGGCCCGCGCAGGGCACAGAGGGCGAGGCGGGCTACGTGCCCGAGCAGGTCGGAGGCCTGGGCGAGGAGGACCTCGTGACGCTCACGCTGCCCTACATCCGCTCCGCGCGCGAGGGCGTGCTGCGCCTCGGCGAGCTGCTCGAGACATACGGCACCTACGAGATGAACGGCATCGCCTTCTCCGACGCCGACGACGTCTGGTGGCTCGAGACCGTGGGCGGCCACCACTGGATCGCCCGCCGCGTGCCCGAGGACGCCTACGTCACCATGCCCAACCAGCTGGGCATCGACGACCTCGACCTGACCGACGCCCTCAGCGTGGGCCGCGACAACCTCTGCAGCCTGGACCTGGCAGACTTCATCGAGGCCAACCACCTCGACCTGCACCGTCAGGCGGAGAAGAAGCCCTTCGCGGCGGCCGCCGGGCTGGTGGGGGAGGCCGCTGCCAATTTCATGAAGGGCGTCACGGGCGACGCGACCGCCACAGCCGGCGCGCACGTCCACATCAACCCGCGCGACCTCTTCGGCAGCCACTCGCACGAGGACCACAAGTACAACACCTGCCGCGCCTGGGACATGCAGCGCTGGCTCAACCCCGGCTCCGCCGTCTGGGACGGCCCGCACGCGGACTACAACCTCGACTCCGACGACATCCCCTGGTGCCGCAAGCCGGAGCGCCTGCTGACGATCGAGGACGTCAAAGACGTGCTCTCCCTCCACTACCAGGGCACGCCGTACGACCCCTACGGCCGCGGCGGCGACCCCGCGCTGCGCGGCTCCTACCGCCCGATCGGCATCAACCGCACCAGCGAGCTCTCCATCCAGCAGATCCGCGGCGACGGCCCCGAGGCGACGCGCGCCCTGCAGTGGCTGACCTACGGGTCCAACGCCTTCAATGCCATCGCGCCCTTCTTCACGGACATCGACCGCACGCCCGACTACCTGGCCAACACCACCGCGGCCGTCTCCACCGACAGCTACTACTGGGCAAATCGCCTGATTGCGGCCTTGGCCGACGCCCACTACCACGAGTGCGCAGGCCTCGTCGAGCGCTACCAGGCCGACGTGCCCGCCGCGGCCTACCCGATCGTGGCCCGCGCCATGCGCGAGGTCGCCGAGCAGGAGCTGGACTACGCAGCCGCCACGTCCGTCTTGGAAGCCGCAAACGACGAGGTCGCGGCCATGCTCCGCGCCCGGACGGACGCGCTGCTCGCGGCCGTGCTCGACGTGGCGTCCGACAACATGACCAATAAGTTCGCCCGCTCAGACGCCTAGGGTGCCTGGCTGTCCGGCGGTACCGCCGTTTGGCGATACCGCCGTTTGACCGCTGACCGATCGTCAGGCCGCCAAACAGCAGGCAAGGCTTACAAGCGCGAACATTCCCTTTACACGCCCGACGGAGCCGTTGGTCTACCCTGACCAACGGTTTCATTGTAGATGGGATGGCGTTTTTATGGGCATACACACACCCCTGACCCGCCGTGGCTTTCTGCGCGCGGCCGCAGGCGTGTCTGGGCTGGTCGGGCTCTCGGGACTGGGCCTCGCCGGTCTCACGGGTTGCGCGAGCATCCAGCAACCGTCGCACGTCGACAACGCCTCGCTGGCCGACAAACCCGAGGACACTATCTTTGTCATCGCGCGCGAGGAGGGGTCGGGCACAAGAGGTGCCTTCACCGAGCTGCTCGATATCCGCGACTCCGACGGCGAGGACGCCACGACTCCCGACGCGGTCGTCTCCGACTCGACCGCCACGGTGATCACGGCGGTGACAGCCAATCCCGAGGCGATCGGCTACATCTCGCTGGGCTCGCTCGACGACACGGTCAAGGCGCTCAAGATTGACGGCGTCGCTCCATCCGTCAAGTCGATCAGGGACAACACATACAAGGTCGCCCGCCCCTTCAATGTGGCGGTCAAACACGAGATGAGTGCAGCGGCAGCGGACTTCCTCGCGTACATCCTCTCTGCCGACGGGCAGCAGATCGTGAGCGACGGCGGGTACCTGACGGTGGACAACGTCGCGGATACCTTCGCTGCGTCGGCAGACGTCGAGGGTAGCGTCACGGTCGCCGGCTCGACCTCCATCACGCCCCTGATGCAGCAGATCGCAGCCGCATATATGCAGGTCCGCCCGCAGGTCGCGGTGTCGGTGCGGCAGTCCGACTCCACCTCCGGCATCCAGAGCGCGATCGACGGTACCTGCGACCTCGGCATGGCCTCGCGCTCCCTCAAGGAAGACGAGCTCTCGCAGGGCGTGACCCCCACGACGATCGCCGTGGACGGCATCGCCGTGATCGTGAACAAGGACAATGCGGTCGACGGCCTCACCTCACGGCAGGTGCGCTCGATCTATCTCGGCGAGGCAAAGACCTGGTCCGAGGTCGGGGGGCAATCCGAGGGACAATCCGAGGGACAATCCGAGGGACAATCCGAGGGGCAATCCGAGGCCGGCGGCCTGATAGCCGGTGGTCTGACAGCCAGCGGCCAGTCCGGCATTGCCGGGCAAGCTGGGGCAGGGCGATGATCTACTACCTCGAGGACGACACCCAGATGCGCGAGCTCGTCTTGTATGCGCTTGAGCGGGTGGGCTATAAGACGCGCGGGTTTGCCGCCCCGAGCGAGCTCTTTGAGGCGATCGACGACTCGGCGACACCCCTGCCCGACCTGCTGCTGCTCGACGAGGTGCTCCCCGAGCAGGATGGGCTGTCCGTGCTCGCGCGTCTGCGCGCCGGGGAGGGCACATGTGACCTGCCGATCATGATGGTCACAGGCAAGGATGCCGAGTACGACAAGGTCACCGGCCTGGACTCAGGCGCGGACGACTACCTCACCAAGCCCTTTGGCATGATGGAGCTCGTCTCGCGCGTGGGCGCGCTGCTCCGGCGCGAGGAGCGCGCGGTCCGCCGTGTGGCAGCGGGGTTTGGTGCCGATGTCGGCGACCACGTCGCAGGCATGTCGGGCGGCGTCGCGGGAGCAACGGGCGGCGGCGCTGGAGGGGCTACCGGCATCGGTGACGTGTCCGCCCCAGGCTCCATCGCGGTTGCATCCGACAGGAACTCTCAGCCGCTCCAGGTGGGGACCCTCGCGCTCGACCCCTCCCGGCACGAGGTAACGGCAGCCGGAGCACCGGTCCAGCTCACCAACAAGGAGTTCGAACTTCTTCACTACCTGATGGCGCATGGCGGACTGGCCCTGACACGCCGCACGCTGCTCGAGCGCGTGTGGGGCTATGATCTGTCGGGTGAGGCCCATGCCGCGGATTCCCGAGTCGAGACCCGTACGGTGGACGCCCACATCCTCACGCTGCGCAAAAAGCTCGCTGAGGCCGACCCCGATGCGGCGGCCCTCATCGAGACCGTGCGCGGCGTCGGCTACCGCCTCAAGGACGAGTGACGCGTCGGCTGGCTGGAATGTCTGCACGGCCACTGCTTGCGGCATCGTACATGAGCGGCCTCCATACGGCACGATTGGGCCGTCACGCCCCTGTTCGTGTGCGATTTCCCTCGGAGGGTCCATCGCTGCCCGCAGCAGGCTCTGGGCGATTCGTACACGAGTGGCCCTACTTTCCCGTTTCGGTGTCCGAGAGACCATGCGGTGTGCGAAAGAGCGCCCTTGGGCACCGCCGATTCGTACACCAACAGGCCTCTAGCACAAGTTTTTGTTCCCGTGGGCATGTTGGTGTGTGAATAACGGGGCGTCGATGGACCGTATTCGTACATGAGATGGGGAATCTGACCCCTGGCGTGCAAAAAGCGCCTACTCGTGTACGAAGGTCCGGTACCACGCGACTCCGCGCGACTGCCTAGGCCATTTCGGCTCTGCGGGCGGGCGTCCCGCCTGCTCCGGTTTCTAAGGGCGGCGGCCCGGCAGATCGGGAATTGTCAATCGCGCAGCGACCTGGCGGTTTGGGATTTGCCGGTCGTGAGAAAAATTTTTCTTCCCGCGTGTAACCTTGCGCCCCCGGTTTCCGTCAGTAGGGATGTAAGGGCAAAAACCAACAGGAAGGAACGCCCACCATGAAGAAGAACAACAAGAAGAATGCCATCACCGAGAACGTCGCCGGCAAGCGCGTCGCCGGCAAGCGCGCTATCGCGTGGAAGATGAGCCGTTTTGCGATGACGGGGCTGCTCGCCGCGAGCCTGCTGGCGGGCTGCTCGGCCCAGACGCCTGAGACCGCGGCCGCGGGCAAGGGCAGCGCGGGCTCGGCGGCGACGACTGTTGTGGTGGATGGTTCGGGAGAGGGGTCTGACGTGAGCATCGCCACCGGTGCCTGGGATCTTGTGACGGGGGATACCTCCATGAAGGCAAACCCCGAGGCGCAGGCCGCGCTCGAGAAGGCGATCGCCGAGCTGAACGGCGCGGACTACGAGCCCATCGCCCTGATCGGCACCCAAGTGGTGGCGGGCACCAACTACTGCATCCTCTGCCGTGTGACCCCGGTCGTACCCGACGCAGAGCCTACCTACGCGCTGGCCTATGTCTACGAGGGTCTCGACGGTGCCTGCGAGCTGATTAACACCACGGATCTGGATGTGGCAGGCGGTTACGACTACGACAAGGCGGCGCAGGCGGTGTCCGACGCGGATGAGGACGCCGCCGAGGGCTCCGCGGCCGCCGGCTCCGCAGCCGCCGACTCGGCAGCCACCCCCGAAGGGTCCGCTGCCTAGGCACGTCGAGACGCGCGGCCCGCGCGCCAGGTCCCGCCCGGCATGGCGTACACTGCGATGTGACGTACACTGTAGCCTGTCGGACGGGACCTCGCAGAGGGCGGTGCTGTGGAAGACGCGCGGATCATAGACCTTTACTTCAGCCGGTCCGAGGACGCCATCGCCCAGACGCGCAGGAGCTATGGGCGGATGATCCGCGGCGTGGCGTGGGGCATCCTGCGCAGCGCGCGCGACACGGAGGAATGCGAGTCCGACACCTACCTCAAGGCGTGGCAGGCGATGCCGCCCACGCGGCCCTCCAACCTGGGCGCCTTCCTCTCCAGGATCACGCGCAACCTGGCGCTCGACCGCTACGAGCGCAAACACGCCGACAAGAGGGGAGCGGGGGAGGTCCCCGCGCTGATCGACGAGCTGGCGGAGTGCCTGCCCGACGCCGGCGCGCACGACGACTTCGCGGGTGAGATGGCGGTGCGAGAGGCGTTGGGCGGGTTCATCGGCTCGCTCGGTGTCGAGGCCCGGCGCTTCTTTCTGCGCAGGTACTGGTTCGGCGACACGATCGCCGAGATTGCGGCGCGTTACGGCTGCGGCGAGGGCAAGGTCAAGACCAGCCTCATGCGTTCGCGCCGCCAGCTGACGGCCTGCCTTGTCGATATCGATGGAGCCGCTGATCCCGAGGGGAGGGCCTGATGGACAAAGAAGAACGTGCCTGGCAGGTCTTGCGGGCCCTCGGCGACGTGCCGGACGAGTACCTGCTGGATGCCATGGACGAGTGGGGTGGCTCACGGCCCGCCGAGTCCGGTCCTGCCACCCCCGCTGGACTCAGCCCCGATGCCGCCGCCAGCCCCAGTGCTGCCGCGTCTCGCCCCGCTGCCCCTGCCGAACCCAGCCCCGTCGCGTCTCCCTCAACCAAACCAGCCAAGAAGCGCGGAGTCCTTCTTACCTACCGCACCGCGATGCGGTGGGTTGCGATTGCGGCCGCTTGCCTGCTCGTGGTAGTCGTCGTGCGTACGCTGCCCGGCATCGGCCTGAGACCGGTGGATGGCGACCTGGCGGCTGCGCCCGATGACGGCGTCGCGGCACCTGAGACCGGCGAGGATGTGACGGTCGTCAACCCCATCCAGGAGTTCGACAGCCTGGACGAGCTGGAGGACGCAGCGGGCTTTTCCATCAGGATCCCGGCCGCGGAGGCTCCGTACGACAACGTGAGCTACCTGCTGATCGACGGGGAAATCGCCGAGGTGGATTATCGGGATGAGGCGGGTGTCGGCTATGCGCTGCGCAAGGCTGCCTCGCAGGCGGGTGCCTCCGCCGATGCCGGCTCAGGTGGCTCCGACTCTGATGGAGCTGACGTTGACAGCGCTGACTACGACGACTCCGACATCAGCGGCGACAGCACCGAATATGCCTACCGGGGCACGGTGCAGGCTGCGCTTACCGATGGCAGTGAGATCGCTGTCAACGTGAGGGGGGAGGCTGAGGACGCGCTGCGCGTGGCTACCTGGACGTACGGCGGCTACGATTACGCGATCGTGGCGGACGCCGATGCGCCGGCCCTCACGGATGCTGCCGTTCTTGATATAGCCCGCTCCAGCCTCGCTTCTTGACCTCACGCCGACGGAAGGCCTCCGATTTGCTTCCACGCCGACGGAAGCCCCCCCGATTTTCGGGACCCACCGCCGACGGAAGGCGTCCGTCGAAGGCTGAGCTGGGGGTTTGCAGCGACGGAGCCCTTCAGTCGGCGCGGGAAAAGCGAGTTTCCTGAAATCGGACACCTTCCGTCGGCGTGAAGAGTAAACGGAGGCTTTCCGTCGGTGTGGGGGCTGATAGATCTGCTTCTGTCGGTGTTGGAGAGGAGTACCCATAAAAAAGAACGCCCGGAGGGGCGTTCGAAGATCTGAATGGTGGACCGGCAGGGGTTCGAACCCTGGACCTTGGGATTAAGAGTCCCCTGCTCTGCCAGCTGAGCTACCGGTCCGTATTCAATTGTATGGGGTGGGTAGTGGGTCTCGAACCCACGACCTCCGGAGCCACGGTCCGGCGCTCTGGCCAACTGAGCTACACCCACCATCTCGCCCTCGCGTGGGCGGTCAGCCCCGCAGCGCGAAAGCTATTATTGCCTACCCGAGCAGTGAATGCAAGGACTTTTTTCGATTAATTTTTCCCGCCTTTCATCACCACACTTTATCCGCATGTCCGCTGAATTTGAACTTTGAACTTTACAAGACGAGAAGACGTGCTATGCTGCATGCACATTGAACTTTATTCTTGAACTTCGAAATTGAACTTTTGGAGACGGCATGCCTCAGCAGCCGACGGAATCGATAGCGGACCGCTCGAAAGAAGATCACCCGATGCGGGAGTCCGCGGAGACGGCCACCTTTGCTGACCGGCTCGCCCAGGCGATGGGGGAGCGGGGCCTGAAGCAGGTCGACCTGCTCCGTCTGGCTGCCGCTCGCGGCATCAAGCTGGGCAAAAGCCAGCTGTCGCAGTACGTGAGCGGCAAGACCACCCCGCGGCCGCAGGTCATGGCGGCGCTCGCCGAGCTCCTCGAGGTGGACAAAGACTGGCTCGCCGGCGGCGCGGCACCACCCGGGGCGCGAGCTAGCAAGGGGCAAGCCGTGCCCTCCGCAGCCCCCGCCATGAGGCAGGTCGCATCGGCAGCAGCCCCCACCGTCCGTCTTACCCCCGCTCCGACAGTTCGTCTTGCCGCGGGAGAAGCTACCGGCTCAGGCGCCGCGGCATCTGGCAAACAATCGCCCGTACACAAGCAATTACCCGCACGCAAACAATCGCCCGCACACCATCAGGAGGCCCGTATGCGCACCTTCACCAAGTCCCACAAGCTCGACAACGTCCTGTACGACGTCCGTGGTCCCGTCCTCGAAGAGGCCAACCGCATGGAGGACCAGGGCATCCACGTGCTCAAGCTCAACATCGGCAACCCCGCGCCCTTTGGCTTCCGCACGCCCGACGAGGTCGTCAAGGACATGCAGGACCAGCTGACCGAGTGCGAGGGATATTCCGACAGCCGCGGCCTCTTCACGGCGCGCAAGGCCATCATGCAGTACGACCAGCTCAAGAACATCCCCAACGTGGACGTCGAGGACATCTATACCGGCAACGGCGCCTCCGAGCTCATCAACCTGGCCATGTCCGCCTTTTTGGACGACGGCGACGAGATCCTGATCCCCAGCCCCGACTACCCGCTGTGGACCGCCACGGCGACCCTGGCCGGCGGCCATGTGGTCCACTATGTCTGCGACGAGCAGCAGAACTGGTACCCCGACATCGCGGACATCCGCTCCAAGATCACCGACCGCACCAAGGGCATCGTGATCATCAACCCCAACAACCCAACGGGCTCCCTCTACCCGCGCGAGGTGCTGGAGGAGATCGTCGAGGTCGCCCGCGAGCACCAGCTGGTGATCTTCTCCGACGAGATCTACGACCGTCTCGTGATGGACGGCAAGCAGCACACCTCGATCGCCAGCCTGGCGCCGGACCTCTTCTGCGTGACCTTCAACGGCCTCTCCAAGAGCCACATGATCGCCGGCTACCGCATCGGCTGGATGAGCCTCTCCGGCAACAAACGCCTGGCCAAGGACTACATCGACGGCATCAACATGCTGTCCAACATGCGCCTGTGCTCCAACGTGCCCGCGCAGTCCATCGTGCAGACCTGCCTGGGCGGCGTGCAGCGCTCCCAGCAGCTGCTGGTGCCGGGCGGCCGCATCTACGAGCAGCGCGAGTATGTGTACGAGCGCCTCTCTGCGATGGACGGCGTCTCGGTGTACAAGCCCGACGCGGCCTTCTACATCTTCCCGCGCCTAGACCCCGACAAGTTCCATATCACGGACGACGATCAATTCGCCCTCGACCTGCTCAAAGACAAGCACGTGCTCGTCGTGGCCGGCAAGGGCTTCAACTGGGAGAAGCCCGGCTACTTCCGCGTCGTCTACCTGCCGCGCAAGCACACGCTGCACGAGGCTATGGACGCGCTTGAGGACTTCCTGCGCTACTACCGGCAGTAGGTGCGGTGCGGCACGCGCCTGCGAGCGGCAACTGATCGACGAGGGCCCGCCTTGCGCGGGTCCTTCTTTGCGCGCTCGTCCTTCTTCGCGCTTTTATTGCCAGCATGTCATGTTTACCTGCATGTCATGTGCCGCGGCTAGGATGGTCTTGTCTGTCATATGACGGCATGAGAAGGAGCGCGTATGAAGAACTTTGCTTTTAGCCTGCCTACCAAGGTCTATTTCGGCAAGGGCCAGATCGAACACCTGACCGAGCTTGCCGACTACGGCAAGAAGGCCCTGCTGGTGTACGGCGGCGGCTCGATCAAGCGCAACGGCATCTACGACCGCGCCATGGACCTGCTGACGAGCGTCGGCGTCGAGGTCACGGAGCTCGGCGGCGTCGAGCCCAACCCGCGCGTGACCACCGTCAACCGCGGCGCCCAGATCTGCAAGGACGAGGGCATCGACATGGTGCTGGCCATCGGCGGCGGCTCCACGATCGACTCGTCCAAGGCCATCGCGGCCGGCGCCAAGTACGACGGCGACGCCTGGGACCTGGTGCTGGACAATTCCAAGGTCGCCGCGGCCCTGCCCGTCTTTGACGTGCTGACCCTGGCCGCCACGGGTTCCGAGACCAACGGCACCGCCGTGATCTCCAACCTGGACGTCCCCGCCAAGCTGGCCCTCAAGTCGCCGTGCGTCTATCCCACGATCTCCATCCTGGATCCCACCTACACCTTCACCGTCTCGCGCAGGCAGACCGCGTCGGGCTCGGCGGATATGATGAGCCACACCTTTGAGAACTACTTCTCCTTCGAGCCGGGCGCCGACCTGCAGCGCCGCTTCGGCGAGGGCCTGCTGCGGACCATCATCGACAACGCCCCCGTGGCGCTCGCGCACCCTGACGACTACGAGGCGCGCGCCAATCTCATGTGGACGGCCAGCCACGCTATCAGCGGCATCGCGGGCGCGGGCCTCGCCGTCGGCTGGGTCTGCCACCCCATGGAGCACGAGCTCTCCGCCTACTACGACGTGACCCACGGCGAGGGCCTGGCCGTGCTGACCCCGGTCTGGATGGAGCACATCCTGAGCGAGAAGACCGCTCCCTACTTCGCCACCTACGGGCGCAACGTGTGGGGCGTGACGGCGGGGGACGACATGGCCGCCGCCAAGGAGGCCATCGCCCGCACACGCGACTTCCTCTTTGGCACGCTGGGCATCCCCTCCACGCTGCGCGGGATCGGTGTGCCCGACAGCTCCAATTTTGCGGCCATGGCGGCCAGCGCCGAGAAGCGCACGCTGGGCTCCTTTGTCCCGCTGGACAAGGACGCCGTCGTGAGCATCTACGAGGACGCGCTGTAGGGGAGACGCAGCATCCGTCCTGCCAATCGCACGACTTCGCCGCCCCCGGGTCCGCTGGGACCGGGGGCGGCGTCGTGTATGCTGCGTGATCGGCGAGGCAACAAAAAAGGACCCCGCAGGGTCCTGAAAGGTCTGGTGTCGGAGGCGGGACTTGAACCCGCACGACCTTTTAGTCAGTCACTAGCACCTCAAGCTAGCGCGTCTGCCAATTCCGCCACTCCGACGTGGTTTTGAAGCGAGGAACATAATAACACGTTCGCCGCGCTGTGCAAGCACCAATTTGGAAAGTGAAGAAATTCTTGTGCTCATCGCAGGCCGCCGGCGATGCGGCCGCCGATCTTGGCCTCCACAAACCACCGCGGCCCCTCGTAGAAGAGGTACGTGGGATGGTCGCGCACGCGAATCGTGTAGCGCGTGACGTACTGGTGCGCCGCCTTGGAGTACGCGCGGTCGCAGGCCGTGACGTCCGTGATGTCAAAGACGCGCCCGTCTTGCCAGACGATCCGTAGTGGTGTGACCTTGCCCTCCCGGTCGGTGACCGCGACGACCTCCACGTAGCGCTTCTCGCGGGTGGGGATGGGGGCGGACGACCACACGCGCCGTTGCGGCATGGGCTCGGACAGGCTGGGCTCCAGCCCGCCGCGGCCAAAAGGCTCGCCGCGCGGCAGCACACCCATGCCCCCCGACCTGACCATGTGTCCTCCCCGTACCCCAATACCTCATAAAGCCGCAGCTAGAACAATCGTTGCTATGCGTGGTCTCCGTTTGCGCCAAAATGTGCGAAAAGATACCTCTATTCAGGTACCTTTGTTCCAAGTATTGCACATGGGCCGGACATCATCAGAACGGACGTTGCCGTCTCAGATACCTCACAGCATGTTCGATTGACGGGGCCGCGGACGCACAGCGGGGCCGCGGGCGCGCGAGTGATGGATTTGTGACGCCGCGGGGTTGGGGGTACTGTTGATAGGCGCGTGAATTCGCAGGTGGCGTGCACGCCACGCTATTTCGTGGGCGGCGCGCCGGGGAGGCGCAGGCAGGGGGAAGACATGCAGGCATGGCAGCGGCTGGGCAGGTTTTTGGCCGGCCACATGCTGGTCATCATCCCCATGGGTCTCGCGATCGGCGTCTTTTTCCCGCAGACCCTCTCGTGGATGAAGCCCGCGGTGCCCGTGCTCTTCGCGCTCATGACCTACCAGAACTCGCTGGGCAACGAGGTCAGCGGCCTGCGCGACGTCCTCCGCCGTCCGGCGCCGCTGCTGATCGCGCTCGTCTTTGTGCATGTCTTTGTGCCGCTGCTCGCCTTTGGGCTGGGGACGCTGCTCTTTTCGGGCGCGCCGCACGGCAGCGACATCCTCACGGGCTTTGCGCTGGAGTACGCCGTGCCTGTCGGATCCTCGACCATCATGTGGATCAGCCTCTTTGGGGGCGACATCTCGCTCGGCCTCGCGACGCTGCTGGTCAGCACGCTGCTTGCGCCCTTCTCGATCCCCGCGACCGTGAAGCTGCTGGTGGGCGCCTCCGTCACCGTGGACACCGTCGGCATGATGCGCGACATGATCTTTATGATCGCCCTGCCGGCCATCGCGGGCACCGCCACCAACGAGCTCACGCACGGCTGGGGCAAACAGACGCTCTCTCCTGCACTTTCTCCGCTCGCGCGCATCCTCTTGCCCCTGATTGTCTCCATCAACTCGACGGGCATCTCGAGCTTCCTCTTCCACCTCACGCCCTCCCTGGTGGAGGTCATGCTCTTCGTGCTCTTCTTCTCGGTGTTTGGCTACACGGCGGGCTTTTTGATCGGCCTGGCCACCCGGCAGCCGCGCGGGCGCTTCATCGCGCTGACCTTCTCCTGCGGCGTCCGCAACATCTCGGCGGGCGCGGTCATCGCCATGCGCTACTTCCCGGCGGCGACCCTCTTTCCCGTGATGATCGGCACGCTCTTCCAGCAGTTCCTCGCCGCGCTGTCCGGCCGCGTGATGGAGCGCTACCTCGCCGCCCACGATGCGCCGGCCGTCGGCACGGGTGAGTCCGATCAGTACGCACATTAGGACTATCGGTACGCTGTTTAGGACTACCGGTACGCAGGTTAGGACAACCAGTACGCTCGGGACCGTGTCATTTGCGATTTATCAAACCTAAAACCAATGTATGCAGCGTCTCTACCTGCGTTTTTTCGAGTTGGCGTCACGCGGGCATGGCTCCGCCGCACGGCATTATCCGCTCGGATGCGTACTGGGTGTCCTAAACTGCGTACCGGGAGTCCTGATGTGCGTAGAGGAAGTCCTAAACAGCGTACCGGTAGCCTGATGCGCGCGCAGGGGGACCGCAACCCCTAGTTCCCACGCCTGAGGCTCGTGGCGACCCGGCGTCTCACGCAGCGCCGCGCCCGCCGTCGCCCAGAGATGCCTGAGACTGTATGGAAATGCAGGCGTGCGGGGTATAGTTGACCACAGACGTCGGGACTTCGAGAAGGGGCTACCCTATTTCGAGCACGGCACGGCCACGTTCGCGTCGCTTACCGGCAAGCCCGGCTGGACCTACGAGTGGTAAGACGAACGTATCGGCTCGTCGCGTTATCATAGACACGATAGATGCAACCGAGAGGGGAACATAGCATGCGGGGAGTGCCGCCCATAGTCGAGACGCTGGCCGGGGTCGTCCTGGTGGCGGTCGCGGCGTCGCAACTCGTCGCCGGCGCGCAGAGGTTCCCGTCGTTTGCCGAGACGCTCGTGATGCTGGTCCTCCTTTTGGTGGGCATCGCCCTCATTTACCTGGGCTTCGAGCGCCACCGCGATGGCAAGAGGGCCGACGGCCGCAGCCGTCACAGCCGCGACGACGAGCGCTGGTAGGCGGCCGAGGGGAGGCGTCGTGTCTTTCGTCGAGTTTCGCGATGTCCGCAAGACCTATCAGATGGGATCGGTGGAGGTCCGTGCCGTGGACGGCATGGACTTCACGATCGAGCGGGGCGAGCTCTGCGTGATCGTGGGACCGTCCGGTGCCGGCAAGACGACCGTGCTCAACATGCTGGGCGGCATGGACTCCGCGACCTCGGGCACCATCCTGCTCGACGGCCGCGAGGTGTCCGCGATGGGGGAGCGCGAGCTCACGCAGTACCGCCGGCACGACATCGGGTTTGTCTTCCAGTTCTACAACCTCGTGCAGAACCTCACGGCGCGCGAAAACGTCGAGCTCGCGAGCCAGATCTGCCGCGACCCCCTGCCCGCCGACCAAGTGCTGGCCGAGGTGGGGCTCGCTGACCGCATGGATAACTTCCCGGCGCAGCTGTCGGGCGGCGAGCAGCAGCGCGTGGCCATCGCCCGCGCCATCGCCAAGAACCCCAAGCTGCTCCTGTGCGACGAGCCGACCGGCGCGCTGGACTACGTGACGGGCCACCAGATCCTCAAGCTCCTGCAGGACAGCTGCCGCAAAGACGGGCGCACCGTGGCCATCGTCACGCACAACTCCGCCTTTACCCAGATCGCCGACCGCGTGATCCGCGTCTTCGAGGGCCGCGCCAAGAGCGTGGAGCGCAACGCGTCGCCGGTCGACGCGATGTCGCTCGAGTGGTAGGCGGTCGCCATGCCGGCCCGTCCGCACATGTTCCGGCGCGAGGTCGTCCGATCGATCCGCGGGTCGCTGGGGCGTTTCCTGGCGATCATGGGCATCGTGGCGCTGGGCTGCGGTTTCTTCGCCGGCCTGCAGATGACCGGCCCCGACATGCGAGCGGCCGCCGACCGCTGGTACGACGGGACCAACCTCTGGGACCTGCGCGTGGTCTCCACGCTGGGCTTTTCCGATGGCGACGTGGACCGCGTGCGGTCGGTCGAGGGCGTCGAGGCGGCCATGCCCGCCCGGAGCTGCGACGTGATGGTCTCCATCGGCGACGAGCAGGAGGCCGCCCGCATCACCTCGATCGACACCGACGCGGCCGCGGACTCCGAGGTCACGGGCCTCTACACGGTGGCGTCCGACGACCCCGACTACCTCAACCGCCCCATGCTGCGCGCGGGCCGCTGGCCCGAAGCGGCCGACGAGTGCGTGGTCTCCTCCGACGCGGTCGACGGCTTTGCGGTGGGCGACACGGTCGAGGTGCTCTACGGCGCCGAGGACCTGGACGACACCCTGGCGGTCCGTACCTTCCGTGTCGTGGGCGCGGTGAGCTCGTCCGACTACCCCTACACCGCGAGCTTTGGCTCCACGACGCTCGGCAGCGGCCAGATCGACGAGTACCTCTACGTGCAGGACGCCGCGTTTGCCGAGGACATGCCCTATACCGAGATCTTCGCGACGGTCGCGGGCGCGGCCGACGAGCTCAGCGAGTCCGACGCCTACCAGGACACGGTCGACCGGGTCAAGGACCGGCTCGAGGACCGCGAGGGCGCGCTCGCGACCGCCCGCCGCGACGACCTGCGGGACGAGGCACAGTCCCGCCTCGACGAGCGCCGCGCGGAGTACGAGCGGGAGAAGACGGACGCGCAGGCCCGGCTTGCCGACGCGGCGGCGCAGCTCGAGGACTCGCACACCGAGCTCGAGCAGGGCGAGGGCGACTACGCCGACGGCCTCGCCTCGTACCGGTCGGGTGTGCGCGAGCTCGCCTCCCAGCGGGAGTCGGCACAGAGTCGGCTCGCCGCGGCCGAACAGCAGATCGCAGACGGCCAGGCTCAGCTCGACGCTCAGGTGGCGCAGCTGGACGCGTCGGCGGAGGCGGTCGAGCAGGCGCGTGCGGGCATCCCCGCGCTGACGGACGGCATCGCGCAGACGGACGCCGGCATCGCCCAGGCGCGCGAGCAGGCGGCGGCCGCGCTCGCGGCCCAGCTGGGCCAGCAGCCGACAGACGAGCAGGTAGACGCCCTGCTCGCCGAAAACGTCGACTACCAGCAGGCGCTCGCGACGAGGTCCGCGCTCGCAGACCAGCTCACCCAGGCCCAGGCTGCCGTGGACGCCTACGACCAGGGGAGGGCGGCAGCCGCGGCGGCGCAGGACAAGCTCGACGTGTCGACCCGGGAGCTCGCGACCCAGCGGGCCGCCGCGCAGAAGCAACTCGCGGCCGCCCAGGCCCGGCTCGACGCCGCGCAAGAGCAGCTCTCGTCGAGCCGTGCCCAGCTCGACGCGGGCTGGGCGGACTACCAGGCGGGCAAGGCCGAGTACGACCGTCAGCGGGCGGAGGCCGACGAGCGCTTCGCCGACGCCGAGCACGACCTCGACGCGGCGCAGGACGAGATCGACTCGATCGAGATGCCCGACATCTACCTGCTCGACCGCACCCAGAGCGAGGGGGCGGCCACCTACCACGCCGACGCGGGGCGCATCGACCGGATCGCGGACGTCTTTCCCGCGATGTTCTTCCTGGTGGCGGCGCTGGTCGCCCTCACCACGATGACCCGCATGGTGGAAGACGACCGTATCCAGATCGGCACCTACAAGGCGCTGGGCTACGGCACGGCGACCATCGCGAGCAAGTACCTCGCGTACGCGGCGATAGCGGGCACGGCGGGTGCCGCGGCGGGCACTCTCGTCCTCACGCAGGTGCTGCCCTACATCATCACCAACTCCTACGCGATCATCTACGCGACGCCTCTGCTGTCCTTCCCGATGCCGATCGACCCGGCGATCGCGCTGGCGTCCGGAGGCCTCGGCGTGGGCGTGACCCTGCTCGCGACCTGGGGCGCAGTCGTCTCGAGCCTGCGGGCCACCCCGGCCGAGCTCATGCTGCCGCGCGCCCCAAAGGCGGGCAAGCGCATACTGCTCGAACGGGCGGGCGGGCTCTGGCGCCGGGTGTCCTTCTCCTGGAAGGTCACGCTGCGCAACCTCTTCCGCTACAAACGGCGCTTTGCCATGACCGTGATCGGCATCGCCGGGTGCACGGCGCTGCTGCTGGTGGGCTTCGGCCTGCACGACGCAATCTGGGACATCATCGACCGGCAGTTCGGCCCGGTCATCCACTACGACACGACGGTGGGGCTGGACGAGAGCTCGACGACGGCGGACGTGGACGCGGTCGTCGACTACCTCGAGGGCACCGGCGCCACCAACATCGTGCGCGCCCGCCAGGAAAACATGCAGGCGGGGTCCGACACCTACACGGGCAGCCTGCGCGTCGCTGTGCTCATCCCGCAGGACGCGGCGGGCTTCGCGGACGCCGTGACCTTCAAGGACCGCGTGTCGCAGGCGCGGCTGAGCTTCGGCGCGGACGACGTCTACCTGCCCGAGAAGACCGCGAGCCTGCTCGGCGTGGGCGTCGGCGACCGGATCCGCCTCTACGACCAGGACACCATCGGCAACGCCGTGGGGGAGGGCCGCCGGCTCACGGTGACCGGCGTGACGGAGAACTACGTGGGCAACCTCGTCTACGTGGGCCGCGACGCCTGGGCGGAGGTGAGCGGGACGGCGTCGGTCGAGGCCGGCGGCTCCGGCTCGGCGGACGGCGATACGCCGGCAGGGGCCGAGGGCGCGGAGCCCGTCTTTGCCACGCTCTTCTGCGCCCGGGGCACGCGGGTCGGGGACACGCGGCTCGCCCGCGAGCTGCACGACCTGCGCGGCGTCTCCACCGTGACCTTCACCGACGAGACGATCGAGACCTACCGCACGATGCTGGGCGTGGTCAACCTGATCGTCGTGGTGCTGATCGTGTCGGCCGCCGCGCTCGCCTTCATCGTGCTCTACAACCTCACCAACATCAACATCGACGAGCGCATCCGCGAGATCGCGTCGCTGCGGGTGCTGGGCTTCACGCGGCGCGAGGTGCACGCGTACGTCTTCCGCGAGATCGCCCTGCTGGCGGTGATCGGGGACGCCCTGGGCATGGTGGCGGGGACCTACCTCGCGCGCTTTGTGGTGGTGACGGCCGAGGTCGACTACGTGATGTTCGGCCGCGTGATCCATCCCACCAGCTACCTCTACTCCTTTGGCCTCACGCTGGTCTTTGCGGCGCTCGTGCTCGTGATGATGCGGCGCAAGCTCGACGGCGTGAGCATGGTCGAGAGCCTCAAGAGCGTAGACTAGCAAAGACGGACGGTGTCGCGGCAAGACGGACGGTGTCGCGGCAAGACGGACGGTGTCGCAGCAGTGCGGATGACGATGTGCCACACGAATCGCGCGGTCGAGGAGGACGTATGATCAGGCTTGTGCTCTCGGATATGGACGGCACCCTCGTGCCCTTTGGCCACAGGACGACCTCGGACCGCACGCGTGCGGCGATCCACCGGCTGCTGGGATCGGGGATCGCCTTCGGCCCCGCGAGCGGGCGCGAGCCCGACGACGCGGGCAGCTACTTCAAGGGCGACACGTCCTGCTACCGCACGGGTGTCTTTGCCAACGGCAAGATCGTGCGCCTGGGCGGCGAGACGATTTACGAGCGGCCCCTCAGCCACGAGGCGCTGCAGCGGCTCATGGATTTTTTGACGCCGATCAGGGACTGCTTCCTGCTCGCAGCGCTGCAGGACCCCGACGGCAGCACGTATTTCGGCACGATAGGCGCCAGTAAAGAGGAGTTTGAGCGGGTGCAGCGCGAGACGCCCTTCAAGATCGAGCTCCGCTGGCTGCCCGGGGTGCCCGACCGCACGATCTACCTCGCCAATGCCCTCTTCTCGCCTGCGCTGGGCGACAAGGACACCGCCGCGCGCCGCCTGCACGAGGTCGAGCCCGAGCTGGACTTTGTGGCGCCGGCGCCGGGCTGGTTCGACGTGCTGCCGCACGGCTGGTCCAAGGCCGACGCGGCCGACCTCCTGCTGCGGGAGATGGGCCTCACGCCCGACCAGGTCGTCTTTTTCGGCGACTCCGACAACGACCTCACGATGCTGCACCGCCTGCCGCAGACCTTCGTGGTCTCCAACGGCTCACCGCTGGCCCTGGGCGCCGGCCGCTGGCATATCGGGTCGGCGGACGAGGATGCGCCCGCGCAGGTCATGGAGGCGATCGCGGCGTCCGGCGGGCAGCTGCCGGCCGAGTATCGCTAGCTCGCAGCGCGCGGCTGGTGGAGTGCCGCTAGCTCCGTAGGGCGCGCCGGGCGGCGTCGCGGGCACGGGCGGCGGCGACAAAGACGGGATAGAACTCGAGGCGGCCCACGAACATGCCGATCGTGGTCACCCACAGGACGACCGGCGGCGCGCCTGCGGACGTCACGCCCATGCCGAGGCCGACCGTCGAGAGCGCCGAGGCGAAGTGAAAGACCGCGTCGCCCACGGGCACGCCGTAGAGCGTGTAGACAAAGCTCCCGCCGACGAGTGCCACCAGATAGACGAAGGCAAATGCCAGGGCCTCGCGCTGTTCTTCCTTGCTGACGGCGACGCGGCGCCCGCGGCGCCACACGCGGTCCGAGTGGACGAGGGCGCGGCTCTCCGCGCGGCGACGCACCTCCCACCAGACGCTGCGGAAGAGCACGGCGGCGCGGCCCTGCTTGATGCCGCCGCCGGTCGACTCGCTCTCGGCGCCGAAGACCATGGCGACGATCAGGACCAGGCGGGCGGCTGCGGGCCAGCCCTGAAACGACGAGACGGTCTGGAATCCCGTGGTCGTCTCGGCGGACACCACCTGGAAGAAGGACGCGCGCAGGGCCTCGAGCGGGCTATTGACCGCAGAGCCCGCCCAGAGGATCGCGGCGACCAGCAGCGTGCAGACGGCCGCGCACCCGAGGTAGGCGCGGGTCTCCGCGTCGCGCCACCAGGCGCGCCAGCGGCCGCCGAGCAGCGCGACGAGGGTGGCCGAGTTGGTGCCGCCCAGCAGCATCAGGGCGGCCAGCACCAGCTCGATGGCGGGCGAGTCCCAGGCGGCCACGCTCGCGTTGCGCGTGGAAAAGCCACCCGTGGCGATCGCGCCGACGGCATGGTTGAGCGCGTCGAAGGGGCTCATCCCGCAGGCGGTCAGCGCGACCGTGCCCACGCAGATCAGCAGGACGTACGTGCGCACTACCAGCAGCGCGCTGCGGCGCAGGTTGGGCAGGAGCCGGTTGGCATGTCCTTCCTGCGTGTAGATGCGCAAGCCGTGGGCGTCGGAGATGGCGCTGACCATGATGAGCACGAGTCCGATGCCGCCAAAGAAAAGCAGGGCCGACCGGTAGAGCAGGATGAGCTGCGGGCACCGCTCCACGTCGAGCACCGTGAAGGTCGTGGTGGAAAGCCCGCTCATCGTCTCGAAGACCGCCTGGGTATAGGTCCGGCAGCTCCCCGTGAGCAGCAAGGGGAGGGCGCCCACGGTCATCGCGAGCAGCCAGGTCAGCACGATGACGGTCGCGTCCTGGCCGGGCGCGAGCGGGGCCTTGGGCCGCGCGTGGATCGTCTCCCAGCCGGCCCAGCCGAGGACGACGGCGACGAGGCCCGGTATGTAGAAGGCAGGCGCGTAGCGCATCTCGTCCGTATGCAGGGGAAGCAAGACAAGCGGTGCGAGCAGCATGCAGCCGATGATGCAGAGCATCACGCCCAGATAGCCCAGCGTGAGCCGCCAGCCTTCGACCGGGGGCGCGGTCCGCCTCCTCTGTCGCGTGCTACCGCGCATTGCCCGCCACCATCGCGGCCACGTCCTCCATGGTCGACGCCTGGCCGATCATGCGGGCGAAATCGTAGGTCGCCGAGAAGACGAGCGAGACGCCCAGCGCGCGGAAGGCCTCGACGTTGCGCGGGTCGTGCACGGTGCAGACCGTCTTGGGGATGTCGTAGAGCTCGCAGGCGACCTGGCAGCTCACGAAGTTCTTCTCGTCCAGCTCGGCCAGGGCGACCGCGACGTCGATGTCCGAGGTGTCGACCTGCGCCAGGGTGTCGGGGTCGGAGGGGTCTCCCTGCAGGATCACGGCGTCGTAGGAGTCGGCGAAACGGCGGGCCAGCGCGTGGCTCTCGCAGACGGCGGTCACCCGGTGGCCGCCCTCGAGCAGGGAGCCGGTCATGTAAAAGGCCTGGTCGTTGGCGCCCATCACGAGCACGTGCATGCCCTGTCGATGACGTGCGGCGGGAGCGTCCGTCTTTCCGTGCGGGCGGCCCGCATGTCCCTCTCCACGCTCCTCGGCCGCCAGGACCTCGGCCGCGCGCGTCTCGGCCTCGACGTCGGCCGGGTCGTCGAGCGCGATGCCCGAGAGCCGGCTGAACTCGTCCTCGCAGAGCTGGCGCGGGCTCAGGACCTCGATGCCGTAGGGCGCCAGCAGGTCGCCGCGGCTGTCGTCAAAGAGGCGGGCGTACACCTCCCGCACGCCGTAGATGCGGCGGGCGAGCTCGGCGACCAGGATGTTTGTGTTGTCGCGCTCGGAGAAGGCGAGCACCATCGAGGCGTCGCGGATGCCGCAGCTCTCGAGGAGCTCGCAGCTGGTCTCGCGGCCGAGCTCGGTGAAGCCCGTGAAGTCGTCGGTCAGGCGGCCCAGGTCTGCCTGGGAGGAGTCGATCACCGTGACGTCGTAGCCGCGCGCGGAGAGCTTGGAGGCGATCGACGCGCCGACCGACCCGCAGCCGACCACGAGGACCTGGCTCGCGCGCATGATGCGGCTCTGTCGTGCCATCATCTGCCCCCTCGGTCTTCTTCCCGGAAGTGAGTGCTACAGGCGACCCTCGCGCTCGGCGCGGCGGACGGCCTCCTCCATACGGGCGTACATCGACTCGTTCTCGCCCGCGGCCTGGGCCTCGTGGATCAAGCGGTCGATCGCGGAGGGGTCGTACTCGGAGTCGGCAAACAGCCGGCCCAGTATGTCGGGGATGATGTTGTCGCCTTGTTGGGGCTCGTCAGGGACGAAGCCCTGGACGTCGTAGTCGGATGCCTCGAGCGTGAAGACAAAAATGGCGGGGTCGACGTCCATCTCGTGGGCGATTGCGGTCAGGGTCTTGCCGGCGGGGACGTCCTCGATGCCCATCTCGGCCAGCAGGTCGCGCAGGTCGGGATGGTCGGCCGTGAGGTCGGCGAGCGGGCGGGTGATGTCGAGCGAGACAGGCGCCTCGCCGTCGAGAAGCTGGAAGGTGAGGTCGCCGCGGTCGAGCGCGGCGACGGTGAAGACCTCCAGGATCTTGTCGGCGTAGTCGCCGAGCTGCGCGAAGGCCGGTGCATGCTCGATCACGATATCGCCCGCGGGCAGCCCGCGCAGGCAATCGGCGAGCGCATCGAGGTTGCGGCCGTAGTCCGCGGGCAGGCCGAGCTTGGCCGCGAGCTCGTCGTGGGCCGCCTCCCTGGTGGTCATGGCCGCGCCGTCGAGAATGTATGTCTTCATGTGGTGACTCCTCCTGTGTTGACGGGCGGTCCGGTCTGCTCACCTGGGATTTCGGTCGATCCGCCGTGTGGACTGTTTGTCTTTGCGTCCTTGCTGTCTTTGACGCTTGCGCCTAATCGAACGTCTCGCCGTAGGTCACCGTGTCTCCGTCGGGGATGACCTCGACGAAGCTCGCGTAGTGGTCCTCGGTGTAGTAATAGTGCCCATCCACCGACCAGACCAAACGCTTGGCGCCGCGGCGGGCGCCCTGCGTGTCGATGTCGCACTCGTGGTAGTCGCCCTGCGGCAGGATGCCCTCGTAGTTGCCGAAGTGGTTGCCGCCGATGGCCGCGCCGGGCTGGTAGGGTTCGACCGCGCCGCCCTCCCAGCCGAGGTCGCGCGCCTCGTCGGAGGTGATGTACTGGGGCGGCAGCTCGCCGTAGGCGTCGAGGTAGAGCACGACGTGCTCTACGTCGTAGTAGGCGGTGCCGCGGTCGACGGCGGCTGTCGCGGCGGCGCTGCCGGTGTCCGCTGCGTCGTCAGCCTCGGCGCCCGCCGCACCGCTGTCCGCCGAGCTCCCGGCCGCAATCGCGGCGTCCGCGGGCTCCGACCCCGCCGCAGATCCCGCCGCATCGTCCGGCCCGCACCCGGGCAGGACGACCAGGCAGCAGAGCGCGAGCGCGGCCGCCAGCGCGACGAATATGCGGGGGAGGTGCGAGCGGTGCGTGTGTCTTGCCTGGTGCATCAGGTCTCCTTTGCTCTTTGCTGCGAATCCTTACCGCATAGCCTCGAGGCGGCGGAGCAGGTCGAGGGCGCGCTCGTCGAACATCAGCGCGCGGGCGTGCTCGGCGAAGCTGGCCGGCCCGTGCGCCGCGATGAAGCGGGTCGCGACGGGGTCGGTGGCCACGCGCGAGGTGAAGACGAGCATCTCCTGCCCGTCGCCAAAGGCCGCGCCGAGGAAGCCGAGCGCCCGGTCGAGCCGCGCCGCCGCCTCGGTCTGCGACGCCGCCGTCTCGCGCACGATGTCGTTGAAGACGGACTTCGCCGCCTCGTACGGGTCGGTCCCCGCGTGCTCCTGCACCGCTCGCGCCACGGCCATGCGGCAGCGGCCCAGCAGCTCGGCGTGCACGACGCCCGCGAGCTGGCGGTCCTCGCTTGCGACGCCGCGCGCCCGGGCGTCCGCGTCCTGCTTGCGCACGGCGGCGAGGCGGGCGTCGAGGCTCGCGAGGGGGTCGGCCCCGTCCAGCTCGTCCTTCCACGCCACGATGTCGTCGCGGGTGGCGCGCAGGGCCTTCTCGGCGGCGTCGGCCGCGTGGACCTCGCCGGTCACGGCGGCCAGCAGCAGGTTCACGACGGCCACGCGCTCGTCGAACTCAGCCGCCCGCGCGCGGGCCAGGACCGCCTCGTCCGTCTTGCCAGCGAGGATATCGGCTACCTTGTAGTCGTCCTGGTACTTGGCGAAGAGCTCGAAGTAGAGCGCGAAATCCTCGGCGACCTCGCGGTCCTGCAGGTACTGGGCGATCAGCGCGCCGTCGACGGGCAGGCCCTCGCGCTCGTAGGCCGAGATCATGCGCGAGAGGTCCTCCCAGCCGCGCGCCGTGACGATGCGGGCGCCCGAGCCCGACGCGCGCACGCGGAAGAAGTTCTGCGGCTTGTTGGCCAGGTAGGTCGTGATGGCGGGATGGACGCCGTGCGCCGCGGCGTAGTCCTGCCACACGTCGAGGTCGGGCTCCACGTCGATGCGCTTCAGGCGGTCCATCATCGCCGGGTCGAACTCGCGGGCGGCGCGGTTGTACTCGGGCGGGTTGCCGGCGCACACGATGACCCAGCCCTCGGGCAGGCGGTGCTGACCGAACGTCTTGTACTGGAGAAACTGCAGCATGGAGGGCATGAGGGTCTCGCTCGCGCAATTGACCTCGTCGAGGAAGAGGATGCCCTCGCGCACGCCGGTCGCCTCGATCGCGTCCCAGACGGCCGCGATGATCTCGCTCATCGTGTAGCGCGACACGCGGTACTCCCGCCCGCCGAACTCCGCCGTCGCGATGTAGGGGAGGCCCAGGGCGCTCTGGCGCGTGTGATGCGTGATCGAATAGCTCACAAAATTGATGCCGAGCTCGTCGGCGATCTGGGCGGCGATGGCCGTCTTGCCCACGCCCGGGGGGCCCATCATGATGATGGGGCGCTGCATGCGGCTGGGTATGCGGTAGATGCCGTGCTCGTCGCGGGAGAGATAGGCGCGCACGGCGCCCTCGATCTGGTCGGTGGCCTCGCGGATGTTCATACGGTCCTCCTTCGGGACGTGATGCTAATGGTGACCACCCGCCCTGCCGTAGACCGACATCGTCTCGAACTGGCCCGGGTGCAGCACGAGCTGCTGGGCCCAGCTGGGGACGATCTCGGGCCGGTGGTCCTCGTCGTAAAAGACAAACGCGCACTTGAAGGGCGGCATCTGCGAGGGGTAGATCCCCCAGCCGTCCGTGAAGTACACAAGGCCGCGCAGGTCGCTGAACTCGCCCTCGGCCTGCAGCCGGCGCACGTAGTCGATCGCGGGGCGAAAGTCGGTGCCGCCGCCCCCGTAGAGGTGGATGGCGCGGCGCCAGCGGTCCAGGTCGGCGGCGCTGGTGATGCGCGTGTCGCTCGTCACGCGGCGGTCGGCCTGCACGATGTGGATGCAGGTGCGCTCGAAGAAGCCGCCCTCGCTCGTGAGCACGTCGTAGGTGGCGTCGATGAAGTCCTGCACGACCTTCTCGGTGACGGAGCTCGAGGTGTCGATCACGATCGCGAAGTCGCGCACGCGCCGCTCCTGGCGGTACTCGAGCGGCTCGATCAGGGGCATGTCGCCGTAGAGCTCCAGGCCGTAGGTGTAGAAGACGTAGTCGAACTCGTCGTCGGAGAGGTGGATGTTCTCGTCGTCCACGGCAAACTGGCGCAGGAACGCGCGGTAGTCCATCTCCTGCTCGTGCGCGCCCACCGAGAGCTCGCGTAGGAGCGATGCCAGCAGGGTGCCGTGCTTGCGCGAGAGGGTCTCCAGGTCCACGCGCAGGGACTGGGCCGTGTGGCGCCAGGTCTGCTCCATCTGGGTCTGCGGCGCCTCCTGGCCGGTGGCCTGCTTCTTGGGCTGGTCCTGCTCGGGGGCGGGGTACCAGCGCGTATGGTCGTCTTGGCGGAAGAGCGCGGCCCACGCCTCGCGCTCGTCGGCGTGCGCGCCGCGGCGCAGCAGGTGGTAGAGGCGCTCGGTGGTCAGGCGGTCGCCCAGCTCGGTGGCCAGGTCACGGACGATCTGCTCGCGCCGCCGGGCCTCGGGTGCGAGCGGCGCGCCCGCCCGGGCCAGCAGCTCGTCGGCGAGCGAGTCGGCCACGATGTCCGCCGCGAGGTCCCAGGCGGGCCGGCCGATCGTCTCGCCCACGAAGGGGTGCAGGAGGATGCAGTGGGCGAGCGTGTGGGCGTAGGCGTGCGCGGGAATCTCGTGGGTGCGCGCGAAGTCGTCCAAGAGGCGCCGCGGGTCCATGAGGAGCGCGGCGCCGTCGGTCGCAAACGGGGTGGGTAGGGCCTCGGCGCGCGGGGTCAGCACGCCCGTCGACGCAGCCAGAAAAGGCGCCGCCGCGATGGTGACGCTCCGTGCCAGCTCCACGAGTTCGCGCGCCAGCTGCTCCAGACTGTCGGTGCGTGTGTCTGCCATGTGTGTCTTCCTGCGCCCGCCTCCGTGCGCCGTCAGCCGCCGTGGACCCGCCTGACCGCTGTTGCGCCTGACTTCCGCGCCTGTCCTTCTTACGTCCTCATCTTAGCGAGTGGCCGCGTGTAATTTATCGGTCAAGCTGGGGATAATCCCCACATGGAAAGAAATGCCAACATAGCCCTTGTTCCCGTGGACGGCGACCTCGACGTGACGACCGTGTCGCCGATGCGCGAGACGCTCGACCGCCTGATCGACGGAGGCTGCCGGCGCATCGTGCTCAATATGGCGGGCGCCGACTTCGTCGACTCGGCGGGGATGGGGCTCATCATCCGCGAGATCGCGCGCATGCGCTCGGTGGGCGGGCTGCTCTCGCTCACCAACGTCACCCCGCCCGTCCTGCGCGCGCTGCGCATCGCGCGCGTGGTGGACTACGCGTCGGTCTCCACGGACGCGGGGGAGGGCGACGTCCCCGAGCTCGACCCTAGCGTGCTGCCGCTGTGGCGCCGCGTGATCCGCATCGACCCCACGGACATGCGCGAGGCCCGCGACAAGGTGGAGGAGCTGCTCGAGGGGCTCGACTTCTCGGCGGACGACCGCTTCGACGCCAAGCTCGCGGTGGGCGAGGCGTTGGGCAACGCGGTCGACCACACCGACGGCAGCTGCGTGCTGATGGCGGTGGCGGGCTACCCCGACCGCGTGGTCGTCGAGGTCAGCGACTGCGGCTGCGGCCTGCAAGGCCCCGTGGGGGACCAGCCGACCGGTCCCTGGAACGAGCGCGGGCGCGGCATCAAGCTCATGCGCCTGCTCGCGGACTCGGTCACCATCACCAAGAAAAACGTGGGCTCGGGCACAGTTGTGCGAATTGTGAAGCTCGCGCGTACGTCTTCCAGAGACGACGATGAGATCCCGGCACGCCGAACGTGAGCGGATCGCGCAGCTAGTGCGTTTGTTTTCGGTGCGACGGTAACCATTGGGCTGTGATTCGGGCCTCGGTGTTTTCGGTGCGACTCCCGGTGCGAAAAAATTTTGGCAAGAAATTTCAGATTCTCGCTTGCATCTGAGGCGCGGCTCCCGTATATTATCTCCTGCGACGCGGGCTTAGCGCAGTTGGTAGCGCGCAACCTTGCCAAGGTTGAGGTCGCGGGTTCGATCCCCGTAGCCCGCTCCATGATTTACCGGGGCCGGATGTGAGTTCGGCCTTTTTTATACGGAGCGCACGTTCGGGGGGCCTCGGCTCCATTGTACGTTCCAGGAGCTTCGGCTCCACACGGAGCATCTGCTCCGGGCTCGGCGAAGTAGCCAAGTGGTAAGGCAGGGGCCTGCAAAGCCCTGATCTCCGGTTCGAATCCGGACTTCGCCTCCAGACCTTTCGGCGCCCTGCGGGGCGCCTTTTTTGTGCGGCTGGCAGGTATCTTGCCGCGCCCGGCAGGCGTCTTGTGCGGCTGGCAGGTATCTTGCCGCGCCCGGCAGGCGTCTATTTGCGGAAAGATTGACGGAGAATCCAAGGGGAAATAGCGCAAAGAAACCCATCGAAAACTCCGCCGGGAGGCCGGCCCGCGATCACCGGACAGCCGCCGACAAGCCCGCGAGAGCTGTAGTCCCAATAGCGTGGCTGCGAGGCCACCCGTCGGTGCTTTCAAGTATCATCAGATATTCGGAAAGATGAGCCGAGCCCGCAGGCCCGACGGCGCGCAGGGCCCGCATGCCAGCAGGGCGAGAGCAAGCGGAGCAAAGGAAGGACGACGGCGTGGCAGCAGGAAGCGATGGCGCAACAGTACGGCTCGCAGGCGACGCGCGCGAGGTCTACCTGGACTACGCGGCGGCGACCCCGATGGACCCTGCTGTGATCGACGCGATGGCGCCGTACCTTGCCGACTGCTTCTACAACCCCTCGGCACCCTATGCCCCAGCCCGCCGCGCCCGCGCCGCCGTGGAAGACGCCCGCGCGACCCTCGCCCGCATCATCGGCGCGCGTCCCGACTGCGTCGTGCTCACGGCAGGCGCCACGGAGGCCAACAACCTCGCCTTTGCCACGCTCGCCTCCCCGGACGCGCACGTCGTCACGGACGCGATCGAGCACGACAGCGTCCTGGCCTGTGCCCAGGTCCACCCCTGCACGGTGGTGGGCGTGGCCCCTGACGGCCGCGTGGACCCCGATGAGATAAGACGGACGCTCCGCCCCGAGACCGAGCTTGTCTCGGTGGAGCTTGCCAACGGCGAGATTGGCACCGTCCAGCCCATCCGCGAGATTGCCGCGGTCGTGGCCGCCGAGCGAGCTCGCCGCCTCGAGGCGGGGGAGCGCCGTCCCCTCTACCTGCACACGGACGCGTCGCAGGCCGCAGGCGCCCTCTCCGTCAACGTCTCCTCGCTGGGCTGCGACCTCATGACCCTCTCGGCTGCCAAGATCTACGGTCCCAAGCAGGTCGGCCTGCTCTGGGCCTCGAACGACGTCCGTCTGCGCCCGCTCGTGCTGGGCGGCGGACAGGAGGCCGGCGTCCGCTCGGGCACCGAGAACGTCGCCGGCGCTGTCGGCTTTGCCCGCGCGCTCGAGCTGGCAGATGCGCATCGCGCCGCCAATGCCCGCCAGCTCCGCACGCTGCGTGATGATCTCGCCCGTCGCCTGACCCGGGCTTTCCCGCGCGCAGTCGTCTCCGGCCCGCGCAACCCCAAGCGCCGCCTGCCCGGCCTCTTGCACATCTCCTTCCCCGGGCTCGACGCGCGCCGCCTCGTGATTGCCCTCGAGCGCCGCGGCGTCTACGTGGGGACGGGCAGCGCCTGCGCCGCGAGCCGCATGACCGAGAGCCACGTGCTCGCCGCCGTCGGGGCGCCGCACGAGGTCGCGCAGGGCAGCCTCCGTCTGACGCTCGGCACGCCGACTACCAGCGAGGATGTCGCCTACGCCGCCGAGCAGATCATCGATGTGGTGCGCGGGGAGTGCGCCCGTCTTTGCATCTCGCTGGAGGGGGCCGACAGTCGGGCGGCGTTGGACGACGTGCGCCGACAGAGCGCTCAATCCACTACCGAGGAGGCCGCCGATGAGTGAGCGTGTCTTTGTGGGGCTGTCCGGCGGCGTGGACTCCGCGCTGGCGACCGCCCTCCTGATCGAGCAGGGCTACGACGTCACCGCCGTCTACATGCGCAATTGGTCGCGCGACCTGCCGGGGTTCCGCTGCCCGTGGGCCGAGGAGCTGGCCGATGCCGAGCGCATCGCCGTCACGCTGGGTTGCGACCTGCAGGTGTGGGACTTCGAGGAGGAATACAAGCGCACGGTCGTCGACTACCTCGTCGACAGCTACCGCCGCGGCTACACGCCCAACCCCGACGTCATGTGCAACCAGACCGTCAAATTCGGCAGCTTCGCCGAGCGTGCCTTCGCCGAGGGCGCCGACCTCATCGCGACCGGCCACTACGCGCGCACGCGCCGTGCCGCCGACGGGGCGACGGAGCTCCACCGCGCCGCCGACGAGCACAAGGACCAGACCTACTTCCTCTGGCGCGTGCCCGAGGCCGCCTTTGCGCGCACGCTCCTCCCGATCGGCGACTACGCGACCAAGGCGGACGTCCGCGCCGCCTGCGCCGAGCGGTCCCTCGGCGTGGAGAACAAGCCCGACTCCGACGGCATCTGCTTCATCGGCCCCGTGGGCATCCGGACCTTCCTGCTCGACGAGCTCGACCGCCGCTCCGGTGACATCGTCGAGTATGAGACGGGCCGCGTGCTCGGTCACCACGACGGCGCCTTCCTCTACACGGTCGGCCAGCGCCGCGGCTTGGACCTCGGCGGCGGCCCCGCCCGCTATGTGGTGAAGACGGACGTGGACGCCAACGCCGTCTACGTGACCGCCGACCACGAGAGCCCCGCGCTCTATACCCGCGAGATCGAGCTGGAAGACGTGCATTGGATCTCGGGCGTGGCACCGGCGGCGGGGGAGTACCTCGTCCGCACCCGTCACACGGGCGAGCTGCGGCCTGCTCGGATCGAATTTGCGGCGCCCACCAGCTCCCTGCAGCGCGGCCATTCGGCCGATGGCGCTAGCCTCATGGCGGCTGAATCCTTATCTGAGTCTACGGCTGAATCCGCTTGCGCAAAGCTCGTCTTTACCGAACCGGTCCGTCGCGTCGCCCCTGGTCAGAGTGCCGTCCTCTACGACGGCACCCGCTGTCTGGGCGGCGGCATCATCGCAGTGTGATTATCCGCAGCTCGCGTGCGAGGCCATTGCTCGCACGCGAGATAATAGCCCCGCGGACGCAGCCATTAACCCTCTTGGACTGGGTTTGCCGCAGTTGTGCGGAAAACCGTGGCTGAAAGGGGTGACAGGCAAGTCGACCATTGCTGCATTTACCCTCCTATGTGGGTTTTCCGCAAACAGGAGGAAATTCGTGCTTGGGAGGGGTGCTGCCCTAGGGCCGACCTGGCATGATGCCCCTCTCGAGTGGGGTTTGATTCGTTCTTGCGGAAAATCCAGCGCAAGAGGGGGGTGCCCGTGCCGCCTCGGGGATAGTCGCCCCGTAAGCAGGCTGCATACCGCCTGCAGGCCGCGTATCGCTTGCGGGCTATGTCCTACAAGCAGCCTGCGCCCGTTGCAGCAAGTGTCCTGTATGAGGAAGCGCGTTTATGGGGATTCTCCTGAGTGTCTTGTCACTGTCTTGTCACTGACAAGACAGTGGCGCACACTGTGCATGTTTGTGCGCGGTCGCGAATCGGCCGCGCAACCCACGGCAGCCAGGGGAGGAACATGTCAGTGGAGAACCAAGGGGCGCTGGCGGACGACCAGCGCGCGGACGACCAGCGGGCAGACGGTCAATGGTCGGACGACCGCGATTACACGCCGCTCGAGCAGGAGAGCCTGCGCCAGGCGACGCGGCGCTACCAGCAGGGCCGCGGCTCGGACCTGTCCGCCGAGGAGCTCGCGCGCATCTCGGCCCGCGTCGAGGAGCTCAAGCGCGAGCAGCACGCCGTAGTCCTCGCGCACTACTACGTGCCGGCCGAGACCCAGGCGCTGGCGGACTACGTGGGCGACTCCTTCTACCTTGCCCGCCTGGCCAAGACGCTCGACTGCGAGACGATCGTCTTGGCGGGTGTGAGCTTCATGTGCGAGAGCGTCAAGCTCCTGAGCCCCCAGCGCCGCGTGCTCAACCCCGAGCCGCGCGCACACTGCCCCATGGCCTACATGGTGCGCAAGCAGGACGTGGACCGCATCCGCGAGCAGTACGGCGACGACCTGGCCGTGGTCGACTACATCAACTCCACGGCGGAGATCAAGAGCTGGTCGGACGTGTGCGTGACCTCGTCCAACGCGCTCAAGGTCATCCGCGAGCTGCCGCAGCACAACATCCTCTTCATCCCCGACATGAACCTGGGCCGCTACGTGGCCGAGCAGCTGCCCGACAAGCACGTGATCCTCAACCGCGGCTACTGCCCCACGCACAACCGCATCATCCCCGCCCAGGTCGAGGCGCTCGAGCTCGCGCATCCCGAGGCCGAGGTCTGCGCCCACCCCGAGTGCACGCGCGAGATCCTGGACGAGGCCGACTACATCGGCTCCACCAAGCAGATCATCGAGCACATCGCGGCGAGTGATGCACACGAGTTCATCGTGCTTACGGTCGTGGGCGTGGCGGCCGAGATCGCCCGGCAGACCGCCGGTCAAGACAAACGCGTCTACTTCCCGGCCACGCCGCCCATCTGCCCCAACATGGCGATGGTCACGCCCGACAAGGTGCTGGCCTGCCTGGAGACCGGCGCGGGCGAGGTCGAGCTGCCCGCCGACCCGGAGGGGGCCATGGCCCCGCTCGAGCGCATGCTCGAGCTGGCCGCGCGATGACCGCCGCGCAGACGAGCGCTCCGGTCGCAAAGACGGCCGCTCCCGCCGCAAAGACAAACGTCCCCGCCGCCGACCGCACGATCGAGTGCGACGTCACGATCGTCGGCTGCGGCGTCGCCGGCCTCTACGCCGCGCTCAACCTGCCCCGCGACCTGCGGATCGTCATGCTCTCCAAGGAGGCCGTCGACCACTGCGACTCCATGCTCGCACAGGGCGGCATCTGCGTGATGCGCGACCACAACGACTACGGCTCCTGGTTCGACGACACGATGCGCGCCGGCCACTACGAGTGCCGCCCCGAGAGCGTCGACACCATGATCTGGGACAGCCGCGAGGTCATCAACGACCTCGTCCGCCTGGGCGTTGACTTCGACCGTACGCCGTCGGGCGACTTCGACTACACGCGCGAGGGCGCCCACAGCCGCAACCGCATCATCCACCACAAAGACATCACGGGCAAGGCGATCACGACCGAGCTCCTGCTGCAGGTCAGGCGCCTGGCAAACGTCTGCATCCTCGAGCAGACGGTAATGGAGGATCTGATCATCGAGCGCGGGGAGGAAGGGCGCGGGGAAGACGAGCATGCCGGAGCGGCGGGCGTCGAAGACGAGCGCACCGTAGCCGGTGCCGATTCACCCGCCACTGAGCATTGCGCTGGCATCCTCGCCCGCGACAACGCCGGCACGCTGGCCATCCGCTCACGCGACACGCTGCTCGCGACCGGCGGCGTGGGCGGCCTCTACGAGCACTCCACCAACTTCCGCTGCCTCACCGGCGACGGTTGTCGCATCTGCGAGCGCCACGGCATCCAGCTGGACCACATGGACTACGTGCAGATTCACCCGACCACCCTCTACACCACCAAGCCCGGCCGGTCCTTCTTGATATCCGAGTCCTGCCGCGGCGAGGGCGCGATCCTGCTCGACGCGCACGGCGAGCGCTTCACCGACGAGCTCCAGCCGCGCGACGTGGTGAGTCAGGCGATCTTTGCGCAGATGCGCAAGGACGGCACCCGGCATGTGTGGCTCTCCTTCGAGCGCGTCTCGCGCCAGGTGATCCGCGACCACTTCGCCAACATCCATCGGCACTGCCTGCAGGAGGGCTACGATATCACCTGCGAGCCGATCCCCGTCGTGCCCGCGCAGCATTACCTGATGGGCGGCATCCACGTGGACCAGCACTCGGCCACGACCATGCCGCACCTCTACGCCGCGGGCGAGACGAGCTGCAACGGCGTGCACGGCAAGAACCGCCTGGCCTCCAACTCCCTGCTGGAGAGCCTCGTCTTCGCGCGCCTGGCCGCGCGCGACATCGTCAGAAGGAGGCACGGATGGACCCGATAGCACTTAAGCTCCAGGCGGAGCCGCTCATCCTCTCGGCCCTGCGCGAGGACATCACCAGCGAAGACGTGACCACCGCCTCGGTCATCTCCGCCGACGCGATGGGCGAGGTCCAGCTCATCGCCAAGGAGGACGGCGTGATCTGCGGCCTGGACGTCTTTGCGCGGACCTTCGAGCTGCTCGACCCCGCGGCGCGGACCGACCTCGCGGTCGCGGAGGGCGACGACGTGAAGACGGGCCAAGTCCTCGGCACGGTGCACGCGCACGTGCGCGCCCTGCTCTCCGGCGAGCGTACCGCCCTCAACTACCTGCAGCGCATGAGCGGCATCGCCACCCAGGCGCGGAGGATGGCGGCGCTCTTCGCGGGTACCCGGACCCAGCTCGTGGACACCCGCAAGACCACGCCCAACATGCGTGTCTTCGAGAAGGAGGCCGTGCTCGTGGGCGGCGCGGGCAACCACCGCTACAACCTCTCCGACGGCGTCCTGATCAAGGACAACCACATCGACGCCGCGGGCGGCATCACCGAGGCGATCGAGGCCTGCCGCGCGCACGTGTCCTTCGTCCGCAAGATCGAGGTCGAGTGCGAGACGCTCGACCAGGTGCGCGAGGCCGTGGAGGCGAGCGCCGACATCATCATGCTCGACAACATGGACCACGCGACCATGGCCGAGGCGATCAGGATCATCGACGGCCGCGCGCGGACCGAGGCCTCCGGCAACGTCGACGCGGCCAAGGCGGCCACGCTGGTCGACCTGGGCGTGGACTACGTGTCCTCCGGTGCGCTCACGCACTCGGCGCCGATCCTGGACCTCTCGCTCAAGCACCTGCGCGTGCTTGATGCTGCGGCTCAAGGCGACTCGCCCGCGATGCCTGCCGCTGCGGCGACCGCCCCAGCTCCATCCCCGTCTCCGGCGGGGGAGTAGCACCGTGGCCATGACGGGCGCCGAGCGACGCGAGCTCATCCGCGACCTCCTCACGACGGCGGAGCACCCCGTGACCGGCGGCGCGCTGGCCAAGGAGTGCGGCGTCAGCCGGCAGGTCATCGTGCAGGACATGGCGCTTCTTCGCGCGGACGGCGTGCGGGTGAGCTCCACGAACCGCGGTTATGTGATCGAGCACGACACGCGGCCGCGCCGCCTCTACAAGGTGCGTCATCGCGAGGACGAGGTCGCCGACGAGCTCACTATGATCGTCGATATGGGCGGCACGGTGGAAGACACGCTCGTCAACCACCGGACCTACGGCGTGGTGCGTGCCCAGCTCAGCGTCGCGAGCCGGCGGGACGTCCAGCGCTTCGTCGACGACCTGGCCTCGAGCCGGTCGACGTTGCTTTCCGGCATCACGAGCGGCTATCACTTCCACCACGTGACGGCGCCCGACGAGGCGACGCTCGACGAGATCGGCCGCGCGCTGGAGCAGCGCGGCTGGTTGGTCGAGATGAGCCCCTACGAGCGCGAGGCCATCAGTTAAGAAAATCGGTTGTAGTAAGTCTTGACTGTCATCATCGCTGAGGGTATGGAAGCGAGGGCTGTGAATCCCGAGTATCTTGGGTCCCAGCCCTCGCGCTGTATTTCCGTGCATAAATCACGGAGATGCCTCGGAGAATTCGGTACCGCGTGGGCGCTGCATGTCGTGGTGGGGAGTGTATCCACCCTGCGGGCAGTTTGGGGTGCTTCGGGTTGTCCGAGATAACGAATATTTCAAATACGAACATGTGTATCGATATCGCAAGAACCATTGCGACGATGGTGTCCGGCCCTGATGGTACAAATGGTGGTACAAGGCTTGGTGACGGAGACGAATACGTGGGTCGCATTCATCATCCTGTCGCGTGCGCTGCCTTTATCAGCCGCAAGGTTTGCACGGGATTACACAGAGAAATGAGGGTGGTCAGTGAGTGCACAGATTCTCGTCCTGCTTATGTCCGTCGTGGGGCTCGCCTACGACTGGGTCTGCTGGCGGTTGTCGGACAGGCAGCAGCGGGAGCCTACACCCGACATCGTCGCGGACGTCTACGATGCGGACCGCTATGCCGAGTACCTGCAAATTTGCGCGGAGGAGTGCCGCGCGTACCTCGTGTACAAGGCATTCGACTTCGCGATTCTTGCGTGCTTCCTGTACTCCCCGTTCTTTGCTTGGGCCGAGCGGGCGGCGGCGGGCAACGTGTACCTCGTCGTCCTGATCACCTCCCTCGTCATGTGTGTGATCGCTGACGTTGAAGTGTTCGTCTACGACCATTACGACACCTTCCACATCGAGGGGGCGCACGGGCTCAACCACATGGACGGCCGCGAGTTCGTGAGGGACTTCCTCCTCGACGAGCTCCCGTCGGACCTCCTCGTCCTGCTACTCTACGAGGCCGTCGCCTTCGTCGGCGAGCACATGGCCGCCTGGACCGACGGCTACACGCTGAGCGCATCAGGCGCGTCCGGCCTCGCCGCACGGCTCGTCCTCGGCGCCGCGCTCATCGCCTTCGCGGCCGCGCTGGTGAGGTACCGCGTGCTGCGCAGGCAATACACGCTCACGCCGCTGGAGGGGCCGCTGCGGGACAAGATCATGGGCTTCACGAAGGACTCGCGGAAGAGGCTCGCTAAGATCTACGTGTACGACGAGTCGAAGAAGTCACCCGAGCTTAATGCGATGCTCGTCTCGCTGCCGTGGCGCAAGGAGCTCTGGATAGCGGACAATGCGCTGGACTCCTGGGACGAGCGCACCGTACTCGCGGTGGTGTCGCACGAGATCGGCCACCTCAAGCACCGCTTCGACCTGGTCGACGCGGCAGGCTACCTGCAGACGGCGGCGACGGTGGCCGTCATCGCGGCACTCATCGCCCACCCGTCCGTGGTGTTCGAAATCGAGGCATGGGTCCGGGCCTCGTACGGCCTCGAAGGCTGCAACTACGTGCTCCTGACGTCGACGGTCCTCGCGGCGCTGCGACCCGTGACGAAGCTGTTGAGGGCGCTCGGTAACGCCGCCAAGCGCCACCGCGAGTACGAGGCCGACCGCGAGGCGGTTCGCAACGGGTACGCGGCGGAGCTCTCGGAGTTTCTCAAGGAGGCCGCCCGCAAGGAGCTCGTGAACGTCGACCCGCACCCCTTCGTGGAGGCGATGGAGGATGACCATCCCGGGCTCTGCAGGCGCCTGACGGCCATCAGCGAGGCTGAGGACCGGAAGATCTCGGGGGAGTAGCGCCCCGATCGGATTCCGCCCGCTCCCTCAGCCACTCGCGGTAGCACGGGCCGAGCATTGATATAAATGCCTTGCGCCGCTCTTCTGGCAACTGGGCGTAGAACGATTCCCCGGCCGTACTCCCGTCATCCCGCGCCCACATCTTCTCACTCATCGAGCCTCCAACCCCATATCTCGTTCGACGTCTCGCTGCCAATAGGCTCATCGCCCATACGATAGCCCTATGGGCCCATTGGGTTACTCATGCTTTGCGATAGTGGGCCTGTGCGATCTCGCCTGCCGGCAATATGGCCGCACGAGCGGAAAGGGCTGTCCGTGAGCCATGGGAAGGGCTGTACCATAGTCTGAGCTCAGTCGAAACGACGAGGGCTCAACAAATTGGGGGTCGAGCATGGGGTCTCGCGCAAACGTAGTGGTGATACGCCACGGCAGGAGGCGCGTATATTTCAACCAATGGGTAGCGCAGGATATGGACAGGTATGTCTTCTGGGGCCCTCAGCACCTGCTCGACATCATGGAGGATGAGGACTGGGACAACGCCGCGGAAGGCGACCCGGACGAGGTGGACCTCTGGCTCGATGACATCTGGGCGGAGGGCGGCTGCTGCATCGACTTCGACCGCAGACACGTCCTGCTGTACGGCGGCGAGGATATCGAGTGCGACGTGCTCTGGATTGAGACTTACCTCAGGCTATTGGGGTACACCTGGCCGGGCTGGTCGGCCGAGTGGTCCTGGGGCAAGCTCGCGCAGATTGCGGAGTACGCCGGAGTGACTGGGGCGAGGCTGGATGAGATCGGCCGCAGCACGACATACATGCCCCCAGAACAGCACCTCGACAGGTATGTCGAATCCAGCCTCAGGCTCTTGGATTTGGATTATCGACCATGCGGCGCATCCACGCTCTCGGCCACCGTGGATGGTATGTCTAGGGTGGCCTTCACCTCCGAGGAATGGCCGACTGCCTGGCTTTACATCGGAGACTATGTCGAGAAAGCTCTTCATCGGCTCGCGGATGGCCCGCTTCGCTACGAGGGCGACCTGTTCATCATGGGGGGCGTCCACATCGATTACGACGCCCGGGAGATCCTGATCTGGCGCGTCTACGACAACAATTTCCGAATCGAGCTGACCGGGTACTGGGACGGCTGGCGCCTGAGGGACTTCGGCCCTGACTACCGCGGCTATTACCGCGCTGTCCCTCATGTTATCGATTTCAAACCCAAGACAGACTACTACTACGTCGGGAGGGCCCTCAATTGGGTGGCGGGCTCGCGCGGGGACGCCGGCGAGGACCCCGAAGCGTGCGACCTGAAGGATTCCATAAGACTTTGTCGATCTATGCCTGCGATGGGTAGGCAGTGGCTGCCTGAGGATGCATCCGAACTGCTTATGGCAGCCCTCGAGGGGTACCTGAGGGACAACCCCCATCCGCATCAGCTGCCCGCTCTTTAGTCGCAGATACAAGCTGGACAATAGTCCGTCCGTCGGAACGTCCGCGACGGGATGCAACCGATGATTAGAATTATCACAAGTTTACGGAAAGAAGGGTGACTAGAGGTGGCAGACGCAAAGGCGGCACGCGAGTTCTCGAAGCGCTGGGCAAGACGCGGCGACGAGCAGCAGGACACCCAGAAGTTCTGGATTGACCTGCTGGTGAACGTCCTGGGCGTGCCGTCCGCCTCCATCGACAGGTACGTCGACTTCGAGCGCAAGGTCAAGGGCCGCCGCATCGACGTGTTCGTGGAGGACCACCACTTCCTCTGTGAACAGAAGTCGCTGGGCATCGACCTAGACCAGCCGGAGGTGCGCCAGAAGCGGCTCGAGACCCCCTACCAGCAGGCCACGTGGTACGCGCAGAACCTGCCGTACTCGGTGCGACCGCGCTGGCTCATGACCTGCAACTTCGGCACGTTCCGTCTTTACGACCTCGACGAGGACAACCCCGACCTCTCCATGGTCGAGTTCCCGCTGGAAAAACTGGCTGACAACCTGCACAACCTATCGTTTCTCACGTCAGACAAGACCTCACGCCTCTATCAGGAGCAGCAGCTCTCGGTCGAGGCAGGCAGGTACGTGACCGCGCTCTACGACGCACTCTCCAAGTAGTATCACCACATCGAGGAGAACAAGGACGAGCAGCGCTCGCTCAACGTCCTGATCACCCGCATCATCTTCTTGCTCTACGCCGAAGACGCCGACCTGCTTCAGGCACACGACGCCTTCGGTGCCTACTGTCAGGGCAATCCCGCCGATCTCCGCCGGCGTCTGACCGACCTCTTCGCTACGGTGGACACACCCGTAGCCGAGCGCGACGAGTACCTGGCCGAAGACCTTGCCGAATGGCCCTACATCAACGGCGGGCTCTTCAGCGACCGCGACATCATCGTCCCGCAGATGACCCAGGAAATTGTCACCGCGATCGAGGACGCGTCGCAGGGGTTCAACTGGCGCGACATCTCGGGCGTCATCTTCGGCGGCGTCTTCGAGGGAACGCTCAACCCCGAGACGCGCCGCGCGGGCGGCATGCACTATACCAGCGTGCAGAATATCGACAGAGCACTCGATCCGCTCTTCCTCGACGGCCTGCGCCGTGAGCTTGCCGAGGCTGAGGGCGAGCGAGTGGCGGCCAAGCGCCGCCTCAAGCTGGACCGACTGCACAACAGGCTTGCATCCATCACCTTCGCCGACCCAGCCTGCGGCTCAGGCAACTTCATCACAGAGGCTTACCGCCAGCTCCGCACAATCGAGAACCGCATCATCGAGGACGAGATCGGTGAGCAGGCGGAGGCCGTTGACCAGACGGCCCTGTTCGGTGCGATGGAGAACCCCATCCGTGTCACGACCGACCACTTCTACGGCATCGAGATCAACGACTTCGCCGTGGCTGTCGCCAAGACCGCCCTCTGGATCACCGAGGAGCAGATGCTGCGCCGCACGCAGGAGATCATGCCCGACTACGACTTTGACTTCCTACCGCTGAGGTCGCTCACCAACATCCGCGAGGGAAACGCCCTCGGGACGGACTGGGGGAGCGTGTTCCCGCGCGACCTCACCTACCTCGCCGGCAACCCGCCCTTCCGAGGGGCTCGCTGGCAGACCCCCGCGCAGAAGGCGGAGCTGATGGAGGCGCTCGGCAACACGAAGAACGCCGGCAACGTCGACTACTGCGGCGGCTGGTACGCCAAGGCGGCGGAGTTCTCCCGCGACAAGCACACGCGCTGCGCCCTCGTGTCTACCAACTCAATCTGCCAGGGCGAGTCCGTGGCGAACCTCTGGAAGCCGATCCATGACAAGGGCATCCACATCGACTTCGCCCACACGACCTTCCGCTGGGGCAACGAGACGCAGACGGGGGAGCAGGCGCACGTCTTCTGCGTCATCGTCGGCTTCTCGCGGGAGCCGTCCGTGCGCGAGCTTTTCGTCCATGACACGCCCGACAGCGAGGAGCGCAAGACATACCCGACAAACATCAACGCCTACCTCGCCGATGCTCCTGATGTGTTCGTCTACGGCCGCAAGACGCCGATCTGCGAGGTGCCGGAGATGGGCATAGGTTCGCAACCTATCGACGACGGGAACTACCTGTTCACCGACGAGGAGAAGGCGAACTTCATACGAAAGGAGCCGAAAGCTGAGAGGTTCTTTCATCCATGGCTAGGTTCCAAGGAGTTCATCAACGGCTACAACCGCTGGGTTCTATGGCTTGGCGAGGCGTCGTGGAAAGACCTCAAAGACCTCCCGCTCTGCCGCGAAAGAATCGAAAGGGTCAAGCAGTACCGCCTGACAAGCAAACGGAAGCAGACCATTAAAGCCGCCGAATCTCCTACCCATTTTGGGACGGAAATCATCGCGCATAGTACGTCCGTAGTCGTTCCAGAAGTCTCATCGGAACGACGCAACTACATCCCGATGGGCTTCATCGGGCCTTAGACACTTTGCAGTAACAAACTCAGGTTGGTGGCAAACGCGTCCCTCTACCACTTCGGCGTCCTGCAGAGCCAGACCCACAACGCCTGGATGAGGCGCACGACGGGCAGGCTCAAGGGGGACTACCAGTACACGGCGAGCATTGTCTACAACTGTTTCGTCTGGCCCGACCCGACTGATGCGCAACGTGCCGATGTCGAGCGCTGCGCACAGGCCGTGCTGGACGCACGCGCAACATATGACGACGCGACGCTCGCTGATCTCTATGACCCAAAGAACGAGACGTTCTTCCCAGAGCTGATCAAAGCTCATCGCGCTCTCGATGCAGCGGTAGAGGCGGCCTACGGCGTTGACTTCGATGGGGACGAGGAGAAGATTGTCGCGCACCTCTTCGATCTCTATGCAGAAAAGGCAGGCTAATCTTCTCTGACTGTTACGTCGAGATACTTTGGCTCTACCTCGATTCCGAAGAGACGATTTACGCGCTCCTCTTTTTCGATTAGGAACCGCTTGTGGTAGAAGATGTCCGCGTATTGCAGCACGGTATTCATCTGCGCGGTGTCTACTAGTGCACCGATACCCGCTGACACGACTGGTGCGGCACGCTGTATTGCCTTAAGGGTGAGGCGTCGTCCGACTTGCTCGAATATCTCCCTGAAGACGCTGTTTTCCAGGCCCTTCTTTCCTGCGTTTTCGAGCGCCTTCCTAGCGGCGGCGTTCGCCAGCGCCCTCATCTGGGCGAGCAGCAGAGCAGGGCCGCCGCGCTCGATCATGGCCGTCCATGTCTTCTTTGCGGTCTGCCTTACGCCCTCCGTGGCGCTTATCGCCATGAACTTCGCCACGTTGTTGGAGATGCCGTTGCCACCTTTGCTGGCAGGGCTCAACGCATTCGCGAACACATCGCTGGCAATCACGAGCTCGGCGGGGTCGCCTTTCACGTCGTAGCCGTATGACATGGCAATAGACTGAACGGCGCGATAGTAGATAAATGTGCTAAGCACAAGGTTGAAAGGAATGCCCGCAAAGCCCGCGACGCCCGTGCCGCCGCCCTCCACTAGCGCGGCAACGATGTGCTGCAGGTTGCTTTTGCTCGCCGCCTTCGATACATCGTAGGCACGAATTCGGCACACCTCTTCCAAGCTCTCGATGTCGGCAGCCTTCGAAGTCGCGTTGACGCCCTTGATGACGCTTTCCTCGCTCACAGTTACGCGCGCAGCCTGCTCCTCAAGTACTTTGAACCCGCTGCCTAAGAGCCCGAGCGCCTGCTCGTAAATTTGCTGTTCAGATACCGTGTTCCCAATCTGTGCAAAAGCGTCTTTCACCTCTGTGGGAACGATGTCCACGACCTTCTTGCCAGCGCGCATGATGGGTCCAGGGGTCGTGAGTTTCTCGTAGCGCTTAGTGAGGTCGTCAAGCTCCTCGTACTCTCGGTCATCGAGCATGGGATCGGGCATGACCGGCTTTCTCTTGTCGGTAGTCTGGTCATCCATTTTTCCTCCGGTGCAGGCCCCGCTACTGCTTTCATTCGGCTCTTATTATCCGCAAATTTGTGATGAGCTGGTTGGTGGAATTAGCCTCTATGGGAGAAAGGTCGTCGGTTAATCTTCCGACACATCCTTGCAGCCGTCGTATAGGGTCTCCGGTGCGATGTCCACGTTGCCGGGCCATGTGACGGTGCCGAATTCGACGCGAGCCTGGTTGAAGGTGTCGACGTCCCTCAGTTTCTGGAAAACTCCCTGATTCAGTAGGGGAGCGACATCGAAAATTCCGCGCTTCCCATCCTCGAAAAGCAGACCGAGCTTATAGTCGGGCAGCGGTTGGACACTCGTGACGTCAATCAGCATAGGAAGTCCCGATTCCCTTATCGGCCGATCAAACAATTACTGGTAGGCAGAGACGCTCATCAGACCAGATAGACCATACGCAGGAATTCTACGGTGTCCGTGCGACGGTCACGTTCCTTGCGGTTGGTCGTGCGCTCGGCGAAAGCCGCGGCGTCGCTCAGGAACCTCTCGGCATCCGCGCGCATGGTACCGGCCAGGGGCAGCCTGTCCCTATCGGCGAGCAGGCTCGCAAGTTCCAGCACGTCCCTGCGATGCTTGCGAAGGTCCTTATCGTTGACGTGCTCGCCATGGTCGTGACGGTCATTGAGGTCGATATGGGCGCGCATTTTCAGCGGGATGATATGCAGGGCGTCGACTACGGGGACGCCCTCGACCATGGTCACCCCGGAGCGGATGAGGTCGTAGTAGCCGTCGTCGAGGATGATTGCCGAAAGGCTTGACACCCCCTCGTCGAAGGGCATCGGCGCCACCTCGACGCCCTCCCTCGCCAGATCAAAGTCCGGGTGGCGCGCGAAGAGCTCGACCATCTCCGGAAGGCCCGTACCGATGCCGCTTTCGGGAAGCGTGAACCGGTAGTAGCGGACCTTCTCGTCGTTCCTTCCGCCCGTCTTGTAGCCGTTGTTGCGCACGAAGGCCCAGAAGGCGCGAGCGAAATCGTCTCGACCGCTCCCGGCGAGGATGACGACGTCGAGGTCGCGTGTCAGGCGGAAGTCCGTTCCCGCGGCGTCGAAGAGCAGGCTGCATGCGCCGCCCCCGATGAGGGCGTAGCAGTCCTCGAACCCGGTGAGTGCGTCACGGAAGGCCCGGAGGCCCGCTACGAGTGGCATGCGCTGCTCCTAACCTGCTCAATGGCGTCGGCAAGGCGCGGGTCGTCGCCCGCCGCCCGGCGCATCGCGAGATAGAGGGTGAGGTCGTCGACGAGGGGGAGTCCGACCTGGCCTTTGAAGCGATTGTCAGGGAAATCCACGCCGTACGCGAGTACTTGGACAGTCGCGTCGGCATCCCATGGCGACTCTGTCCTCTCCATGATACCTGCCCGCATCGCCTCATCGACCAAACTGTTCGTCGCAGCGATCACTTTTAGGCTGCCGTCGTAGGCAAGGTCGGTCTTCAGCTGGAGGGCGGGCTCGCCGGACATGAGGAAGCCGGCCTTCCCGAGGGCGGCGGCATCTCCGGTGACCCTCGCAGGGAACGACCTGGCGACGGGGGAGGAGAGGTAGCCGTCGAACCTCTCCAGGAGTTCGTCTTTGCCGATGCCCGCGGAGGTGAGCAGCCTCCTGCGCCCGAGCCTCTCGATGAGCTGCGGGCAGACGGCGGAAAGCTCGGCCAGGTACTTCGAGACGCTCGCCGGGCTCTTGCCGGCCAGGGTTGCCACCTCGCCCGCATCCTTGCCGTCCCATGCGCCGCAGAGGAGGTTGGTGAAGACCCGCTGGGCCTGTGGGGAAAGTTGGCGCGGCGCCGTGGCGGAAACGTCCATCTTGACCGACGCCCCGAGAAACGGCATCCAGAGGTTGCGCTCGTCCCTGATGAAGGGGACGCCCCTTTCCGCAAGGACGCGCATCTGCCACCAGTCGAGCGCGGGGCTGCACACGACGGCGTCCAGGCCCGTGATCGAGGACACGGTCTCTGCCGCGGCGGCCGCCTTCTTCACGTCGATGCGTCGGTCGGAGGCGACGATGTCGAACTCCGGGCCGCCCGCTCCCGCGAGGCTCGCGCGGAGGAAACGGAACTCCTCGGTGAATATCCGGGGCAGCCCCGAGGACGCGGGTTCCTCGGCGGTGGCCAGTGGGATGCCGAATATGGTCTTTGACAGTTGCATTGCCGCACTCCTCAAACAACGTTTCCACGTTATTTTACCCATTAAGTAAAATAACATCAAAATATATGAGACCCTCAGGAATGTGCGTGGGGCGAACTTGCAAGCTACCGTTCGCCGATTCGCCCCAAATCACTGAATTTCACAAAACAGTTGAAAAATTTGGCGGCCCGTTGGCGGCCTTTTGGCGGCCTCCCACGAAAAAAGGCCACCGCATAACGCGATGACCTGCAGTTTCATGGTGGGCGTTATGGTGGGCGTTAGAAGATTTGAACTTCTGACCTCTTCCGTGTCAGAACGCTTATATGGGGTATCCGCATCGTGCTCATTCATGCCAAATCGTGCCAAAAGGGCTGGTAGACAGGCCAGATGACCGTCCACCCAGTATCATTTCGTGTCGAGCTTAACCGGGTTGCGTGCACTCCGCGTGCACTCTTCGCGTGCACCCGCGTGCACTCGGGGCGGAGGGTAGCTTTTCGCATACATGGCCCCTCCACTTGCAGGTTCCGAACGCCGGGGAGCCGACGGGGGCGCCCGCAGCAGCGTGGCATGGAGGCAGGGGATGTACCAGGTAAAAGAAGACATCTGGTCCGAAGGGTCGCTGATAGACCTCGGCAACGGCCGCTGGAAGTGCCGATACTCCCGCACGGAAGACGGCAAGAGGCACCAGACCACCCGCAGCTTCCGAGCGTCGGGGAAGCGCGCCGCGAGGAGGAGGGCAGACGAGATACGAAAGGAGCTCGACGACGAGGTGCGCAGGCAGGAGCTCCCCCTAGGCATCACGAGGGAGGACATGTTCGTGCCCACCTTTCTCGAGCGCTACATCCGCTCGCTCGAGAGCGGGGCGGGCATCGCCCAGACCACCGCTGCGAACTACCGCCACTGTGCGAAGCACGTCTCGCGCTACCTGAGCGCCATGCGGATAGACGAGATCACCGGGGACACCATCCTCCAGATGCAGGCGGCGCTCCTGGAAGATGGGCTCTGCAACAACACGGTCGCCAAAGCACATCGCTTCCTCAAGCAGGCGCTCCAGTACGCGGCGGACAGCGGGATCATCGAGCGGAGCCCCTTCACGAGGCGGATCAAGCCGCCGAAGCGCGAGGCGAGGGAGCCAAACGCACTCGACACTGACGGGCGTGAGAGGCTGCTACTCGCACTCGACTCCATGCAGGACACCGAGGTGACGCTCGCGATAAGGCTGGGGCTCGCCTGCGGGTTGCGCAGGGAGGAGATGTGCGGCCTCAGGTGGAGGGACGTCGACCTCGATCGCGGCGTCCTGCGGGTGAGGGTCGCAGTCTGCCAGTGCGAGGGCAAGGCTGTGGTGAAGGAGCCCAAGACGCCAACGAGCCGACGCGAGGTCCCGCTCGAGCCGGACCTGGCGTCGAGGCTCGCGAGGCGCAGGCGTCGCCTCGTCACGCTGCTGGGCGGAGGGCCAGAGGCAATAGAGGACCTCTACGTCCTGGGCGACTCCAGTGGAGCGTTCTACTACCCCGACCGCCTCACGAAGGAGTTCGCCTCCATCGCGAAGATGCTCGATCTGGTGGGCACCACCGGGAGGAGGGTGACGCTGCACGACCTCAGGCACACCTATGCCACCTACCTCGTCGCCGCGGGCACCGACATCAAGACGGTGAGCTCGCTCATGGGTCACGCGAACGCGGCGATGACGCTCAACACCTACGCGAGCGCCGACCCGCACGCGAGGAGGTCCGCCGCCAGGACGATCGCCGAGCAGATGGCGGCAAGACCCGGCAGCGGACAGGACGAAGGGAGCGAGACGATGCTGCGCGTCGTGTAGCCGGGCGGTTGTGTCCCCTTTCTGGTGGGGAACGCACGGGAAGCCCGGGAAACGCAGCGCCCCGAGGCGACGGCCGCACACTTCGGCATGCGACGTAACGTCTCGGCATGGCACGGAATCTCGAAGGAGGAGGTACGCGAGATGGACAGGAAGCCGACGGGCCCCACGGAGAGGTCGCTTTCGGACACGTCGCCGCTCTGCGACAGGCCCGAATGGCTCGGGCCAAGGGACATCCAAGAGGTGTTCGGCGTCGGGAGGACGAAGAGCTACCAGCTGATCAATGCCCTCCCGCACATCCGTGTTGGCGGGCTCCTCAGGGTCAACAGGAGGACCGTGCAGAAGGAGCTCCTCGACAAGGGTAGGCTTCCGTAGATGTGAACGACAACTCGTACGTGTGACTAATCCATCGCGCAGAGCCATATTTCAATCGGAGAATCGCCGCGGGGACGCGTGACGCATCGGTCACGCGTCCCCGCTTCTCTTCAGAGAGCAGCGTTTCCGACACGCCGCTGCGCCGGGGACTGTGAGGGGTCCCCTGTCCTCGCGCCCCGTCGAAAACGCAAAGGGCAAGGGCATGACCTCCGGGCCCCCGTTGGGACCAAGGTAGCACAGGGGGCAAGCACCTCTTCCCGCCCCTTGGCGCCACGCCACCGCGGAGCCCGCAGCGCCACGCCCGCAAGGGCGCGGCCCCCGCGTCGCCGTGGCTTGCTCCCTGGGCCCCAACGGGGGCAAAGGGAGCCCCCACGTCCTAGGGAGGTCAGCCATGACCAGCACAAGCGAGAGCCAGGCCGCAACGACCATGACCGAGGAGGAGCTCCGCCAGACGGCACTCGGGCTCTGCACGGACTACCTGCAAGGGAGGGGCCTGCGCGACGTCCACGCCGACGGCGACCGCATCGTGGCCACGGACGGCGGCGAGACCGTCCTCGTAACCGTCAGGGCGACCATGGAGCCGGGCTCCGAGGCCCTGCCGACGCTCGACCTCGAGGACGAGGACGTCGCCGCCATGCGCCGCGCGTGCCTCCTCTACCTCGCAGACCACGGCGACGTGGACGCAATCCGCCACGACGCCATATCCATCGCCATAACGGGAGAGCGCCGTGCGAAGCTGCGCCACCTCGTGGGGGTCTGGCAGTGGGCGGAGCGCATGTGACCTAGGACGTCTAGACGATAAAAAACCGCTCACGGTCGGAAAGGGGCCGCTCGGGGAAGTCCCGAGTGGCCCCAATCTCCTCCCGCCACGGCCGCAGCCAAGCCCTCCCGCGGCCGCCCTCCCCGCCGTCAGGAACACCTAACGACGGCGGGGAGGGGAAATGGCAACCACCGACTCGCTAGGTGAGTGGGTAGGTCGTATTCTTATCTATCTTTACGAAGCCGTCTGTACACGACCTCGAACTGCTTGACGCGACGAAACTCCGGCATCCCCGCCTCCACGCAGAACGCGTCGCCGGCATCGAAGCGCTGCCATATGTCCAGCCCGCGGTCGAGCATCACGTCCCACTGGCAGTTTATCCTCACGTGCCGCGCGTGGATGGTGTGTGACTCGTCCAGCTCGTAGGTAAAATTCGAGGCTTCGGTAGTTTGTGTGACAAGGGGCTAGCCTAGGCAGCAACGCTCTTCGCTCCCTTCACGCCCTTCTTCCTCGCCTTCACCGGGCGACCCGGG
>OMWE01000032.1 GCA_900314685.1 uncultured Actinomycetes bacterium | reverse complement strand
CATCAACGTCTACGCCCGCGTCCAGCCCGAGCACAAGACCCGCATCGTGGACACCTGGAAGAAGAAGGGCATGGTCGTCGCCATGACCGGCGACGGCGTCAACGACGCCCCCTCCATCAAGCGCGCCGACATCGGCGTGGGCATGGGCATCACCGGCACCGACGTCACCAAGGGCGTGGCCGACATGGTGCTCGCCGACGACAACTTCGCGACCATCATCGGCGCCGTCGAAGAGGGTCGCCGCATCTACGACAATATCCGCAAGGCCATCGCATTCCTGCTGTCGTCCAACCTGGCCGAGGTCGTGGTCGTCTTCGTGGCTTCGCTGATCGGCTTCACCATCCTGGAGCCCACGCACCTGCTGTGGATCAACCTCATCACCGACTCCCTGCCCGCTCTCGCGATGTGCATGGAGGCCGCCGAGCCCGACATCATGAAGCGCAAGCCCCGCAACTCCTCCGACGGCATCTTCGCCAACGGCATGGGTGTGGACACCATCTTCCAGGGCCTCGTGATCTCCGCCCTCACGCTGATCTCCTACTTCATGGGCATCAAGGCCGCCGGCGTGCCCCTGGCCGACGCCGTGGCCTCCGACGCCAACGGCATCATGGGCATGACCATGGCCTTCCTGACCCTGTCCATGATCGAGATGTTCCACTCCTTCAACATGCGCAGCCGCCGCACCTCCATCTTCCGCCTGCCGACGCAGAACTGGTGGATCTGGGGCGCCTTCTGCCTGGCCCTCTTCCTGACTTGGGTGGTCATCGAGACCCCGCTCTCGCTGGTCTTCGGCTTTGCGGAGCTCGACCTCAGCCACTACCTCATGGCCATGGGCCTGGCCATCCTGATCATCCCGATCAACGAGATCTACAAGGCCATCATGCGCGGCATCGAGAAGAACAAGGACTAGCGTGTCCAAGCGCGCACATACCGTACGCAAGAAGGGCGCTGACAGGGCCGATGCGGTCCTGCCGGCGCTCTCTTCTCTGTCGGACATCCCGGAATTCTCCGTGCTCACGCCCAGCGAGCGTCAGAGGAGCGCCTTTGGCGAGATGGCGGCGGGTGAGTCCGACCTGCATATGGGCTGTGTGGTCCGGCTCGACCGCGGCTACCCGGCCGTCGCCTGGGAGGGCGGGCTGGTACGGGCCGAGTTCTCCGCAGGCCTCACCAAGGGCGACGCCGACTCCCGCGTGGCGGTGGGCGACTGGGTGGTCCTGCGCGTGCCCGAGGGCCACGACAAGGCCCAGATCGAGGCCATCCTGCCGCGCGAGAGCGACGTGGCGCGCTGGCGCGGGAGAGCCCGCGGCGAGCGCCAGACGCTTGCGGCAAACGTGGACATCGTGCTGGTGGCGCAGGCGCTCGGAGCGCGCCGCATCAGCGTGGACCGCATCGCCCGCTCTGCCGTGATCGCCGCCGACTGCGGTGCGCATGTCGCGGTCGTCTTCACAAAGGCGGACCGTGCTGAGGCGGACGTGCTCGAGGCAGACGTCGCGCTGGTCCGTGCCGTGCTGGGACCCGAGGTGCCCGTGGTGGTGACGTCCTCGGCGCGCGACCGCGCGGGCGTGGAAGACGTGCGTGCGCTCGTGCCCCGCGGGACGATCGCGATCGTGCTGGGCGAGTCCGGTGCCGGCAAGTCCACCCTGCTCAACGCCCTGCTCGGGCACGAGGCGCTGGAGACGGGCGCCGTGCGCGCGCGTGACGACAAGGGCCGCCACACGACCGTGGCCCGCCGCATGGTCGCGCTGCCGGGCGGCGGCGTGATCGTGGACGAACCGGGGCTGCGTTCGCTGCCGCTCGTCGGCCATGAGCGCGGGCTCAGGCTCGTCTTCCCGCGGATTGCCGAGGCGGCGTTGGGCTGCCGGTTCCGCGACTGCACGCACACGCATGAGCCGGGCTGCGCGGTCCGCGTGGCGCTGGCGGAGAGGGAGTTCACCCCCGAGTCGCTCGATGCCTACCTGGCGCTCGCGACGGAGATGCGGGAAAGCGCGGCATCGCTCGACCCCGATATCGTGCTGTAGGGAGTCTGCCCCTCTTTGCCGCAACAGTCTGGCCCTGCCAAGCTGCGGGAGGTTGCCGGAGGGCGAGGGCTGTTTTGCCGTATGCCGCGAGCTACCGACGACCTAACCCAGGAGGGTGGAGGTGGGGCTGAGGTCCACCACGTCCCGGAATGGGTATTCGCCCAGCCGCGTGCAGATCTCCCAGAGACTGCCCCTGCTGGAGAAATCCAGTGCGTAGAAGAGGGTCTGGTCCTTCATCTCCTGCTCGTCTACATGGGAGCTCCAGTCCTCCCGCACCCCGGGGTGCCAGGCATTGCAACCGCTGATGGCGCCTCCCACCTTGGGGAAGACCCACGCCCGCTGTACCTTGCCCGGGCCGGTGCAGCCCAGCGGGTTGGTGAATCCGTTGCTGGTGTCAAAGGTGGCGCCGCGCGTGTCATCGATGTACAGGCGGTAGTAGCCGCCCCGCCTGTCGGCCAGGTCGAGCAGCACATCCTCAGGCACGCCGTGGCGTTGGGCATAGGTGTGGATGGCGGCGTAATCCCTGTCTCCCAGGATGAGGGGCAGACTTCTGGGCTCGTCGGCGCAGGGGGCTATGGCCGTGTGCAGGTCGAGCGTGGCCTGTGCCAGCGGGTAGTCCGCCGCCGGAAAGACCTTGTTGAACTCGTCCCCCCAGCGGGACTTGTCCGCGGGGAAGGGTTTGATGAGGTAGCTCTCCCCGTGCCCCGGAGCCCTCACCACGGCGCATGCCGCATCGTCGTTGAAGATGACCTCTGCCGTGCCGCGCCCGAACTTGTCGTTCATGATCACGACGCCCGGCGAGGAAATGAGCCGCACCCAGCGGCCGAGCTCCTCATTGGGGTTGCCTTCGGCGTCCACCCAGCCGGCCGCATGGTAGCGTTTGACCAGGTCGCGCCTCCACTCGTCCTTGTAGGCCTGCTTGCGCATGATCGCCTTGCCGTTGAGGTTGCGGGTGCTGCAGGCCACGTAGCCCAGGTCGAAGCCGCCCATCAGGGTGAAGAGGTCCTCGGGAGAGAATGGCACCTCCTCCAGGGGCAGCCCTGTCAGGTCGGCCGGGGAGAGGTCCTGGATGCGACGGGCCAGCTCCTCGTCGCCGTCGTAGGGGGAGCCGGAGAAGAAGCCCGTGACGAGCATGACCGCGTTCACCAGCACGGGAAACGCGAAGGGCTCGCCCATGCCGTAGAAGATGGCGACCATGCGGGCGCTGCTGCCCCAGAGCCACAGCAGTAAGACAAGCGGAGCCGCGAGCCCGATGACGACGGCGGCCTTGCCGCGGGCGCCCATGGTCAGGAGGGCCCGCAGGTCATAGACGCTGTAGGCAAGAAAGCCCAGCCACAGGGCATAGCAACCGGCAATGACCAGCCCTATCAGAAGGGACATGGAAAGGTCGGTGTCGCCCGCCCTCATAACAGTAATGGCGACGGCGGCAAAGACCGCCGCTATGGAGGCGAGCGCCGCCTTGCGTAGGCCGCCATGCCCTTTTCCGTGAAGAAGCACGTTCATAAAGGACATGTCTGACTCGTTGACGTTGACCATTGCGGCCCCCCAGATGCGTTACGGGCGATCGTTGTCTCTTGCGAGCGAATGCCGACCCATCGAATGCCGGATCTCGTAAGCGAATGACGGCTCGAACATGCCACCCGCAGTGGGGGCTGTCAAGGATGCCGACGTAAGGATTCGGAAAGGAAAACAGCGCCGAGACGCGACCGCTGAGACGCAATCGCCGAGAGAACAAAATGTGTTCCCTCTGTGTAGGAGCGAGACGCTTTTCTTGGCCGTGCAAAACGGACGCGAATAATCGGGCTTGCAAGTCACGAAATTCGGCCCCTCCGACCTGCGCTTACAAGCTAACTCTACAAGTTTTGTGCCAGTTACCTGCAAGTTTGTGACAAGTCAAATTGAGATTCCCGATTTGATTTGTGGCTGGCGGCACCACAATCCCCCTACCGAGTCGCACGGGGCGGCTCACGGTCCGGGGGAGGTGCCTGGTGTCGAAGCGGTTCAGGCTGGTCTTTGCGAGCGCGTGCGCGGTGCTGTGCATGCTGCTCTGCACCCTCTACGCGAGCCATGTGAGGCAGGAGGCCGACCGCGTGCGTTCCGAGGCGATCGAGCGCTACGGCGGCGAGGTCGTGAGCCTGGTCGTCGCCACGAGCCCGCTCGAGCCGGGCGACGTGGTGAGCAAATCCAATGTGACGACCCGCGACTGGCTCGTGGACATGGTGCCCGAGGGGGCGATCACCGACATGGACAAGGTGCTGGGGCAGGAGGTCGGCGTGCCGGCCGCCAAGGGCGCGCCGCTGACCGACGTGAACTTCCGCGCCGACGAGACGATGGCCGAGGTGCCCAAGGGCCACGTCGCCCTGACGCTTGCGATTACCGACAAGCTCGGCGTCCCCCGCACCATCGCGCAGGGTTCGCTGCTCGAGGCCTTTGCGGTGAACGACGAGGGTACGGTCAAGATTGCCGAAGACATGCATGTGCTCTCCAAGCCGTCGGCCACGGCGTCCCTGAGCGGGGCACAGATCACCGTCTCCGTGCGCCCCGACGATGTGGCCGCCGTGCTCGAGGCGAGCGCCGAAGGGACGCTGCGCCTGGTGGTGCCCGCCGACGACGCCGCAGGCGAGGCGACTGACAGCGCGGGGGACGACGATGCACCGGCCGAGCTGCCGGAGGACGCCGCGGGGGACGAGGCAGACGAGGGTGAGGCGGACGCAAGCGGTGCGGCCGCGGCCGCGGACGGCGCGGACTCTGGCGAAACCGCAGATGGCGGGTCCGCCGCGAGTGGGGCGGCTGATACCAGTGCCGCCGCGGGTAATGCCTCGGCTGGCGTGATCACCGTGCTCCATGCCCATGCAACACCGTTGTTCTCCGGCGCGGTATCTGCCGGGACGCCCCGAGGGGGCGAGGTGCGATGAGCGCGGGACTCTGGCTGGCATGCTGCGCCGGAGACGCGCGCGCGGACCTGGCGCGTGCGGTGCTCTCGGTGGAGCCGGGGGCGCAGATACGGTTTGTGGACGACCCGCGGGCGATGCGCCTGTCCTTCTTGGAAGAAGAACCGCGAGTGGTGGCGGCCGCAGTCGGGCTGTCTGCCTCGGGCGTCTCCGACATCAACCTCGCCGCTGCGCTCGTCGCTGACGGTCGCGCCCGCAAGGTCGTGCTCGTGGGCAGGTCGCTCTCGGGTTCGCTGCGGTCGCGCGCGCAGACCGCCGGCGTGGCGGCGGTCATTGATCTGGACACCATACCCGCCCGCATGGGAGGCGCCGGACCAGGGGGTACCGGGGCGGCAGCCGACGCTCAGCCGGCGTCTGAGGCCTATGCGCTGTCTGACATCACGCCGATGTTCGACGCCCATGCGGCGTCTGACGCGCGGACTGCCCCCGGTGCCATCCGTAAGGTCGGGGACGGTCGACGCCAGCCCGCGCCGTCTGTGCGGGCGGGGGAAAGGAGGAGGCGCGTGGATGCGCAGAAAGAAGCCCCGGTCCTGGTGGTCTCGTCGGGACGGGGAGGCGTGGGCAAGACGGCGATCGTCGCCACGGCCGCGACGGTGGCCGCGTCGTGGGGGATGCGCGTGTCGGTCGTGGACCTGGACCTCTCGTGCGGCAACCTCTTCAGCTGCTTTGGCCTGCCGCGCGGGGCGGCGCTCGACGGGGCGGTCGGGTCTGGCGGGCCCATGCCGGAGGGGGAGGAGTGGATGAGCCACGGCGTCGCCGCGGCGGACGGCGTCACACTCTTCGGCCCGTGCTCGCGACCGGAGCTCGCGGAACGCGTGGCGCCGGCTGTGACCGCGCTGCTCGACGCGGCGGCCGCCGAATCGGACCTGGTGCTCGTGGACACGTCCGCCACCTGCACCGATGCCACGGCGCAGGCATTCCAGCGCTGCAGCCGCCTGCTCTTGGTGCACGAGGAGGCCGCGACGTTCATCGGGTCGCTCGCACGGGTGTCGGCCCTCGCTGTCCGCCTGGGAGTGGCGCGCACGCGCATCGTGCGCGTGGCGAACCACGGCGACCGGCACCGGAGCTTCGACCTCTATACCGGCCGCTCCGAGGCGGGGCTCGAGACGGCACGCGCCTACCGGGTGCTCGAAGGCGGCTTCGAGGTCGGCGAGCTGCTCGCCGAGGGCAACGTCGCCGAGCTCGCGAGGATCGAATCGGACTTCACGGTCTCGGTCGGGCGCGTCCTGGCGCAGGTGCTCGAGGAGCTCGGCCGCCTGCCGGCAGCGGACGGCGCCCGCAAGGCGCTGGAGCAGAGCCAGCCCCGCAAGAGGCGCTTTGCCCTCGGACGAAAGAAGGCGAGCTGATGAGTGTCCTCGAACGTGTGCAGCAGCAGGAAGACAGGCACCCCGGCGCGCAGGCCGGCACCGAGGACGAGGAGCGCCGCTCCCGCCGGGAGATGCGCGCACGCCTGAAAGACGAGCTGGTGCAGAGGCTGGGCATCGAGGCCATGTCAGCGATGGTCTCGGGCTCGGACATCGGTCGCGTGCGAGACGAGCTGCGCGTGACCTGCCAGGCGATTCTCAACGCCCCCGAGTTCGAGGGGACGTCGGCAGCCGTCCGCGAGACGCTCATCTCGCAGGTGCTCGACGAGATCTGCGGCCTGGGTCCCATCCAGGGGCTGCTCGACGACGACACCGTGACCGAGGTCATGGTCAACGGCCCCGGTCGGCTCTTCTACGAGCGGGCGGGCAGGATCTGCCCGGCCGACGTCGCCTTCGAGTCCGCGGAGCAGATCATGGTGGCGGTGGACCGCATCCTTGCCCCGCTCGGGCGCCGTCTGGACCGGGCGAGCCCGCTGGTGAACGCCCGCCTGCCCAACGGCGACCGCGTGAACGCCGTGGCGCTCCCCATCGCTATCGACGGCCCCGTCGTCACCATCCGCAAGTTCTCGAACCGCATCACATCCCTCGCGGAGCTGGTGGGACTCGGCTCGCTGCCGCAGTGGTACGCGACGCTGCTCTCGTGGGCGGTGCACTACCGGCAGGACATCGCGGTGGCGGGAGGCACGGGATCGGGCAAGACGACCCTGCTCAACGCGCTGTCCTGCGAGATCGACCCCGCGGAGCGCATCGTGACGATCGAGGACTCGGCCGAGCTGCGGTTCGACGCGCACCCCGACGTCGTGCGCCTGGAGGCCCGCGACGCCTCGATAGAGGGCAGCGGGGCCATCACCATCCGCGAGCTGGTAGGAAACGCCCTGCGTATGCGCCCCGACCGCATCGTGGTCGGTGAGTGCCGCGGCGCCGAGACGATCGACATGCTCCAGGCCATGAACACGGGCCACGACGGCAGCCTGACGACCCTGCATGCCGGCACCTCCGAGGAGGCCGTGCTGCGCCTGGTGCTGATGGCAAGGTTCGGCATGGACCTGCCCGCCTCGATCATCGAGGAGCAGATCGCGACGGCCATCGACTTCATCGTGATGAGCTGCCGCCTGCCCGACGGCGCGCGCCGCATCACGTCGATGTCCGCCGTGGCGCGCGGGCAGGAGGGCGGGGTCGACCTGACCGAGTGCGTCTCGTACGACCTCGCGACCGATACATGGGCGCTCGTCCGCGAGCCTGCATTCATCGAGCGCGCGGTGACGGTAGGGGAGCTGACCGAGGAGGAGGTGGCGGCATGGAGGCAGTCTCTGGAATCGCCCTCCCAGTGAGCTGCGGGGCGCTCGTGTGGCTCACCTCGTATGTGCTGGTGAGCACCGGGGAGCCCCGGTCGGCGGGGCAGATACAGCGGCTGGCCTGGCGTTGGATCGTGCGGGCGGCCGAGCGGATATCTCGCCTTCGCATCGTGCCGTTGTTGCTCGGCTTTGCACCGTGGCGCAACTTCGCTGGGGCCGTTGCCCGAAGGACGCGGGACCTGCGTCCCGCGCTCTACCGCGAGCAGGCATGCGGGCTCGTGCTCGGGGGCTGCGCGGCAGCCTGCCTGGGCTGTGCCCTGCTCTCACGCTCTCTACCGGGGGCTTTGGTGCCTGTCGGTGCTGCGGCGATCGGCGTGCCGCTGTGGGACTCCTCGCGGCAGCGGCTCCATGCGCGCCGCATGGCAGAGGAGATGCCGGAGGTCCTGCGCGCGCTTGCCTTGGCCCTCGCGTCGGGCGAGACGCTCGCGCAGGCCATCGACTACGTCGGCACGCACGGCCGCGGGCCGGCTGCTGAGGCGTTCTCCCGTGTCGCGATGCGGCTCCGCTGCGGCGAGTCCACGCGCGAGGCGCTGGAGGCACTGTCGGACGACCTCGACGTGCCGCGTGTGGACCTCCTGGTGACGGCGCTGCTGATCTCGCAGCGCACGGGCAGCCCCCTGCGCGGCCTGCTCGAGACGACCGCCAAGCTCGCCGAGCGCCAGAGCGAGATGGAGCGCCTGCTCAGCGTGAAGACCGCCCAGGTCCGCCTGTCGGTCCGCGTGGTGTGCCTGCTGCCCGTCGTGCTGATCGGCACGCTCTCGCTGATCTCGCCCGACTTCCAGCGCGGCCTCGCGACGCCCGCGGGCATCGTGAGCGTGCTGATAGCCCTCGCGATGGACGGCCTCGCCCTCGCAATCGTGCGCCGTCTCATGAAGGAGGTGCTCTGATGGACCTCGCGGACGTGGACCTCGCGCGCGTAGCACTGACCGGCGCGGTCGGTGTCTGCGGGGCGGTCAGTGCGTACATGGCGCTGGGGGAGACGCGCCAGGGGGCGCGGTCGGCGCGGACAGACCGGGCGGCTCCGTCGCGTGCGGACCCGGTCGGCGAGCTGGTCGATCAGGCGCGGAAGAAGGTCGAGGCCGTCGTGCCCGCCCTCGCGGAGATGCGCAGGCAGTCGGAGCGGCAGCGGCGCACCGCGGAGGGCCTGCAGCAGATGCCCGAGATGCTCGACGTGCTGACGCTGGGGCTCTCGGCTGGGCTCTCGTTCGACGCGTCGCTCGAGCTCTACTGCGACCGCAACGACTGCAGCCTCTCGCGGGCGTTCCGCGAGGCGATGCAGTCGTGGCGCATGGGCATCTCGACGCGCGACGAGGCGCTGCGCAAGCTGTCGGACGACCTGGGGCTCGGGGCGATGCGGAGGTTCTCCGACGCCGTCTCACAGGCGCTGGCCTTCGGCTCGCCGCTCGCGGCGGTGCTCGAGCAGCAGGCCCAGGCGATACGCGCCGAGCAGCGGGCCGAGATGGAGGAGCAGATAGAGAAAGTGCCGGTCAAGATGCTGATTCCGCTGGGGACGCTCATCGTGCCCGCGATGCTCATTGCGATCCTGGGACCGCTCTTGGGCTCCGCGCTCACGCTCGGGTGAGGTGCGATGCGGGACGGACGACAGGGTTTGGCAGGCGGCGTGCGCGCCGCCGGAAGAAAGGAGCACGGTATGAAGGGTCTTGTTATGAAGAAGATCGAGAAGAGGACCGCAAAGGCGAACGCGCGGGTGGCGAAGCTGCGTGCGAGCATGGCGAGGACGTGTGTGGAGGCGGAGCAACAGGCGCTCATGGCGGCCGACGGCGGGCTGCGCAGGGTGGGCCGCGGTGAGCTCGGCCAGGGCACGACCGAGTACGCGATCCTTGTCGGCGTCCTAGTCGTAATCGCTATCGTGGCCATCATCGCCTTCAAGGACAAGCTGCAGCAGCTGTGGGATGCCATCGCAAGCGGCATCAACTCGCTGTGACCCGTCGCCGGCACGGCGGATGGCTCCGGCGGCCGGCTGAGGCGTGCAAGACGGTCGGCGCTCGCCAGACGAGCAACACGAGGACGGCAGTAGCGGCTGCCCTGGTTATCGCGCTAGTGCTGTCTGGCATCTGCCTGCAGACGGATGTCCCCTGGTCGACCTCGCGCTCGGCGGGCTCGTCTTCGGGCTCTATCGACATAGCCACAGGGCCTGCCGACAAGGCAGCAGATGAGGCAGGTGAGTCCACCGATGTAGTTTCGGGTCTATATGGGCAGGACGCGCAACCGGGACGATCCAGCGCGACCCAGGATGTTACGGGCGAGGCAGGTGTTTCTTCCTCCGTTGCCGAGGCGTTCGCGCAGCTCACGGGACCTGTTGGGGATGATGGCTGCGCAAAGGCCGAGGTCACGCTCGCGGAGAACGTACCCGATGCGGCGGCCGATCTCCTGCGCGCATATCGCCGCCGGAGGGACTGCCTGCCCGCGCAATGCGGCTACCTCGACCTCTACGGCGAGGCATGGGGCTGTGTGATTCAGGGAGACGGTTGGGTCGACGTGTGTGTCGTGCGCGGTGAGCAAGAGGGGCAGAAAAGCGTGCTCACGGTCGTGCGCATGGACGTCGCCGCCTGGGCGATGGAGGTCGGGACGGCTGATGTGGGCGAGTCCCTGTCGTTAGAGAGCGGGTCGGGCGAGGGCGAGTCGGGTTGAGACGCGTCTTGCCAGGTCGTTTCTTACAGGGGCGTATGTGACGGATGGGCCGTGAAAGGGGCCGGTGATGAGGCATGGGCGTGGGACGAGAGGTCAATCGACGGTGGAGTACGCGGTGGTGCTGTTTGCCTTCCTGGCGCTGGTCGCGGCACTGGGCGCGCTCTGGCATGCGGGACGGGACGGCAAGCTCCTCAACCTGGCGATACAGGCGGCGTCGCACCTGTGCTCGGGCGCCGGGCTCGACCCGAGCGCGTTGCTCCATGCGGAAGACGTGCTGCTCTTCTAGGGCACTGTGGCGTCCGAGCGGCTGTCTGCGTTGTCTGACCGGAGAGGCGCACCGCCTCCAAGGGCGGATTCTCGGGGGGAGGTTTCCCGAAAGGGGTAGGGCGGTCGCCGGTCAGGCGACGGTTGAGGCGGCCGTGCTGATTCCGAGCGTGATGCTGCTGATCGCCCTGCTTGTGCAGCCGATCTGCCTGCTTTACACACGCGCGGTGATGCACGGGGCGGCTGCCGAGACGGCCCGCGCTGTGGCGACCGCACGCGGAGCCGGGGACCTGGAGGAGTGCAAACAATACGCGCGCCGGCGGCTGGCCGCGGTGCCGGAGGTGTCCGTCTTTCACGTGGGAGGGGAGCGGGACTGGCAGATCGAGGTCGCGCAGGGCGACGGCGGTCGCAACGCCAGCGTCGCGATCACGGGCCATGCCCGCCCCCTGCCGCTCTTCGGGCAGGTGTCGGCGGCCCTGACCGACAGGGACAGTGTGGGACTCGTGCTCCGTGTGGAGGTAAAGCAACGGATGAGGCCGTCTTGGCTGGAGGGAAACTATGGGGACTGGCTCAAGATATGGGGTTAGCCGCGGGCTCGTCCGTGGTGGCGGCCGCGCGATACCGAGACGGAGGCGCAGACCGGGCATCGGGACCTTCATCGACGACGAGGGAGGCTACACGACCATTGCCCTGGTCGTGGCGATGCTGGTGAGTGTCACGCTCGTCTTTGGCACGGCTGCGGCGGCCTGGTCCCAGGCGCGGGCCGCAGACGTGCAGCAGGTCGCAGACGCCGCCGCGTTGGCGGGCGAGAACGCCGTGGCAGGCTTCACGACTGTCGCGCAGGTGTCGGATGCCTGCGTGCTCTCGATGGGCATAGCGGGCGTCGTCACGCTCGGCGCGGGACTCGTGCTGGCCGCAATACCCCCGGCCGCCGCGGAGTCGGAGGAGGTCATACAGACGGGCAGGACGCTCCTCGAGGACCGACGCAGCTTCGCGACCTCCGCGGCGGAGGGCCTGCAGAGACTCGAGGCGGCGCTTCCCGCGATCGTGATGGCCAATGCGTCGTCGTGCATATCGGCCAACTGCGCCGGCGCAATGGAGTACTCAGGGACCGCGGTACCCTGCCCGCTCCAATCGGAGACGGACTACAGCTTCCTCGAGAAGGAGGCGGAGGAGACGTCCGAGGCGGAAGAAGAGCTCGACGAGAACGCCGAGCAGCTGCGCGAGGCGGCGGAGGAGAAGAAGGAAGCGGAGGACCGCGCCTCGGAGGCGCGCGAGCGGGCGTGGCGGGCCGACTGCGTCAACGACCCCAAATGCCTGCGTGAGCGTGCCGGTACGCTCGCCGGCCTCAGCGGCGCGTACAACCCAAACTACGAGAGCGCCGCGGCCTGGAGGTTTGGCTACGCGCTCAGGCGGGCGACCAACTACTACCGCGTGCGCGTCCGGACCGAGCGCCGTGCGTCGTCGAGCCCCCGCGAGATGAGCCGGAGTGCCGCGCGCAAGCGGTTCTACAGATACGCCCTGGAGCAGCTCGGCAAGGCGACCTGCGTCGAGGAGGGCGAGTCTGTCGAGGTCGACCTGCCCGTCTTTCCGCACAACACGGATCAGGTCAGGGGGACGACCCTGGTCACCGAGTCCGTATGGCCTTGTACCGACGAGCCGGAGGGGCGGACCCTGCACTGCTCGCGCGACTGCCCGGGGGCCACGGGCGCATCCGCTGGCAAGGCATCGCTTGCGCAGGTCGGCGCCGAGGTTCGTGAGTGCGACCGGTGCCACATGAGCGTCGCGACGATGGGGTCGGTGGCCAACGCCTCGACCAACATCGACAACGGTTTCGAGCACTACTGGCGCATCATCGCCGAGGCGGGCGACGACTACACCCAGGCGAAGGAGGACGAGGCGGCTGCGGAGAAGAAACTCGAGGACGCCGCAGAGCGGGGCGAGGACCTGTTCGACGAGGCGATCAAAGCCTTGGCCGTCGACCGCCCCGACTTCAAGCCCGCGGGCTGGCAGGGTTGTGTCGCGGTGGTCGGCCGCGACGGTGGCGTCTCGGTGCCGACCGAGCTCACGGCCTCTTTTCTCTCGGGGGCGTCGCTGCCGCCCGGCCTGGCGATGTCGGCCGCGGCGCTTGCCCCCGAGGAGACGGCTGATGGGACCAATGTGCTATCCGACCTCTTCTCCGGTATCAAGTCGCGGACGGGTTTCGGTGCGGGCAATGTGGCAGATGCCGTATGCGACCTCTGGGGCAAGATGCTGGTCGGCTACGGGGCGCGCTACGACTCGGTCAAGGGCGACGTGGACGGCTTTCTCGACCGGTTCGACGGGGTGACGGGTATCGGTGTGGGTGGGTGGCTCAAGAACCGTATCTCGGACATCGTCGCCGGTGCGGGGTTCGAACCCGTGGACATGCGGGTCCGCAAGCCCGTGCTCACGCATTCGCAAAACGTGCTCGACCAAACGGGGGCGGGCCACGGCATCGGTGTCGCTCGGCAGGTGCTCATGGAGGTTCCCGAGGACCCGCAGAGCGCCGCGAAGACGCTCGCGCGGGAGGCGCTGAACCGGCTCGGAGTGCTCGACGGAACCACCTTCACCGTTGCGGAGATCGAGATACCCGGGACCGACGTGGCCGTACCGCTCACGATCGACCTCGCGGGATTCCTGGGGTCGTAAGCGGCTGCCGTACTTGCCTTCTAATGGTGTCTATTTGTCTGAGGTTGCCATGGAATCATGCCTATTACCAGCAAAAACGCAAGCAGGATGCACTATCGCAGGTAGCCGCCGCGCCACGCGCGCAACCGCAGGTCAGCTCGTTGTGGAGCTTGCGGTGATCATCCCCGTGGTGATCGTCGTGGGGCTCATGGTGCTCAACCTCGCAAAGTATGTGGAGGCATGCTCGGCTTTCGACCGCGCGGCCCCTTCCGCCGTCGTGGCCCAGGGCGTGTCGCCGGCGGGAGAGTCGGAGGCGGCCCCGGTCGGGGAGGTCCGCTCCAGCATTCTCGAGGCGCTCGATATGCCCAGGGGCGTGGTCGACGTGCAGGTCGAGTCGCGGCAGGTCGGTTTCGCGCGCGGGGGAGGGAGCGGCATAGAGTTCCCCGTGTCGCCCCTGCTCACGCGCTATACATGCACGCTGGTCTACCATCCCTGGCCCAGCGCCTTCACGATCGCGGGCGTCAGCTACCGGTCGCCGGTCGGCCTGAGGCATACGCGGGAGCTCGTCGTCGACCGGTACCGCGGTGGGGTGGTGGTGTAGATGCTCGCGCTTGTTCAGACAGACGGGTCGGTCCCCGACTTTGCCGTGAGGGTCTGCGCGACGTTCCGCGAACGGGTGCGGGGCTTGCTCGGCACGGGGTCGCGCGCCACGCCCGTGCTCATTGAACGATGCTCCTCGGTCCACACCTTCGGTATGCGCTATGCGCTCGACCTCGCCTTTGTCGGCAGGGACGGCACGGTGGAGCACGTGCGCCGCAACGTGGAGCCCGGTCACCTGTGCAGCTGCCAGGGCGCCGCGTTCGTCTTGGAGAGGCCGCATACGCTGTCGACGTGGTTTTCGGTCGGGGATACGGTGCGCGTCGCCCAGTGCGATGCCTGGAAGGGGGAGTTGCCGTGAGTGACCAGTATGTGTTTGGGAGCAGGGAGCCCGAGATTGATCTTGCCGGAAACGGGCTTGCGGGCCATACAGTCGCAGGCGCGGACGATGCCGGTCCGAGCGGCGCCCGCGAGGGTATGGGCAACACGGATGCGGGTCTTGTCGCTCCCGTCGGCAACACCATAGCCACCAAGACGTGCCCCCGCTGCGGTCAGCTCTTGTTTGCGGACATGAACGTCTGCTATGGATGCCTCTATGACTTCAGCAGGCATGCGCGGGCCGAGAAGTCGCCGGGCGCCACGGGGGCGGCGATGCCGGCTCTCGAGGAGGAGCTGCTGCCGGGGGATTTGTTGCCTGAGGAGCTGCTGCCTGACGAGCCGGTGTCTGAAGGGTCGGCCTCCTACGAGCCGGTGCCCGATGGACCGGTGTCCTACGAGCCCGCACCCAATGAGATGTCGCCCGACGAGCTGTTGCCAGGCGGGTTGGTTGAGCTCGCGCAGCAGAAGACAGCTCCCGCAGAAGCCTGCCCAACCGAATCCACATCCGACACGATGCCGCTCAGCCAGGTGAAACTCGCGATGTACGCGCTGTCACAGTCCTCAAATTCGGGCACCGCAACCGCGCTCGGTCAGCCCGTGTCCCTGTGGATCCGTACAGGCGATATCGACGTGACCGTGCCGATACCCAAACGGGGGCTCAGCATCGGCCGCGAGCCGTCGTGCAACGTCGTGCTGCACAGCCAGGCGGTGTCCCGGCGACATCTCCTGGTGACGCCGGACCCGAAGGGGGCGTGCTTCCATGACCTCGGTTCCACCAATCGCGCCCTCTACCAGGGCAGGACGATCGATGGCAGCACGCTGATTCCCTTCGACGCCCCCGTCATACTCTGCGGCGTCTACCTCGTGCCCAGACGCATCGCATGCTAGTGGTGTAGCCATGAGGGTAATTAATGTGTATAATATGCTATACGATTCTTGCAGGATTCGAGTGAGAACAACTGAAGAGTTTGACACTTGGCTCAGACGGCTTCATGACAAGGAAGGCAAGGGGTTTATCGAGGCGAGGATTGCCCGGATCTCGAGAACCGGAAATCTGGGGGACTTCAAAAGTGTCGGCGACGGCATTTATGAGCTAAGGGTCAAACATGGTCCAGGCTATAGGCTGTATTTCTCTTGGCGAGGGGATGAACTTCTTCTATTGCTAGTGGGTGGTGATAAATCCTCCCAGAGTCGGGATATCGAGAGAGCGAAAAGGATTAGTCGTGAATACAGATGAGCCCAGAGGATTACGCCAGGCTGCTGAGTGGGACCTTGCGGACTACCTGGATACCAAGAACGATATCATTGGGTTTATGAATGCCTGCCTCGAGGAGGATGACTTCGAGACGCTGTGGGCATCAATCGGTGATATCGCGCGATCAAAGGGCATGACTCAGCTCTCCCGCGAGACGGGAATCACGCGCGATGGGCTTTACAAGGCCTTCTCGCCCGACGGCAACCCGACCTTCTCGAATGTGATGAAGGTGCTCAAGGCGCTCGGCCTGCGCTTGTCTGTCACAGCAAATTAAGGGCTGTCCGGTGGCTAGAGATGTGTAGAGAAAAAAGGGTGTTGACACGCGTGTGCACTTTGGTAAGATAAACAAGCTTGCAAAGCAGGCATCTCGGCTGGGTAGCTCAGTTGGTAGAGCAGGGGACTGAAAATCCCTGTGTCGGGGGTTCGACTCCCTCCCCAGCCACCATGTAAAACCGCAGGTCAGAGCATGTACGCTCTGGCCTGTTTTCGT
>OMWE01000015.1 GCA_900314685.1 uncultured Actinomycetes bacterium | reverse complement strand
TTCACATAGAGGGAGCCCGCGCCGCCCACGTAGACCAGGCGCACGTCGGTGCCGGCCAGGATGTCCAGCAGGTGCTGGAGGGTCTCGCCGTGCAGGTGGCAGGTCTCGGGCGTCCAGGCGCCGAAGGCGTCGACCACGGCGTCGAAGCCCTCGAGGTCCTCGCGGGTGAGGTCGAGGATGTCCTTCTTGACGTAGGTCTGGGCGTCGCCGGTGTTCTCGTCCTTGCGGCCGAAGGCGGTCACGTCCCAGCCACGGTTCACGGCCTCGGTGATGACCTTGCGGGCGACCCTGCCGTCGGCTGCCACGACTGCGATGTTCTTCTTTGCCATTGTGAAGCTCCCTTCAACTGTGGGGCCGCCCTCGCGGCGCCCCGCTCCTCTTGACGACTCATATAGTACGAAGGAAGGTTACAATAGGTAAGTAGGCACAATAAAGTGCTATAGGTACCAATTAGTAACTATTAGCGATTACCAGCTGTTATATATTTTTGTACCGGCTCCTTCAATTGATTGAACTGATTGTCTTTGAACGCACGTATTCCCGCAGTTCTTCCTCCAGTGGCGTTAGCGAGGCATCGCGGGGGACCACGAAGTAGACGTCCCGCTCGAATGCCGTGTCTGCGAGCGTCAGCGCTACGAGGCCATGGTCTGCCATATAGGAGGCGAAGGGCTCCTGCTGCGTCTGGAAGTCTAGGACGACGGCGCCGCCCCGCCCGTCCGCGACAAAGGAGAAGAGAAACGAGTCCTCGGACGACTCGAGGGCGATGTTCGGGTAGACGCCCTCCTTGATGAACTTGTTGAGGTTGAGGGAGTAGACGTTGTATTCCTTGCCTCTGATGGCGAGCGGGATCGTCGAGAGGCCCTGCAGCGTGATGGCGTCCTGCGCCGCCAGCGGGTGGCTCCCCGGCAAAATGACGCGGTAAGAATTGGTCGCCACGTAGAAGCCCTCGTAATTCAAGTCGTCCACCGGGCCCATGACGAAACCCAGATGCGTGCGCTGCTCTACAAACGCTGCGGGCAAGAGTGAGTCCGGCAGTTCGATCGCATTGAGGATGACGTCCGGGTGCAGGTCGGCAAAGCCGGAGAAGAAGCGAGGCCCCAGGTAGGAGAGGAAGCCATGGGTGCTGAAGACCGAGAGTGTCTGCTTGCCGGTGGACCTCATGCTCCCGATGGCCTGGATGTCATCGAAGAGCAGCTGGATCTCCTGGGCCTTGTTGTAGAGGGCGGTACCGTAGTGGGTCGGCACGATGCCCTTCTTCGTGCGGGTGAAGAGTTCGACACCTAGGTCGGCCTCCATGTGGGAGATTTTCTTCGCCGTCCCTTGGGGCGAGAAGAAGAGTCGTTTTGATGCCTCCGAGAAGGATGCGCTCTCGTAGACGATCGTAAATACACGCAGGTCCATAGAGTCCATCTTCGCCCCCCATGAAAGAAAACGGTTGCACCTTGAAACGACCTGGCATGGTCCCATTTTCGTCGAAAAGAATATTTTGCTGGTAACCAGTTTGGAAACGCGATGTGAGGAGGCCCGCAATGGAAGATTTCTATCCGGTCACCAAGGTAGCCGCCGTCCAGGCCGCGCCCGTCTACCTCGACAGGGACAAGACGGTCGAGAAGGTCTGCGGGCTCATCGACGAGGCCGCATCGAACGGCGCCCAGCTCGTCGCCTTTCCCGAGGCCATGATCCCGGGCTACCCCTGGTGGATCTGGTTCAACGAGCCCGCCGCGGGCATGCCCCACTTCATCAAGCTCTACAAGAACGCCGTCACCATCCATAGCGCCACGACGCGCCGCCTCGCTGAGGCCGCCAAGAAGAACGGCGTCTACGTGAGCGTCTCCGTGTCAGAGAAGGACGGCGCCTCCCTCTATCTGACGCAGCTGTGGTTCTCGCCCTCAGGCGACCTTATCGGCAAGCACCGCAAGCTCAAGCCCTCCGGCGCCGAGCGTTACATCTGGGGCGAGGGCGACGCCAGCATGATGCCCGTCTTCGATACCGAGATCGGCCGTCTGGGCGGTCTAGAGTGCTGGGAGCACATGGTCCCGGCAAACATGATGGCTATGGCGGCAAAGAACGAGCAGATCCATGTGCAGGCGTGGCCGGCCTGCTTCCCTGCGCCGGAGCACCTCTTCTCCAACTACCCGCTGGAGACCGGCGCCAAGGCCTATTCCATCATCAACCAGTGCTACTCCGTCGTTGCCTCCCAGATTTATACCGAGGAGATGCGCGACATCCTCTGCCCGGACGACAAGCCGCACTCCCTCATGGAACCCGGCTACGGCATGACCGCCATCATCGACCCTGGCGGCCACGTGCTCAGCTCAGTCCCGCGCGACGAGGAGGGCATCTGCTACGCGACTCTCGACCTCACCAACCTCATCCCGGGCAAGTTCATGTCCGACCCAGCGGGACACTACTCCAACCAGAGCCTGCGCCTCGTCGTCGACGAGACCCCGCACACGCCGGTGACGCACCTCGGCACGCCGGCGAGCACCGCCGTGTCCTTCGACGATCTGCAGGTTGTAGCCGAATAGCACGGGTGCAGCTGACAGACCTGATAGACCCCGTCGCCTGACACGTTCGTTGAAAAGATCGAAGGAGCGCCCGCGCCGTTCAAAGATTTTCAGACGGGGAAAGACCCTGACTTGACAATATGACCCTTTTGTTGCAAAGAGCAGAAAAGAGCTGCTGTAAAAGCCCAGCTAGATGGCCTGGTTGCCGAGTGCGGGCAAAACCCGGGATTTTACCGCACTCGGCCTGTTTGCAAAGGGGCAGGTAGATGGACCGCGTCGTCTCACTGAGGCGTCTGCGAGGGGCGAAAAATCGCACGCCTGCAACAAAAGGGTCAGAATGTCAAGTCAGGGTATGCGACCCGAGCAGACAAGGGGCTGCGGGGCGATGGAAGGCATTGCGAGCAGACGGAGGGCCTGGCGACTGGCGAACGTGACAGACCCCCGTCCCCTGTCACCTGGGGCTAGGCCACAAGCCAGGTGTATTTCTTCACGCTGTAGAGGGGGACGCCGGGCAGGAGGATGGGGACCGTCTCGCAATAGTGGCGGTACTCGGGGTCCCTGCCGTAGTTGCGGTCCTGACGCATCTCCAGCCGCCGCGCACCGCCGAACATGATGTAGATGATCGAGAGCCAGCCGACGATGGCGCAGGCCCACTGCAGGCCGCCGGCCACCGCGCCGAAGCCCGAGATGAAGACACCCGTCCAGTTGACGAGCTCGCCAAGGTAGTTGGGGCAGCGGACGATGCTGTAGAGGCCCGAGTCGACGAAGCGGTGCGGGTTTGCCTTTTTGGCCTGCTGCTTCTGCAGGTCGGCGGTGAGCTCCAGCAGGATGCCGGCCGCCTGGACGATGAGGCCGACCCAGCCCCAGACGTTGGGCGCGGCGCCGTTGGCGAGGCGGAAGTAGACCGGCGCGACCATCAGCGGGTAGAGGATGGCGACGGAGACCCAGATGGCGATGCGGGCGCCGAGGGAGACCTGGCTATTGCCCTTGATCTCCTTCTGCATCAGCTTGTTGTAGCTGGCGCTCTTGACCTCGCGGTAGGCCAGGTAGCCGCCCAGGCGCAGGCCGTAGGCGATGAGCAGCACGCGGAAGAGCACGTCGAGCGGGTCGGTCACGCCGGGGAACATCACAAAGAGGGCGATGCCAAGCGCGGTGATCGAGAAGCCGTAGCCTAGGCTGATGAACCAGACGTACTTGTGAAAGCCGATCGCACTGACGATAGCGGCGACCAAAATCAGGATGACAAAGCGCATGGGAACCTCCAAAGTGAGTTGCTGCTGTAGTGCGTGGTGGGTGGGGACGCAAAGACGGACGCGGCACTCGCTACTCGGCCGCGCCGGCGCGCTCGCTCGCGAGCACGGCGCTCACGACGCCGGCGAAGAAGGCCGCCTGAGCTGCGACGTTGGTGGTCTGCTCGATCCAGTTTGAGCGCGACTTGGTGGGGTCGAGCGCCCGGGCCCAATAGCCCATGAGCCCCATGCCCGCGGCGCCTGTGGCGAAGAAACCCAGTGCTGGCTGCGAGGCAGAGGCGCGGAGCAGGGCGTTTGCCGCGTCGCGGTTGCTGCCGACGAGCGGGGCTGCGGCCATCGCCGCAAAGCCCGCGGGCATCACGCGGTGCATCTGGTCGGCCAGCCAAAAGACGTTCTTGCCGGTGGTGGCCTGGATCATCTTCCAGGCGGCCTTGCCGGCGCCCGAGGCGGTGCTGACGACGGCGCCCGCGGTGAAGAGCGGGTTGCGCAGGCGCTTGCCGACCATGTGGCAGCCGGTGCCGTACAGCACGACGGGTACAAGGTCCATCGCGGCCATGCCGACCGAGACGCCCTCGACGGTGTAGGGTGTGTCCATTTCGAGCCCCCTGAATGGGACGGCCGCCGCGTCGGACGGCCGCACGGGTCTGAAAACCGTCCTAGTTTAACCCCTTATGGCGTACTTTGTGCGCACGCGGGTGAGCTTGCGCACCCAGGGCTGCCAGATGAGCCGGAGGAAGACGAGCGTGGCGACGGCGTGGGTCACGCTGTGGGGCAGGCCGAGCGCGTAGTTGGCGACTGCGGACTGCCAGGTGATCGGGTGGACCCAGCCCACGAGGTTCCAGCTGTCGAGGATGGCGCCGTAGAGCAGGCCGGACGCAAGGGCGTACCCATACCGGAAAGACGGGCGCTCCATCCAGCCGCGCTCTGCGAAGACGCCCGCGAGGTAGCCGACGAGTCCCCAGGCATACATCTGCCAGGGCGTCCATGACCCTTGGCCGAAGAATGCGTTGGAGACGAGCGCGGCGAGGGCGCCGACCATAAAGCCGCAGCTCCGCCCAAAGACCGCGCCGGACATGATGGCGATGGCCGAGACGGGCTTGAAGTCGGGGATCGGCGCGAAGAGGATGCGGCCCGCGGCGGCGACAGCGCCCATGACGACGGAGGGCATCACGTCGCGCAGCCCCGGGCGCGAGGCCTCGTAGCTCGCGAACATCAGCCAGAGGGCAAGCAGTGCGACCAGCGCCGTGAGGAGCGCCGACTGGGCTATGTCGAGGTAGGCGCAGGCGAGCAGGGCGAGCGGGACCGCGAGGAGCAGCGGCAGCTCGAGGGCACGCAAGGGGGCGGCGAGGGGGGCGTTTGTCTTAGCGGGCATCGGCGCCCCGATCCCAGAGGTCGCAGAAGCGGTCGCGGCGCGGGCGCAAGAAGTGCTCATCGGCAAAGAAGTCCCCGGTGGCGCACGTGCAGGCGACCTCGCCGTCGAAGAGGAGCGAGACCGCGTCGGCCACGCGCGAGACAAAGGCGAGGTCGTGTGTGGCAAAGACGATCGTGGTGCCTGCGGCTGCCAGGCGGCGTAGCTCGCGGCCGACGGTCAGGCGCGCGCCGGGATCGAGCCCCTTGGTCGGTTCGTCGAGCAGGAGCAGGTCGGGGCCCGTGAGCGTGAGTTTGGCCAGGGCGAGCAGCTGCTGCTGACCGCCCGAGAGGTCGTAGGGGTTGAGGTCGCGCAGCGCGTCGAGACCGGTGCGGCGGAGGGCATCCTCGACCGAGGCTACGGAATACCCGGCAGTGCGCTGCCACTCGCGCAGCTCTTCGTCCAAAGAGTCGCAGACAAAGAGTGCCTTGGGGTCCTGGGGAAGAAACGCCTGGTTGCGTGCGGCGGCGTTGCGGACGCGACCGCGCTTGGGGCGGAGTACGCCGGCGATCAGGCGCAGGAGGGTCGACTTGCCGGACCCGTTGCCGCCGATCAGGGCGTGGACGGACCCGCGCGGGACGGTGAGGTCGACGCCTGCGAGCACGAGCGGCTCGGTGCGGCCATAGCGGTAGTGCGCGTCGTCGAGCGTGACGACGGGCGCCGCTGTCGCCTGGCGGGCGGCAAAGACGGACGATCCCGCGGCGGGATGCCCGGGCTGCGGGGCGGGGCAGGCGGCCGCCGGAGTGGCGGGGCGAGCGCTGTCGGCGGATGTAGCCGCCCCAGCCGTCCTATCGTGCTCGGCATGATCAGTGAGCGCTGCGGGCTGGAGGCGCCCGTCTTGCAGCACAAACGCGCAGGTGGCGTACTCCGCGCACGCCTCGGGTTCGTGTGTGGCGACGACGACGGTCACGCCGAGCTCGCGGTTGATGCGGAAGAGCTCGTGCAGGAAATTCTTCTCGGCCACGGGGTCGAGCTGGGCGGTCGGCTCGTCGAGCAGCAGGAGGCGGGGGAGCAGGGTGAGCGCGCCTGCCACGGCGACCTGCTGTTGTTCGCCGCCCGACAGGTCGGCGGTGCGGCGGCGCGCGAGCGGCGTCAGGCCGAGGAACTGCGCGACCTCGGCGACGCGCAGGCGCATCTCGCCCCGGTCGCGGCCCAGGTTCTCGAGGCCAAAGGCGAGCTCGTGGCGGACGGTGTCGCAGACGATCTGGGCGCCGGGGTCCTGCGCGACGTAGCCGATGCCCGCGGCGGACTCCTCCTGACCCCAATCGGCGAGGTCGCGCCCAAAGACGGTGCGTGCGCCTGCCAGCGCGCCGACGGGGGAGAGCTCGGGTTTGAGCAGGCGCAGCAGGGTGGACTTGCCGGAGCCGGTCGCGCCGTCGAGCAGGGCAAAGGCGCCCTCGGGCAACTGCCAGTCGAGGTCGCGGAGCACGGGCGCGCCGTTCGGGTAGGCAAAGGAGAGACCCTGCAGGTCGATGGCAAGACGGACGCTCATGCTGCGGCCCTTTCGGAGGATTCCGCGTGCGACCAGCGCAGGTCCTCGACCGCGGTCGCGACGAGCGGGAGGGCGAGCAGGACGGCGTGCGGGAGGTAGAGCCACCAGGCCGAGAACGACCCCATGGTGGGGTAGTAGTGCCAGCCGCCGCAGACGCGCGCCAGGGCGAGCGCGTCGACGGTGGCGAGCGTCGCGATCAGGGCAAGTGCGACACCGTCGCGTGTGCGGAAGCGTTGGCTCCGGTACGAGGTGCGCCGCCGCGCGGAGGACCAGCCGCGCGCCTGCATGGAGTCGGCGGTGGCAAACGAGTCCTCGAGCCCCCAGCCCACCAGCACGGTCACGAGGCGCGAGCGGTTGTGAAGGCGTGAGGAGGCGTGAAGGCGTGAGAGGGCGCTCGGGTGTGAGTGGGCCGAAAGGTCCGAGAGCGGCGCGTTCGTCTTTGCGGCGGAGGTGCAGGCACGCTGGACGTCGGCGATCTCGTGCCCGCGGCGGATGAAGTCGGGCACGAGGCGCACGGTCATCGAGACCATGAGCGAGACGACGGGCAGCGTGCCGCCAAAGGCGATGCGCACGGCGTCGGTCGAGACGACGGCCGCCGCGTCGGCGAACCAGACCAGCATCGCGAGCAGCATCGCGCCCATGTTGAGGCCGTAGGCGAGGCTCTCGAGGTAGACCTTGCGGACGCCGACGGTCGCGACCTCCGTCATCCCCTGGGCGGAAAAGAAGGGGTTGACCAGGCAGATGATCACCATGAGCGGCAGCTGCCAGGCGAGCGGCCGCAGGGTGGCGCGCACGCCCCGCAGGCGGCAGCACACGAGCAGCCCGACCGCGAGTCCCAGCCCGGTGCAGACAGGCTCGAACGCAGCCATGACCAGCACGAGCGCGCACGCAAAGTACGCCACCAGCACCCTGGGGTGCCAGAGTCCCAGAGCTGCCGCCCTCGTTGTGCGCCCTTCGCCCAAACTCGGCTCTCCCGACGTCGTTACTTGACGGTCACGTAGGTCCAGACGATGCTGTCCCCGTCGGACACACGGTAGCCGCTCGCGGAGACATTCGGCATCGAGCCGTTCACGGTATAGGTCCAGCCGTGGTTGGCGTCCTCCGCGACCCCGTTGATGGAGGTCACGTAGACGCCGTACTCGGTGTTCTCGGCGTTGACGCTGACGCCCAGCGCGAGCAGCGCGTCGTAGACGGTCGAGCCCTTTGCCAGCGTGAGCTTGCCGGACGAGCCGCCCGCCGACACGCGGACGGTGACCTCGCTGCTCTTGACCGGCTGGGTCGGCGTGGAAGACGTGCCCGAGGCCGCGCCCGACGACGATGCCGCGCCCGACGAGGACCCTTTGCCTGAGGCGGATGAGGCCCCTGATGATGCGCCTGCCCCCGAAGCGGCGGCACCGGCAGACGCGCCGCTGCTGGTGCCAGCCTGCTGACCGGAGGAAGACGAACTTGCGCCAGAATCCTTCCCGTCCCCTGCGCTGGATGCGGAATCGTCCGCATCAGCCGCCTCCGCTGTGGCATCCTCAGCGGAACCGTCGGCAGACGACCCGGTCGCCGCCGCGCTTCCCGCTGTGTCGTGCCCCGCATAGGCGGCAGGGCCCGTGGCGGCGATGCTGCCCTCCGCCGTGGTCGCCCGCCCGCCGTGCAACATGAGCAACGGGTCGCCGCCCTGCAGGTAGACGGCGAGCGACCACGAGCAAAAGACGATCAGGAGCGTCGCGGCTATCCCTGCCAGGATACGTGCAACGTTGCGGTGGGCCTTGCCTGCCTTGGCGTCGGGTGCGGAACCGGAGGCCGTCTGTGCCGCATTCAGTTGCGGGTCGCGCTGATGCTTGTCGGCCATGCTATGCGTCTTCCTCATCCTTGCGGCGGCGGGCGAAGAAGAGCCAGATCAGCAAGCCCGCGCCGAGGCAGATGCCGATGATCGGCCAGAGGGGGATCCGGCGCGCGGGGGCTGCGTCCGCCGCCGCGTCGATGTCTGCCACCTCGGTAGTTGCGCTCGATTCCTCTGTTCCCGTGGATTCGTTGTTGGCAGAGGCACTCTGGGCGGATGCGGTCGCGTTCTCACCGGCGGAGGTCGAGGCACCGCTCTGTGCGGCAGCGCTCATCGGTGTCGCACCGGTGCTGCCCGCGTTCGTCTTACGCGACGTGGAGATTGCGGCAGGGCGCGCGGATGTGCCGGAGGATTTGGCCGAATTGGCACCGGATTTACCAGAGGGCTTGTTGCTGGGCTTGATGGAAGGGTTGTCCTGGGGCGTAACGGGCTTGTCGGAGGGTTTGTCGGTAGGCTCGTCCTTCTTGGCCCGTGCGGCGAGCTTGACCAGGTAGCCGGAGTCGTTGAGGTAGTAGAGGTTGCCTGCGGCGTCGGCGATCACCGGGGAGTCGCAGTACTGGGCGACGGTGCTGTCGGGGGCGTAGAGGAGGTGCGCCTCGGCGTCGCCGATGCGGTAGGCGTAGAGGTCGCCGCCGGCGGTGACGGTACCCGTATCGCTATACGTCGCGTAGTTGCGCGTGAAGTAGCACCAGGTCCCGTCCTGCTGGGTCGAGACGAGCGGCGCGCTGGCGATGGCGGCCGGAGCGATGGCCTTACCGTCGGCCTTGGTCACGGTGCGGGTCACGCTCATGCTGCCGAGGTCGATCAGGGCGAGGGCGGCCGACTTGTTGTCGGGGGTCTTGCCGACGACCACGGCGGTGTCGCCCACCACCGTCGGCGTCGCGACCGAGTACGCCAGGGCCCGCACCTGCGCGGTCTCCGCGAGCGAGCCGTCCGCGCCGACGCTCAGCTTGTGCAGCGTGCCGTCGTGGGTGATGACGAGCAGGGAGCCCTGGTACGCCACCGGGTCGGCGTTGATGCCCGAGCCCAGGGAGGCGGAGCCCAGCTCCTTGCCCGTGGCGGCGTCGAAGGCACGCATGACGCCCCCGTTGTCGCCGAGGCAGACCACGTTGCCGACGCGGACGGGGGCGGTGAAGTAGTACCCGCTGGAGGTGTTCCTCGCGACCCAGCTTAGGGAGCCGGTGGCCGCGTCCAGCGCGGCGAGGGCGCCGGACTGGAAGTCGCCGCCGATGGTGCCGAGGTAGAGGGAGCCGTCCGCGATGCGCAGCGAGCAGGAGGCCTGGTCGGATGCGGCGGTGCCCGCGGAGACCCAGCGCGTCTTCATCGTGCTGGCGTTGAAGGCCTGCACCACGCCGTTCTTGAGGGGGACGTAGACGATGCCGTCCTGGTAGACGGGTCGCGTGGTGTAGTCGATGTCGCCGGCGAGGACGCCCGTCGCGTCGACCTTGCCCGTCGAGGCGGCGATGCGCACGAGCATGCCCGAGTAGGCCCCGCTGTCCCCGTTCCAGGCGAAGCCGACCGCGATGTACACGTTGCCGCCGATGAGGAGCGGCTCGCTCACGTTTGCGCTGTTGCCGCCGACGAGGGCCTTCCATTCCACGCTCGTCTTGGTCGTGGGCGTGGCGGCGCTGGTGGTATTGCCCTTGTCCTCGGACTGCGACCAGTCGGAGGGCAGGTCGGTGACCTGGGCGTCCGCGTCGTCGTATGCGGCCTTGTTGCTGACGGACGTGGCGTCCGACGCTCCCCACGCGGAATAGGACAGGAGGACCTTGTCGCCGTCCTGCAGCGTGTAGCCGTCGACGCCGACGCTCGCGGCCTCGCCGTTGACGAAGAACTGCCAGAACTTGCCCGTCGCCTGGTCCCAGCCGTAGGCCTCGCCGGTGGTCGGCGAGGTGATGGTGTTGATGTAGACGCCGTAGCTCGACTCGGGCGCGTCGTACGCGATGCCCGCCTCGTCGAGCGCCGCCTTGAAGACGGACCAGGCGCTGGCGCCCTGCTCGACGGAGACGGGTGCAGGGCTCACCCAGTCGTAGCTCGTACCCGCGGAGTCGGGGCCGATGACCTCGACGGTGACGTCGATCTCTTCGGGACGTGACAGGGGACGGGGGAGTGTCACGTTTTCCGTCGCGGCATCGTCTGACAGGGGACGGGGGAGTGTCACATTCTCGACGTCAGCCACATTTTCCGTGCCGTCAGGTTCCGTGGAGGTGAGCTCATCGGTCGCGGATTCGTCGGCGGGTAGCGCGTCGACCTCGGGCTGCTCGGGCGTATCGCCGACAGGCTGCTGGGCCTGCGCCTCGGCGGTCGGGGCTGCGACCACGTCTTCCTCCGCATAGGCGGGGACGGCGGGTATCGCGAGGTTGAAGGCCAGGAGGGCCGAGAGAGCGGTGGCCGTGAGCTTGCGCCAGGCGGGCATGCGGTGCTTCATGAGTGACTCCAGACGTCGGTTGCGCGTCGGCCAGCCGTATCCGGAAATCGTGGTAGCAGTATCCGTCGCGCCGTCAGAGGCGCGTGCCTGCATCACCAACGGAACCCCTACCCCCATGCCCGGGCGGCTGTACCTGCGGGGGAGGGCAGGTCTCCTGGCTCGCGGGGAAGGAGGGCGAGCCGTACGCTCGTCTTCCGCGCGTAGGGACCCTTCTCGGTGGGACGGTGTCCCCGGCCAATGGATTGCCCCTGCGCTCTGCCCGCATACAGTAGTGGTGGCTGTCCCGGATTCCCACCGGGTTCCCTTTTGATCTCGCCGCGGCACGCCGCGACTCGAACCACACCCCCGTGCTGACGCTATTCATTTGCAAGCAGTCTAGCACGCGGGGCGGACACCGTACCCCGTGCGGGATGGTTGCATGCGTTATCCTCTCAAAGACATGCAAGACAGGGGGAGGTCTCATGGTTTCCTACAACCACACCATCGCCCAGGAGGACCTGGACGCGCTCGTGGATATCGCGGTGCACAGCCGCGACAACATGAAGAAGATGCTCGTGGTGCGCGTGGTATTTGCCGTGCTCGGCGGCATCCTGGTCGCGCTGCTGGGCCGCGCCGCACAGCGGGGCGACACGAGCTGGATTCTGGCGGCGCTGGCGCTCGCCCTGGTCGTCTACCTGATCGGCCCCGGCACCGAGCGGATGTGGCGCGTTCGCGCCAAAGCCGGCCTGGGCGACGAAGCCAAGAACCTGATCGGCAAGAACATCCGGTACGTCTTCTCGCCCGCGGGCGTCCAGATCACATCCAACAAGGGCAAGGGCAGCGTGCCCTGGAGCGACTACACAGGCTGGGGCACCTACGAGCACTACCTCTACCTGGTGCACAAGAAGGGTGGCTACCTGGTCGTCGACACGGACCGCCTCAACAAGGCGTCCCGGCCCAAGCTCGTCGAGCTCGTCGGCAAGGCGGGTCTGCCCGAGCTGACGGCGTAGGGGTCCGATCGGACACCCGCGAGGGTAAGAAACACGCTCCGCACCCGATCCGCCGCGGGGCGCTTGCAGCTGCGGAACTCGGCCTTACGGCCTCAGACAGTCCTCGCTCCCGCAAGTGCCCTGCGGCGGATCTGCTTCGCAAGATGTTTCTTACCCTCGCGGGTTTCCGCCCGGGTCCTACGCATCGCGCCCGTGGGAAATACGTAGGCTCCACGGGACTCGGGCGAGCCCGGGCGGTCCTACGGTATCATCGGAGGGGTAAGACATGCATCCACCGGCCCGCTGAGCTTCGCCCGCTGAGCTGCGGTCCGACCCCCGACACAAGGAGTGACATGGCAGAGTTCATCTACCAGATGTACAAGGTCCGCAAGGCCTTTGAGGGCAAGGTCATCCTCGACGACGTGACCATGGGTTTCTTCCCCGGTGCCAAGATTGGCGTCGTGGGCCCCAACGGCATGGGCAAGTCCACCCTGCTCAAGATCATGGCCGGCATGGAGGACATCTCCGCCGGCGAGGCACGTCTGTCCCCGGGCTATAGCGTGGGTATCCTGCAGCAGGAGCCGCCGCTGGACGACACCAAGACGGTCAAGGAGAACATCGAGCTGGCCTTCGGCGACCTGCTGGCCAAGGTCGATCGCTTCAACAAGATCGGCGAGGAGATGGCCGACCCCGAGGCCGACTTCGACGCGCTGATGGCCGAGATGGGCGAGCTCCAGACCGAGATCGACGCCGCCAACGGCTGGGACCTCGACAGCCAGCTCTCCCAGGCGATGGACGCCCTGCAGTGCCCCGACCCCGACGAGACGGTCGACCACCTCTCGGGCGGCGAGCGCCGCCGCGTGGCCCTCTGCAAGCTGCTGCTCGAGGCGCCCGACCTGTTGCTGCTCGACGAGCCCACCAACCACCTGGACGCCGAGAGCGTCCTCTGGCTCGAGCAGTTCCTCAAGAACTACCAGGGCGCGGTCCTGGCCGTCACGCACGACCGCTACTTCCTCGACAACGTGGCCGAGTGGATCTGCGAGGTCGACCGCGGCACGCTCTATCCCTACAAGGGCAACTACTCCACCTACCTGGAGACCAAGGCCGCCCGTCTGGAGATGGAGGCCAAGCAGAGCGCCAAGCGGGCCAAGAAGATGCGCTCCGAGCTGGAGTGGGTGCGCAGCTCCCAGAAGGCGCGCCAGGCCAAGAGCAAGGCCCGTCTGGCCGCCTACGAGCAGATGGAGGCCGAGGCCCAGCGCACCAAGAAGACGGACTTCACCGACATCCACATCCCCGTGGGCCCGCGCCTGGGCAACAAGGTCCTGGAGGTCGAGCACCTGCACAAGGCCTTCGGCGACCGCGTGCTGATCGACGACCTCAGCTTCACACTGCCCCGCAACGGCATCGTGGGCGTGATCGGCCCCAACGGCGTGGGCAAGTCGACCCTCTTCAAGATGATCGTGGGCCAGGAGCAGCCGACCTCCGGCACGCTCGAGCTGGGCGAGACCGTGCAGCTCTCCTACGTCGACCAGGGGCGCGAGGGCCTCGACCCCGACAAGAACGTCTGGGAGGTCGTCTCGGACGGCAACGACTTCATCGTCGTGGGCACCCAGGAGATCCCGAGCCGCGCGTACGTCTCGGCCTTTGGCTTCAAGGGGACCGACCAGCAGAAGCGCGCCGGCGTGCTGTCCGGCGGCGAGCGCAACCGCCTCAACCTCGCCCTCACGCTCAAGCAAGGCGGCAACCTGCTGCTGCTCGACGAGCCCACCAACGACCTCGATACCGAGACGCTGGCCTCGCTGGAGGAGGCGCTGCTCGAGTTCCCGGGCTGCGCCGTGATCACCAGCCACGACCGCTGGTTCATGGACCGCATCTGCACCCACATCCTGGCTTGGGAGGGCACCGACGACGACCCCGGCGCCTGGCATTGGTTCGAGGGCAACTTCGAGGACTACCAGCGCGACCGCGAGAAGCGCCTGGGCCCCGACCTGTCAAAGCCCCACCGCCTGCACCGCAAGCTGACCCGCGACTGAGCGCGGCGCCGATAAGGCTGACACCGACCGTCATGCGAATGGCGGTCGGTGCTCATTACAGCCCCTTTACGGCGCGGCACGTCTTCTCGGCGTGAATCGCTGCGGTTTCGGATACCCTTTTTATTAAGGCAGCACCCGCCTCGCATGGGGATGCGGGCGGGACTCGGGAGAGGATGCACATGGGCGACAAGAAGGACCACAAGAAGGTCAAAGCGCCGAAGCCGTACTTCAAGGACGTGTGGCCCGAGGGCGACGAGCCCGCGACGCCGGCGCCCGCACCCGCGCCTGCGCCAGACCGCAAGCCCGCCACCAAGATGGGCCGCATGGCGCTCAAAAAAGAGGGAATGATGGCCAACATCGTCAAGGGCCACTATTCCCTGCGCCTGCACAACGTGGCCGGCGACTTCACGTCCGACCAGCTGCATGCCATCGCCGACACCGCGACCAAGTACGCCAAGGGCAAGGTGCACCTCACGAGCCGCCAGTCCATCGAGATCCCCTGCATGGACGTGACCGCGCTCGACGCCGCACGCGACGACCTGGAGGCCAACGACTGCACCACCGGCCTCTGCGGCCCGCGCGTGCGTACCGTGCCCGCCTGCCAGGGCATGACCGTCTGCCCCTGGGGCAACATCGACACCAAGGCGATCGCGGCCGAGATCGACCGTCGCTACATGGGCCGCGTGCTCGCGGGCAAGTTCAAGTTTGCCGTGACCGGCTGCCACAACGACTGCCAGCTCGTGGAGGCCCGCGACATGGGCATCACGGGCGGTGTGCGCGTGACCTGGCTCGAGGACCCCTGCATCCAGTGCAAGATCTGCGTGCGCAACTGCAAGCACGACGCGCTCAAGCTGGAGGGCGACAAGATCGTCGTCAACTACGACAACTGCCAGAGCTGCGGCGTCTGCGTGCACAGCTGCCCGCAGGACTCCTGGGGCTTCGAGCGCATCTACACGATGACCTTCGGCGGCCTCTTCAAGACGGGCAACGTCCGCGTGGGCCGCGAGGTGCTGCCGCCCGCCACGAGCCGCAAGCAGCTCTTCCGCGTGATCGACGCGACCATCGACTGGTACGACCAGCACGCCGACTCCAAGCGGATGGAGCGCTTCGCCGACACCCTCGAGCGCGTGGGCTGGGACGACTTCACCGAGTACGTCCGCGCGGCCTACGACGCGGAAGACTAGCCCTTCGACGGGTAATCGCCTTATACGGCAGATCGCACGTTACCCGCACCGGTTGACAACGTCGTGGATGTAGGCTACGCCACGCCAAGCTCCCTGAGCATCGAGGCGACGGCCACCTTGGCGCCGGCGACGGCGTGCACCACGGTCTTGGGGCCGGTCACCACGTCGCCCGCGGCATAGACGTGCGGTACGGTCGTGCGGTTGTCGGGGTCCACCACGATGGTGCCCGCCGGCGTGGTCTCGAGACCGCGGGTCGTGAGCGCGAGTTTGTCTTTGGGGACCTGGCTCACGCAAAAGATCGTGGTATCGCAGGGGATGCGGACCTCGCCCGGCTCGATGCCGACGGGCAGGCCGTTTTCGTCGAGAACCGAACGGCAGAAGACAGGCCCGTCCGCGTCGATGCGCTGCACGGAGAGGCCGTACTCGATGGTGGCCCCGTCGAGCAGCGCGAGCTCGACCTCGTCGCTATTGGCCGACGTGCCGTTCCAGTTGGAGACCAGGGTCACGGTGCGCGCGCCCTGGCGCAGGGCGGTGCGCGTGGCGTCCATCGCGACGTTGCCGACGCCGATCACCACGACGCGTTCACCGACCTTGCAGACGCCGGGGTTGACGAGGTAGTCGATGCCAAAGAGCACGTTGCCGCGCGACTGGCCGCGTATGTCGAGCTTCTTGGCGCGCAGGGCGCCGGTGCCCACAAAGCAGGCCTCGTACCCATCGTCGAAGAGGTCGTCGATGTGCAGCGCGCCGCCGATCGTGGTGTCGGGCCGTACGCTCACGCCGATCTCGTCGAGGAGCCGACGGTAGTGGTCGAGCGGCTCTTTGGGCAGCCTGAACTCGGGGATGCCGTAGCGCAGGACGCCGCCGACCTCGGGTTTCGACTCGAAGATGGTCACCTCGCACCCGACGCGCGCGAGCAGGAACGCGGCGGTCAGGCTCGCGGGGCCGGAGCCGACCACGGCGACGCTGTGCCCGTTCGGGGCCGGCCTCTCAAAGTGGGTGCGGGTGACGTAGGCCTCCGAGACGAACTTCTCGACTTCGTAGAAGCGTGCTGGCGCCCCCTTGCGGTTCAGTATGCAGCTGCCCGCGCACTGGGCGTAGTGGTTGCAGACATAGGCGCAGACGGCGCTCATGGGGTTGTTCCAAAAGAGCAGCTCGCCGGCCTCCATCAGCCTGCGCTCCTGCGTGAGCGCCATCGCCCGCGGGATGGGGGTCTGCACGGGGCAGCCCTTCTTGCTGCAAAGCGGCACCTTGCATTTGAGACAGCGGTCCGATTCCTCGATTACATAGAGCGACATGGCGGGCTCCTTGCGCGATCCGGGTTTGTCGGGCTCCATGCTAGCGGGGATCGGCGTCGTGACGGCGTAAGGAGCGGACAAGCGGTCGCTTGCGTCAGGCGGCAGGAGATGTGGCAAGGAAACACCCTCTGAGATCATGCGAATGTCGGTCGACTCGCCGATGGTGCCATAGGCGCAGGCGCTACAATGCGGTATCGATGAGAGGAGAAGCCATGGCCAATGTCACCGAGTCGGACGTCGCCGTCGCGAGCAGGATTCTGCATGACAAGAGCAAGAAGGCCAAGGTGCTGCGATGGGGCGCGCTCGGTATCGTAATCGCTTCGTTCTTCTTCTTCTCGTGGGAGATGACACTCAACGGGAACTTTGAATTCCCGGAGAATCTGCTGCTGGGGGCCTTGATTGCAGGGTTTGTGGCATTATGGCTAGGCTTCTTGGCGGGTTCTGTACTCAACATCTGGGCGGCATGGAGGCTCGGGGCGCCTGGCAAGGCGTCCGTTGTCATCGCCATCGCCATCCCGCTGGTGGTCTGCGGCTGCTTCTCCCCGGGTCTCCATGGCGTCTGGGGCTTTACAACCTTCAGGCTTAGCTGGATGTGGTTTGCCTTGTTCGGGCCGTTTGCGATACCTGTGCTCATCGATCTGTGCATGCTCGTGGCGGGCTTCTTTGCGAAATCGCCCGGCGATGGCGACGAGCGGTTGGCACAGGCGATCCGAGGTGAAGACGAGATTCCCGCGCAAGATACACCTACGCAATCTGTACCTGACGACTCACAGGGTGAGCCGCTACAAAGTGACGGCGACACCATGCAACACAGCAAGAGCGTGCAACGAGGCGCGCGAAGAGAATAGGGTCAAAGGAGACCCGTATGTTTCTGCTCATGTCTGGCTTGAGTGCCTACCTGCGAATATTCCTCGTGCTGGCCTTGGCGCCGGCCGTGATCCTCATGGTGTATGTGTACCGTCTGGACCCCCTCGACAAGGAACCGGTCAACCTGCTGTGGTCGCTCATCCTGAGTGGCGTCTGTGCCGGGCTTATCGCCGGCGTGGAAAACATCATGTACGGCCTCAACTACGGCACGGGCGTCTTCCTGACCCGCGCCCTCATGGCCATCCCGGCGCACATGGGCTTCGCCGTGCTCTTCGGTATCTTCTACGGCGAAGCGAAGTACCTCTCGGCGCAGGGGCGCCGTGGTTGGTCGGCGGCCTGCGTGGTCGTGGGCTACGCGCTGTCTGTCTTCCTCCACGGGCTCTACGACTCGGCGGCCATGGTGAGCTCGAGCGCGAGCGACAGTCTCTTCTTCTTGGCGGTCGTCGTGATCTACGTCGTCAATTTCGTGGTGGCGCGCCAGGCGGCCAAACACGACAAGCGCTTTGCGTACTAGGGGGGAGTGCGAAATGGTCGATACAGAAGACGTGCGGGGGACGCTCACGCCCGAGCAGTTGGCGCGGGCGCTCGAGCTCGACCCCGTGAGCGGCCCCGAGGTCGAGGCGGGTCTTCGCGAGAAGGACGAGATCATCCGCGACCCGCGGCACATCGCCTTCATCCGCTCGGGCGGACAGACGGGGGCGGACCGCGCCGGACTCGATGCCGCGCGCGACGCCGGCCTGCCGATTCGCGGCTGGGCTCCTAGGGGAGGTCGTGCGGAGGACTTCGGCGAGGCGCCGGGCGTGCTCGCGCTCTATCCGGAGCTCGTGGAGACTCCCTCGGACTGGTTCATGCAGCGGACCGCCTGGAACGTCCGCGACGCGCACGCGACGCTGATCGTCTCGCCGGGCGGGATCGAGCCCGCGAGCGGGACCGAGGCCACCCTGGAATTCGCCAACGACTACGGCCGCCCGGTGCTGGTGGTCGAGGGAGCCGACGAGGTCGACCGCGTCTGGCTGTGGGTCTGCGGGCTGGGCCAGGGCCTCACGCTCAACGTTGCGGGTCCGCGTGCATCCAAGAGCCCGACGGTCTACGGTGTCACGTACGACATCGTCTCGGACCTGCTGCGGAGGGATGCGGCAGCCTGCCGGCAATCCTTCGAATGAGCCTCACCCTGAATAAGCCTCACCTGTGAACAGGTGCCGCTTACCGATTGCTTCCGAAATACCTCCGGTCGCACGGGCACTATCGATAGAGTACATGGCCGGTGATGCCGGTTTTGGCAATCGAATCGAGAGGGGTACGGAATGAGGGTTCTGCTTGTGTGCGCAGGTGGCATGTCGACCAGCATGCTGATGAAGAAGATGTCGAAGTATGCTGCTGAGCACGGCATCGATCTCGAGATCGCCGCGCGCGGTGCCAACGAGGTCAAGAACGGCGACGGCTGGGACGTCGTCCTGCTCGGCCCCCAGATCGGCTACCAGGCCGACAAGATCAAGGCCAAGCTCGGCGATACCCCCATGGATGTCATGCCGATGCTCGAGTACGGCCGCCAGAACTGCGAGGCCATCTTCGCCCGCATCGACAAGGCGCTGGGCAAGTAAAGCGGCGCTGTGAGATAAACCCCTCGAAGGGCAGGAGCCATCGGGTTCCTGCCCTTCTTTTATCGGCGGCTGCATGTGACAGGGGACGGGGGACTGACACATGTGACAGGGGACGGGGGGCTGACACGCTCGCATGATAGGTGACGGGGCCTGATGCAGTGCGACAGCGACCTTCTTCACCGATGCTGCTGGACAGGGATATGCAAATACGCTACATTCGTACATGAACAAATGCTCATACTTTTGAAAAATGTGCGGAGACCCGAGCGAGGAGCGACCATGGCCGAAGACGAACTGACCTGCAGCTGCTGCGACGAGGAAGAAGAGGAAGAGGAGGAGCAGAGCCCCCGGGTGCGCATGGCGCGGATCGGTGCGGCGGCCGTCCTTCTCGTCATCTGCATCGCCGTCGAGCGCACGATGGCCCCGGCGCTCTGGGTCCGCCTGCTCATGTACCTGATTCCCTACGCAATCGCCGGCTACGACGTGGTGGGGGAGGCCATCGAGCACATCGCCCGTGGCAACCCCTTCGACGAGGACTTCCTCATGACCGTCGCGACGGTGGGCGCGCTGCTGATCGGCTTCATCCCGGGAGGCGAGCCACAGTTTGCCGAGGCAGTCTTTGTGATGCTCTTCTTCCAGGTGGGCGAGGTCTTTGAGGACACGGCCGAGGACAAGAGCCGCGACTCCATCACGGAGCTCATGGACATCCGGCCCGACACCGCCAACCTCGAGCGTGCGGGCGAGGTCGTGACGGTCGACCCCAACGAGGTCGCGGTCGACGACATCGTGGTCGTGCGCCCGGGCGAGAGGGTCCCGATGGACGGCGTCGTGATCGAGGGCGCCTCGAGCCTGGACACCGTGGCGCTGACGGGCGAGAGCGTCCCGCGCACCGTGCGCGAGGGCGACGAGGTCGTCTCCGGCTGCGTGAACCAGGCAGGCACCCTGCGCGTGCGCGTGACCAAGGAGTTCGGCGAGTCCACCGCGTCCAAGATCCTGGACCTCGTGGAGAACGCCGGCGACAAGAAGTCCGAGTCCGAGCACTTCATCACCAAGTTCGCTCGCGTGTACACGCCGATCGTCGTCTACGCCGCCATCGCGCTCGCGGTGATCCCGCCGCTGGTCTCGGGTGACTTTGCGGGCACCTTCGCCACCTGGCTGCTGCGCGCGCTGACCTTCCTCGTGGTCTCCTGCCCCTGCGCGCTGGTGGTCTCGGTGCCGCTGACCTTCTTCGGCGGCCTGGGCGGCGCGGCCCGGCAGGGCGTCCTCATCAAGGGTTCCAACTACCTGGAGGCCCTCGCCACGACCGATACGGTCGTCTTCGACAAGACGGGCACGCTCACACAGGGCGTCTTCAAGGTGACCGCCGTCCACGACATCGCCTGCGTCCAGAGCGGCGCCTACTCTAACGGCCGCGGTTACGCCGGCCTCGAGTCCTGCGACGAAGACGAGCGCCGCCTGCTGCACCTCGCGGCGCATGTCGAGCGCTACTCCACGCACCCCATCGCGCTGGCGCTGCGCCAGGCCTACCCCGACGAGGACGACGACTGCCAGGTGAGCGTGGCGACCGAGGTCGCCGGCAAGGGCGTCGTGGCCGAGGTCGAGGGCCAGAGGGTTGCCGTGGGCAATACCAAGCTCATGGAGGCCGAGGGCGTCGAGGTCTGCGACTGCCCGCACACGGGCACCGTGATCCACGTGGCGGTCGACCACGCCTACGCCGGCCACATCGTGATCTCCGACGAGGTCAAGCCGGATGCCCGGCAGGCCATCGCCGAGATGCGCGCCGCCGGCGTCCGCCGCACCGTGATGCTCACGGGCGACCGCGCAGAGGTCGCCGAGGCGGTCGCGGCCGACCTGGGCGTCGACGAGGTTCACGCCGAGCTCCTGCCGCAGGATAAGGTCGCGCAGGTCGAGCGCCTGCTGGGCGCGGAGATGGACAAGCAGAGCCTGGCCTTCGTCGGCGACGGCATCAACGACGCGCCGGTCCTGGCCCGCGCCGACGTGGGCGTCGCGATGGGCGCGCTCGGATCGGACGCCGCGATCGAGGCCGCCGACGTCGTGCTGATGGACGACAAGCCCTCCAAGATCGCCGTGGCCATCGCCACCGCCCGCCGCACGCTGGGCATCGCCCGCCAGAACATCGTGATCGCCATCGCCATCAAGGTCGTGATCCTGGTCATGGCCGCGCTCGGCCTCGCGCCGATGTGGCTCGCGGTCTTTGGCGACGTGGGCGTGCTGATCATCTGCGTGCTCAACGCCACGCGCGCGCTGCGTATCGCGTAACGCGCGTTGCGTGCCGTACGATAATGTGACGGTAACGCAACTATGCCAGAATGTGGCGGTGTCGGCCTTTGGGCCGGCACCGTTTGTCTTTGCAGACGTGTTCATCGCGCCAACGCTACGGATGTGCACGTAAGAGGACTTGCGACGAGAGGGACTGCGACTGGGGAGACGATATGACGGACAACTGCGTGGCGCGCAAGCTCGCGTTCGCATCGGACTACATGGAGGGTGCGCACCCGGCGGTGCTCGATGCGCTCGTGAAGACGAACATGGAGAGCGTGGCCGGCTACGGCTCCGACCGCTTCTGCGACGAGGCGCGCGCCAAGATCCGCGCGGCCTGTGCCTGCCCCGACGCCGAGGTGCACTTTGTGGGCGGCGGCACGCAGGCCAACCAGGTCGTGATCGACGCGCTGCTCGCGCCCTGGCAGGGCGTGATGGCCGCCGACACCGGCCATGTCAACGTGCACGAGGCGGGCGCGATCGAGTTCACGGGCCACAAGGTGCTCGCGCTGCCCTCGCGCGACGGCAAGCTCGCGGGCCAGACGGTGCGCGACTGCTGGACGGCCTGGCACGAGGACGCCAACTGGGAGCACGAGGTGGAGCCCGGCGCCGTCTACATCTCGCAGCCGACCGAGTACGGCACCCTCTACTCGCTGGCCGAGCTCGAGGACCTCTCGGCCGCCTGCCACGAGTGCGGCGTGCCCCTCTACATCGACGGCGCCCGCCTGGCCTATGCGCTCGCAAGTACGGCAAACGACGTGACCCTGCCCGACCTGGCCCGCCTGGCCGACGCGTTCTACATCGGCGGCACCAAGTGCGGCGCCCTGTGCGGCGAGGCGATCGTCTTCCCGCGGGAGGGGACGTGCCCGCGCTTCTTCACCCGCATCAAGCAGCACGGCGCCCTCTTCGCCAAGGGCCGCCTGCTCGGCGTGCAGTTCGGCGCGCTCTTTACCGACGACCTCTATTTCCAGTTGGGCCGCACCGCCGACGAGGCGGCCGACCGCATCCGCACCCGCCTGCGCGAGCAGGGCTATCCGATCTACATCGACTCGCCGACCAACCAGACCTTCTTTGTGATCGAGGACGCAAAGATGGCCGAGCTCGGTGAGCGCGTGATGTTCAATTACGACCACCGCTACGACGAGGCCCACACGGTCATCCGCCTGTGCACCAGTTGGGCGACGCGCGCCGAGGGCGTCGACGCCCTGCTCGAGCTGCTGTAACGCGGACGCGGATCAGTCGCTGAGATCGGAGTCCATGGTCGAGGTGAACGTGTAGGCGGGGAAGCGCCGGCCCACCTCGTCGACCGCCCGCCGCCAGACCTCGCGGCGCGTGGTTCCGGCGGGCACGTCGAAGCTCACGACCAGGTCAAAGCGGGCGGTGTGCTGCCCCTCGTCCACGTAGAGGCCATGGTACTGGAGGAGCGCGGGGTCCGATGCGACGATCTCGGCCAGTGCCTCCCCGATTGCGCGGGTGTCGGGACCGGCCTCGTCGTTTGCAGAGTACACGCCGACCGCGGTGAGGGCCACGCCCTGCTCGCAGTAGACGCGCTCGGTGACCTCGCGGGTCATGCGGTCGATCTCGCGCGCGGTGGTGTCCTCGGCCACCTCGATGTGGACGCTCGCGAGATAGCGGTCGGGGCCGTAGTCGTTGAGCACCAGGTCGTAGGCGCCGAGCACGCCCGGCACGGAGCAGACGGTCTTCTTCACGGCGTGGGCCAGCTCGGCCTCGGAGCGCTCGCCCAGGATCTTGCTGAGGGCCTCGCGCAGGATATCGATGCCGGACTTGATGATGACCACGGCGATCACGGCGCCGAGCCAAGCCTCGACGCCCAGGCCCGTGGCCATGTAGATGAGGGCCGCCACCAGCGTGGATGCGGAGATCACAGAGTCCATGGAGGCGTCGGTGCCGGAGGCGACGAGGGAAGAAGAACCGAGTTTCTTGCCCTGCGCGATGAAGTAGCGGCCGAGCGCAACCTTTGCCGCGACGGCCACGGCGACAATCGCGAGGGAGAGGGTGTCGTAGCTGGCGACCTCGGGCGAGACGATGCGCGCGACCGACTCCCGGAGCGATTCGGCGCCGGCGAACATCACGATCACGGAGATGATGATCGTGGTCAGGTACTCGATGCGCCCGTAGCCAAAGGGGTGCGTGCGGTCTGGCTCCCTGCCGGCGAGCCGCGTGCCCACGATGGTGATGACCGAGGAGCCGGCGTCGGAGAGGTTGTTGACCGCGTCGAGGGTGATGGCGATGGAGCCGGTGGCGGTGCCGATCACGGCCTTGAAGCCCGCGAGCAGGACGTTGGCGACGATGCCGACGACACTGGTGCGGACGACGGCGGCGTCGCGGCCGGCGCTCGCGGCGAGCGGGTTGGTAGTGCTGTCTGCCATGTAAAGCCTTCCTCGCAAGTCGGCGTTTCGGGTTATAGTTTCCCTGTGCGGGGTTCTTCTTCCTGCCGGTAGCCCCGCCTTTATTCACACGATACGCCTGAGAGGACATCGATGGGCAAAACGTTCGCAGTTGAGAAACGTGTCGGCGGAGACGGCCGCTCCCGCCTCGTGGTCTCGTACGGAAGGCACGGCGGCGACCCAGCCGACTCCCTCGAGCGCCTCGAGGGGGAGCCGCAGGGCGAGATCGGTCTCGAGGGACTCGCGGACCTGGGCGTGCGCGTGGGTTTCCGAGAGGTGGACGGCGGCATCGAGCTTGTCTTTTGCCGCGATGCGCAAGCGGCACAGGCGGACGTGCCCGCTGCGCCCGCCGCGCCCGCCGATCCCTGCGCCGGCTTTACGGACAACGAGCGCAAGGTCTACGAGCTCGTTCGCGAGCGGGGCGAGATCAGCGCGCTCGACGCCACGAACGTCCTCGGCATGACCCCGCGCGGCGGCATCCGCTTGCTGACCGGCCTCGTGCACAAGGGCGTCCTGACCTACGAGGGCACGGGCACCAAGAAGAAATACCGTCTCGCAGAGTAGCTAGAACAAGGAGTGCCGCAAGAGCAAGGAGTGTCTTATGAAGAAGATCCTGGTAGTGATCGACATGCAGAACGATTTTGTGGACGGTGCACTCGGCACCGCCGAGGCGGTCGGGATCGTGCCCGCCGTGGTCGACAAGATCCGCAGCTACCCGGCCGACTGCGTCTGGGCGACGCGCGACACGCACCCCGTCGACTACCTGCAGACGCAGGAGGGCCGCAACCTGCCCGTCGAGCACTGCATCAAGGGGACGCCGGGCTGGGAGCTGGCGCCCGCCGTGGCCGAGGCGCTGCCCGAGGGCGCGCGCATTTTCGACAAGCCGACCTTCGGCTCCGTCGAGCTGGCCCAGGCGCTGGTCGAGGAGAACGCCAAGCAGCCGATCGAGGTCGAGTTCGTGGGCCTGTGCACCGACATCTGCGTGATCTCCAACGCCTTGCTCGCCAAGGCCGCGCTGCCCGAGGTGACGATCAGCGTCGACCCCGCGTGCTGCGCGGGCGTGACGCCCGAGGCCCACGAGGCGGCACTCGCCACGATGCGCAGCTGCCAGATCCAGGGCGCGTAGCAGTCGCATCGGGGGCTGACGCGATGTGCCACCGGATCATGGCGATACGGATGAGCGAGCTCGTGGACGCGATGGAGCGCCGCGGGCAGACCGGTCGTGCGACCGTCGAGCTGGGCGACGAGGCTCCCGAGGCCTATCCCGGCTCGCTCGTGCCGCTGCTGGTGCCCGACGCAGCAGCGGCAAGTCCTGGAGCGGATGCCCTCATACCTACCCAGCTGACCTGGGGATTTGAATCCTACGACAAGAAGAACGTCTTCAACACCCGGCTCGACACGGCCCTGCGCCAGGTGCGCGAGGGACGCGGCATGTGGGCCGACGCTATCCTGCACGGCCGCTGCCTCGTGCCGGTGCGGGGCTTCTACGAGTCAAGCCGCAGCCACCGCCGCGTGGATCCCGCGACGGGCAAGTCCGTCTTGCAGCAGTACCGCTTCCAGATGCCGCGGCATCGCGTCTTTCTGCTGGCGGGCATCCAGCGCGACGGGCGCTTCTCGATCGTGACTACCGACCCCAATGTGACGGTCGGCGCCGTGCATACGCGGATGCCGCTGGTGCTTGGTCCTGGGGAGTCGTCGGTCTGGCTCGGCCCTGGCTTCGCCTCGCTCGCCGACCGCAGCGCGATTGATTTGACCCGGGAGCCCGCGGACTGAGCTACGGTTCTAGGCGCACAGATTCACCCGGTGTAGGCGTCCTCGGCGGTGTTGGTGAAGTCCTGCTGCGCCAGCCAGGTAGCCTCGCCGTCGCTCTCGGGGATGTCGATGCGCTCGATCTTGAAGATCACCTGGCGGGTACCGTCGTTGCAGCCTGCGATCATCATGCGTTCGTCTTTGGTCCACCCGCTCATGATGGAGCCGCCCTGCAGCGCCGTGTAGATGTAGCGGCTCACGCAGTCCCAGGCCTCGCCGCAGAACTTGCCATCAGCCAGGTGATAGAAGTCGTCCCTTTGGGACGTGCGCTCAAAGAGGAAGACCTGGCCCGGCTTGAAGAAGGGACAGGGTCCGCTCGCGGGGTCCGCCAGGTACTTCTCCTGCAGGTCCTTGCGGCAGGTGGTCTCGAGTACGGTTACCTTGCACTGATGTTTCATGATGCCCTCCTTTTTTGTCGCTGCGCGTTGTGCCTCTTACTCCAGTACCCAGGCGGCATCGAATCCGGAGCGTGTCGCGCTGAAAACACGCCCGGGATGCTTGGCGTCGCCTATGAGCTCGACATGCTCGTAGGCATCCTTGATCTGGTCGTAGAGGCGTGTGTCGGGACGTCCGCCCAGGGAGAGGATCACGATGTCGGTCGGGATGACCCCGCGCTCTCCAGTCGTCGCGTCCTCATACTCCACGCCCCCGTTGCCCACGGCGATCAGTTTGTGTGAGGTGAGGATGCGTGCCCCGTACTTCTCGAGATTCTCCAGCACGGTCACGAGGTTGTCGCGTCCCACCTCGGGCGCCAGCTTGTCGCGCATCTCGAGCAGGGACACCTCATTGCCGGCCATTGCCAGCATCTCCGCGCACTCGCAGCCGGTCATGCCGCCGCCGACCACTACGATGCGCTTACCCTGCCAGCTGAGCCTCTGCGAAAGGACCCGCTCCACGGTGACGACGTCTTCCCGGTCGAGACCGGGGATGGACCGGGGGACGATCGGCGTCACGCCGGTACCCACAAAGACGGCATAGGGGTGGTAGGAGCCGATGAGCTCGGGAGTCGCCTCCGTGTGAAGAAGGACATTGATGCCGAGCTTCTCCGCCATGGTGCGGTAGTAGTCGGCGAGCCACGCCATGGGCTCCTTGTCCACGGTGCGTCCGCCGAGCTCCACGGCACCGCCGAACCAGTCGTTGCGCTCGATCACGGTCACGTCGGCACCGCGGCGGCGCATCACGGTAGCGGCGTTCATGCCGGCGGGGCCGGCGCCGACCACCACCACGGCGCGGCCCTCCATATCGTGCCTGGGCTCGTCGAACTCCGCCTCGCGTGCCATTCGGGCGTTGACTGCGCACTCGCTGCGGCGGAAGACTGCCGTCTCGTCCAGGCAGTGCAGACAGCCGATGCAGGGGCGGATCTCGTCGAAGCGGCCGTCGCGTGCCTTGCGCGCCCACTCCTCGTCTGCCATGTTGCCGCGCGCGACCGCGGCGAAATCCATGAGGCCGTCGGCGAGCATCCGCTCGGCGTCCTGCGGACGCTTGATCACGTTGGTGGCGATCACGGGGATGCTCACGGCATCCTTGATCGCCTTGATGATGTAGGACTTCCAACCGGTCTTGAAGGTGATCGGCTCGATGATGTAGTAGCGCTTCTCCTGGTTGGAGTTGTTGATGTCCAGGCAGTCGACGCCCAGCCCCTCGAGCGCCTTGGCGATGCGGATGCCCTCGTCGAGCCCGTAGCCGGCATCGCCCAGGAACTCGTCTGCGGAGAAGCGCACGGAGAGCGCGAACCCCTTGCCGCAGCGGCTGCGGATCTCCTCGCAGACCTCGCGCAGGAAACGGAAGCGGTTCTCGAAGGGGCCGCCGTACTCGTCGGTGCGCTTGTTGGAGTAGGGGCTCAGGAACTCGTTGATGAGGTAGCCGCCTGCAGCCAGGACCTCGACGCCGTCGAAGGAGGCGTTTTGGAGCAGCTTGGCGGAGCGCCCGAACTTCTTGACCGCCGCATGGATCTCGTCGAGGGTCATCTCCTCGGGGATCTGGTCGTAGAGCGAGTAGCCCACGGCACTGGGGGCCACAATGCGCTTGCCGGTGATGGCGGAGGGCACCGCCTGGCGGCCGGCCATGTAGATCTGGGTCATCACCTTGCAACCGTACTTGTGTAGCGTACGGGCGAGCTTGGTGTAGCCCCCGATCAGGCGTGGGTCGGTGGCGCGCAGCTGGGCGCCGGCAAAGGACTGTGAATACTCGTCGTCCACGCTGGCATAGCAGGTAATGATGAGGCCGACACCCGCACGTGCGCGCTCTTCGTAGAAACGGATCAGGTCGTCGGACATCTCGCCGTTGAACCCGGCGGCGAGGATCTCCGTCGGGGGCATCACGAGACGGTTCTTCACCTCCATCGGTCCGATCTTGCCGGGTGTGAAAAGGTGCGGGCAGCTCGTCTGCATGGCTATCCTTCCTGTGCCGATGCGGCCACATCGCCGTGGCGTGTATGTACCTGTCCCATGGTGACGTTTGCATGCCGTGGGAAAAATATCAAACGATACGCTGGAGGGACTCGCAATGAAATCCCCCTGGCGTCCGCAGCGCTACTCGTCCACCACGGCGAAGACGCGCCCGGGGAAGCTGGCCATCTCCACGCGCGGCGGGATGGCGTAGAGGCGGGCGCCGCGGTCGGGCACCTGATCGAGGTTGGCCATGTCCTCGCAGACGATGGAGCCGGCGCCGAGGACGATCTCGTGCACCGCGCAGCCCGTCTCTTTGTGGTTGAAGTCGTCGATGAGCTGGGTGTCGATGCCGCAGAGGTACACGCCACGGTCGATCAGCCACTGGGCGGCGTCGGTGGTATAGCAGGGTACGTCCTCCTCGTAGGCGGGGGTCATGAACTTCTTGTCGTGTCCTGTGGCGTACACCACGGCTGCCCCCTTGAGGTCGGCGCCGCCCAGCTGGGCCTTCAGGTCGCTCACGTGCAGGCGACGGTGGTCGGGATTCTTGCGCACCACGTAGAGGGGTAGGTCGAAGCATTTTTCCAGGGGGATTTCGGAGACCTTGTAGCCGGAGTCCCATAGGTGGTAGGGGCTGTCCATGTAGGTGCCCGAGATGTTGACCATCCTGATCTGGTCCAGGAGTGCGGCGGCGTCGGCGCTGTCGTGGAACTCCGAGGAGCACATCTCGCGGGTGTAGAGGGCGTCGATTACGACGGGCGGCATGCCGGGGTAGCTGATCAGGCCGTCGGTGATAGTGTGGTTGAGCTCGATGAACTTGCGCATGACGGGTCCCTTCCGCCGGAGCCTACAGTGGCGAAGCCAGTGAGTCGGTGACGTGATGGGCACCCCGGCTTGCGCTATGCCGAATTTTCGAGTAAGACGGACCCCCGAAAAATGTCATTTGATACGTTTGACCAGTTGTAATGGGGTGTTTACACCGCCGCCGGTTATTTTGCCGACCTGTTTCACCGGCCCTCGTCGAGGACCTCGTACTCGGCTAGCTCTGCGAGAGCCGAGCGGTCGAGCACGCGGACGCCCATGTGCCCCGCCTTGATCACGCCCCCCTCAGTGAGCTTGCGGTAGGCTCGCGCCACCTGGACCTTTGAGACGCCGGCCACTTCCGCCACCTGGGCCTGGCCGAGGGGTACCGACCCCGCGACGGTCATCTTGTCGGAGAGGGCGTAGAGGACGCTTGCCACCTTGGTGAGCGCTGTGCTGTACGAGGCGGAGGAGATGGCGTAGAAGAGGAAGCTCGTGAAGTCGCAATAGTGCTCGATCATGCGGATGCCTAGGTCGGGATGGTCGCGCACCATGCGCTGGAGCTCGGGGAAGTTGAACCGATAGGCTTCCACGTCCGTGAGCGCCGACTCCACCATCGCATACTCCATGCGGTAGTGGTGCTCGTCGATGCCCAGAGGGAAGATGGAACCCGGCCCAAAGAAGGCCAGCGACCGCTCCTTGCCCTCCTCGTTGCCGACCTTGAGCTGCATAATGCCCGAGATGATGTAGTAGCCGTTGTTGAGGGTCTCGCCCTGCGAGCTGATGAGGTCGCCCTTGGCAAAGCGCTCGCGCACGACCTTGTAACCGCCGCCCGTGAAAAGTGGCAGGAAAGACGAGAAGTCATGCTCGAAGTAGTACTTGGACATGGTGATGTCTGCGTCGACCATGGCGGCCCCCGGTTGCGGAATTGATTGGATGCACGAGACGCACATGTGCCCGCCGAGTAGCCCGAGTAGCGTCTCTGGTAAGCCAAACAAAGTTACTGTACGCTTAATTTTTAGTTTTGTACGCGGTCTGGCCCGAAAAAGGTGCTTCCATGCCATGTTTTTCGGCCCGAACCGCGTGCAAAACTAAACGGCGCAGCGTACAGAAAAACTGTAAGCGCCTCACTGTCGGGTGGTTTGCGGTAGTCTAGAGCGGTTGACAAACGAAAGGCTCGCATGCCGCAGGCAAGCGGGCAACAACGGAACAGACAGGGGAGTTACTGTGAACCGTACCAAGATCGCTCAGCTCTACGCCGACAAGGAGACCTTCGGCGGCACCGAGGTCACCGTCGCGGGCTGGGTCCGCTCCATCCGAGACATGAAAAACTTCGGCTTCGTCGTGCTCAACGACGGCAGCTGCTTCAAGGACCTGCAGGTCGTGATGCAGCACGGCTCCGATGAGACGCCGGGCCTACCCAACTACGACGAGATCGCCGCCACCGGTACGGGCGCGGCCCTCATCGTCCACGGCACGCTGGAGCTCACGCCCGACCGTCCCCAGCCCTTCGAGCTGCAGGCGGCCGAGATCCAGGTCGAGGGTCCCGTCGCCGACGACTATCCCCTCCAGAAGCAGCGCCAGCCCAAGGAGTTCCTCCGCACCCAGCAGCACCTGCGCAGCCGTACCAACCTCTTCCGCGCGGTCTTCCGCGTGCGCAGCGTGGCCGCCTTTGCGATCCACTCCTTCTTCCAGGAGCGCGGCTTCGTCTACATCAATACGCCGATCATCACCGCCTCCGACGCCGAGGGCGCGGGCGAGATGTTCCGCGTGACCACGCTCGACCTCGCCAACGTGCCCAAGCTGCCCGACGGCTCGGTCGACTGGAGCCAGGACTTCTTCGGCAAGGCCACCAACCTCACGGTCTCCGGCCAGCTCCAGGCCGAGAACTTCGCCCTGAGCTTCGGCGACGTCTATACCTTCGGCCCGACCTTCCGCGCCGAGAACTCCAATACCCGCCGCCACGCTGCCGAGTTCTGGATGGTGGAGCCCGAGATGGCCTTCTGCGACCTCGCGCAGGACATGGACGTAGCCGAGGCCATGCTCAAGTACGTGATCCGCTACGTGATGGAGCACTGCCCCGACGAAATCGCGATGTTCAATAAGTTCGTGGACAAGGGCCTCAAGGCGCGCCTCGAGCACGTGGCCGGCTCCGACTTTGCGCGTGTGTCTTACACCGATGCGGTCAAGATCCTGGAAGACGCGCAGGCGGCGGGCACCACATTCGAGTACCCCGTGAGCTGGGGCGTCGACCTGCAGACCGAGCACGAGCGCTACCTTACGGAGCAGCACTTCAAGAAGCCGACCTTCGTGACCGACTACCCGGCCGAGATCAAGGCCTTCTACATGCGTCTCAACGACGACAACAAGACCGTGGCGGCCGCGGACTGCCTCGTGCCGGGCATCGGCGAGATCATCGGCGGCTCGCAGCGCGAGGAGCGCCTCGACGTGCTCGAGCGCCGTATCGCAGAGCTCGGCATGGATGCCTCGCAGTACAAGTACTACCTCGACCTGCGCCGTTACGGCGGCTGCCACCACGCGGGCTTTGGCCTGGGCTTCGAGCGTCTTGTGATGTACCTGACCGGCGTCGACAACATCCGCGACGTCCTGCCGCACCCGCGCACCGTGGGCAACGCGGACTTTTGATGCACCCGACGGATCTTTTACGCGCGTGATAACAAGGACGCTCCGTCCGCAAAGACATTTCGACGAATAGAGAGGCCTGGCTCCGGATAGATGGGAGCCAGGCTTCACTTCGCAGGTGCGCAGTCACTCGGTCCGGCCGCGATTCCGTTAGTAGGTCTCCATCAGGAAGGCCATGGCCGAGTCCTTGTAGTAGCTCGACAGATCGTCAGGGCAGTCGTACCAGCCGTAGCTGCCGTCCACCAGGTAGATGGCCATGTAGTACTCGCTGCCTCCGCTGCCGTCATCGTTGTTGGGCTCGCCGTCGGCCCATGCCGTGAAGCTCCAGGGGCTGCCGTCGATCCAGTAGAACATGTCGTCGCCGCTGTCGCGGGTGCCGCCGATCCAAAAGACCTTGCGGCCGCTGGCCCGCATGGCCGCCAGCGCCTGGTCCCATTCCTCCTGCGAGGTGATGGACGCCAGGTGGCCGCCGTGCGCGGTGCAGTAGGATTCGGCCTCCTCCCAGGTCACGGCCTGGCTGATGACCGTGTACGCCTTCTGTCGGCCCTTGGAGACCACCAGGTCGACGCTGGTACCCCTGTCGGCCTCGCCGGTGACGGATTGCGAGATCACGGTGCCCCTGTCTTGGTCGCTCGTCTGCTCGGTCACGCTGCCGACGGTAAAGCCCGCCGCCTCCAGATCGTTCTCCGCGGCGCTCTGGGATTCGTAGGTGACGTCGGGTACGGTGACGGTATCGGACTGCACGTCAGGCTGGCTGGAGGACTCCGACTGGCCTTGATTGTCGTCGGTCTTGTTGCTGGTTTCGGTACCGGTACCAGCGGTTTCCGACCATGACTGCTCCTGCGTGGGCAGGAAGGGCAATGCCTCGGTGTCGTCCACGAGCCCGAAGTAGTGGACGGCCACAAAGCCCAGCAACACGACGACCAATGCCACGGGCACGGCGATCAGCGCTGGATTGGGGCGTCCGGCGCTCTGCGCCGCGGGAATCTCTTGCGGCGGGTATTGCGGGGATGGGGCAGCGCAGCCGTTGGACTGGCCACCGGGATAATCGGCGGGCAGGGTCGGGGGATAGCCGCCGGCTTGAGCACCGGCGTAGTCATATGCCGGACCGGTGGTGTAGGCCGCCGACCCGGTGGCGTAGGCTGTGTCACCGTCAGCAAACACCTCTACGGGCGCGCCGCAGCTGACGCAGAACCTCATGCCGGGTTGGATGGGCGCCCCGCAGGCGGTGCAATAGCGGATTTCGGCAGTTGCATCCTGGCCGGGCATGCCCTGGTCGGGCGCGGCTCGCTCGGTCAAGGCGGCGGGGGTGACCATGGTCTGGTCTGCGGAGGAAGGAACTGCCGCAACGTCCGTCTTCCCCTCCGCGGCGCCCGCCTGCTCACCGGACGCGGACGCGTCCTCGTGCGGCTGAATGGGCGCTCCGCAGGACACGCAGAACCTGCTACCTTCCTCGATCTGGGCGCCGCATGTGGGGCAAAACATAGTTGAACCTCCGTTTTGACCGCAGATTTCTTGCGTGATGGCTCAGGGTGTGGTGCGCGATGAGTCACTGTGCGCTAGCCGGTTACCATCGTACGCGACAAGCCGAGGATATCCCTTACAACTTGCGCCTTTGTTGCACAACATTTTCGAGCCGCTATGCGCGAAGATAAGGTCGGTCGCCGCAGGGTAGATTTTACAGACGCGGAGTGATGCGTACGAGGCGCTGCCGATTGTATAAGGCGCTGCCGTCGGCGGGTAGCTGCGGGCAGGCGAGACGGGAGTCGAGATGGCGATATCCAGGAGGGCCTTTGTGGGAGGCGCAGCACTCGCGTTGGGCGGAATCGCGTCGGGGCTGGTCGCCGGCTGCAAGGACAAGGGCGGAGAAGGAGAACAGGGCGGCGGCAAAGCCCAGACCGTCTCCGACTCGATTGCCCAGTCAGAGTCCGACCGGATAGCCGACCTCATCGCCGGCATGTCCGCGGAGCAAAAGGCCGCCCAGCTCCTGGCCCCCACACCCGAGGGGCTGCTCGGCGCCCTGGACGTCGACGCCTCGGTGAGCGACTCCTACGGTGAGCAGGGCGTGACGGCCGTGGGCGAGGATATCCGCGAGGCTCTGAAGACCTACCCCGTAGGCGCGCTCTGCCTCTTCGGCGCCAACATCGCGGGCGCGGACCAGACTCGCAAGCTCCTGGCCGACCTGACCGAGGCGACCGGGCAAGTCGGAGCGGGCATCCCCGTGCTGCTGTCCGTGGACGAGGAGGGCGGTCCGCTCGTCGCGCGCATCGCCAACTCGGGCTACTTCGACGTGGAGACGTTTCCCACTATGGCAGAGGTGGGACAGGCGGGCGACACCTCGCAGGCACAGCACATCGGCCAGACCATCGGGTCCTATCTGCACGACGTGGGCTTTACGCTGGACTTCGCTCCCGTGGCGGACGTACTGACCAACCCGGACAACACCGTGATAGCCAGCCGGTCCTTTGGCTCGGATCCCGACCTTGTGGCTTCCATGGTCGAGGCGGAGGTGGAGGGCTTCGCGGACACTGGTGTGGCCTGCTGCCCCAAGCACTTCCCGGGTCACGGCGACACGGCTGGTGACTCCCACACCGGCAAGGCCACCAGCACCCGCACGCGCGACCAGCTGGAGGCGTGCGAGTTCGTGCCCTTCCGGGCGGCGATCGAGGCGGGTGCTCCCGCGATCATGGTAGGGCACATCGGCCTGCCCTCCGTGACCGGCAGCGACCTGCCGGCGACCATGAGTCCGGACATCATCGACGGCATCCTGCGTCAGGAGCTGGGCTTCGACGGTCTGGTCGTATCGGACTCAATGGCCATGGCCGCCATCGGCAACGACTACCATTCGGACGAGGCCGCCGCGGGCTTCCTCAAGGCCGGGGGCGACCTGGTGCTGTGTCCCAACAGCCTCTCGGCCGCCTATCGTGGCGTCGTGAGCGCGATGGACTCCGGCGAGCTCTCGCAGGAGCGCGTGGACCAGAGCCTGACCCGTATCCTCAGGGTCAAGATGGTCTGCGGGCTGATCTAGACACCCGTCTGGGGGAGCGGCGCTGTTGTTTGCCGATTGCGGATGCTGCGGCACTGTTCGTCTTTGCACAATGTGAGCAGTAGAGCCTTTGAAAAAGGCACGTATCGCCTCACGTGCGGTGAGGCACAAGAGGAGAGGACTAGCCATGACCACTGCGTTTCCCGCCCTGTCCAGCCCCTTTACGATCGGCAAGCTCACGATCAAGAACCGATTTGTGATGGCACCCGTGACGACCGGCTCCTACCTGGCGCCCGACGGCACCTTCACGCCTGACGGCATCGAGTACTTCGTCCGTCGCGCCGAGGGCGGATTCGGCCTGCTGCAGACCGGCGCCCTCTCGACCGACACCCAGGTCGATCCCGCCGGCGCGCTCGGCGCGAGCATCCTCACCAACCCTGCGGGCTTCCTGGCCACCTCCGACGCCATGATCACGCGGACCCGTGCCTACAACGCGCGCTTCTTCATCCAGCTGACCATGGGCCTCGGCCGCAACTACGTCGGCCTCTACGGCCCCTCGGCCAACCCGGTCTTTGGCGCGCCCGACCAGACGTCGCCGGTGCTCACGGTCGACCAGATCAAGCTCAAGATCGACCAGATGATTCAGGGCGCGACCATGGCGCAGAAGGCGGGCTTCGACGGCGTCGAGGTCCACGCCATCCACTGGGGCTACCTGCTCGACCAGTTCGCCTCCGCGATGACCAACCACCGCGAGGACGAGTACGGTGGCAGCCTCGAGAACCGCCTGCGTCCCGCGATTGAGATCGTCCAGGGCATCAAGGCCGCGTGTGGCGCCGACTTCCCCGTGACGGTGCGCCTGGGCCTCAAGGGCTACGTGAAGGACTGGATGCAGGGCACCATCTCGGGCGAGGGCGAGAAGTTCCGCACCCTCGAGGAGGGTGTCCGCATCTGCCAGATCCTCGAGGCGGCCGGTTACGACGGCTTCGACGTCGACACGGGTGTCTACGACTCCTTCTACTACGCCTGCCCGCCCATGTACCTCGAGCGCGGCTACATGACCGAGCTCGCCGAGCAGGCCAAGGCCGCCGTCCAGGTCCCGATCATCGTCGGCTCCCGCATGGGCGACGTGCAGGTGGACGAGGACGCCATCGCGACCGGCAAGTTCGACGCCGTCGCGCTGGGCCGCCCGATGTTCGCCGACCCCGACATCGCCAAGAAGGTCGAGGCAGGCACGCCCGAGCGCATCCGTCCCTGCATCGCCTGCAACCAGGGCTGCCTGGGCCGCCTCTTCGCCGGCCTGCCCTCGGGCTGTGCCGTCAATCCCGAGATCGGCCGTCCGTCCAGCTACCGTCTGCAGCCTGCGGCGATCCAGAAGCGCGTCGTCGTGGTCGGCGGCGGCGTGGCCGGCATGGAAGCCGCACGCACCGCGGCCCTGCGCGGCCATGAGGTGACGCTCTTCGAGAAGACGGACCGTCTCGGCGGCCACCTGATCTCGGGCGGCGCGCACGACTTCAAGAGCGAGGTCCGTGAGCTCAACGCCTGGTATCAGCGCGAACTGGACGACCTGGGCGTGGACGTGCGCATGGGGACTGAGGCTACGCCCGACGTCGTCGCGGCCATCGCGCCTGACGCGGTCGTCCTGGCTGTGGGCTCCTCGGCGATCACGCCCCGGATCGAGGGTATCGATTCCGACAAGTGCGTCGGCTGCATCGACGCCCTGCTCGAGACCAAGCCCATCGGCCAGAAGGTCGTCGTGGTCGGCGGCGGCCTCGTGGGCTGCGAACTGGCGCTCGACCTCATCCACAAGGGCAAGGACGTCGAGATCGTCGAGGCCCTGCCGGCCATCCTGTCCTCCGGCCCCGCGGTCCCGTACCCCAACATGGAGTACCTCATGGACGCCTTCGCCGACCACAAGACGCCCATCCACACGGGCACCAAGATCGTGGCAATCACGGGCGAGGGCGCCGTGGTCGAGCCGACCGAGGGCGGCGAGCAGCAGACGATCGCAGCCGATACCGTCGTGATCGCGATCGGCTTCCGTCCGCGCCCGACGCACGCCGAGGACTACAAGGGCCTGGGTGCCGAGGTCTACGAGATCGGTGACTGCCGCAAGGTGGCCAACATCCTGACCGCCATCTGGGACGGCTACGAGGTGGCGCACACGCTGTAGCGTCTGATTGACAACCTGCGTCGATGATACGGCGGGCAAGGGGTACGAGGCGAAGTCCCCCTTGCCCGCTTCTTCGTCTCTCCAATGTGTCAAATAATAGAACATATATTTTAGTGATAATAGAAAATTAGGAACATACATATTGTAATAGAACAAATTTACGCTAAAATAAGAATCAGAAAGAGAAAGAAGGATTGACGTTATATATGTTATCGTTTGAGAGGGAATCGTGTACAAGGTTGAGTACTATATGTTGCCAAACGGCAGGGTGCCAGTTGAGGACTTTATCGATGGTCTTCCTGATAAAAATTACGCGAGAAATCATTCCATGCGCTCTTGTTGCTGGAAGAGTACGGGCCGGAATTAGGGAGAACGGAGAGCAAGCATATTCGAGAAGGCATATTTGAGCTCAGGGTAAGATTTAGTTCAGATACAATACGAATGTTCTATTTCTTTTATTCCGGACAGCGAATTATTGTCACAAACGGATTCATTAAGAAGACTCAGAAAACCCCACGAGGCGAAATCGAAAAGGCGCTTCGTTATAAACATGATTGGGAAGTGCGCAATGAAACCACACACGCTTGATGAGCACATCGCAAGACAATTGAAGGACCCTGAATTTGCACGTGCATGGGCGGAAGGCGAGGGAGAATACCAGGCCCAACGTGCGCTTATCCAGGCACGCATTGATGCGGGCATGTCTCAACGCGACCTCTCTCGGGCGACAGGCGTGCCACAGAAGACAATCAGCCTGATAGAAACGGGGGATACGAATCCGACCGTTAGAACCCTTGATAAGCTCGCAGAAGGTATGGGGAAGACGCTAACAATATCCTTTGTGGATAAGAACAAATTAGGATGTCGATTTAACTCAAATAGGTAGAAGCAAGCCTGAACTATCTCATTGTGAGCTAAGAAGGGAGACCATTTCTCTCGAGGTGTAATTTGCGAAGCGAAGCTGATGCTAGGCCAGGTTTATCCTGACCTAGCATCAGCTTCGTCTTGGCGCCCTTCCAACTCCCCAGTTGGTACAATTCGAGGTCCACGCCGGCCGACTTCATCTCGGTCTTGGCGCCCTTCCAACTCCCCAGTTGGTACAATCGCGGCAATCGCGAGGCGCAACGCCGCGCGGTCTTGGCGCCCTTCCAACTCCCCAGTTGGTACAATAAAGACCCGCACCTACGTTTACAGCGACCAAGTCTTGGCGCCCTTCCAACTCCCCAGTTGGTACAATAGACGGGACGGAGAAAGAGGTCGAATGGGAGTCTTGGCGCCCTTCCAACTCCCCAGTTGGTACAATCAAGTGGAGGTCCGCCAACCCGGCCATGGAGTCTTGGCGCCCTTCCAACTCCCCAGTTGGTACAATTTTGCAACACGTCTATCAATGTATAGGAGAAGTCTTGGCGCCCTTCCAACTCCCCAGTTGGTACAATCAAGACGGACAAGAATGGTAAGAATCGTGCGTCTTGGCGCCCTTCCAACTCCCCAGTTGGTACAATCAAGAGAAAGAACCCGAGAACGGGAGTCTAGTCTTGGCGCCCTTCCAACTCCCCAGTTGGTACAATACCAAACCCAAGAAAGCCCCTGTTACCAGGGGCTTTCTTGGGTTTGTCTATGAAAAAACGGGCCACGAAATCCTTTTCTGAGCATTCCGTACTACGGTTTTTGAAAAAAGGGCGCCTATAAAGAAAGGATCGCCCGCCAAGAACAATGTCCTTAGCGGGTTAACCTTGCGAGTAACCAGGGATATGTTCCTCGGTCCTCTTGTCTAGGCGTATGTCCTTCCAACTCCCCAGTTAGTACAACATTGCCTATACTGAAAAAAGTTTAACACACGGAGGTGGTTTGACGTGCCGAAACGTACCATCTGCATTCAAAATCCGGCGAGACTCTCCGTGCGAAATGGCCTCCTGCTGATTGAGCAGGACCAGCGATCTGCAACGATTCCGCTTGAAGACATTTGGGTTCTCATACTAGAGACGCATCAGGCGAGAATATCCACCTCAGCACTGTCGGCAATGGTTGATAACGGCATTGGCGTGATGATGTGTGGTGACGACCATATGCCAAATGGACTACTACTGCCAATCGGAGCCCACTCACGACATGCGGCAATCGTAGAGGATCAGTTTGCCATTTCGAAGCCCTTGAAGAAAAGGCTTTGGCAGCAGATGGTCATTGCAAAGATAAGAAACCAAGCTGCAGTTGCTGATTTGCTCGGGCGCGATGGAAAGAGTGTGCTTAGATTCGCCGCGGAAGTACAGTCCGGCGATGTGACGAATAGAGAAGCCGCAGCGGCAAGCGCGTATTTCCGCACTGCAATACCGTATGGTACGAGGAGAGATGGACCATACGCGGCCTCTTTTGACTATGGGTATGGCGTGCTGCGCGCTGGTATTGGTCGTGAGGCGGTGGGCGGTGGGTGGCTCGTCTCACGCGGTATCCATCACGACAACAACCTCAATGCGTTCAACCTTGTGGACGATCTAATCGAGCCTTTTCGACCCGTGGTTGACTTGATTGTATTGACAAACGATATTCGTGATGACCTCACGAAAGATAAGAAGGCTATCCTCGCTTCGGTATTCGAATACCTGGTGCAGATGCCAGACGGGAAGATGCCTGTACAGGCAGCCATAACTGATGTTTTTCATTCCTTGCGGGAAGCAGTTCTGGACAACGACTATACCAAACTCAGGCTTCCTGAAGTGATTGCTCTTCAGAAGGGCCGGTTTGAATAGCGAGGCGGTGGTAGGGGATGAGGGTCATGCGAATGCTAGTGTTGTTCGACCTTCCGACAGGCAGCAAGGCAGAACGGAAGTCGTATGCCCTTTTCCGAAAGTTCTTGATAAAGGACGGTTATACGATGGAGCAGTACAGCGTATATTCACGAGTGCTGCTCTCCCGTGAAAGCGCCGAGACTCATATGCTTCGAATCAAAGCCAATCTTCCAGCGGCGGGTGCAGTCACCGTGCTTGTCCTTACCGAAAAGCAGTTTGAGAACCGAGCGGTATTGTTGCATACCGCTCAGAAACCCAAATCAGTCGATACGGGCTCTCAACTTACCCTTACTTTCTAAGAAGAGCTGGCAGCTTCCTGCAAGCGAACCAACTTAGCTATGTTAGGTGTCCAGCAACGACCGAGTACATCCTCCTCTATGATGCGAACCTCAGAATCCTTGCTCCACGTTGAACTTACAGGTGGAAATGCAATACTTTCGCCTGATATCACACTGTGCATAGTTAGCTTTAATCCATTAATGTTGAAACCTGAGTACCTACCAATGTGACCATCAACGTAGAGGACGTCACCGAAGAAGACCGTCACAGGATCGGTAGCTAACACAGATTCAGGTATTTCTACCCATTGGTCGCGCGCAAGATGAGCCGCTGGAATGTACTTAGGTATGTACCTACCACACTGTATGAGCGGAATATCCGCATAATAGACTGGTTCAATCAGCCACTTACCCTTGACCTTTCCTTTTGGCCGTGCCTCTGCATCGAGCCAAAACCTCAAGAATGCAATGCCATCATAGAGATGCGCACCGCCGTCGGCGTCCAAACGGTAATTTCCGGACGGCTTTACGGCTCTTGGCTTATCCTTTCCCTGGCTCTTTGAAAGTACCGCGAGACTGTCCTTTCCCTCGCGGATGCCCTCGTAACGGTAAATGGTGTCCTCAAATGCGCTCCCGGTAACGCCGTGATTAGCCATACGGGTCGGGATGACGAACTCTCGTCGTGCGATGACTTCGTCTGCGAAGGTCGGCCACGGTTGAGTATCGGCGAGACGGCTTTCGCGCTTACGCTTAAATTCGCTATGGCCGAGCTTTGAGGTATCCGCGACCTTCTTGACCGTTGCTTGACTACAAGCGGCGATGACTGCGGCGTCGACGGCGTGGTGACGGTCGTCGCTGCGGTCCTTTGTGTTGTCTGCACCGAAGTTAAGACCCCACACATGACGAAGGGCTGACGTCGCACCGCCGGCCACAGCAATCACGTGGCTCTTACGTCCATCATCGGGGAAGAGAAGCGATTTCTCCAGATAATCCTTGACTGCAACTGACATGTAGCGGGTGTCGTTGAGGTTGCGGTCGATGAAGCTTTGTTCCTGGCCATTGAGGTTCTGATTGAGCAGGTGGTCACGTTTTTTATAGCTAAGCCGGTGGTTTGTGAGCGTCCGGGCTTTAAATTCCTCCCAGTCCGGTGCACCTTTGCTCGCATCATCGCTCATCCACTCCCAAGGGGTGCGCTCCTTCTTATCCTGATTGGACTTCTGAAGGACGAGGACCTTGTTTGCGCGGCTATCATCGCAGGTGCGAGAGTATGGCAGGATGTGGTCGATTTCGGTGTAACGGTCCTCCGTGAGCATGCGCATCAAATCAATGGAGTCTCCTGTGTAGGCATCCTTGCATCCCTGCTCCTCGCGGAGAGCAAAGCGCCTGATTTGCTTTCCTCGTACATCGTCCGGAGAGCAACCGAGCAGCTCCGCTATCGTCTTTGCGATGCGCTCGTTATCTTTTTTGTTCTGGAGGTTGGACTTGGCAATACTCTTCTTTTCTTTCGAAGATTGCTTGAGCTCCTTGCCCAGCTCGATATGTATCTCGTCAGGCACTCCATAGATGCGGATGATGGCATTTACTATGCGGCGCATGCGACCAAGCGCGCGTAGGACCGTGGGGTTGTTGCAGGTTGGGTCATAGATATCGTATGGCGGTAGGTTAAGGCTGCGATGCCCTTTATCGGCGAGGCGCAACGCCTGTAAGCCCGACTCCCGCTCTGCATCATCCAGGGTGAGAATGCTCTCGTCTTCAAACATATCGAGTAGCATATGCAGCGCCTTGAGGCTACGAGATCCATATCCACTGAAGAGCTTTCCTGCAAACGGGACGTTCACAGCCAGCTGATTAATCTCGTCGTCTGAGAGGTCGAGGCTGGAGAGCTTGTCTCTTAGGGATTCCTCTGTGCTGGCGTAGGCGAGTGCCTCGCCGATACTGTCGGCGAGGTCTCTGTCTTCGAGCATCCTCGCTAGCAAACCCTCTGGTACGCCGCAGGCGCGCAACTTTCTCCATCTGCGCGGTGAGAAGGGCTCTTCCTTGTTCTCGCGTTCTGCCTCTATGCCCTTGAAGGAGACATGGGCGGAAAGATCGAGATCCTTCCGGATTGTCGCATAGGTCACTTTGCAGTCCTTATTCCCGCGGATTGGGACAGGAGAAAAAAGAATCTGCAGGTACCTAGCCCTGTCTTTCGCGCTAAGACGATGCTCGGTGCCATCCGCATCGACCATGACGAGGTGACCGAACCTCTCATAAGCTCGGCAGAGTTCTGACGAGAGATCTGCCTCAGCAGCCCGCTTCTCCTCGGGGAAATATGTACAAGCACCAACGAGAGAGTAGACACGCTCATCGTGCTTGGTGCTCTTTTTCTCCCATGTAAGACAGTCAATATAAGAATTGGTGAATTGCTCGAACTCCCCATTGCTCATCTTTGTGAGGATGGCATTGCCATGTGAGCGTTGCTCATCGAGGATAATCTTCGCCTCGTCGATAATCTGGGAGTTGAGGACACAAAGCGTATAGTCGCCACCGCGATTGCGTGAACGGCCCTCTTTGTAGAGCATCTGCCCGACGGTACGGTACCCTTTCTTTGCCATCTGATTCTGATTCTCACGGACTGCGGCTAGAACCTTGCCTGCTTCGGCATCGTCCACATCGTCGAGGTGGCCTTCTCCGTGGGGGATGTATCCACGTCTGCCAGTAAGGGAATAGAGCACCTGAGCAAGTTCGCGGTCAGTGAGCGTTCTATCCAAAGCAGAAGCGCGAAGCTTTATTACTGGCTTATCACCCTTACGAGACTGCAACCATTGTTTATCCGCATCACTAGGGGAAAGACCACATTGCTTGAGAAGTTCGAGACACTTCTTTTGCCTATCGCGTGTACGTTTAAGATTTCGCCGCGCGCTACGTGCATTACGGCGCTCGACAGAAAGGTTTTGTTTGCTTTTTGGGTTCTGAGGGGCATCAAAGAGGTGAGAGCCCATTTCGAGGATCTTGTGATCTGTCATATCGAGAAGGCAGAAGCCACAGCTTGCGATGCCAGGATCAAGTCCAAGGACAAGGTAGTGCCTTGCGTTCGCCATCTCCTGATTTTGTTGCCCCATTGCCGCTCCCCTGGACGAGTAATCGATTATCCGCATTCTACTCTGCAGAAGATAAAAGCGTGTGTCATCAAGCTGACCGGACGCCTAATCATCTAGCTGCCTTGGTGGTTTAGAATGGGCGGAGACAACGGGAGGTGCAGACGTGCAACGGCGATTCAACATTACGGGCGCATGCGATTCGAAGCGGCATTTCATGGTCGATATCACCCATCGCCTGGATGCCGCCTGTCAGATGGTCGAGCGCGGAGACTACTTCTCGGTCAACCGTGCGCGTCAGTATGGCAAGACGACCATGCTGCAAGCGCTCTCGGCTCGGCTGCGCGCGGACTACCTTGTCGTTGCTACAAGCTTCCAGAAGTACAGCAGCGCGGTCTTTTCGGACGAGTCCGTATTTGCGCAAACCTTTGCTCGGGACTTTGATGCGCTGGTCAGTGCACAAGAGACACTTGAGCCGCTGGGGATGTGCAATGGCCTTACAGACCTCTTCGTCAAACTTTCTGCTACCTGCGCAAAGGCAACGAGGCCCATTGTTCTCATTATCGATGAGGTCGATCAGGCATCGAATAACCAGGTATTTCTCGACTTCCTTGGTCAGCTGCGCGAATATTACCTCACGCGCGATGTCACGCCGACGTTCCAGTCGGTCATCCTCGCAGGCGTCTATGACATTCGTAATTTGCGGGTAAAGATTCGCCCAGATGAGCAGCATCGTTACAACAGCCCGTGGAATATTGCCGAGCAGTTCGATGTCGATATGGGTTTCTCAGCTGATGATATCGCCGGCATGCTCCACGAGTATCAGAAGGAGCATCCTGAGGTCTCGTTCGATTTAGGACGCGCCGCTCAGGCTATCTCTGACTACGCTGGTGGCTATCCTTATCTCGTCTCCGCTATCTGCAAATTGCTCGACGAGCGGCTTCACGCATGGACCCCCGAGGATATCGGTCGTGCTGTGGGTGTGTTGCTGCGTGCACCCAATACGCTCTTCGACGACCTGGTTAAACAGATCAACGAGTACCCTGAGCTGCGCAAGATGCTGCGTGCCATGCTTTTTAATGGCGCGGTGTACCCGTATAACTTCTACAACCAGACCATGAATCTCGGCACGATGTTCGGCTATCTCGTGGATGATGGCGGCAATGTTGCAGTGGCCAATCGCGTCTTTGAGACCTTCCTGTACAACTATTTCATCTCGGAGGATTTGACGTCCGGGATCGAGAGCAAAATCGAGGCTCCCGAAAAGAACCAGTTCGTGCGTGGTGGCAAGTTGGACATGGAACACGTACTCGCGAGGTTCGTCGAGTACTTTGAGGATGTATTCGGCGATGCCGATGATGGCTTTGTCGAGGAAAACGGCCGACGGCTGTTCCTCTTGTATCTCAAGCCCATTATCAACGGTACGGGCAACTATTATGTCGAGGCCCGCACGCGTAATCGTCGCCGTACCGACGTTGTTGTCGACTATGCGGGCGAGCAGTACATTATCGAGCTCAAAATCTGGCGCGGCGACAAATACCGTGAGGCTGGCGAGCAACAACTTGCCGACTACCTTCATGGCTATCGACAGGCAGAGGGCTACCTGCTGAGTTTTAATTTCAATCGGGACAAACAGCCGGGCATGCGGACGATTGAGTGTGACGGTTGCACTATCGTCGAAGCTATGGTGTAGGAACCGAGAGGGGCAGCTATGGCTGAGAATGCGGGCAAGACACGCGTGGAACACGACTCCATGGGCGAGGTGCTGGTGCCCGCCGACGCGCTCTGGGGCGCGCAGACGCAGCGCAGCCACGAGAACTTCCCGATCGGCGGCGAGCGCATGCCGCGCGAGATCGTGTACGCCTTCGCCCAGGTCAAGAAGGCCGCGGCGCTCGCCAACGCCGAGCTGGGCAAGCTCGACCGGGTGACCTGCGACCTCATCTGCCAGGCGGCCGACGAGGTGCTGGCGGGCCGTTGGGACGACATGTTCCCGCTGGTCGTGTGGCAGACCGGGTCGGGCACGCAATCCAATATGAACATGAACGAGGTTCTGGCCAACCGCGTGAACCAGCTCGCCGCCGAGCAGGACATCGAGCTCGTTGCCCCCGCGCATCCCAACGACACAATCAACATGTCGCAGTCCTCCAACGATACCTTCCCGACGGCGATGCACGTGGCCGCGGTCACGGCGCTGCATGAGCAGCTGCTACCTGCGATCGACCAGCTCATCGCCACCTTTCAGCGTCTGGAGGAGGAGAACAAGGGCGTGGTCAAGTCGGGCCGCACGCACCTGCAGGATGCTGTGCCCATCGCCTTCTCGCAGGAGATCTCGGGCTGGCGCGGCTTGGTGGAGGGCGCGCGTGACGAGATCGAGGCCAGCACGATGCCACTGCTGGCGCTCGCGCTGGGAGGCACCGCGGTCGGCACCGGCCTCAACGCGCCCAAGGGGTTTGCCGATGAGGTCGCGGCGCAGCTTGCCCAGCTCACGGGTGAGCCTTTCCGGAGCGACCCGAATAAGTTCCGTGCGCTCACGGGCAAGAGCGCGATGGTCTTCTCCCATGGTGCGATCAAGGCGCTTGCGGCCAACATGATGAAGATCGCCAACGATGTCCGCTGGCTGGCCTCGGGCCCGCGCCTGGGCCTGGGCGAGATCACCATCCCCGCCAACGAGCCGGGCTCCTCCATCATGCCGGGCAAGGTCAACCCCACCCAATGCGAGGCCGTGACCATGGTCGCCGTGCAGGTCATGGGCAACGACGCCGCCATCGGCTTCGCGGCGAGCCAGGGCAATTTCGAGCTCAACGTCTTCATGCCGGTCATCGCATACAACTATCTGCAGTCGGTCCGCCTGCTCGCCGACGTCATCCGTTCCTTCGACGAGCACTGCGTCTCGGGCATCAAGGCCAATAGGGACAAGATGGCCGACAACCTCCATCGCTCCCTCATGCTGGTGACCTGTCTGTCGCCCGAGATCGGCTACGAGCACGCCGCCGCGGTCGCGCACAAAGCCTACGAGGAGGGCACGAGCCTGCGCGAGGCCTGCCTGGCCCTCGGCTATCTCACGGGCGAGGAGTTCGACGCCGTCTTCCACCCCGAGCAGATGGTCTAGCAAGGCAGGTTTGCCTCGCACAAAAGAGGACCGCCCAAGCAGGACGGTCCGTCTTCCAAGCAAGAGCGGTAGCGCGAGGCGCAGCGTCCGTCTTACATCTTGACGCTCTTGACTCCACCCATCATCTGCAGCTTCTCGACGAGGCGGGGGAGGTCGGCGCCGTTTTTAAGACCCAGGGTCAGCTCGAGCTTGGCGGTGGTGCCCAGACGGATCATGTCCAGCGCGATGATCTCCACCTCGGAGTCCTCGAGGAAGTCGAGGATGTTGGAGATGTAGCGGCCGTTGTTCTCCACCTTGACGGTGATGTCGGAATTGGTGGTCTGCATGCCCAGGGTGTTGGCGCCGTCGCCGCGGAAGGCGGTCTGCACGAGGATGACCAGCGCGGTCGTGATGATGCCCGCCCAGTAGAGACCTGCGCCGATGGCCATGCCGATGCCGGCGGTGGTCCAGATGCCCGCCGCGGTTGTGAGGCCCGTCACGGTGCGGTGGTGCATGATGATCATGCCGGCACCGAGGAAAGAGACGCCCGTCACGATCTGCGAGGCGATGCGGCTGGCGTCCCACTTGAGCAGGCCGTCGGCGGCGGCGCCGGATAGGTCGGTGTAGCCGTACTTGGAGACGATGGTCATGAGGCAGGCGCCAAGGACGACAATCACGTGGGTACGGACACCCGCCTGTTTGAGCCGGTTGCCGCGTTCGTAACCGATGGCGTAGCCGCAGGCGAGAGCCAGCCCAAGTCGTATGCAGCAGTCAAGGAGAGTCATGGGTTTGTCCTTCTCCGTGGTCAGTACTCAAATGTAAGGGTAATGTAAGCGTTTATTATTTTGAGCTGCTTAACTTACACTTACGCAAAGCAAATAGCAACGTTTAACAGCACATTTGCCACGATTTGCCATTAACCGAACAAATCCGTTTGATGACCGATGCTACGTTACCGTTGCGTAACACAATGGCAAAATATGCGTTTGAAAACGTCGATGGCAACAAGTGCTTTCGACCATCTTTTTGTGGGGAAAGGGGAACGAGTATGAACAATCTCACCCGTAGGGGCTTCCTGGGCGCTGCCGGCATCACGACGCTGGGCCTCGCCGCGTGCGGCGGCTCCGGCTCTTCCAGCGCTGCCTCTGGTAGCTCCGCTGGTGCCGATCCCGTCGGCGCCGACGCTGACCTGATCAAGGCCGCGCAGGACGAGGGCGAGCTCGTCGTCTACGTCTCCTGCGAGGAGGACTACGGCAAGCCGGCTTGTAGCCACTTCGAGGAGCTCTACGGCATCAAGACCACCTACCAGCGTCTGTCCACCGAGGAGGTACTTGCCAAGATCGAGGAGGAGGGCGGCAAGCCGTCCGGCGACGTGTGGTTCGGCGGCACCACCGATCCTTACAACATGGCCTCCAAGGAGGGCCTGCTCGAGGTCGTGGAGCCCAAGAACGCCAGCCACCTGATCGACGACATCTACAAGTCCACCGAGAACGACTGGTACGGCATCTACAAGGGCATCCTGGGCATCATGTACAACAAGGAGGAGCTCGACCGCCTGGGCATCGACGCCCCCGAGGACTACGACGACCTGCTGGACGAGAAGTACAAGGGTCTGGTCTGGCTGGCCAACTACAACACCTCCGGTACCGCGCTGCTCTTCATGAACACCATGATCCAGAAGAAGGGCTCCGAGGAGGCCGGCATCGAGTTCCTGAAGGAGCTCGACAAGAACATCGCCCAGTACACCAAGTCCGGCTCCGGTCCGTCCAAGAACATCGGCACCGCCGAGTGCACGGTCGGCATCGGTATGCTGCATGACGGCATCTACCAGATCGTGGACAACGGCTACGACAACATCGGCCTGGTCGTCCCGAGCTCCGGTGCCTCCTTCGAGATCGGCGCCACCGCAGCCCTCAAGGGTGCTGCTCACCCCAACGCCGCCAAGCTGTGGCTCGAGTATGCCCTGTCGCCCGAGTGCGTCGACATGGCCAAAGACAACGGCTCCTATCAGTTCCTCGTCATCGACAACGCCACGCAGCCCGAGCAGGCCGAGGAGTACGGCCTCGATCCCGACAACGTCATGGACTACGACTTCGAGGATGCCAAGGAGAATTCCGAGAAGTACCGCACGGACCTCATGGAGGCCCTGGGCGGCGGCGACGACCGTTTCCAGACGGAGTAGCTGTAGTTTTGGACGTTATCGCAGATAGGTAGCGTACGGGGCTAGGCGGCACAGGTCGTCGCCTAGCCCTCTTTTATCCCGATTGGAGGTAAGGCGCCTCATGGCAAAAGCCAAGACAAAGCAAGGGGCGGAGCTGGAACGCGCGAAATTCTTCGGCGATCCCATCATGGTCACCACGATCGTGGTGCTCATCGCGCTCCTGACGCTCTTTATCCTGTACCCGCTCGCGGTGCTGCTCGTGGATTCCGTCGTCACAGACCAGGGTCTGTCGTTCTCGGTCTTCCAGCGCATCTTTGACATGCCGTCCTTTACCACGGCCATCACCAACACCCTCAAGGTAGGCTTCCTGGTAGGCATCTGCTCGGCCCTCGTCGGCCTGCTCTTTGCCTACGTGGAGGAGTACGTGGACCTCAAGACCAAGTTCCTGACGGGCCTTTTCCGACTCGTCTCGATGCTGCCGGTCGTGTCGCCCCCCTTCGTCCTGTCCCTGTCGATCATCCTGCTGTTCGGCAAGGCCGGCCTGGTGACCCGTCAGATCCTGGGTATCTACGACAACAACGTCTACGGCTTCTGGGGCATCTTCATCGTCCAGACCCTGACCTTCTTCCCCGTGTGCTACATGATGCTGCGCGGCCTGCTGCGCAACATCGACCCCTCCCTCGAGGAGGCCGCGCGCGACATGGGCGCCTCCCGCTGGAAGGTCTTCACGTCTGTGACCCTGCCACTGATCATGCCGGGCCTGGGCAACGCCTTCCTCGTGACCTTCATCGAGTCCATCGCCGATTTCGCCAACCCGATGATCATCGGCGGCTCCTACGACACGCTGGCGACCACGATCTACCTGCAGATCACCGGCGCGTACGACAAGCAGGGCGCATCGGCCATGGCCGTCGTCCTGCTGCTCATCACGCTCGCGATGTTCCTGGTGCAGAAGTACGTGCTCGAGGCCAAGTCCACCGCGACCCTGTCCGGCAAGGCCAGCCGCGCCCGCAACGCCATCGAGGACGCCTCCGTGCGCATCCCGCTGTCGGTCATCTGCGGCGTGATCGCCCTCTTCGTCGTCGTGATGTACGCCTGCGTGCCCCTGGGCGCCCTCTTCAAGACCTGGGGCCGCGACTACTCGCTCACACTGCGCTGGTTCGACGCGGTCTTCAACAAGTACGACGGCCTCGAGGCCTTCAAGGACTCCTTCCTGCTGTCGCTGATCGCCTCGCCGATCACCGCGCTCTTCTCGATGATCATTTCTTACCTGGTGGTCAAGCGCCAGTTCCACGGCAAGGCCTTCATCGAGTTCGTCTCCATGCTGGCCATGGCCGTCCCCGGCACCGTCCTGGGCGTCGGCTACATCCGCGGTTTCGTCAACGGTGTCTTTGGCACGGGCTTCCTCTCCAACATCTACAACACCGCCGCGATCCTGATCATCGTCTTCGTGGTCCGCTCGCTGCCGACCGGCACCCGCTCCGGCATCTCCGCCCTACGCCAGATCGACAAGTCCATCGAGGAGTCCGCCTACGATATGGGCGCCGACAGCTTCACGGTGTTCAAGACGGTCACGCTGCCGCTGATCAAGGACTCCTTCCTCTCCGGCTTCGTCACCACCTTCGTCCGCTCCATCACGGCTATCTCCGCGGTTATCCTGCTGGTCTCGCCCAAGATCCTCATGATCACCGTCCAGATCAACGAGTTCGCCGGCAAGGGTCAGTACGGCATCGCCTGCGCGTTTGCGACCATCCTGATCATCATCACCTACACCGCCGTGCTCATCATGAACACCATCATCAAGCACTGGGGCAAGGCAAGCGCCGCCAGCCACGTCGAGGAGGACTAACACTATGGCAAACCACAAGACTGCGGTCCGTCTGGACCACCTCTCCAAGATCTATCAGGACCCCAAGACGGGCGAGGACTTCTACGCGGTCCACGACGCCAACATCACGATGGAGCCGGGCTCCTTCACCTGCCTGCTGGGCCCCTCGGGCTGCGGCAAGACGACCATCCTGCGCATGATCGCCGGCTTCGAGAGCCCCGACGAGGGCGAGATCTACTTCGACGACCAGCCCGTCAACAGGCTCACGCCCAACAAGCGCGACACCGCGATGGTCTTCCAGAGCTACGCCCTGCTGCCGCACTACAACATCTACGACAACATCGCGTACGGCCTCAAGCTCCGCAAGATGGACTCCGCCACCATCAAGGAGAAGGTCACCAACATCATGCACCTGGTGGGTCTGGACGGCATGGAAGACCGCATGACCAACCAGCTCTCCGGCGGCCAGCAGCAGCGCGTCGCGCTGGCGCGCGCCCTGGTCATCGAGCCGGGCGTCCTGCTCTTCGACGAGCCGCTCTCCAACCTCGACGCCAAGCTCCGCGTGGACATGCGCACCGAGATCCGCCGCATCCAGCAGGAGGCGGGCATCACGGCCATCTACGTCACGCACGACCAGTCCGAGGCCATGGCCATCGCCGACCAGATCATCATCATGAAGAAGGGCGTCGTGGACCAGGTCGGCACCGGCCACGAGGTCTACAACAGGCCCTGCGACGAGTTTGTCGCGGACTTCATCGGCGAGTCCAACTTCCTGCGCGGCAAGCTGACGGCCAAGGACGAGACTGCCGACAGCGGTGTCGTGACCTATGCCGACCAGGATGTCAAGATCCGCTACGTGGACAACCACGAGCCGGGCGACGACGTCACGCTCGTCCTGCGTCCCGAGGCCGCGACCATCGCCGACGAGGGCCAGCTCAAGGGAGAGATCGTGCTGTCCCGCTTCATGGGCGCCTATCAGGACTACCGCATCAAGGTAGGCGACGACACGCTCAAGATCCAGGTCTACAACCCCCGCAACAAGAAGATCTACGAGGTGGGCGACACCGCCTGGGTCAACTTCGATCCCGCGGACGTGCACGTGCTGTAAGACGCTCTGTCGTCTTGCGAGACAGTCCGTCTTGCCTGACGAGATGGTCCTGCGCACCTAGATCAGCAGCCCGTGTCCCATCGAGAAGCGAGCCCCCAGATGCAGCGAAGCATCCGGGGGCTTTCCATTCCGCGTGCAGACCCGATAACCCGCGCAGAAGCCTACAGATAGAAGCTTATAGGCAGAAGCAGGGGATCACACAGGTGACATCGTCATCGCCGGTAGCAGGGCAGGCGAAGTGGAAGACGTCGCCGTTGGCACCAACCCGATTGAACCAAGTTACCCCATGGTCCTCCGAGCAGTCGGGGCTGGGAGAGCGGTTCCACCAGAGGCAGGGTTTGCCCTCCCAGCTCCTCTCCAGGGCTTCATTGTAGGTGGTGGAGCTGACCATCTTGTCCTGCCAGAGGCGGTACTGTGTGCCCTCGGCACCGAGGATGTCAGCCAGGTATGCATAGTCGGTGGAAAAGCCCGACGCCGGACGGCCGCCGCCCAGCTCCGTCATGGAGGGGATCCAGATGATGTCTTCGGTGGTGGTGACGCTGGAGACCTCACGCGTGGCACCGTCATTGTTGGTCAATTTGATCACGGGCGTGAGGACATCGACTAGCTCACTTGGGAGAAGGGCGCGGAAATCGGAATCCAGCCACACCCTGAGATCGCATTGCTCCCAGCCGCCTGAAGCCATGGTCTGCTCGGCCATGGGTCGTGCAGCCACCGGGTCGACAAAGGAGAAGGTAAGACCCGCCTTGCCCTGACTGTCGGCGCGGTCGTCATGGCAGAAGTCCACTACCTGCACGGAGGCTGTGGTACCGTCGGCGAGAGCGACTTCGTGGATCAGGTCGTCTACCATGCTGCCGTCCTTTTGAGCGATGCCCGCCTCCACGGCGAGGGACAGGGCTTCCTCTCTTGTGCCTGCATCCGAGAGACGATGCGCTAGATCCGCTAGGTCTCCCCAGGATTGATTGGCAAAACGCCGCGCGTTGCCGGCGGGCGAGGTTTGGCGCCACCACAGGGCTCCGCTCGCAACGACTGCTGTCGCAGCGGCAGCTCCTACGAGCAGTCCACGCCTTGAAATGCTTCTACCGCGCGTCGGTGTTTCTTCTGGCGAAGGCGCTGGGCTAGTTGCCGAACCCGGCGTGGACGAACCCGATGCGCGGTCAGTCGTCGGAAGAAATGCCCGGTCGGACGCTGAAACGGCTGCGGAATAATCTTGTGGCTGAGCTGCTGCGCTCTGGCCTGCCGGTATGCTCGCGAGAGTGAGGTGAGCGGCTCCCCGAGCAGATGCGTGGCGGCCGGGACCGGGGTGGTCGGTTGTCTGGCCGGTGACCGATGTCCTCCAGGCAGCGATTGCGTCGAAAAGATCCCCGGCGTTGGGACGGTCTGCTTGGTCCTGAGCAAGTCCGGACATGATAGCCCCGACCAGTCCCGCATCGTGTTCCTCGTGGAGGGAGGGAGTTGGAGGAAGGCCAGCTGTTTTTAGCTCGTAAGCCGACTCGCCCGGATGATCGACCAGACGGAAGGGGGTGTGGCCGCTGTACGTCTCGTAGAGCACGCTGCACAGGGCATACACGTCGATAGCGGGGGATCTGCGTGCCTCGAGGTAGCCACGGTCGGAGAGGGCGAGCATCTCGGGCGGCGCGTACTCGGGGGTGGCGTTGCGCCATACGTCCATGGTCATGGTGAAGGTGGCTTCGTCCCGGCGCATAAAGATGGCACTGCCCAGGTCGATGAGGCAGCACTCCAGAGGGGTGTTCGTGCTCCATGCGATCGGCGTGCCGACGGGAGTGGGTGCACCGTCTGGGGCGCCCATGCCGTTGGGGGTAGGCGCACCGTCTGGGGTAGTCTTGCCACCCGGACGGCGAAGCATGATATTGCGCGGGGAAATGTCACGGTGGGCGAAAGTACCCTCCAGATAGGTGGTGGAAACAAGCGCCCTCAAGATAGAGAGAGCAAGCGATGCGACAGCCAGTCCATCAATACCGGCGCCGTCTGGCGCTGGAGGCAAGAGATGCTGCTCCAGCGCATCGTGCAGAGTGATACCGTCCACCCACTCCATGAGGATGGCCGGTTCACCGTCACGTGTCACACCATAGCCGAGCACCTGAGGAAAGCCCTGTAGGTGAGAGACGGCGATGAGATTGCGATATTCCTCGAAGAGGGCGGCTTCGCGCCCGCGGCGGGCGGCGGGGTCGATATCGGCAGGCAGGGGTCGCAGGCGCTTGAGAGCAAAAGTCTCTCCTGCGGTGTTGAAGGCCTTCGTCACAACGCTCTAGGTAAGACGGTCGGCAGAGGGCGTGGGGGAGACCAAGAGTGTCATAAGTCTGCGACGCTCATGCTCTTCTTCGTCAGGGGCGACGGCGAAAGAAGTGTCTAGCTGCTGGAACTCCACCATGCGGAGGTCGCCCGTCTGCGGGGCGGGAGTTGCGAGATCGCCCGGGGTGTATCCCTCCTGGGTGACCTGCTGCTCACGGATAACCTGTTGCTCTCGACCGACGTTGGTTTCCCGTTCGTCCATATCAGTCTCCATTTCGGTGTGCGTCTCGTGCGCTGGCGTCCTGTGCGGGCGAGATGTTCATCACCAGGAATCGCGTCGTGCGTCCCAGGCAGAGGATGTCGCTATTGGCTATGGGTACGGGTGGGTAAGCGAGGGAGAGATCCTGCTGGTAGCGGGGAGGCTCCACCACGATGCGCTCGTGCGTATCGCCCGAGATCAAGATGGTGCCATTGGTGGATCCCATTCCCTGGGCGTACCAGACGCCGTCCGTGTCGCGGAAGACACGCAGATGCTGGCGAGACACATCGAAATCAACGGTATTGATGTCTTCAGGCGCGGAAGCCAAGGCGCCTATCACGGTGCCACGCGGTGTTGTCGATAGGGGCAGAAGTGCTCCTTGGGCCGCCGCTCCTACCAGACGCAGAAGTCCGAGACACACGTCTTGGTGGCTGCCCTCATCGGATGCTGTAACGAATCCCTTGCCCACTCTTGTCTCTGTGGTCGTGAGTCCCTGACTCAGAAAGGTTTGGGTGTAAGCCCCGACCAGCCGGATGGCTTCGGCTGGGTCGCCTAGACAGCCTGTGGCGACAAACAGCATGATGAGGAGCTTGGTTTTGTCTTGGGGAAGCGGATAGGTGCCATCGGAGATGCGGTCGCGCGCGTTGGCGTAGAGGGTGGCGTCGAGGGAGAAAGACGTGAGAGCCTCACCCATGGCTTTGCTTGCAGGGCCTGCGTAATGCTGCTCTACCTCGGCCAGGGTCTCCCCATCGTCCCCTAAGTTGCGGACGATCATGCGGAACAGCATAATCGCAGCTTTGGTGAGGTCGACGAACTGCTTGGTGGGAATCTGTCCAGGTAGAGCGTGGACCACATGGCGCGAGAGGAAGGTGCGGTCGTCGCAGGCGCGTGCCCGCAGGGATGTCTCCCCATAGGGGACATTGGTGCTCAGGAGCGTCAGGGCTGCGTCGCGATTGGAGATGCGTCCGAAATCCTTGAGGTCGGCGAACATGACGGAGCAAGGTGTTTCCATGCGCCCCCCTCGGTGAAATACGACGATGAATATGCTGGGGATAAATGCCTACTGGTTCAGGCGGACCAGTCGGGTATGGTGCCTGCAGAGCACGAAACGTAAGTTTACCATGTCTTTCACTGCCGCGGGCTCACGTAGCTGCTGTCGACGGTGATCTTGCAGACCGCCTCGGGCATGATGCCGCGGACCAGATCGCCCGCGCGGGCGCGAAGCTCGTCTTCCGTGAGCGGGAGGTCCGTGGGCCGCACGATGTCAAAGATCACGTTGGTATGCGTAGGGCCGGGCACGATGCGCAGGTCGTGTATCGTGATGCGCGGGTCGATGGTCTGCGCGAGCTCGGCGATGCGGTGGCGCAGGTCGTGGACGCCGGGGTCGTTGGTGACGATGGGGTCGTAGTGCAGGGTCATGATGAGGCCGTCCTGCTCCTTGAAGTCCTGCTCGATATTGTCGAGCAGGTCGTGGCTCTCGAGCGGGTCGGTCTCGGCGGCCATCTCAACGTGCGCGCTCGCAAACTGGCGACCGGGGCCGTAGTCGTGGATCATGAGGTCGTGGGTGCCGAGCACGCCGGGGTAGGAGAGGATCTTGCGCCGGATGTGCTCGACCATCTGGGGGTCGGGCGCGGATCCGAGCAGGGGGTCGAGCGTGTCGCGGACCAGGTCAAAGCTCGAGAGGATGATGAAGACGCCCACGGCGAGGCCCGCCCACCCGTCAAGCGCGATGCCGGTGGCTGCGGAGAGGGCCGAGGCGGCGAGGACCGCGCCCGTCGCGATTACGTCGTTGCGCGAATCGATAGCCGTCGCCTCGAGCGTCTCGGAGCCGATCGCGCGTCCCATGCGGCGGTTGTAGCGCATCATCCAGAGCTTGACGGCCATTGAGGCAAGCAGCACGGCGGCGGTGACCGCGCCGAACTCGGTGGGGGTGGGGCGCATGATCTTGCCGAGCGAGTCGCGCACCAGCTCGATGCCGACGGCGGCGACAAGCACCGCGACCACGAGGCCGGCCAGGTACTCGTAGCGCCCGTGCCCGTAGGGGTGTCCCGGGTCGGCGGGCCTGCTCGCCAGCTTGAAGCCGAGCATACTCACGATGTTGCTGGATGCGTCTGAGAGGTTGTTGACGGCGTCGGCGGTGATGGCGATGGAGCCGGCGGCCCAGCCCACGGCGGCCTTGGCGGCGGCGAGCGCGATGTTGCAGCCGATGCCGACGAGTCCCGCACGCTGCCCGAGCCGTGCGCGGGCTTGTGCGTCCGTCTTGCCGGCGGGAATGTCCGTCTTTTCGTCCGATGCCATAACAAAGCCCCCTATACACACGTATAGGGGGCAAGTTTACCCATTTGGGCCGCGAAATGACAACCGACCTGCGCAAGGAGGCGGACCACACAGGCACCGGCGAGCAGGCGGCGCAGCAGGCAGGTGCGCTACTCCTCTTCCTCGGCGAGTTTCTTGGCGGCGTCGAGGTAGCTGTAGAGCGTGTATTTGGAGATGCCGAAATACTTGCACACGCGCTGGCCGGACTTGGTGATCAGGAACGCGCCGCACTTGTCGAGGAAGCCGATCGCGCGGATCTTGTCCTGCTTGTTCATGAGGGCGATGGGCTTGCCGACAATCGCGACGCTCTGGTCGATGAGCTCGTCGAGCAGGGCGCTGATATTGACCGAACCGTCCTCGCTGACCTTGTGCGTGGGATGCGAGGTCGCCGTGAACTCGGTGAGGATGCGCTCGACGGCGATCAGCATCGTGATGTCGTAGTTGATGGAGAGCGCCGCGATCGGCTTGCCATTGGGGTCGCGGAAGAAAATCGCGGTGGATTTGATCAGGCGGTTGTCGGGCGTCTTGTTGAGGTAGGCGAACTGGTCGCCGAGCTTGTCGGCACCCTCCTGCAGCAGCGCGGCCATCTCGGGTGAGATGGAATCGCCGATGTCGCGGCCGGTCACATGCCCGTTTGCGATGGCGACGATGGTGGATGGCGAAGTGTCGAGGTGCTCGAGGTCGTGCACCACGACCTCGCAGTCGTTGCCGAACTGCGAGGCGATGCCCTTGGCAAGGCGCTCACAAAAATCGAGGATAGTGGGCGACATAGAGATGCAGCTCCTTTTTGCGCCATGGGCATGAGGCCGACCTGCGCGGGTGTCTTATCAAAAATCCCAATCAATAATATAGCGTTATCAAATATAAAACAAATTACGATTTATTGACAGAATCATCAACGTCAGCACCTATCGGCAAAGCCCATTTGCAGAAGCCATTGATGGGGTTCCGCTGACAGGGGCAAACGACGGGTTCCAATGACTGGGCTTATCGGCAGGCCAACGTCGGGCTCCGATGGCAGAACCTGCTGATTTGATAGTGGCGAAATATCTGGACTGCGTCCGCGGACGTTGCCCCTACACTAATCAGGCAACCCCGTTGTCGGGCATGATGACCAAGAAGAAAGGCAGTTGCCTCGTGAGCGATTTTGAAGAAAAGCAGGAAGTAGAGAAGAGCGAAGACACCAAGCTGGTCGACGCCCTGATGAAAGCGTCGCGCCTGATGCGCCAGCGCAAGGGTGCGATGATTGACGAGCGCCGCGCGGCGCAGGAAAAGAGCGCTGATCAGACGCGCGCCCTCAAGCTCCTGATGCTCAAGGATGAGATGGAGCAGCGCGAGATGGCCGACCTGCTCGACATGCGCCTGCGCGAGCTGGACGCCAATCTGGCCGAGATGGAGGAGGCGGGCCTCGTCGAGCGCCGCCTGCCCGAAGAGGAGGACATGCGCGCCATCGCCGTGAGCATCACGGAAACGGGCCGTGAGGCATGCGAGCAGGGCGTCAACGCTGACAAGGACCTGCCGCTCGTGCCGGGCTTTGCCGACGAGGACCGTGCGCAGCTCATCGAGCTGCTCGAGGGCCTCAACGCAGCGTTTGAGGCGCTCGGCTTGAGCGACGAACGCCCGCAGCGCGGCGGCCGCGACGACCGTGGCGGCCGCGGTTTCCGCGGCGGGCGCGACGACCGCGGCCCGCGCGGCGGG
>OMWE01000016.1 GCA_900314685.1 uncultured Actinomycetes bacterium | reverse complement strand
CGGATCGAGATGGTGAGGTCGGTGGTCTGCAGCTCCAGCACGCCGTCGGCGGCCTTGAGGTAGATACCGGAGAGGATGGGGATAGTCGACGCGCTGGCCATGCCCTTCGAGACCACGGACAGGGCGACGTCGAGCGCGGACTGGCTGACAGAGAACTTCATGCTGATTCCTCTCTTATTAGTACTTTTATATATCTATAAAGACAGTAGTAATAGTAGTCGGTGTTGAAATGTTCAAAAGCAAGACGAACTGCAGGTAGAGCGTTTGTATTTGTTGTCCGTCCCTTCTGCAAAGATTCGCGGGTTTCCACACGCACGAGGGGGCGGCGCAGTTTGTCTTCACCCGTCACCAACCTTTCAACACGCAATCTCGTGGGTTTTCAACGTCAGTCGGCGTCGTTGAGGTCCGAAATCAGGCGGTCGAGCGTCTCGCCGAAGGTGCGGCTCGCCGCCTTTTTGTCCTCCACCCAGGCGATGGAGTGCTTGACCGTCGCATGAGACCGGTTGCCGAACCTCTTGCCGATGTCCGCGAGCGTCTCGTCTGTCTTGTCGCGCGACAGCCAGATCGCCACGTGGCGGGGCTCCATCAACTCCTTATTGCGCTTGGAGCCGATCAGGTCCTCGTGGCTGATGTCGTAGAAGCCCTCGATGGTGCGCTGGATCTGCTCGATCGTGATGATGTGCTGCCCGTTGGGCCATTTCTGCAGGGCGATCCTGACCACGTCGTCGCGGCTCAGCTCCCCGCCGCGACGCTCGCGCTGGCTGGCGGTCATCAGGCAGCTCTGCACGTAGCTCTTGATCAGGCGGATGGAGTTGCCCGCCTTCTTGGCCATCAGCTGACGCAGGTCCTCGGAGATGGTGCCGTCCATGCCCTGGATGTGCTCGGCCAGTGCGTCGGCCTTCATGCTCTCGTAGAAGGCGTTCACCAGGTTGAGCTTGAGCTCGTAGTCGGGCGCCTGGATGGAGACGGTGATGCCCGAGTCCATGCGGCTGGTGTCGCGCTCGTCGAAATTGGAGTCGGCGCCCATGCCCAGCTGGCTGGGGCTGCGGTCGGCGGCCAGCACGATCTGCTTGCCGCGGCTCATGAGCGTGTTGAAGGTGTTGAAGAAGAAGCTGATGGTGCCCGCCGCCTTGCGCATGTTCTGGATGTCGTCGATGATCAGCACGTCGACGTCGTCGTAGCTGCGGGTGAGCACATCGCCGCTGTTGTTCTTCATGGCCTTGACGTAGTCGTCCACGAATTGTGCGCCGGAGCGGTAGATGCAGAAGCGCTCGGGGTCGTTGGCCGCGATGTAATTCTGAATCGCGCGCAGCAGGTGGGTCTTGCCCAGGCCGCTGCGGCCGTAGATAAAGAGCGGGTTGTAGTTCTTGTTCACGCCGTTGGCCACCTGCTTGGCCGCCTCGAGCGCGAGCACATTCTCCTCGCCCTTGACGAAGCGATCGAAGGTGAGCTTGGAGTCGGACTCGGGGATCTCCTCGGCCAGGATGTTGTCGTCGTGGGCGGTCCGGTCGTCGGCGGGGCCGTCGGCGCCCGATGCGGTCCTGCCGAGGGAAGAAGAGCCGCCGGCAGCGAGGCTGTCGACAGTGGAATTAGCGGAACTGCCCGCCGCCCTACCGGCGGATGCCGCAGCCTGCCGCTCCGCGACCACGGACGGCGCGTCGGGCTCGATCTGGGCGAGCTCCTCGCTGGTCACGACGACCGGCGCCGGCGCGGGAGCCGGGGCCGCGGGGTTGCGTGAGAGCACGACGTTGAGCTTGAGCGGCTGGAAGGCCGCCTCCTGGATGCACTGTTCGATCGTCTGCTGCTCCTGCTCGATCTTGCGCCGGGCAAAAGACATGCCCGTCGAGATTGTCAGTTGCTCGTCGTCCAGGTCCTCGGGCGTGCAGCTCTTGAGCATCGCGACGATCGCCGGGGTCAGGCCGCGCTCCTCGAGCAGTTGGAGCACGTCGCCCCAGAGGTACTCCGCGTCTGTTTTTCTGTCTGTTGCCATGCTCCGCATCCGTCCAAATGTCGAAAAGTACCAACAGTATAGAGAGTGAAAAGAAGAAAACTAGCCCCGTTGTGTTACTTTTCAACAAATTCGGCGAGTGGTCGCCGACGACAGAGGACGAAAAACTCGCCGGAAGAAAAACTATCGGCAAGAAAAGAGGGACAGAAGACCAGCGTGCGGCCTCTATAGCAGCGCGTGGGCGGCAGCGGTGAGGTGGTACTTCTGCCCGTTTTGCTCCTTGTAGACCAGGCCGGCCTCCGTGAGCTTCTTCAGTGCACGTGACCAGGTGGAGTTGCTCTCGCCGTAGGCCGCGACAAGCTCCTTGGGCCCGACGGAGTCACTCTGGGCCAGGTAGGCTATGATTTTCTGCCCGCGCTCGTCGACCCGCGGTGTGGGGTGTGTCAGGTGACGGGGGTCTGCCACGCGGGGGCCTGCCATGGGTGACACTCCCCCGCCCCCTGTCACGGGGCGTGACAAACCCCCGTCCCCTGTCACATGCGGGGCGTAGTGGATGCCCGGCGTCACATGGCTCTCCCCCAGCGAGATGGTGACCACGGTGCCGCGGCTCATGTTGTCCTCGATGACCAGCGTGCCGCCCTTGTCGAGCAGGTACTGTTGCGCGAGGGGCAGACCGGACCCGGTGCCGCGGATGTACCTCTTCATCTCCTTGGTCGCGGAGGTGGTGCCGAACTCCAGCGCGCGGTCCTTCTCCTTGATGCCCGGCCCCTGGTCGGCGAAGCGGATGGTGTTGCCACCCGGCAGGATGGAGATGGCGGGCTCGATGAAGTAGGCGTGGACGAAGTTCTCGACGATCTCGCGGATCACGGTGAAGGGGATCTGTCCGCCCTGCTCGTGGGAGAGGCGGGTGACCTCGTTGGTGATTTCCTCGAGGTAGGAGCGCACGTCCTTGGGGTCGACCACGATCACGCGGGGCGCCACGGCCGCGTCGTCGTAGACCGCGATGCGCGCGGGGAACTGCGGCTCGCCGAGCGGGCGGTCGAGCGAGGCCGCCACCGGAGCCGCGCCGCGTGCGCCGCCGGCTTGTGCGGGAGAGACAGGGGCGGTAGGTGTGTCTTCCAGTCCGTCGTTGTCGACAAACGGGTAGAACGCGTGAGCCATGTCCCCTCCCAACCGGGTTTTCAACATCGTTTCATCCGTGGTTGAAAACTTTCAGGCGAGAAAGAAAATGCAAGAAAACTTTCAACACCCGTGAAAAACTTGTTGATAACTCGGCAAACAAGCACCTCACGGGATGAAAATCATAGCATCTTGCACAAGCTTTTGGGACATTTTGCAAGGTTTCTTGCAATGCGCACGCACAAAGTTGCACGACCTTGCAAGTCACTCCTGTGGATAAATAGCGGCAGGCGTCTGCTTTTGTTTGACATACCCAAAGGTAGACCCTACAATTTGAAAGCTCATTTGCCAGTCAGCCGGGCCCGGAGGGCCCTATGAGAGGATTCGAATCATGAAGCGTACGTATCAGCCCAACAAGCTCAAGCGCGTCAAGACCCACGGCTTCCGCGCCCGTATGGCCACCAAGGGCGGCCGCAAGGTCCTGTCCCGTCGTCGTGCCAAGGGTCGCAAGCAGCTCACCGTCTAGTATCCGATGCAGACCATCAAGTCCAGGCGGGAGTTCGGACAGGTCTTCACTCACGGCGAGCGGTACGGCAGACGGCTGGTACGTATCACAGTGATGAGAGACGCGGAAGGCGGCCCTGGTAAGGTCGCCTTCGTTGCGCCGAAGAAGCTTGGCAACGCGGTACACCGCAACCGCTGCAAGCGGGTGTTGCGCGAGGCCGCGAGGCAGGTAGGGCTGCCGAGGGACGGAGCGCGGGTCATACTTTTCGCCACGCGTCGCACGGGCGAGGCGCATCCCGCAGATATAGCCTCCGAGCTGGAGGTTCTTCTGACCAAGGCAGGCGTGTGAGAGAAAGCCGGACACATGAAGAAGGTCTTGCTTTGCCTCATACGCTTTTACAGGCGGTGGATCTCCCCGCTCCTCCCCGATTCCTGCATCTACTCCCCCACATGCTCTGAGTACGCGATGGTCGCAATCGAGCGGTATGGCGCGGCAAAGGGAGGCTGGCTCGCGTTCAAGCGCATCATGCGGTGCCACCCCTTCCACGCCGGAGGCTACGACCCCGTCCCCTAGGAAGGCTCGGAGGAACAATGTGGGATTGGTTTATTAATTTCCTGTACGCGATCCTTGAGGGGCTCGCGGGATTCTGCGGCGACTGGGGTGTCGCCGTCATCGTGCTGACGATCATCATCCGCATCATCATCATGCCGCTGATGACCAAGTCGACCGCCTCGTCGGCCAAGATGCAGGCCCTGCAGCCGATGATGCAGGAGATACAGCAGCGCTACGCCAACGACCCCGAGCGCCAGGCCAAGGAGATGCAGAAGTTCTACGCGGACAACAAGTTCAATCCGCTCGGCGGCTGCCTGCCCATGATCGTCCAGATGCCGGTCTTCTTTGGCCTCTTCTCCGTCGCTAAGATGGTGCCCAAGGGCGAGGGCTTTCTCAACATCGTCCCGGAGCTCTCCGAGTCCGTTTCCAACATGATCCACACGACCGGCCTCGCGGGCGGCGCGGTCTATATTCTGTTGGTCGTCGCCTTTGGCGTCCTGACGCTGATCCCGATGCTCATGTCGGCAAAGAACATGCCGCCCGAGCAACGTCAGTCGTCGCTCTTCATGGGCATCGCGATGGCCGTCATGATGGTGTGGGTCGGCTGGAAGCTGCCCGCTGCTGTCATTCTCTACTACGACGCCTCCGCCATCTGGCAGGTCGTGCAGCAAAAGGTCGTCACCCAGCGCGTGATGGACAAGGTCAAGGCCGAGACCGAGGCCAAGCTTGCCGAGCAGGGCGTGGACTCCAAGATCGAGGTCGTCCGTCGCGAGAAGAAGGCTCGTCCCCGCAAGAAGGGCTAAACGGTCGAATGTGTAGGTTGTGTGCTCGGTAGCACAGGCTGAGGTGTAATCGGCACACAGCAATCAACAGACTCAGCGTCTACTTATATCGAGGTCATTGAACACAAACATGTGTTCTTATACGAGGAGGACCCGGTGGAAGAAGAGAACGTCACAGAAGAGGTCGAAGAGGTGACCGCGGTCGCTTCTGGCGCCGACGACGAATACGCCAGCCTGCGTGAGCACTACGAGGCTGACGGCCAGCTGGACGACGCCGAGCTCGACGCAGTCGCAGATCTCGCAGTGAATTTCATCAAGAGCATCCTCTCCTATTTTGGCGAGGAGCACGTGAGCATCGACGAGTACGACGGCGATGAAGGCGAACTCATCCTCGACGTGAACGGCAGGGACCTGGCGGTCCTCATCGGCCGTCATGGGCGTACCCTCGAGGCACTGCAGACCATCGTTTCTTCCTACATGAGCAACACGCTCAAGTTCCACTACCCCGTGGTCGTGGATATCGAAGGCTACAAGTCGCGCCGCAAGTCCAAGCTGCAGTCGCTGGCGCAGAGCGCCGCTGCACGTGCAAAGCGCCAGCACGGCCGCGCGAGCCTGCCTGCCATGAGCGCCTACGAGCGCCGCATCATCCACATGACCCTGCTCGACGACCCCGAGGTCTCTACGCACTCCGAGGGTGAGGAGCCCGAGCGCCACGTCGTCGTGACGTATGTGAGGAGCTAGAGCCTCTGCCCTGCCTCCAACAGACAGCGCGTAGAACAACCCTTACGCCGTCTTATATAAACGATGCAATCAGAGCGACCGGTACGAGCTGGCCGCTCTTTTATATTGGTGCTCGAGTGTGGATGTGGATGCTCGTAGGGATAGCGGCATGGCTGGTATCTTGCATGAAACCCTGCTCAATCAACCTGGAGAGTTCCTACTCGGACCGGCTGTACCTAGTTTAAAGATTGAACAGCTATATATGCTTTCTTTTTTGCCGTCTGGTGCCCGCCTAGCAGACAGAGCACATAAGCATTGACATAGCAAAAAGATTCCAGCAAGGCTGACACGAGGTTAGTGAGTGTAAAAAGATATGGTGCCCACCCTATCTGATGTGTGAGTACCCGTAGGCACATGGGTAATATAAAGTAAACATCGACAGGTAAATAGGTCTGCAGTTAAGCAAGATAGATAGAAAGGGATATATCTTATATAAACCTGCTATCACGATAAACTCTGATAACGGTAGTAGTGACAGAAATCTTCGCCCTGATTGTTTTTGTCATATAAGGAGTATTCATGCGTGCATGTACTGAAGAAAACATAGCTGTACTCTTAAATGAAATCTCTTTATACGACCTTGAACTCACATATGATCAAGCGACACTGCTATTGAAGCATCTCGACCTTGTGATTGAGAAAAACAAGGTGATGAACCTCACAAGGATTGTCACAATCCAGGAGGCAATCGATAAGCATATTGTTGATTCACTTCTTATCCTCAAAGTGATTGAAAACAAAAGGTTACTTGAGGGTAAGAAACCTGGTAACGGTCGCTTCCTTGATATTGGCTCTGGTGCCGGCTATCCCGGTATTCCTTTAGCTATTACTACATCACTACAGGGGACCCTTATTGATTCAGTTGGCAAGAAAGTCAAGGCCATACAAGAGTTCATTGAGCATCTAGGACTGAGCAATGCTCATGCCGAGCATATCAGGGCAGAAGAACTCGCAAAGACAACAAATAACTCTTTCGGCTTAATCGTTGCACGTGCCGTTGCCGAGACAGCAGTATTGATGGAATATGCTGCACCATTACTCCCACTCGGAGGTCAACTGATTGTCACGAAGGCTCTACCTTCTGAAGAGGAGCTTCAACATGCACAAGCTGTCGAAGACCTTTTAGGCTTACACAGTGTTTCACGTGAAACATTCGAGTTACCCAATGAATCTGGTATGAGAACAATAATTACCTACGAAAAGACTTCAAAAGAGAAGATCAAGCTCCCTAGGAATACAGGGATGGCCAAACACCATCCTCTATACGAGGGACAGTAGTCCCAACACAGAAGTTAATTTCAAATACTGAAGAGCCATATCGAAGATTCTTATTTATAGGTAAATAGGGATTCAAAGCAGAAGATCGGCATATTTGGTATTTGCGAGCATAAGTGACGAATTCCATTGTTTCACGTGAAACAATGGTCAAAATCACTATTGCAAAATAATAAGACTGAATAGCATAATGGCATTGTTTCACGTGAAACATGAAGAACGTTTCCAAACGTGATTACAAACGAAGCAGTAAACGGACTAACAACGATAAAATTGGAGGAAACGTGCCTTATAAAGAGGCGAAACGTGCATTTCCAGACAGGGATGCAAAGGTAATCGCAATTATTAACCAAAAAGGCGGAGTCGGAAAATCGACAACAGCCGTAAATCTGTCGGCATCTCTTGGCGAACAGGGTAAGAAGGTCCTTATTGTGGACCTCGACCCCCAGGGAAACACCACAAGTGGTTATGGTATCGGAAAAGAAGATCTCGAGAACGATATCTATAACACACTTCTAGAAGATTACTCGATTGAGGACCTGATTCACGACACTGTCGAGAAGAATGTGTTTCTCATTCCGTCGACGATTCAGCTAGCGGGTGCTGAGATCGAGCTCGTTTCGGTCATGGCGCGCGAGAGCGTGCTCAAGTCGAGCCTGGACACAATAAAGAACGATTTTGACTATGTCTTTATCGATTGTCCCCCGTCACTTGGTCTTCTTACCGTAAATGCACTCGTAGCAGCAGACTCACTGCTTATTCCGATTCAATGCGAATTCTACGCGCTTGAAGGTGTGACAAAGCTCCTTGAGTCGATGAAGATGGTAAAGAATCGCCTCAATCCAGATTTGTACGTCTTCGGTGTTGTGATGACCATGTTTGATTCGCGTACAGCACTATCGAGGCAGGTTGTCGATGAGGTACGGAAATACTTTGGCAAGACTGTGTTCAAAACTGTGATCCCCCGCAATGTTAAGCTTTCCGAGGCACCAAGCCACGGTTTGCCGGTATCTATGTACGCTCATGTGAGCAAGGGTTCTCTTGCCTATTCAAATCTCGCGAGGGAGGTCGTGCGTCGTGGCTAGAAAAAGTGGACTTGGTAGAGGTCTCGAATCTCTCATGGGAGAGGCGAATGCGGAGGTCGGCGGAGAGATTAAACCGACGACGACGCTGGCTGTCTCCGATATCAAGCCGAATAAAGGCCAACCCCGCAAGAATTTCGATGAGGACGCACTGTCGGAATTGGCAGACTCAATCAAGCAAAATGGAATCTTACAACCGATCTTGGTTCGTAAACAGGGAACCAAATACGAAATTATTGCAGGTGAGCGCCGATATCAGGCTGCAAAGAAGGCAGGCCTCAAAGAAGTGCCTGTCGTTGTGCGTGAGGTAAGTGACGAGGATGTATTTAAGCTTGCCCTCATCGAGAACTTGCAGAGGTCAGACCTCAATCCTATCGAGGAAGCCCAGGGGTATAAAAAGCTCATTAAGGAAGGTAATCTGACCCAGGAAGAGTTGGGAAAGATTCTATCTAAATCCAGGTCAGCGATTGCCAACACCCTCAGGCTTCTTGATTTGCCAAAGGAAGTGCAAGACCTCATGGCAGAGGGGTCGATATCTGCCGGCCATGCCCGGGCAATCCTAGCTGTACCTTCTGAGGAAGGTCGTATCAAGCTAGCGGAGAAGGTAGTGAAGGACAATCTGACGGTACGTCAGACAGAAAACCTCGCTCCGCTCTTTTCTGGCACGACGGAGGAGAAGCCGAAGAGGGAACCGACGCCTCAGTCCTTCAAGCGAGCTGCACGTCAGCTCCGGATCGCCCTGGATACCAACGTGAAGATCAAGAGGGTTCGGAACAAGAACAAGATCGAGATAGAGTTTGCCGACGAGGATGAGCTTGCTCGACTCGTGCAGCAGCTCGGCCAGGTCGCGATGGAGAGTGACGATGAAGAAGCTTAAGGTGACGCTCTTCTTGTTGGCAGTAGCAGCCGGTGGCGCATATGCCGTTTACCAATTTCTCTTGACGGATGAGGCGAAGGAGAGCATTGCCAACGGCTGCGAAAGCCTGACAAGGGGATACGCGGAGATCAAGGATGCCCTTCAGGAACATTATGGTGTCGTCGCGGAGGACGATCAACCCCTCTTCAACGTGGAACAAACGAAGCGGGAGTGGGAAGCCCTCGGATTATAAGGACCGCGTTGGTAGATGAGAACAAGGTCCTATCCATCTAAAAAAAGAACAAACATTTGTTACCAGTACATATGTATTAAAAGAGCGGATCTCCGAAGTAAACTACGGAGGTCCGCTTTCTATACGCTCTCACCTATAGAAGAAAATCTTATCCATTGAGGACGTTCTGGCGGAGCTGTCCGCAGGCGGCGTCGATATCCTGACCGCGGGAGTTGCGGATCGTAGCCTCAACGCCGACTTTGCCCAGCTCACGGACGAAATCGAGCGCGCGAGCGTCGGATGCGGGCTTGAATTTCGAGCCCTTTACGTCATTGAGCTTGATAATGTTGACGTGCGCGAGGTTGTCACGGCAGAAATCGCAGAGGGACGCGAGCTCCTCGTCGCTGTCGTTCACGCCCTTGATGAGCGCATACTCGTAGGTTGGTCGGCGTCCCGTCCTGTCCACGTACTCTCCCATCACTTCGTAGAGGTGCAGCAGGGAGTACTTCTTCACGCCGGGCATCAGCAGGTTGCGGGTCTTCTGCACGGCGGAATGTAGCGAGACGGCGAGCGTGAACTGCTCGGGCTCCTTGGAGAAACGGCGGATCATAGGGATAACGCCGCAGGTAGAGACCGTGATGTGACGCGCGCCGATGCCCGCTCCGTCGGGGGAGTTGAGCTTGCGCATCGCAGTGAGCGCGTTGTCGTAGTTCATGAAGGGCTCGCCCTGGCCCATCAGGACGACGCTGGTCACGCGGCTGTCAAAGTCATCGCGCACGTGCATGACCTGCTCGTAGATCTCACCGGCGGATAGATTGCGGTTGAAGCCCGACGCGCCGGTCGCGCAGAAGGCGCAACCCATCGGGCACCCCGCCTGGCTGGAAATACAAACGGCCAGCTTGGGACCCGAGGGCATACCGACGCACTCGACAGAGACACCGTCGGGGAAGCGCAACAGGTATTTGCGGCTGCCGTCCTCGGACACCTGCCGTGCGATCTCCGTCGCTCCGCCGAGTGTGCAGCGGGACGCGAGCTGCGCGCGCAGGGCCTTGGGCAGGTTGGTCATATCGTCGAACGACTGGGCGTTCTTCTCCCAGATCCACTCCTCGATCTGCTTTGCGCGGAACTTCGGCTGGCCGAGCTCCGCGATCAGGGCGAGCAGCTGACCGTGGGTGAGCGTATGCAGGTCTACGAGGGGCGCGCTCTGCGACGCGGAAGCCTCCTGTGCGACCTCCTGCGCTATATCCCGAGCGTCGATCCTGTCGGTGTTTGTTGTCATATCTGTTGCGTCTTGCATGGTTTTGTCCCCCGTCGGCGCCGCGGTCGGGCGCGGGTAGTATCCTCAAAGCCTGATGTGTTGAGTTTAACGCACGTTTCCGAAGCGCTGGTACAGGCGTACTCGAGTACACGAAAAGGGTTTCTCATGGCACAGAAAGACGTACTTGCAAGCAAAGTAATCGTGTTGGCCGGCGGCTGGTCGGACGAGCGCGACATCTCGATGGAGTCGGGCCGCGCCTGCCAGAAGGCGCTGCTCGAGGCAGGGTTTGCTCAGGTAGACCTGATGGACGTCGCCGACGCCGACTTTGTGCAGCGCCTCACCGTGGGCGGCTATGACGTCGCCTACGTCGCGATGCACGGCCACTACGGCGAGGACGGCTGCATCCAGGGCCTGCTCGAGATCCTGCACATGCCCTACACCTTCTCCGGTGTGCTCGCCTCGGCGGCCGGCACCGAGAAGGAGGTCGCCAAGGCGATGTACCGCAGGGCCAACATCCCGACCCCGCGCGGCTACGACATCCCCGGCGACACCAAGCTCTCCGAGGACGACGTGGAGCAGATCGTGGACGACCTGGGCCTGCCCATCTTTGTGAAGCCCGCGGCCAACGGCTCGAGCTACGGTGTGACCCGCGTGACCTCGGCCGACATGCTGCCTGGCGCGGTCGAGAAGGCTGGCGCTGAGGGCGACCGTGTGCTGATCGAGGAGTGCATCGAGGGCACCGAGATCTCCGTCCCCGTAATCGGCAACGACGACCCGCGCGCCCTGCCCATCATCGAGATCGTCACGGGCTCCGAGTTCTACGACATCAAGGTCAAGTATGAGGCCCCCGAGCTGCACCACGTGATCCCCGCCCGCCTCGACCCCGAGGTTTACCAGCGCGCCCAGAACGAGGCCGTCGCCGCCCACAAGGCCCTCGGCTGCCTGGGCGCCTCGCGCTCCGACTTCATCGTCAAGGCCGACGGCACACCCGTGATCCTCGAGACCAACCTCATCCCGGGCATGACCGAGCGCAGCCTGCTGCCCGACAGCGCGCGCCACGACGGCATCGAGTTCCCGCAGCTCACGCGCATGTTCGTCGAGTGGGCCTTTGAGGCGTACGAGAAGAAGAACAACAACAAATAGGGGACGACGGGCCGGGGGTCTAGGACACCTTTTCGGAGCACCCTCGCCTAAACGAGCGAAGAAGGACTCTCCTCTCGGCGCATAACTCGCCGCTGCGCGGCTCAGACAGATGCGCCGACGCGAGGAGAGTCCTTCTTCGCTCAGGCTCAGAGATGCTCCAAAAGGTATCCTAGACCCCCGGGCCTGTCCGTCTTTATTGACTGATTGCGAGTGACGTGAAAGAGCTACTGACACATGCGGCACTGGTCGACGAGTTGCTGATGCCGGGGACGCCCGAGGCGATACGGCAGCGCTACCTCAGCCTGGAGGAGCGTGCGCGGACCACGGACTTCGGCCTGCTCGAGGAGGACATCGTCGTGCTCGACACCGAGACGACGGGTTTGTCTTTCCGCGACTGCGAGCTCATCCAGGTCTCGGCGGCACGCATCTCGGGGCGCGACATCGTGGAGCGCTTCGACACCTTCGTGCACCCCAAGAAGCTCATCCCGGCCGAGATCACCAAGCTCACGCACATCACCAACGCGATGGTCGCCGACGCGCCCGACGCCAGGGACGCCGTCGCCGCGCTCGCGGAATTCGTGGGCGGCGACCCCGTGCTCGCGCACAACGCCACCTTTGACCGCACCTTCATCACCAAGGTCCCCGGCGGCGCGGGCGTCACCGACACCTGGGTCGACACTCTCGCGCTCTCCCGCATCGCCCTGCCGCGCCTCACGTCGCACGCGCTCGGCAACATGGCGCACGCCTTCGGCTGCGACGCCGTCACGCACCGCGCGACCGACGACGTGGATGCCCTGTGCGGCATGTGGCGCATCATCCTGCTGGGACTGACCGATCTACCTGCGGGTCTGCTGAGCTACCTCGCACGCCTGCACGAGGACATCGACTGGCCCTTCCGCCCGATCATCGGCCACCTGGCTCTCGAGATGGGGGAGCCCGAGACGCCCTTCAACCTCAAGGAGGCCCGCGCCGCCCTGCTCGGCCAGGTGGCGAGCCGTCCCCACCGGGATGCCGCCGAGGCGGACGATCTTCTGCCCGTGGACCCGGCGGAGATTGAGGAGGCCTTCGCGCCCGGCGGGGTCGTCTCGCACATGTACCCCGCCTACGAGACCCGTCCCGAGCAGGTCGCGATGGCCACCGAGGTCGCCGCGGCGCTCTCCACCTCCACGCACCGCGCGATCGAGGCGGGCACGGGCGTCGGCAAATCCATCGCCTACCTGCTGCCCGAGGTGCTCTTTGCCCAGCGCAACGACCTGACCGTGGGCGTGGCGACCAAGACGAACGCGCTCACCGACCAGCTGGTCGCACACGAGCTGCCGGCGCTGGCGGCGGCGCTGCCGGAGGGGCTCACCTTCACGAGCCTCAAGGGATATGACCATTACCCCTGCCTGCTGCGCCTAGACCGCGCGGCGTACGGCGAGCTGCCGATCGACGCGATGACCGGCAACGGCAAGACCCACAACACAGTCGCGACCGAGATGATGACCGCGATTGCCGTGACGTACGCCTTTGCCTGTCAGTCGCCCGACGGCGACCTCGACGCATTGGGCATCCGCTGGCGCTACGTGCCGCGCCAGTTGCTCGCGACCACATCGTCGCAGTGCCTGCACAACCGCTGTCCTTATTTCCCGGGCGAGTGCTTCGTGTACGGCGCGCGCCGTCGGGCCGCCGCATCCGACGTAATCGTGACCAACCACTCGCTTTTGCTCCGCGACGTCGAGGCAGAGGGGCGGATCCTGCCGCCCGTGCGCCACTGGGTCGTGGACGAGGCCCACGGCTTCGAGGCTGAGGCGCGCAAGCAGTGGGCCCGCGAGGTCTCCGCCGAAGACGTGCGTCTGGGCTTCGAGCTGCTGGGATCCACCAAGACGGGCGTGCTCAAGACCCTGCTGGCCGACACCGGCAAGCTCGAGGACCCCGCGCTGGGCACCCGGCTTCTGACCAAGACGTCCGCCGCGGTCAGCCGCGCGTCGGTGGCGATGGCGGCGTTCTTCGACGACGTGGCGGGGCTCGGCCGCCTCGGCCGCGGCGGGGACGTCTACGACCGCGCGACCGTGTGGATCGACGCCGGTCTGCGCAGCTCAGACGCCTGGGCCGCCGTGGTCGGCTCGGGCCGGGAGGCCTACCGCGCCGTGGAGGAGGCCAGCAAGGACGCCGCCGACACGGCGAACGCGCTGGCCGGAAGCAACGCCCGTCTTGCCGCGGACCTGACCGAGGCCACGCGTTTCTTGGCGGAGCTGCGCGACAACCTGCGGCTGATCCTCGCAGGTGACGACACGAGCTACGTCTACTCCGCCGACCTGCCGACCCGCAAGCGGGACACGGGAACCGAGAAGCTGCGCGCCGAGAAGCTCGACGTGGGCGCCGACCTGGCCGCCCGCTGGCTGCCCGAGATGCAGTCCGTGACCTTCACCTCCGCGACGGTCGCGGTCGGGCGGGACTTCACCCATTTCGATCACGCCGTGGGTCTGGACCTGGTGGGCAAGGCGAACCATCGCGACGTGGCGCTGCCGTCGTCCTTTGACTTCGACCGCAACATGGCGGTGCTCACCGTGCGCGACATGCCCGAGCCCAACGCCCCCGACTACCTCGACGCCCTGGAAGACCTGCTCTACGACGTGCACGTCGCGATGGGTGGCTCCGTGCTCACGCTCTTCACCAACCGCCGCGATATGGAGACGGTCTACGCCGGGCTGCAGCCCCGCCTCGCGGCGGAGGGACTGGAGCTCTGCTGCCAGGAGCGCGGGTCTTCGCCGCGGCGGCTGCGTGAGAGCTTCATCGCGGACGAGAGGCAGTCGCTGCTAGCGCTGCGGTCCTTCTGGGAGGGCTTCGACGCGTCGGGCGACACGCTGCGCTGCGTGGTGATCCCCAAGCTGCCCTTTGCGAGTCCGCGCGACCCGATCGTGCGCGAGCGCGACCTGCGCGAGGACCGCAGCTGGTGGCGCTACTCGCTGCCCGAGGCGGTGCTCACCGTGAAGCAGGCCGCCGGCCGCCTGATCAGGACCAACACGGATACCGGCGTGCTCGTGCTGGCTGACTCGCGCCTCGTGACCAAGCGGTACGGGCGGCAGTTTGTGGACTCGATGCCGTCGCGCACGCGCAGCGAGCTCGAGCGCGGCAACGTCGGCCGCTACATCGAGATGTGGCGCAAGAGCCACAGGTAGGGCAAAAACCGCAGGCAGGGTAACAAGAACTAGGTTGGGCGCGGTGCACGGAGCATGGCTGGTGCGAGGTGGTCGCTCAGCTGAGGGCGACCTCGCTCAGGTCCTGCGCGTAGGCCGCCGCGGCCTGAAGGAGGGCGGGGTCGTCCACGCACACGCCGCCACCGCACGCCGCGACGTGGCGGGGGAGCCACTGCCCGGTGGGATACCAGGGGATCTCGCAGGTGATGTGTCCGTCCGTCTTGTCGAGGACCCGCAGACCGGGCCACTCGAAGAGGTCGAGCAGGCTCGGGTCCGTGAAGGTCAGCCGCACGGTCCGGTCGCCCTGCGGTGCGGGCTTCTCGGAGCGCTCCCAACCCTCCGTGCCGGTTTTCAGCCCGGTCATGCGATCCACGCGAAATACCCGGTCGGCCCGGCGGTCCAGGTCGTAGGCGTCGAGGTACCAGTTGCCGCGCTCGTGACGCAGGTCGACGGGCCCGACGTGGCGCCGGCGCAGGGGGGCGCCGTGGCGGTGGGTGCCGGGCGTGGCCTTCTCGACGGGCGCGTAGTCGAATTCCACGCGCCTCTCGTGAAGAATAGCCTGGGACAGGAGCGTCAACCGATCGGCGATCCCCGCGGTCTCGTCTGCCTCCAGGATCATCGCCAAGCCGTCTACCTGCGGTTCGACGGGATAGTACGCATCGGTGATGCGGCTGCGGAGGTCGTCCGTCTCGTCGAGGTCCATCGCGTCGAAGGCGGCGTCGAGCGCCGTGGCCTCCGCCCTGGTCAGACGGACGCTCCGCCCGCGCACCGTGTTCGCAAAGGCGGCGATCAGCGTGACCGACGAGTCGTCATCGGCGGCCAGGGGCAGGGAGTTGGCGTAGGACTCGCCGCCCGCCTGGGTCAGCAGGTCCAGCATGTGCTCGGCGCGCTGGGGGGTGATGCCCAGCCGCGCGGAGACGGCCTCGGCGTCGAGGGTGTCGCCGTTGTCGCGCAGGGCGCCGACGAGGGCGACGAGCTCGCGTGCTTCCTCTATGGCGGGACGGCGCCTGTTAGCAGGCATGGGTCGCCTCCTTCAGCAGGTCGCGCCATACCTCCGCCAGCGCGACGGGGCTGGTGGGAACGAGGCCGTTTGCGACGGCCCAGCGCGCGGCGGCGTTGAGGTCGCTGGCCTCCACGGTCCAATACTCGCGGCCGGTCTGCGGGTTCTCCTCGACCTCGCCGTTGGCGGCCATCGCGCTGCGGGCCTCCTCGGTCGCGGTCTTGGGCACGCGGAACGTGACGTACAGCTGCGCTGCGCCGATCTGGAAGGGCAGGCGCCGGTAGTCCTCCGCGCAGAAGTCGGGCGGGATTCGGTAAGACACACCGCCGAGCTCGCGGACGCTGCCGAAGCGGTCGTCGCGCCAGGTACGCGGCTCGCCACGCTCGGCATCAAGCTCAGGTGCGACGAAATAGGTGTGGCCGCGCAGGCCAAAGACACCCCAGACCGCGAGGGTGCGCTCGGAGGTGCGGCCGTGCGCGTCCGTGTAGGTGACGCGTACGGCATGGCGCGCCTCCTGTGCACGCAGGAGGGCGAGCACGTTGCGGTCCTGGGCGCTCGCCTGTGGGGCCGCTGCCCGCGGAAACGCCTCATAGCCGCTGTCGATCTTGGCGAGCGCCAGGCGGAGGTCGTCCCGGTAGGGGAACGAGGGGTCCTCAACCAGCTGCAGGCAGGTGATATCGAGGGCCGCGACCTCGGTCGGGTCGAGGTCGAGCCGGTCGGCAAAGGAGGTCTCGTCGGCGGCCCACCCGCCCCGCGGCGTCTCGCGCACCGTGAGGCCGCAGAGCACGAGCCGCTCGCGGTCGCGTCGGAACTGCTTCTGGAACGTGTCGACCGAGACGTCAGGGTAGTACTCGGAGCGTATGTCTTCGCTGCTCAGAGGGGTAGAGGCATTGGAAAAGGCCACGACGAGCGACACGAGGCGGCGCACGAGGGCGTCGTTGGACGACGCTGCGCCATCCGCTTTGCCGCGCACGTCTGCCACACCCGCCCCTCTCTTCCAAAGGCGCATCCACCGCAAGGGTCGACGCTATCGAAACGACCCTTTGAAGGTAGCACGTTTTCTGGCATGCGGCGGCGTATGGGGTGAGAGGGCAAAGACGAGAGGACAAAGATGCGAAGGCAAAGACGGTCTCGCTTGCAGCGCCGGGGTCGTCTTCGCGACGGAAGCCCGCAACGGCTGCCCGCCTTCCGCGACGGAGAGCCGCCCCGTGGCGGGGATCGTCTTCGTGGCCGCCGCGGAGCTATCGAATAAAGGAACTATCGCATAAAAAATGCCGCTTACAGCAGGTTTTAACATGCTCGTTTGCCCGTCTTTGCACCATAAGACGTATACTCGAACAATCGAAGAAATAAACGAGTCCTTCGAGAAGGATGTATAGCATGTCCACAACGCGCGACTACCTTGAATACCTGAGCCAGAAGATAGACATTGCGCCCGTCAACAGCGAGGAAGAGTACCAGGCTGCCGCCCTGCTCGAGAGCCTGATGCAGAGCCACGGGCTCGAGACGCGGCTGCAAGATTTCGAGGCGCCGGGCGCAGGACGCCTGGCGTACAAAATCTGCGGCATCGTCCTTTTCGTCGGTGTGCTGCTTGCGGGTTTCCTAGGGACGGCCATCTCCATCGTGGGCCTGCTGCTCGTGCTGGTCACCGTCGTCCTGCTCGGGCTCGACTACCTGGGCATCGCCGACCTGCTCTCCGGGCTCGGCCCCAAGGTGCACAGTCAGAATGTGATCGGCGTACACCGCGGCACCGGTCCCGCCGTCGTGAAGGGCGAGCGCCCCATCGTGATCGTCGCCCACTACGACACGCCGCGTGAGAACCTCATGTACGATCCCCGCATCGAGCCCTACCAGGCCCGCCTGCGTAAGTACTCGCCCCAGCTCACGGCCGTGGCGGCCCTCTTCGGCCTGGTGCAGGCCTTCGGCTTCATCGGGGCCGGCGTCCGCCACATCCTGTGGGTCGTCGCGATAGTCGCGGCGCTTCCCCTGCTCCTCGAGGGCATCGCTGCCGTCCAGCAGCGCTTCGCCCCCTGCACCGAGGGCTCCAACGACAACAAGTCCGGCGTCGCTGCGATGCTCGGCGTGATGAACATGGTTCACCCGGGCGACGATGACGCGAAGGGGTACGACGAGATCCGCGCCCGCCGCGACCGCGAGGCTGCAGAGCGCGCGAAGAAGGAGGCCGAGGAGGCCGCGGCAGCCGAAGCCGCAGCTGCCGAGGCCGCAGCCGCAGCGGAAGCTGCCGAGGCGGAGGCACAAGCCGCGGATGAGGAAGAAGGACAGGAGGAGTCCGAGGAAGCGTCTGCTGCCGAGGTCCCGACGTTCAGCATCGTTCCCGATGTCACTGATGAGGAGACTGAGGAAGACGTTCCGTCTGACGAGGTAGTCGACGAGACCGAGTCCTACGACGACTCTGATGCGACTGAGTACGCACCTGTGCCCGCCTACGAGCCCACGGTCCGCGAGGAGGTCGAGGTCGAGCGCATCGTCGGCGCCCGCCACGGCAAGGAGACCCTCGAGGGTCTGGGCATCCTGCCCGAGGACTGCGAGATCGTGTACGAGGAGCCGGCGCGCCAGACCGTGCGCTATGTCGAGGAACCCGAGGAGACGCCGTATGTCTCCGCAGGCGATGAAGGCGATTACGACCAGAGCGCTTGGGCCGGCGAGGAGAATGCCGACTACGAGGAGAGCGGTGCGGGCGCTGCCGTCTCCGAGGTAGCGTCGCGCATCGCCGATGGGGCGAAGAGCCTCTTTGGTCGTGCGAAGAATTCCATCTCTACGAAGGTTGCCGAATACCGCGAGCGCAGGGCGGAGAAAGCAGCGGAGAAGGCCGCAGAGGCTGAGGCCGCGGCCGCCGAGGCTGCCGCAGCAGAAGCCGCAGCCGCCGAGGCCGCTGCCGCGGAGGCAGCCGCTGCGGAGGCCGAAGCTGCTGAAGCCGCCGCTGCCGAGGCAGAGATGGCTGACGCTGAAGAAGAGCCGGCCGATACCGTAGACGAGACGACCGACGTACCCGAAAGCAACGTCGATGAAATTACAGCCGAAGACGATGAGGTTGTCCCCGCCGAGGAAAGCGATGATTCCGAGGCCACCTACTACGAGGATTATGCTGACGAGTCAGCGGAGCCTGCGGACGAGGATGCCGTGGAGCTGACTGGCTTTGGCGGCTACGCGGATGCCGAGTACATCCAGCTCGACGAGGAAGAGCCCGCCGCCGATGCAGCTGAGCCTGTCGACGATGCGGTCGATGCTGCTGAGCCCGAGGCTGCCGCGCCTGAAGTTGGTTCTTCTTATGCTGACGAGGCTCCTGCCGTCGCTGAACCCGCCGATGAGACTCCCTCCTACGATGAGCCCGCCGCTGAAGCACCTGTCGTTGCATCTGCTGATGACCAGGCGCCTGCCGAGAACGACGAGTACGACGAGGCCTTTGCATCGCAGCCGACCAATGTGTCCGAGCCGATTAGGCCCGTCTTCATCCCTCTCTCCTCTAGGCCAATCGCAAGGACCCTGCCGACGGTCGAGGAAGATAGCACGATTCCTCTCAAGACCCGCGGTACCTTCGCGGACGGTCAGACGGTGGACACCGAGTCCGTCAAGGACACCTCGGGCCTCAGCCGGCTCGCAACGGATGAGACGGTCATCGCCTCTGCAGGCCCGGACGTAAAGCCGCAGCCCATCGCCCCCAACGACCCCGAGTGGGGCAAGAGCTCCTTCAAGCCCGCCGTGAGTAGCGTTGCCCGCCGCGCTGTGCTCTTCGACCTGCCCGATCCCTCCGAATCCGACGAGGTCGATCCCCTGGGCAACACTCTCGGCGACACTGCGCACACCATGCGCAGCAGCGATGTGGCGGCAGCCGACCTTGCTGCCCGCCGTCGCGCCGAGCGCCTCAACCTGCCCGACCCGCTCTCTGACGAAGAGTCTCCGGTGCTGCCCTTCCCGGCGCCGACGGCCCCGTCGGACTCCGTGCCTGAGCCCATGCCCCTCAAGACCATCCACGCCGAGGGTGACGACAAGCCTCGCAAGAGGGGACGCCGCCGCAACAAGAAGAACGGCGGTTGGAAGGGTGGCGCAGCTCAGCGCTCCGACCTCCGCATAGTCGGCGAAGAGGACGACGTCCGCGTGCAGGAGGACCTGCGCGAGAGCGTGCTCGGCATGGGTGACGACGAGCTCATCGCCCACGACATCTGGTTCGTCGCGCTGGGCGGTTCGTACGCAGACCAGGCGGGCATGAAGGCCTTCCTCGATGAGAACCGCCGCAACATCCGCGGCTGCTTCCTCATCAACCTGAACTGCGTCGGCGCGGGCGACCTTGCTATGCTGACCAACGAAGGCCTCACGGGCACGCGCAAGACCGACCGTCGCCTCGGTCGCCTGATCGTGCAGGTCGCCGGCGACCTGCACATCGATCTGGCTCGCCGTCCGCACGACTGGGAGTCGACTGACGCCACGCCTGCGATGCAGCAGCGCGTGCGTGCGGCCACGGTCTGCGGCCTGACGCCCCACGACTCCTTCGCGCTGTCGCAGGTTGCCGACGACGACCCGGATCTGGTCGATCCCACCCAGACCGCCAAGGTCTCCGAGCTCGTCGCGGAGCTGATTCGTCGTTCGTAGCTCCTCTCTCTATCGGGTTGAAATCATGGTTTTGAACGTGCCGGGGCGCCACAAAGGTGCCCCGGCTTTTTTACGATGAACGTCCGGGTGTGAGCTGCAAGGGACGGGAGCAAGGTGCGTGACCCTTACTTGCGGGGACGAATGACCCTTACTTGCGGGGACGAATGTGGCGGGGAGCGCCAGAGCGGGCGCGGAGCCGTGCGGATACCGCGACGGCGATGCCGCCTGCCACCAGGAAGAAGGACACGGGCAGCACGAGGTCGGACGTCTGGGGCAACACATCGGACGAGGGAAGCTCAGGCGCGGATCCGACGGTAACGGTCTGCGCCTCGTCGGTGAGATCGGCGTGCTGGGCGACGACGTCCCCGTTGAGCGAGAGCTCCTCACAGGCGACCAGGTGGCAGTCCTTCAGGTCGAGGGATCCCGCGTCGACCTCAAAGGTGACGGTCGCCGTACCGTCCGCCTCCTCGGGCGTGAAGCTCGTCTTTGCCGTGGTCACCTGTCCTCCGTCGGTACCGTCCTTCTTGACCAAGTGGAGTGTGCCAGTGAGCTGGTACTCCAGGCCGGGAATCAGGTTGGTGTAGGTCACGGTGTCGGTGAGCGTGAAGCGCTCGGCGTTGTCCACCTTGTGGCTGCCGTCCTCAGCCGTGAGCTCGGTGTGGACGTCGGGGAACTGAACGGTCTGCGACTCGGCGTTGAGGTCGGTGTGCGTTGCGATGACGGTGCCGTCCTCGTGGGCGACCTCCTCGTAGACCACAAGTTTGTCGCCGGCGTTGTCGGCCAGATAGGCGGTGATGGGTACCTCGACGTCACCCGACACCGAACCCTCACCGTCTGCAGCTGCGGGCGTCGTGAAGCTTACGGTAATCGGGCTGCCCACGGTACCGCTGTCGATGGGACCTCCGAGCGGTGCTGAGGTAGCGCGGTGCAGGGTCGCGGTGGCGGTATAGGTGGTCTTGGGCAGGAGCCCTTCGTAATGGACCGTGTCGGTCAGCGTGGTATCGCTGCCGGCCAGGGCAATCTGCTCACTAGAAGCGCCTGCGGCCTGCGTGTGGATGACCGGCACATACACGGTTTGGTCCACATCGTCCGGGTTCTCATGCGTGACGAGCTCATGGCCTTTCTCGAGCAGCGTCTCGTAGGCGACGACGCGGCCGCCGGCATAGGGACCCAGGTCGGCCGCCGGGAAGACGAGCTTGACCTTGCCCTCACTCTTCTCGGCCTTGAACTCCGTCTCGGCTGTCGCAAGCTCGACGGGCTCGCCGGACTCGGCGTTGAAGCCCATCAGGCGGCCGCGCATGGTGTAGGTGTGGCCGGGCGTGAGGTTCTCGTAGCTGACCAGGTCGGTCACGACCTGCTCCTCTGCGGCCGGTGCGTCGTGATTGCCGTCGACCGTCGCCGTGGTGTGGATCCTGATCTCGTCGTCATCGAAGGTGCCGAGGTCGAGATCGACCTTGTTGCGACTGACGGAGACCGAGGTGGACACGAGGTCGTGGCTGGCGTTGGCGCTCGATCGCAGCTCCTCGATGGTATAGCCGCCGCCGTCCTTGGAGTTGTCGTAGGGGAGGGCGCCGAGCGAGTCGTCGGGAGCGGAGATCGCGACGGAGCCGTCCGACAGCTTGGCCTGGCCGAACCAGACGCCTGCGGCGGGGTCGAGCTTGTCTTCGTCGACCGAGAGGCCGTCCTCGCCGCGGACCAGGGCGGCGTCGTTTGCATTGGTGTTGCGGGTGTGGGGGTTCCAGTCCGCGCTGGTGTCGACCATGCCGTCCTCGTCGGCCACCACCACGTGCGCCTCGCCGGTCGTCTTGCTCGTCACGAGGAAGACGACCTCGGCCATAGAGCCGCCCGTGCCATCGTCGTCGTGCTTGGAGAAGTTGATGTCGCCGCGAACGACCTGCTCGGGGTCGGTGGGCTCCAGATAGGTCTCGACGTACTCGGCGTCACCCTTGGCCGTGACCTGCACGATGTGAACCGGGGCCTTGCCCAGCACGTAGCCACGCGGTGCCTTTGTCTCCTGGATGGCCACAGTGCCGAGCGGGCAGACGACGTTGCCGGCGCTGTCCTGGTAGCGCGCGTCACCGGAGATTGTCGAGATGTCCGCGACGCCGTCCTCTCCCGTGACGACCGTCCAGGTGCGCTTCGGGGTCTTGGGCAGGTTGTCGGCATTGTAGTACCCGTCGTAGTAGCGCACGGTGTACTGCGCACCGGCAAGTGAGGCCGAGCCGAGCGGGGCATTTTTCTGCAGCTCGCGGTCGATCTTGCGCACGATCACACCGAGCTTGTTGACCTGGGGCTTGTCGGTGAGGTCGAGCGTTGACGTCTTACCGGCGTCGACCTTGACAGTGCTGGTAGTCGTGTCCTTGGCATAGCCGGTCGGCGCCGCGGTCTCGCGGACCCAATAGGTGCCCGCGACCAGCTCGAGCTCGTTGGACGTACCGGTGTCGTCGCAGACCAGCTCACCGACCTTCTTGGTGCAGGCCTTGTCGGAGTAAACGCTGTACGTCGCCTTGCCCAGACTGTAGGTGGCCAGGCCGTCGGAGATCAGCGGGTTGGCGCTCGCCTTGTGCAACTTGACCTTGCCCTTTGTGGGGCCGCAGACGCAGATCTGTTGGATGCTCTTGCTGGGACTCTTGTAGACACGGGAGCAGCCGGACCACGGGCCCTTGCCCGCGGCGTGCGCCTTGGCGATGGCGGTCTTGATCGCGGAAGGGACATGCGTGCTGCTGTCGTCGAACCCCTGGCTGCGGGGCGTGCCCATGATGTTCCAAATGGCGTATTGGGCGGCTACCTGCGCGTACTGGCCCTTCGCACCAAAGAAGCTGCCGGAGTAGCCGGGTCCTCCCGGCGCATAGTACACCAGGTAGTCCAGCGCAGAGGACCCCGGGGCCCACGAGTTGTATTTCGTCTTGTTCGGCGGGTATTCCGCGTCCGCATCGCCACAGTACACGACTTGCCCGCTGCTCGATTTCAGGAACCTGCTGTGCTCCGATAGCGGATGGAGTCTGCCCACGACGAGGGTGAGCGTGTCTCCTTGTGCCAGGGCGGTAAACGGGCTGAAGACGATCACGCAGGCTGCGACCAGGGCGGCAGCAAGGCCCGACAGGAAGAAGTGCGGATGCGTGCGTCCTGCGTGCCCGACGCCGCGCGCGCCGGCACAGGGGTCCCCGCCGCGCAGGGGCGTGCGGGGCGGACGGGGTGCGCTGCCTGCGCTTGGGTGTCTTCCACCCTGCTTGTTCCCGGATCTGCCTGACGACTCCTCCAGTAATTTCAACATGCTTCCTCCTTCGCTTGGCGGGCGGTGCGACGGGGATGGCGCACCGCACGGTGGTGCCGCGACGGTGGGCCGCGGTGGTGCCGCGACCTGTGTCGCGGTGATACGCGGGCCCGTGACGCGTGCGGATGGTTTCGCGTTTTGATGGAGGCGCGCCCCACGGAACCCGCGGTGCGAGAAGGGTAGGGGACGATACTTGCAAATCACTTGCGGGATTCTGGCGTGCAGCTGCACGCAAGCTAGCGGATGCAGCTAGCAGGCTCGTTCCCCTGCGGGTAGGCGCGCCGCTGGATAGTGTGCATGGCGCGTGCTAAAAACGTCGTGTCGAAAACTCCGGGAACCGCTATGATAGAATCTCCATAAACGCGGGCATCGCCAAGTGGTAAGGCAACGGCTTCCCAAGCCGTCATCCGCGGGTTCGAATCCCGTTGCCCGCTCCAGAAATAACCGCGGGCCCTTCGGGGCCCGTTTTGTGTGAGTCGCAAAACCGCAGCTACGACACCAAAGGGGGAGATATGGGCAACGATATTCCGATGACCGACGAGGAGTGCGGGCGCGCGATGGACGCGCTCTCGCGCCGTATCGACGGCTACGCCAACCTCATCGTCCGTGTGGGTGCGGCGATCAAACCCGGCCAGGAGCTCGTGGTGCAGGCACCGGTCGAGGTCGCGGATTTCGCGCGCCGCGTGGTGCGTGCGGCTTACGCGGCGGGAGCCGGCCATGTGACCGTGATCTGGGGCGACGATGCGGTCACGCGCATGGAGTACGAGAACGTCGACCTCGAGTGGTTCCGCAAGACTCCCTCGTGGAAGGTCGAGCAGCTCAATTCCCTGGCACGCGCGGGCGCATCGTTCCTCTTCCTCGAGGGGTCTGACCCCAACGCCCTCAGGGGCATCGACCCTGCCAAGCCCGCCGCCGCGCACCATGCGCGCAACACCGAGTGCAAGGACTTCCGCGACGGCATGGATTTCGGCCGCAACGTCTGGTGCATCGCGGGCGTGCCGGTCGCGGCCTGGGCGCAGCAGGTCTTCCCGGGTGTGTCCGAGAAGGAGGCGCTCTATCGTCTGTGGGTCGCGATCCTGCAGGTGGCGCGCGCCGACAACGACGACCCCACGGGTGCCTGGGAGACGCACAACGCCGCCTTTGAGAAGAACAAGCGCCTGCTCAACGAGGCACATTACGACCGCCTGCACTACAAGAGCTCCAACGGCACGGACTTCACGGTCGGCCTCAACCCCCGCGGCATCTGGGAGGGCGGCGCCGGCCGTACCGTGGACGGGACCGTGTATTTCCCCAACATGCCGACCGAGGAGGTCTTTACCTCGCCCGACCGCCTGCGCGCCGACGGCACCGTGCACTCCGCGCTGCCGCTCGTGCACAACGGCCAGATAGTGCGCGACTTCTGGTTCCGGTTCGAGGACGGCGCCGTGGTCGACTACGGCGCGCGCGAGGGGCTCGAGGTGCTCGAGCACATCCTCGCGACCGACGAGAACGCCTGCCGCCTGGGCGAGTGCGCCCTCATCAGCAAAAACACGCCGATCCGCGAGAGCGGCCTGCTCTTTTACGACACGCTCTACGATGAGAACGCGAGCTGCCACCTGGCGTTGGGCACGGGCTTTGCCGACTGCCTCGAGGGCGGCTACGACCTCGGCAAAGACGAACTCATCGCCGCGGGCGTCAACCAGAGCGCGACGCACGTGGACTTCATGATCGGCGCTGACGACCTCGATATCACGGGCATCAAGCCGGACGGGACCGAGGAGCAGGTCTTTGTCGGCGGCCAGTGGTTCTGGGAAGACTAGGACACGGGGTTGGGTACGGGGGCGCATCGCGAGGCGGTCTGTGCCCACAGCCTCAGTCTGTAGCAACTACAAATAAATATTGTTACTAAAACCATAAATGGTTGATATATAGTTGTGCGTGGGAGAATTCCCACCCACGAGTAGCGCCGGCACTGCATGGACCTATGATGCATACCTGTAGCAATGGTATGCAGATGGAGGTATGAATGCGCGCGTACGAACGTCTCTTGAAATATGTCGCCTACCCCACGGGCTCGGACCCCGCGGCGGAGAAGACGCCCAGCAACCCCACGGAGTGGGACCTGGCCCGCGACCTCGCGACCGAGATGGGCGAGCTGGGTATGACCGACATCGTGGTCGACGACGCCTGCTATGTGTACGGCACCATCCCCGGCACGATCGCCGGCTACGCGGGCCCGACCCTGGCGCTGATCTCGCACATCGACGTCTCGTCCGCGGCGCCGTACACCGACATCAAGCCGCAGATCATCCACTACGAGGGCGGCGACCTGGTGCAAAACGAGGCCACGGGCGCCACGGTCCGTCTTGCCGACTACCCCTTCCTCGCCAACTACATCGGCTGCGACATCATGACCAGTGACGGTTCGACCCTGCTGGGTGCCGACGACAAGGCGGGCGTGGCGGAGATCCTGACGTTGGCAGAGCAGCTCCGCGACGACCCCTCCATCAAGCACGGCCCCATCCGCGTGTGCTTCACGCCGGACGAGGAGATCGGCCTGTCGAGCGAGTTCCTCGACATCGACCGCCTGGCGGCCGACGTGGCCTACACGGTGGACGGCGACGCCTTCGGCGAGGTGTCCTACGAGACGTTCAACGCGATGACTGCGATCGTCACGATCAACGGCTACAACATCCACCCCGGCAGTGCCAAGAACATGATGAAGAACGCCTGCCGCATCGCCTGCGAGTTCGACGGGATGATCCCTGACAGCGAGACCCCGGAGCACACCGAGGGGTACGAGGGCTTCTACCACCTCTGCGAGATGGCCGGCGACGTCGAGCACATGCGGCTCGAGTACATCCTGCGCGACCACGACCTCGCTACCGTGCGCGGCCGCGGCGCCTGGACGCAGCGCGTCGCGGACTTCCTCAATGCCAAGTACGGCGAGGGCACCGTGGAGGTCGAGCTGACCGAGGAGTACAAGAACATGCGCGAGGTGCTCAAGGACCACATGCGCCTCGTGGACATCCCGACCGAGATCCTGCGCGACATGGGCGTCGAGGCCGACAAGAGCCCCATCCGCGGCGGCACCGACGGGGCCACGCTCTCCTTCCGCGGACTGCCCTGCCCCAACCTGGGCACCGGCGGCCACAACTTCCACGGGCGCCGCGAGTTCGTGTGCGTGCAGGCGATGGACCAGACCGCCGAGCTGCTGCTCCGCCTGGTGCAGGCCATCGCCCGGGAACCCAAGAACCTCTAGGTCATTTCAGGGACGCAATCGGTATCCCCGCTGGTTGCGTCCCTGTTTTTGTCGAGTTTTTGTTTCCAACACATTTCGTGAGAAAGGAAAGACGTAATGGCTGAGACGTCGCTGGAGGCCCCCGAGGCCGACCGTCCGGAGGGGAAGAAGAAACACCACCTCTCCTTCCCCTCGTCCTATACCGTGCTTTTCATCGTCCTGGTCCTCGCGGCGGTGATGACCTACCTGATTCCCGCCGGCGGCTATTCCAAGCTGCTCTACAACGCGGACTCGGACGTCTTCGAGATCACGAGCCCCGAGGGCGAGGTGACCGAGGAGCCCGCCACGCAGGAGACGCTGGACAAGTACGGCATCAAGGCCGACCTCGACAAGTTCCTCGACGGCACAATCTACAAGCCCATGGCCGTGAGCGGCACCTATGAGTCGCTGCCGCAGAACGGCCAGGGGATCCAGGAGTTCCTCCTGTCCGTGCCGCAGGGCATCGCCGACTCCATCGACATCATCACCTTCATCTTTATGATCGGCGGCGTGATCGGCGTCATGAACAGCCTGGGTGTCTTCAACGCGGCCATGGCGGCGCTCGCGCGCGTCTCGCACGGCCACGAGGAGATCATGATCGCCGTGGTCTGCTTCCTGATCGCGATGGGCGGCACCACCTTCGGCATGGCCGAGGAGACGATCGCCTTTTACCCGGTCATGATCCCGGTCTTCATCAACGCGGGCTTCGACGCCATGGTCGCCATCGCGGCCATCTGGTGCGGCAGCTCCATCGGCTGCATGTTCTCGACTGTCAACCCCTTCTCCGTGGTCATCGCGTCCAACGCTGCCGGTGTCAACTTCAAGGAGGGGCTCAGCATCCGCATGATCGGCCTGACCATCGGCCTCGTGATTACCATCGCCTACATCGTGCGCTACGCCCGCGCTGTCCGCAAGGACCCGACCAAGTCCGTCATCTACGCGGACAAGGAGCGCCTGGAGGCCAAGTTCGGCGTCAAGCAGGACGAGGGCGCCGGCAAGCTCAGCCTGCGCTTCAAGCTGATCCTGGTCGTCTTTTTCGCGATGTTCGTGATCATGATCATGGGAGTCAGCCAGTGGGACTGGTGGTTCGACGAGATGTCCGTCGAGTTCATGTGCGGCGGCATTCTGATCGGCATCCTCGGCGGCATGAACGAGGCCGAGATCTGCGAGAAGTTCGTGGGCGGCGCGGCTGATCTCGTGTCCGTCGCGCTGGTCTGCGGTCTGGCGCGTGCGGTCAACATCCTGCTGGAGAACGGCCTGGTGTCCGACACTCTGCTCGAGGTCATGTCCGGCTGGGTCGCGGGCATGAACCCGGTGCTCTTCATCTGCCTGATGGAGATTATCTTCATCATCCTGGGCTTCTTCATCAACTCCAGCTCCGGCCTGGCCATGCTCTCGATCCCCATCATGGCGCCGCTGGCCGACGCCGTGGGCATCTCTCGTGCAGCCGTTATCTCGTCCTACCTCTACGGCCTGGGCCTGATCGGCCTGATCACGCCGACCGGCCTCATCCTCGCGTCGCTCGAGGTGGCGGGCGTGAAGTTCGACCGCTGGATGAAGTGGTGCTGGCCGCTGCTGATCGTCTGGACGGCGCTCGGCATGCTGATGCTCGTCGCGGAGATCTATCTGTAAGAGGTACGTTCGTCTTTGCCGCGCAACGTGATAGAATCAGCTCGCACGGCTATGCACGCCGCGCCGGGCCCTTAGCTCAGCTGGCAGAGCAGGGGACTTTTAATCCCAAGGTCAAGGGTTCGAGACCCTTAGGGCCCACCAGCAAGAAATAGCAGGTAGATGGCATCGTCCGTCTACCTGCTTTTTGTTTTGTCGCCACAACCTTTGCCGCCCCAGGCACGTAAATCATCTCGTAGCCGTACTCAAAGTAATTAGTATTAAATAGATGTCAATATGATGCCAAATTGTGTAAACTTATAGTCATAGGGAAGGAGTAAGGCTTGCAAGACGGCCAAATCGAATGGGACGACGAGAAAGCGGAGACCAACGAAGGAAAGCGCTCGGTCTCCTTCGACTATGCCGCAGAGCTCCTGCTCGGCGACTACGTCGCGTTTCGCGCTTTCGTGAAGGGGGAGACACGCTTCAAGGCCCTCGCGCGCGACCGAGGTGAGTACTTCGTGGTGGTTTACACCGAACGAGAGGGGCGCATCCGCATTATTTCTGCAAGGCACGCCAGCGAAAAGGAGGCATCTAGTTATGAGCGCTATTTCAACTGAGGAATTTGACCGCCGCGTGGACGAAGGGGAAGACATGGAGGAGTTCCTCGATATGGAGCACCCCATCGTGCACAAGGCAAAAAAGAATCCGCGAGTGATTCTGAATCCGCCCGCGTGGCTGCTGGAGTTTTACGATGCCGAGGCAAAGCGCCGTGGGATTGCCCGTAAGGCCGCCATGAACACGGCGCTTGTCGAATGGGCAGACCAACAGCGCGAACGCGAGATGAAGCTAGCATAAAGCCCCTGAAAGAAGGGCTTATAAACACGACATGGTCCTGGCTATCGGGCGAAATGTGGTTCTAAACAGGAGATAATGCCGGCTATAAATTTATCTCGGGCATTATCCCTGTATCTCAGGCACATTTTGCCCAAGATGACGAAACCGGCTTTCATCCGTTCGAGCGCATCCCTTAGCTCAGTTGGCAGAGCAGGGGACTTTTAATCCCAAGGTCAAGGGTTCGAGGCCCCTAGGGCCCACCAGCAAGAAATAGCGGGTAGATGGCATCGTCCGTCTACCCGCTTTGCTTTGTACCCACGAAGGCGTGCGATTGCGTGCGATTGGGTTTCCGGTAGTGGGATGTGCATAAATGTTTAAACTGTATGGCTTCAGACTGCGGTTCGTGTATCCGTGGAATACGTCTACCGCGACGAGAAGCGCCACAGGGTCGACGCGAGATGCCGCAAGCTCTAATCGCGAGGTACCGCAAGCTCTAGCCGCGCGGTCATTGTGTGCTCGGCATGGGGCTAATGTTTCCTGATGTTTTCCTTACTGATTTTTTGTTGCACGGGAATGCATAGCGGGGTTAAAGTACCCTGCAACACAAGCGCGAACGGTCGTAAATGACGCGTGAGCGGTCATGAGGAGTCCGCAACGACGATATGACCGCGAAAGACAGCCGAGAGGAGGCCCGACATGCAGCACATCAGCAACTTTGCTCAGGCACAGGGCCTTCGACGCCAGAATCGACGTATCAACCGGCGACGCCGCGCGCTTCTTTAGTCTTAGGCAAAATAGCCTGCTCAACCAGACAAGACGTGCCCGGCGGAAGCCGGGTTTTTCTTTTGCGCCGCCGCGAAGGTCGTCTTCGCGGGAAGGGGCGCTTATACGTTGCCAGCACAAAGACCAGCTCAGGACAAAGAAAAGCGAGGGAGCACACCATGACCGACATCCATTTCGAGACCTCCAACCCCACCATCCCCCAGACCGGCGAGAAGCAGAAGGTCGTGCTCGCGTACTCGGGCGGCCTGGACACCTCCGTCATGTGCAAGTGGCTGCAGGTGGAGAAGGGTCTCGACGTGGTCGCCATCTGCGGCAACGTGGGCCAGAACGCCGCCAACCTCGAGTGGGTAAAGCAAAAGGCCCTGGCCATGGGCGCCATCGGCTCCGAGGCCGTGGACATGCGCGAGGAATACGCCGAGGAGATCCTGCCCAAGGCCATCGCGGCCAACGCCCTCTACGAGAACGAGTACCCGCTGCTCTCCGCCCTGAGCCGCCCGCTGATCTCCAAGCACATCGTGGACATCGCGCACAAGTACGGCGCGACCTACGTGGCCCACGGCTGCACGGGCAAGGGCAACGACCAGGTGCGTTTCGAGACCTCCATCCACGCGCTCGACCCCGACCTCAAGGTGATCGCCCCCGTGCGTGGCTGGGACCTGCTGACCCGCGAAGACGAGATGGTGTGGGCCGCGGACCACTCCGTGCCTGTGCCGACCACCGCGGCCAAGCCGTACTCCATCGACGACAACCTGTGGGGCCGCGCGATCGAGTGCGGCGTGCTCGAGGACCCCTGGGCCGAGCCGCCCGCGGACATCTGGACGATGACCGTGGACCCGACCGAGGCGCCGGACGTCCCCGAGGAGGTCACGCTCGCCTTTGAGCAGGGCAAACCCGTGGCGCTCAACGGCCAGCGCATGGGTCTGGTGGACATGATCGTCGAGCTCAACAAGATCTGCGGCCGCAACGGCTACGGCCGCATCGACATGGTCGAGAACCGCGTGGTGGGCATCAAGAGCCACGAGTGCTACGAGGCGCCCGCCGCGCTCGCGATCATCCACGCGCACCAGGCGCTCGAGACCCTGTGCCTGGACCACGACACCCTGCACTTCAAGCACGGCATCGACCAGAAATGGGCCGAGACCATCTACGACGGCCTGTGGTTCTCGCAGCTGCGCGAGGCGCTCGACGGGTTCTGCGCGAGCACGCAGGAGTTTGTGTCGGGCGAGGTCCGCTTCAAGCTCTACAAGGGTTCGATGACCGTGACCGGTCGCCGCTCCAGCTACGCGCTCTACGACTACAACCTGGCTACCTACGGCGACGGCGACACCTTCGACCGCACCGCGTCCGCCGGCTTCATCGAGCTCCACAGCCTGCCCAGCCGCACCTGGTCCAAGGTGCAGGGTCCCGCGTCCGTCTTTGCCGCGCAGAAGGCCACGGCCCAGATCGCCGCGAGCCAGCTCGACCACCTCAATTTGGTGGAGAATAAGAAAGAGGCGCACGGCGAAGGCGAGATGGGCGCCACGGCGTAGGGTCGGCGAGGGCCCGCCGGACTAGACTCGGACGACGGGCTCGGTAGACGCGCTCGGTAGACGCGCAACGTCTGACGTTGCGGCGGCCGACAAGACAACCGACTGTTGAGCGGGGCTGGGCGACCGGCCCCGCTAGCAGCGAAAACGAAGGGGAGTAGAGATGGCACTGTGGTCCGGGCGATTCGAGCAGAGCGTCGACGAGTTCACGCAGAGGTTCGGCGCGTCGCTGCCCGTCGACAAATACATGTATCGCCAGGACATCCGCGGCAGCATCGCCCACGCCAAGATGCTGGGCAAGCAGGGCGTCCTCTCGCGGTCGGACGTCGAGCATATCGAGGTGGGTCTTCTCGAGATCGAAAACCAGATCAACCAGGGCCATTTCAAGTTCGACGTCAACGACGAGGACATCCACATGGCCGTGGAGCGCGAGCTGACCGAGGACATCGGCGCCGCGGGCCAGCGCCTGCACACGGGCCGCTCGCGCAACGACCAGGTGGCCACCGACACGCGCCTGTGGGCAAAAGACCTGCTCGACGGCCTGATGGCCGAGAACTACTCCCTGCGCAAGGTGATCCTGCGCGCCGCGCACAAGAATTACGGCGTGATCATGCCGGGCTACACGCACATGCAGCATGCGCAGCCCGTGCTCTTCTCGCATCACCTGCTGGCGTATTTCTGGATGTTCACGCGCGACTTCAAGCGCCTGCACGACGCCTACGTCGCGGCGGACGTGTGCCCGCTGGGCTCGGCCGCGCTCGCCGGTACCACCTACCCGCTCGACCGCCACTATACCGCTGACCTGCTGGGATTCGACCACCCCACGCCCAACTCGATGGACGCCGTGAGCGACCGCGACTACCTGCTCGACCTGCTCTACGCCTGCTCGGTGAGCATGATGCACCTGTCGCGCCTGTGCGAGGAGATCGTGACGTGGTCGACGACCGAGTTTGGCTTCATCACGCTCTCGGACTCCTACTCCACGGGCAGCTCGATCATGCCGCAGAAGAAGAACCCGGACTTTGCCGAGCTCACCCGCGGCAAGACGGGCCGTGTGTACGGCGACCTCTTTGCGCTGATGACCACGATGAAATCCCTGCCGCTGGCCTACAACAAGGACCTGCAGGAATGCAAGGAGGGCCCGCTTGACGCGGCCAAGACCCTGCGCGACTGCATGATCTGCATGGAGGGCATGATCGACACCTGGACCGTGCACAGTCACGCGATGCTGGCCGAGGCGGGGCTGGGCTTCACCGCGGCGACCGATGTGGCCGACTACCTGGCCAAACGCGGCATGCCCTTCCGCAAGGCGCACGAGATCGTGGGCGAGCTGGTGCTCTACTGCGAGAAGCACAAGGTGGGCCTCGAGGACCTCACGCTGGAGGAGTTCCGCAAGTTCTCGCCGCTCTTTGGCCGCGACGTGGTGGGCACGCTCGACCCCGAAAAGATCGCGCAGGCCCGCAACACCTACGGCGGCACGGGCCACGAGGCCGTCCGCCTGCAGATGCACGAGGCCAGCAAGGCGCTCAAGCGCGACCGCGCCACCGTCAAGCGCATGCGTGCCAAGAGCGCGGGTACGGACACCACGGCCGAGTAAGACGGACACTCACACTCCAGAGGCCAGTTCGCCGCGCCTCGCTGCAAAACCCTATCGGAAGTATGACGCCAGCCGATCCGCGGAGGACGGGTCGTACTTCGGATGGTGTTTTGCCGCGATTAGCTGTAATTGGGCATCTGGAGCATGATTGCGAGGCCGCTTCGAATCACTGGTCGTTCTTCGGATGGCATTCTGCCGCGATTCGCTGTAATGCGGCATCTGGAGTATGATTGCGAGCTCGCTTCGGGCCGTCGGTCGTGCTTTGGACGGCATATCGCCGCGAATCGCTGCAAACTAGCTGTTGAAGTACGAAGCAAAACCACCTTGCTTCGCGATTCGTACTCCCGAGGCCGCTTTGCAGCGGGTCGCTGAGCAGCGGCAGAAAAGTCAGTGTGTCGATCCCCCGTCCCCTGTCACGTCCCCTGTCACGCAGGTGCATTTTGCGACGTGTGATCGCATGATGGTATGTCCGTCTTGTCGCGCTAGAATTGGAAGGTGCATAGGCGCAACTGCCACAATGGCGTATGTTGCGCACGTCGCGCGACCCAATAGGTGCGCACGACGGTATGCGAGTAGAAAGACAAACGAAAGACAGACGTTCGCGCAAACGACTCCTCCATCGGAAGGACCGAGATGATCGACCGCTACACCCGCCCCGCGATAGGCAACATATTCGAGCTCGAGAACAAGTACGCCATCTGGCAGGAGATCGAGGTGCTGGCCTGCGAGGCCCAGGCCGAGCTGGGCAAGATCGGTATCACCCGCGAGGAGGCGGCCTACATCCGCGCCCACGCGCACTTCGAAAAGACCGAGGTCGACGAGATCGAGGCCGTGACCAACCACGACGTGATCGCCTTCCTGACCAACATGGGCTCCTATATCGACAAAGACGTGCCCGAGGGCGAGCCCAAGCCCAGCCGCTGGGTCCACTTCGGCATGACCAGCTCCGACCTGGGCGACACCGCGCTCTGCTACCAGCTGACGCAGGCGACCGACGTGATCATCGAGGACGTCCAGCGCCTGGGCGAGATCTGCAAGCGCCGCGCCTTTGAGGAGAAGGAGACCCTCTGCGTGGGCCGTACCCACGGCATCCACGCCGAGCCCATGACCTTTGGCATGAAGTTCGGCTCCTGGGCCTGGGAGCTCTACCGCGACCTCGAGCGCCTGCGCGACGCCCGCAAAAACGTGGCCTTCGGCGCGATCTCCGGTGCGGTGGGCACGTATTCCTCCATCGACCCCTTCATCGAGCAGTACGTCTGCGAGCACCTGGGCCTCGTGGCCGACCCTCTCTCCACGCAGGTCGTCAGCCGCGACCACCACGCCTACCTGGCCGGCGTGCTCGCGACTACGGCGGCCACCTGCGAGCGCATCGCGACCGAGGTCCGCAACCTGCAAAAGACGGACACGCTCGAGGCCGAGGAGCCCTTCCGCAAGGGACAAAAGGGCAGCTCCGCCATGCCGCACAAGCGCAACCCCATCACGGTCGAGAAGGTCTGCGGCCTCTCCCGCGTGGTCAAGGCCAACGCGCAGGTCGCCTTTGACAACGTCGCCCTCTGGCACGAGCGCGACATCTCGCACAGCTCGGCCGAGCGCGTGGCGCAGGCCGACAGCTTCATCGCGCTCGACCACATGCTGCAGTGCCTGATCCGCATCATCGACGGCCTGATCCTCTACCCCGAGCAGATGAAGGCCAACCTCAACAAGACCCGCGGCCTGATCTACTCCAGCAAGGTCCTGCTGGCCCTGGTGGAGACCGGCATCACGCGCGAGGACGCCTACGCGATCGTCCAGCGCAACGCCATGGACACCTGGCACGACGTGCAGCAGGTGCGTCAGGGCCCGACCTTCCGCGAGCGCCTCGAGGCCGACTCGGCCTGCACCCTCTCGGCCGACGAGTTGGATGCGATCTTTGACCCGCAGGCCTTCCTGGCCCGCAAGGACGTGGTCTTCGACCGCCTGCGGGACCTGAGCTTCGAGTAGGGAATGGACAAGACACACGGCCCGGCCCGGGCTCGTCGTACGGCGGCGGGTCCCGGGGCGGGCCGTTCGCGTACGGGGGCACCGATGCCGCAGACTGGGAAGACAAGACATGCGCTCACCCGCCGCGGGCTTTTCCGCGCATCAGCGGCGGCGGGCCTTGCCACGGCGGCGGTCGGTGTGCTCGCAGGCTGCAAGCACGGCGCGGACGAGGTCTCCTCGGACCCCGTGGTGGTCGACACCAAGAATGCGACCTACGTGATCGACCCCAATACAAACGAGTCCAACTACAAGTCGGTCAACCTCTGGTGGGACGACCCCGCATCCTACGACATCGCGCTCGGCACCGTGCTGCGGCCGGGGGAGGGCGACTGGCTCGCCGCCACCTCGGTCGGCACGACCACCTCGCCCATCGTCAAGGCCGCGGCCTTTTCGGTCACCGCCGGCACGCTGGTCGACGTCGTGACGACCATGGTCACCCAGGGCAACCCCAACATCATGATCTACGACGTGCGCTGCTCCGACTCAGCCTACGCCTGGGTCGAGATGAACCTGCTCGACAAGTCCTGGGCGCTCTACGCGTCGGCGTTTGAGGGCGGTGCGCTGATCGGCTCGTCTTCCACGCTCTGGCAGGCGGACGGCAATTGGGACCCGCCGCAGTTCGTCGTGACGGGCAATAAGGTCATCTGGCAGGTCATGCCCTCGCTCAGCGGCAACAAGACGGCCGAGAGCTCGGTCTGCTACGTGTGGAAGCTCGGCGGGTCGGAGGCGACGGCGGCCGTGGAGTCGCCGGGGCGCTTCGCGACGCCGCCCGAGCTGTCCGGTGACGTGGTCACGCTCTGCCCGCGCGTCCGTGCCGACGAGGGCGTGTACTACGGCATCACCGCCTACTCGGTCCGCAGCGACCTGGACGAGATCGTGGACCAGCTCGTTCTGCCGCAGACCGTCAAGCCCCTGCGCGCGACGCGGATAGGGGAGCAGTTCGTCTTTTCCATCGAGGCGAGCTACCAGTCGGGCGGCCTGCTCGGCACGATGGGCACCTACATCGGGACGAGCGAGGGCAAATTCGTGGTGCTCTCGCGCGAGCCCTACTGCGAGGCCGCGGGCACCGACGGCGTGTACATCATCAAGAGCCGGACCTCGTATTTTGTGGTGGACACCCAAAACGAGCAGTACGCGATCCTGTCGCCGGCCAACCGCGCGGTGGACTACGGCGATTTCCCGGCGCGCGACGGCGAGTGCTCGACCTTTGTGACCTTCGCGACGATCAAGGACCCCGACACCGGCTATCCCAGCGGCGTGCGCGTGCGCGCGTACGCGGTCTCGGCCGGCACCGGCAAGGAGGAGTCGACGTCGGACTCCGACGACCAGGCCGGCGGAGACTCGGGTACCGCGTCCGACAGCACGGCGGCCACCGGCGGCGAGTCCGCGTAAGCGGGCGCCGTCCCGCGCACAGCCGGCTATCGCCGTACAGCCGTCTGCCGCTGCAGGTGTGACGCTGCCCGCAGGTCGGCGCGCGCACAACCCGAGCGTCCGCCTTCATTTGTACCATCTCGCGGACCGTCTGCCCGTCTTGACGCCAGGGGTCGCGAAGGGTGCTAAACTACTGTTGAATGTGTTTGTTCTGTGCTGAACTTATGGAGAGGGAGGCCTGTATGGCAGGAGAAGAGAAGCGCATCCTCCTGGTCGAAGACGAAAAGACGATCCGCGACGCTGTCGCGGCCTACCTCGAGCGCGAGGGCTACGCCGTCCGCGGCGTCGGCGACGGCCAGAGCGCGCTGGAGGAGTTCGAGAAGCACTCCTTTGACCTGATCATCCTGGACCTGATGCTCCCCAAGCTGTCGGGCGAGCGCGTGTGCCGCACCGTGCGCGAGACGTCCAACGTGCCCATCATCATGCTGACGGCAAAGGGCGAGGTGGAGGACCGTATCATCGGTCTGGAGCTCGGCGCCGACGACTACCTGATCAAGCCCTTTAGCCCGCGCGAGCTGGTGGCCCGCGTGCGCGCCCTGCTGCGCCGCGCCCACACCGAGAGCGAGCCGGCGCTGGAGGTGCTGGACTTCGGCGACCTGGTGATCGACATCACCGGCCACAAGGTGCTGGTGGAGGGCAAGGAGGTCGACCTGACGGCCTCGGAGTTCAAGCTGCTGACGACCCTGGCGCGCTACCCGGGCCGCGTGTACACCCGCATGGAGCTGGTCGAGAAGGTGCTCGGCTACGACTTCGAGGGCTACGAGCGCACGATCGACTCCCACGTGAAGAACCTCCGCGCCAAGCTGGGCGACGACCCGCGCCACCCGCGCTGGCTCTACACGGTGCACGGTGTGGGCTACCGTTTCGAGGCGCCTGCCGCGGAGGGCGACGCACAGTAGCGTGCGACATGCATGCGAGGCGCCGGGTGAGCAATCGCCCGGCGTTGTGTTTTGCGGGAGGTCTGAGGCAGCGGGCCCGCGGCGCGAGCGGGCGCCGTCGGCAGACGGGCCGGCCGTGTGGGTGCGGCCCGTCGGCGAGGAGGCAGCGTGACAGAGCGCTTTGTCATCGGCCGCGACTTTGAGTCGGACAAGAGGGACGGCTCGGCACGCGGCTCCTACAACACGATGAAACCGGAGCCCGCGAGGCGTCCCACCAAGACGTTCCGCGCGCGCATGGTCTTCTTCTTTGCCCTATCGGCGGTGGTCACGGCGGTGCTCTTCTCCGCGATGCTGGCCTATGTGTGGGAGGACCAGTTCCAGGGGTACACGCGGCAGAACATGCAGGCCGCGGCCCAGTCGGCGGCCGACACGCTCGCCGCGCACTACGAGCAGGCGGGCGGCTGGTCCGACGAGGTCACGGCCTTTGGCGACACGATCGTCAAGGACAACCGCGAGGTCGGCGTGCAGATTCTGGACGCCCAGGGCAAGGTCATCTACGACCGCGACCCCATCACCGCCAAAAACACCGGCGAGGCGATCGACAACAACGCCGTGGCGCTCGTCTCGGCCGACGTCAACAACTCACTCGGCCGCAAGGTGGGCAGCGTGCGTCTGTGGGCGACGGGCGCGGGGTCGCTGCTGACCGAGACCGACGCGACGTTCCGCAAGAACTCCTACCGGACCATCCTGCAGGCCGCGCTGATCTCCGTCGCGATCGCCTGCATCATGGGCTATGTGACCTCGCGCTCGCTCGCGCGGCCGATCAACCGCATCACCAGCACCGCCGCGCAGATCCGCAACGGCGACCTCACGGCGCGCACCAAGCTCACCGGCGAGGACGAGATCGGCCGGCTGGGCGAGACCTTCGACGAGATGGCCACGACGATCGAGCGCGACATCAAGCACGAGCGCCACCTGACGGGCGACGTCGCGCACGAGCTCCGCACGCCGCTCATGGCGATCCAGGCGACGGTCGAGGCCATGCAGGACGGCGTGCTGCCGGCGGACGATGAGCACCTGCAGACCGTGGACGACGAGGTCCGCCGCCTGTCCCGCCTGGTGGACGCCATGCTGCACCTCTCGCGCCTCGAGAACGGCAAGGCCTCCTTCAACCCGCAGCACACCGACGTGGTCTATCTGGTGCGCAGCCTGGTGGACATGCAGAGCCGGCTCTTTGACTCCAAGGGCGTGCGGCTGCGCTTCGACGACAAGACGCTTCACAACGAGCTCTACGCCGACGTGGACCCCGACGGCGTGAGCGAGGCCGTGACCAACCTGCTCTCCAACGCCATGCGCTATACCTCGGAGGGCGGCTGGGTCGTGGTGACCGTCAAGCAGGACCGCAATGACGTGCTGATCTCCGTGCGCGATACGGGCATGGGCATCGCCAAGGAAGACATACCGCGCACCTTCGCGCGTTTCTGGCGCAGCGACGCCAGCCGCGAGCGCGCCGCGGGCGGCCTGGGCGTGGGCCTCGCGATCACCAAGGGCATCGTCGACCAGCACAACGGCACGATCTCCGTCGAGTCCGAGCTGGGCAAGGGCACGACCTTCACGCTGCGCCTCCCGATCGACCAGCAGCGCCACGGCCGTCACCACGAGGAGCGGGCGGAAACCGAGGCGTAGGCGTGCGGGCGCCGGGCGCCACGTGTGTCTTCCCGCCCGCACGACCGCCCGCGCATGCTGACGATTACGTGAGCGGCGCAAACGCAGGTGGTGGGCAGCTAACGCTTCCCGTATAATCTGTGTGTTTGCCTGCGGCGAGATTGCAGCAGACGTGATGAGAGGAGTTCCATGACTGCACTGAACATGCGCCCCGACAGCCAGGGCAAAGTGCGCGACATCTACGACTGCGGCGACAAGCTGCTGATGGTGGCCAGCGACCGCGTGAGCGCGTTCGACTACATCCTGCCCGACGAGATCCCGTACAAGGGCGAGATCCTCACGCGCATCTCGGCCTTTTGGTTCGACCGCTTCCAGGACCTCATCCCGACGCACGTCATCTCCTGCGACGTGGCCGACCTGCCCGCCGAGTTCGCGCAGTACGCCGACTACCTGGCCGGCCGCTCCATGCTGGTCAAGAAGGCGCAGACCATCCCCATCGAGTGCATCGTCCGCGGCTACCTCACCGGCTCCGGCAAGAAGACCTACGACCAGGACCGCACCGTGTGCGGCATCAAGCTGCCCGAAGGCCTGGTCGAGGCGTCCAAGCTGCCCGAGCCCATCTTCACCCCGTCCACCAAGGCCGAGATCGGCGACCACGACGAGAACATCTCGTTTGACCGCTGCGCCGAGATCGTGGGCGCGGACCTGGCCGCCCGCCTGCGCGACGCCAGCCTCGCGATCTACAAGGCCGCAGCCGAGTACGCGGCCACCCGCGGCATCATCATCGCCGACACCAAATTCGAGTTTGGCCTGATCGACGGCGAGCTCACGCTGATCGACGAGTGCCTCACGCCGGACTCCAGCCGCTTCTGGCCCGCCGAGGGCTACGCCGCCGGGCACGTCCAGCCCAGCTACGACAAGCAGTTTGTCCGCGACTGGCTCAAGGCCAACTGGGACATGACCGGCGAGCCGCCCCACCTGCCCGCCGAGGTCATCGAGGGTACCTCCCGTCGCTACCAGGAGGCGTTCCAGATCATCACCGGGCGCGAGTTCAAGCCTATGAAGGAGACCCATGTCACTGCGTGATACCCTTGCCGGCGCCCGCGAGGAGGTCGCCCAGTCCGGCAACCCCTTTGAGCGCACCAACAAGAACGCCGCACAGGCGGATGCGGATGCCGCTGCCGACGGTGCGGCCAGCGCTGCCGGCAGCGGCGCGAACGGCGCAAGCACGGGATTTTCCCGCCGCTCCGTCTCGCGCGCCAAGCCCAAGCGCGAGGCTGCGGGCTCGGTCCGCTACGTGAGCGCCGAGGATGCGCGCAACGGCGAGACCGGCAAGTCCGAGTCCGAGATGACCAAGCAGGAGCGCAAGGAAAAGCGCATGCGCGAGCGCGACGCGGCCGACCGCCGTGCCGACGCCTCCCGCGCCATCCTCGCCGGCCACGACTCCTACAAGCGCAGCCAGCGCATCTGGTGGATCCTGCTGGGCGTCGGTATGGGCTTCACCGTGCTGAGCTTCATCGTCTCCGCGATCTTTGGCAAGGACAAGGAGTCCGCCCAGTCTGTCACGGTCCTCATGGTTGTGCTGCTGGTCATCGCGTACGCGTCGATCATCGGCGGCTTCATCTACGACTGGCGCGTCGTGCGTCCCATGCGCCAGGCCGCGGACGCCGAGGTCGCGAGCATGTCCGACAAGCGCGTGCGTCAGTTCCTCGCCGCACAGGAAGAGGAGCGCGAGGCCCAGGCCCGCGCTAAGGAGAAGGCCGGCGCCGGCCACAAACCCTCCGCGCGCCACGAGCAGCACAAGTAAGGGTGCGGCGTTGCGGTGCGGTGCGGTCCGTGGTGCCAGCGGTAGTCGGTGGCGCGAGCGGCTTCCGTGCCGGCACGGGCAAACCGCACGAAGGTGCGGGCAATCTGCACGAAGGTGCGGGCAATCCGCGTGCCACGCGAGGCGCAAGTAGGCTAGAATGTCTTACGCACGGCCCCGTAGCTCAGGGGATAGAGCACAGGTTTCCTAAACCTGGTGTCGACGGTTCGAATCCGCCCGGGGTCACCAGCACGTTATAGCAGGTCGGATGCGCATTGCGCCCGACCTGCTTTTCTTTCGCGCGGGCTGATTCAATCACGCGTTCAATCAAAGGTACCGCCGCCCATTGGCCAAAGGCACTGCTGCCTCTTGACCAAAGGGCGGCGCCCCAGCAAGAATACGTTATCCCCAGCAAGACAACGTTACTCTTCGGCTGGGAGACCAAATGAGTCGCGCAACAGATCGGGGTTGACGAGGTCCGCATGAACCAAGGCCTGCTTTTCGCGATTGCGGGTGGAGGGAGGCTCTCTGCTGAACCTGAGGCGCGCAACGATGGACTCCGCTATTAGGGACCAGCGCGAAAAATCCGCGAATTCGTCCCAGCTGACAGCGACCACGTCATAACCGTCACGCTCGAGGGCCTGTCTTCTCTTGTTGTCCTGCTTCCAAGAGCTGCCGTGCCAGACGTCACCGCCGGGTTCGACGTCGACACGCTGCCGCCCCCTGCCAGAGTACAGAGCGTCGGGCACGCAGGTTTGCTTATTGTCATAGAGGGCTTGAGCTTCGGGAGACAGGTGGACTGGGGTATTGAGCGCGGGGATTCCAGCCGAAAAGCCGCCGAGTGGGTAGCGGGGAGATAGCGAGGTGTGAGTGTCCGTTTCAAACGGAGATGCGCTGCCCGAAATGATGTAGGGGCCTGCCGCTTTGGCGGTCGAATAGCCCGCGCATCCAGGTGTCAGTGCGGCGCTGAGGAGGGAGGGATTCAGCACAGGCTGCGAATGCGCGTAGCCATCGCCGAGCAAGGTCCCATCCTTGGCGATGAAGTCTCGCCCTTCATCTATCAATTTGCCGCAGTCAACATAACCGGGCGGCAGGAGCGAGTAAGTACCGGCAAGCTCAACACCGCCGGCAATAACGATATGGGGTTGTCCGACGCACTGGCCTGCGAGCTGGGCGACCAAGAAAGCGGGAGAAACTATGAGCACAGACTGGTTGATGCGCCATAATGCGCCCCTGGGCAGGGGCTGCCGATGACAATGGGGCCGAATCGTCGATGACGGGCATCGGGCGCCGCGTTCGCCCAGCAAGACATCGAGCGGCAGGGGAAACGAGTAGCTGAAATCGGGCCGCTCCGGTGCGGTCTGCAGCCCTATGAGCCCACTGTCCGTCTTGCTCCACAGCAGACGGACCAATTCGTGCAAGATGCTCCGCCTGCATCGGGCTGTGTCCGCTGATGGGTCGACGGCGCTCGCCAAATCCTTGAATGCGGGGATTGCGCCGCGGCTGGCAAGGAGCCTCAGCCCAGGTTCGAGGGCGGAGCGCGGTACGATTCCGTGTTCGGTCAAGACGGCGGGAGTGATAGTCCGCCATGCCAGGTGTGCCGGATTGATGTTTCTCAGGGTGCTCGTCGCCTGCGAGAGGTCGTTCACGCGGCATCTCGTCGGCATGGCAATAAGGCCGGCCGAAGCCAACCTCCAGTACCGAAAAGCTGTCATATGGCTAAGAACGATGTGTTCCTGTTCAGCTCCCATAGCCCGTCCTTCCTCAAATTGACTCGCCGCTGTACCCGCGCAATACCTCCCCGCTGTGCCAGCGAAGTATCTCCCTGACACCGTGGTCGGGTGGTGGCAAGGCTAATACCTGAGGTGTTGGGAGTCGGCTACTTTCTCAACTGAGCTTGTCGGCAGCTTGCACGCAGCTTGTTACAAACTTGTCGAGTTAGCTTGCAGTCGCAGGTCAGGCATCGAAAAAATCGAAGCTTGCAAGGTGGGCCTTATCCCAGAGGTACTTCGCACGGCTTTGCATTTTTGTGCAAATCGTGGAGAAAGCACCCGTTCATGCGAAGTGGCATGGATTGGAGGCGGCGCGGTACAAGACGAATGCGCTGTGACGCGTAGCCGACCTCGCACAACAGCATGGAATCTTGCAGCCGGGAAAGAAACGTGCCGCTAGTGCTAGATGCTCAAATACCCGTGCATAGCCGTTTGGCTTATGTACCGGCTACAAGCGACTGTGTGTCTCACACGACCGCCCGCATTCAAGCGAACTCCCAGGAAAGTGTCGGTCCGTGCGAGGCTCTCGTCGAGATGGCGCGGGCGGCCCTGCCCCGGGCTCGGGGGCAGGGCTCACACGATCGACGTGTTTCTCGCGAAGCGGGGAGGAAGGGCCCGACGGTGCAAGACGTCTTGGCGCCCGGGCACCGTGGACTTCGCACCAGCGGGCGGATTCTCGGAAAAAACCGAGGAAGCGGCCGTCCGTGCGAAATGATTCGGCGTTGCGAGCGTCCCTGTCTCGCACGGGCGAGGAGAAAAGGCGCAGATTGCAAGAAAGCACCCAGTTGTGCGAATGACGCGTGGGCCGGACGGTCAAGACGGGGATAAAAAGGCGGCGAGCCTGCGAACTCACCGCCCTGGGGGTCGCGTGATGCGGGGGGATGGTGTGCCGGGTGCGGACGCGGGGCCGGGCGCGGGACTGGGCACCGGCATCCCGCGCGTTACTGGCCGTCGTCCGTCGAGTCCGCGCCGCCGTTGCCACCGCCGCCGTTGCCGCCGCCGTTGTCGGAGGCGGGGCCGGTGGAGACCGTGATTGTGACGGTCGTGCCGCTGGCTGCGGACGAGCCGCCGCTCGGGGTCTGGGAGATCACGACGCCGGCGGCGACCGAGGAGCTGGACTGCTCGCTCACGCTGACCGCAAAGCCGCTGTTGCGCAGCTCGCTGGTGGCCTCGCTCTCCGACCAGCCGACCACGGAGGGCACGTCCGTCTTTGCGGAGCCGGTAGAAACGGTGATGGTGATGCTGGAGCCCTTGTCGGCCGTGCCCGTGACGGACTGGCGGATGACCAGACCCTCGTCGACGGTGTCGCTGTCGTCGTAGACGACGCTCACGTCGAAGCCGGCATCCTGCAGCTTGGCAGTGGCGTCGCTCTCGCCCCAGCCGACAACGTCGGGGACGTCGACCTCCTCGGCGCCGAGGGACAGCTGGTAGGTGACGGTGTCGCCGGCCTTGACCGTGGTGCCCGCGGGCGGGTCCTGCTGCGCGACCTTGCCGACCTCGACGTCCGAGCTGTGGACGCCGTCGCCGGCCTTGGGCACGAGGTTGTGCTTGGCGAGCTCGGCCTCGGCCTCCGACGCGGTCATGTCGGACAGGTCGGGGACCTCCTCGTCGGCCGCGGGTTCCTCGCCCTTGGAGACGTAGAGCGTGATGGCCGTGCCCTTGGCAAACATCTTACCGGCAGCCGGGTCCTGGTCGATCACGTCGCCGGACTCGACGGAGTCGCTGTACTCCTGCTTGATCTCGCCGACCTCGAACCAGTCGGTGTCCTGGATCGCGGCGACCGCGTCCTCCTGGCTCATGTTGGCCAGGTTGGGGACGGGCTGCGTGCCCGAGCTGGACGAGATGAAGGAGTACAGGCCAAAGACGAGCACGGCCACGGCGATGATGCCCACGATGATGCCGGTCGCGAGGTTGCGCTTGTGCTTCTTTTCCTCGGCCTCCTGCTGCTGGCGGGCGAGCTCGGTCGCCGTGGTCTGGCGTGTGCGGACGTTGCCGGTGGCGGCGACGGGCCGCATCGGGCGGGTGGCGTTGTTGCCGATCTGCGAGGCGGCGGGCACGGCCATCACGGAGGTGGCGGTGTTCACGGCCTGCAGGCGGCCAGCCAGGTAGTCGTGCAGCACGCGCACGAGCTCGTCGGCGGTCTGGAAACGGTTGGCCGGGTCCTTCTGCATGCACTTGAGGATGATGCCCTCGAGCGAGGGGTCGATGGCGGGGTTGCGCTGGCTGGGGGGCTGGGGCTGCTCGTTGACCTGCTTGAGCGCGACCGAGATCGCGTCGTCGCCGTCAAAGGGCACGGTGCCCGTGGCGGCCTCGTACATCACGATGCCCAGGGAGTAGATGTCGGTGGTGGGGCCGAGCTCCTTGCCCTGCGTCTGCTCGGGGGAGACGTAGTGGGCGGTGCCGAGCACGGAATTGTCCTGCGTGAGGTGGCTGTTCTTGGCGCGGGCGATGCCGAAGTCCATCACCTTGATGTTGCCGTCGGGCTGCACCATGATGTTCTGCGGCTTGATGTCGCGGTGGATGATGTCGTGACGGTGCGCGACCGAGAGGGCCTGGGCGATCTGGCTGCCGATCTGCGCGACCTTCTTGCAGTCCAGCGCGCCGTGCTTGCGGATGCCGCTCTTGAGGTCGGTGCCGCGCAGGTACTCCATCACGATGTAGTAGGTGTCGCCGTCCTTGCCCCAGTCGTAGACCGAGACGATGTACGGGCTCTGCAGCGCGGCGGCCGCCTGCGCCTCCTGCTTGAAGCGCGCGGCAAAGGAGGGGTCGGTCGCATACTGCGGCAGCATCGTCTTGATGGCCACGGTGCGCCCGAGCACCTGGTCGAGGCCGCGGTACACGATGGCCATGCCACCGGTGCCGACCTTGTCCTGCACTTCATAGCGTCCGCCGAGAATCCTAGCTGGCATCTATTTCTCCCTTTCCCACCTCATGGCCCCCGCCACGCTTGCGTATATCGGTCGCAGGGTGTGCGCCCTGCTTTGCGAAGACGAACGTGCCGCTCGCACCTCCGCCGTGTGTGTCTTACCGCGGCCCATGGTGCCCGGCCGCCCGTCGTGGTCCGCGGCCGTCGGGGTGACCGGCCGCATCGTCAGTGTTCGCGGCCCGGACGCATGTCCCGGCCGCCCCTCATCAGCTCGCCCCTGCGGCCTGCACCGCCAGGCAGCTCGCGAGCACCTGGCCCGCCACCTGGGCGGCGACGCCGTGCACCGAGCGGTTGGGCTCGGTCTGCTCGATCACGACCGAGATCGCGAGCGTCGGCGTGTCGTACGGCGCGAAGCCGATGAAGAGCGAGTTGGCCGTGGACTGGCTGGTCTCGGCCGTGCCCGTCTTGCCGGCGACCTGCACGCCGCTGACCGCGGCCGCGCTGCCGGTGCCGGACTCCACGACGTCGAGCATGGCCTGACCGACCTGGGTTGCCGTCTGGGGGGAGACGGCCTGGCCGAGCGCGCGCGGCGCGGTGGCGTCCATCTCGGTGCCCTCGGGCGTGAGCACGTGGTCGATCACGTAGGGGTTCATGGCGATGCCGCCGTTGGCGATCGTGGCGGCGACCACGGCGTTTTGCATCACGGTGGTCTGCGGGCCGGCGGGGCTCGTGTGCTGGCCGACCGGCTGGCCGACGGCGGCCCACGCGGTCTCCCACTCGGTCATCTCGGAGGGTTCGGGCATCAGCGACGCGGTGGTGTTGAAGTCCTGGCCGAGGTCGGTGCCGTAGCCGAACCCGTTGGCGTAGCGCACGAGCGCGTCGGCCCCGAGCTGGTCGCCGACCTGCGCAAAGACCGTGTTGGCCGAGTGCGCGTAGGCCTCCTGGAGCGTGAGCGAGTCCCAGCCCTCGTCCTCGTAGTTGGTGACCTTGCCGCCGCCGATCTCGATCGAGGAGGGCGCGTCGTAGCTGGAGTCCAGCGTGGCGGTGCCCGACTCGAGGGCCGCGGCGAGAGAGACCGTCTTGAAGGTGGATCCCGGCGTGTAGAGGGACTGCGTCGCGCGATCGAGCAGCGGGCCGCCGGAGCTGCCGGAGGAGATGAGCGAGCCCACGTCCTCGTAGTCGTAGCTGGGCGTGGAGGCCTTGGCCAACACGGCGCCGGTGGTCGGGTCGAGCACGACGATGGCGCCGGTGTAGCCGGCGAGCGCCTGCTCGGCCGCGCGCTGCATCTGCGAGTTGAGCGTGAGGACCACGGAGGAGCCCGGCGTCTGCACGCCCGCCAGCGACATCAGCGCATTCTGCCAGGTGGAGAAGTCGGCGTGCCCGGTCAGGATGTCGTTGGCGCGAGCCTCGACGCCCGTCGCGCCGTACTGCGTGGAGAGGTAGCCCACGGTGTGCGCGGCGAGCGACCCCTGCGGGTAGCTGCGGACGTAGGTGCCGTCTTCCTGCGCCACGGACTCGGCCAGCGTCACGCCGTCGGACGTGAGGATGGCGCCGCGCTGGATGTGCTCGGACTTGGCGATGGTGTGGTTGTTGTTGCGCATGTTTTGCAGGTCGTCGGCACGGACCACCTGGATGTAGGTGAGGTTGGTGATCAGCGCAGCGATCATCAGGGCAAAGACGGTCACCACGACCACCAGGCGCTTGGAGAGGGCGACGCGGCCCAGCACGCCGGACTCGGGAGTATTCATGCGGAAGCTGCCGCGGGCGTGCGCGCCCTGGACGATGGCCTCGCGCCGGCCGGAGCGGGTGCGGGTGAAGATGGGGCTGGGCGTGCCGGTGTCGGCCGCCGCGACCTCGGCGCCGTGGCCGGTGGCCTCGTCGCCGCAGCGCAGCAGCAGGCCCACGATGATGAAGCTGGCCAGCAGCGAGCTGCCGCCCTGGCTCATGAAGGGCAGGGTGACGCCCGTCAGCGGCAGCAGCTTGGTGACGCCACCCACGATCAGGAAGGCCTGCACGACAATCGCGGAGGTCAGGCCGACCGCGGTGAAGGCGGACACGTCCGACTTGGCGCGCGCCGCGGTGGACAGGCCGCGCACCGCCAGCAGCAGGTAGCAGATCAGGACAGCCGACCCGCCCAGGAGGCCCATCTCCTCGCCGATTGCGGAGAAGATGAAGTCGGACTCGACTACGGGGATCAGGCGGGGCAGGCCCTTGCCGATGCCGGTGCCGACCATGCCGCCGTCGGCCAGGGAGTAGAGGGACTGCACGATCTGCAGGCCCTTGTTGCTGGGGTCAATGAAGGGGTCGAGCCAGATCTGGACGCGCGTCTGGACGTGGCTGAAGAAGTGGTAGCAAAACACACCGCCCACCGCGAGCATCAGCGCAAAGAAGATCACGTAGCTCACGCGGCCGGTGCACACGTACAGCATGATCACAAAGAAGGTAAAGAAGAGCAGGGCGCTGCCCAGGTCGCGCTCAAAGACCACGACCAGCAGCGAGAGGCCCCACATGACCAGCATCGGTGCGAGCATGCGCGGACGCGGCAGCGACAGCGGTCCGACCTTGAGGGACGAGGCGGACAGCATCTCCCTATTCTCGGCAAAGTAGGCGGCCAAGAAGAGCGTGATCAGGATCTTGGCCAGCTCGCCCGGCTGGAAGGAGAAGGGGCCGAGCTGGATCCACAGCTTGGAGCCCGAGATCTCCTTGCCGATGAGCATCGGGAGCAGCAGCAGCGCCACGCCGGCGATGCCGATGGTGAACTTGTACTGCGCGAGGTCGTCCAGGTTGGGCACGAGGACCAGCGTGGCGACCATGGCCGCGACCGAGAGGAAGAGCCACATGACCTGGCCCGTCGCGAGGTCGGGTGCCAGGCGGGTCACAAAGGTGATGCCCACGCCCGACAGCAAAAAGACGAGCGGCAGGATCGCGGGGTCGGCGCCCGGCGCCAGCTTGCGGATCGCGAGGTGGGCGACGGTAAAGGCGCCGAAAAGCCCGATGGGCACCGACAGCGAGGAGAACGAGAGCGCCACCTGCATGTTGGTGAGGTACATCGCGTAGAGCAGGAGCACGGGGACGGCCGCGAGGATCAGCAGCATGAGCTCGGTGTTGCGGCGCGTGTTGATGGAGCGCGCGTTCATCAGGCCTCGCCTCCTTCGGTCGCGCCGGCATCGCCACCGGCGGCAGTCCCGTCGGCGGCATCCGAGTCCTCGCCGCTCACGGTCTGAGCTGTCTGCGCCGCGTTTGTCTTATCCGCGTCGATCTGCGCGCGGTAGTCGTCGACAACCTGGCGCGCCTCGTCGGCGGAGCTCACTGAGATGCCCTCCTGCAGGTGCTCCTGCACCGTCTGCGGCAGGTCGTCCACGGCGACCGAGGTCTGCGTGTCGAGCCCCGAGAGCTGGATGCCCGCAAAGCTGCTGTTCACGCCGTGGTAGATGGCGACCTTGCCGTCGTTTGCGCCCAGGTACCAGGACGAGCTCACATACAGCATCGTGAGGCCGGTCAGCACCGCCAGCGTCGCGAGGATGGACAGGACGATGAAGGAGAGCCGGCGCATGCGGTGCGCGCGGTGGGTCTCGGCCAGGCCGTCGTCGAGGACGTCTACCACGACCACGGTCACGTTGTCGTGGCCGCCTGCGGCGAGCGCCTCGCTGACCAGCGTGTCCGCGGCCTGCTGCGGGGTGGCCGTGGAGACGGCGATACCCTCCATCAGCGAGTCCTCGACCATGCCCGACAGGCCGTCGGAGCAGATGATCACGCGGTCGCCCGCGGAGACGTTGAGCGTGAAGTGGTCGGCGTACATGTCCGGGTCCGAGCCGAGCGCGCGCGTGATCACGGAGCGCGACGGGTGTACGCGGGCCTCGTCGGCGGTGATCTCGCCGGCGTCCACGAGCTCCTCCACGTAGGAGTGGTCGTGGGTCAGGCGGACGAGCGTGCCGGCGTGCAGGAGGTAGAGGCGCGAGTCGCCGACGTGGGCGATTGCCATGTGGTTGCCGTCGATGATCGCGCAGGTGCAGGTGGAGCCCATGCCCGGCTTGCCTACGCCCTCGGTGGCGCCGCGGATCACGGCCGCGTTGGCGCTCTCGACGGCGGCGCCCAGCAGGATGTCGTCGGCGGTGGCGGGGGCCTCCTCGGCCAGCGTCTGCACGGCGATCGAGCTCGCCACCTCGCCGGCGGCGTGGCCGCCCATGCCGTCACACACGGCGAAGAGGGGCGCACGGGCGAGGTAAGAGTCCTCGTTGTGGCTGCGGACCAGGCCCACGTCGGAGCGGATGCCCCAGGCGAGGCGGCTGGTATGGCCCGAGAGGGCCTCGGAGTCCTCGCGGGACTCGACGTCGATCGCGGCGTCGTGGCCGGGGCTCGCGACGGGCGCGGGCGCCTCTTCCACGACGCGGGAGTACTCGGATGCGTGCTGCTCGTGCGGCTCGTAGGGACGGTCGTCCAGGCCGTGCGGAGCTTCGACGGCCTCGTCCGTCTTCTCATACGGGCGGTCGCTCGGGACGTGCGGGTCCACAGCGGGCACGTCGCCGGCGGGCACCGGGCCCGCAGGTTTGTCTTCGACGGAATCGTCCGCGTAGACGTACGGCACCGTGTCGTGGTCCTCGTGGCCGACCGCGTCGCGCAGCGTGTCGTCTGTGGAGTCGTAGTGTCCCATGGAGGCCCCTTAACGCCTGCTGATGCGCATGATGGCGTCGCCGACCTGGACCTCGTCCTCGTCGCGCAGGGTGACGGGCTGGTCGATCGGGTGGCCGTTGACGAGGGTGCCGTTGGTGGAGCCCAGGTCCTCGAGCACCAGCGCGGGGCCCTGCAGGGTGTAGCGCGCGTGGTTGGCCGAGACGTAGGGCTCGTCGATCACGATGTCGGAGCTGGGCGCGCGGCCGATCACGACCGGGCCCAGGATGTCCACGTGCAGGCCGCGCAGGCCGGCGGGGCCCTTCTCGACGTCGACGGACCAGATTGCCGCGTCGCGGCGCTGGCCGCGCACCAGGCCGATGCCCGTGCGCATGGTGACGAAGAGGAAGACATACAGGAGCGCGACCAGCAGGATCCGCCCGATGAAGAGGACGAGGTCGATCATCAGCCCTCCCGGAACTCGAGGTTCATGAGGCCGACGGTGATCAGGTCGCCGTCGCGCAGGGCGCACTCGTCGATGTCGACGTCGTTGACGAGGGTGCCGTTGGTGGACTGCAGGTCGCGGATGTGCCAGCTGCGGCCGTCGAAGCTCAGCTGCGCATGGCGGCGCGAGACGTTGGGGTCGCGCAGGACGATGCCGCCCTGGCTGCGCTCGCGGCCGATCATCGCGCCGGGGGCGGTCGCGGTGTACTGGCGGCCGGACTGGTGGTCGATGAGGACGCAGGTTGCGGGGGTCATGCGCGCGGGGGCGGCGTGAGCGGGGGCGGGGGCGGCGTGCGCGCCTACCATCGGGCGGCGTTGGGTCGCGGGGATGCGCTGGGGTGTGGGTGCCGGCGCGGGAGCGGGCGCGGGCATGGGGGCGGGGGCGGGTGCAGCCGCCGCCTGGCTCTGCGCGAGCTCGATGTACTGGCTGTCGATGAAGTCGCTGGGAATCACGCCGAGACCCACGGAGTCGTCGGACAGCTCGCCCTGCGCGGGCGGGACGTCGGCCGGGTCGGTGACGGGAATCTCGCGGATGCCGGGGGCGCTGATCTCGGGCACCGGGGTCAGGGGCACGTCGGGGACGGGCGCCGGGACCTGGTCGGCGGCGGGCGTAGCGGGTGCGTCGTCTGCCGCGGGTGCGTCGACGACGGGCACCACATCCGCGCCGGCAACGGGCGCGACGGTCCCGCTGGCGACGGGCATCACGGTGTCGGCCGCCGCGTTTGTCTTCTTGGCCTTGCGGGCGCGGCGGGACGGCTTGGCCGCCTTGGGCGCCGGGGTCACGGAGAGCGGGGAATTGCTGCTCACGGCGCCCACGACGCTGGATGCGGCGCCGCCCACCACGGACGCGCCGGAGAGGAACGCCTCCTCCTCCGCGCGCAGGCCGCCCAGGGTGCGGGCGTCGACGTTTTCGGCAAAGACGGCGAAGCGGCCGCTGCGCAGCGACGGGTCCACCATGAAGCGCGCGAGCGGCTTGCCGACGAAACGGTAGCCGCGGTTGGTGCCCTCCGCCTGCACAAACGAGCTGATCTCGCGGGTGATCTGCGGGTACAGCGGGCGCATGGCGTCGTCGTCCGCCGAGGCCACCAGGATCGTGTAGAGCGCCGGGGCGGTGTCCACGCCGTCGACGACAAAGGTCTCGCTCTCCATCTCGCGGACGGCGCGTTTGGCCAGCTTCTTGAAGGAAATGGGCGCGGTGAAGCCCTGCGGCGCGGCGCCGAAGGCGTCATTCATGCGCTGTTCAAAGGTCTTGATGACGTTCATATCAGTCCTCGTCCTCTCCGTCCGGGTCGCGCGGGCCGCGAAGCGCGAGCGCGATGCAGACAAAACTACCTAAGGTTACCGCAACACCCACGGTCGACCACGCGGGGGCGGGCCATATACCGCCATTCTCCAGACGAGCGGCGAACAGTTGGGCGGCGACCACGACGGCCGCGGCAAGCGCCTGGCCCACGACGCCGCGCGCGACGCTGCCGCCCGACCGCGTGCCGGACGCGTCCGACCTCGTGACGGCCGCCGCTATAGCCGCGCCAGCAGCGACGCCCGCGCAGGATATAGCGCAGGCCGCAGGCCCGGGTAAGACGAACGCGCTGGTCAGGGCCTCTACGAGCAACGACGAGGCGAAGGCGCGCTGGGCGAGTGCGGGCACCAGGCGGGCGGCGGCCCAGGCGAGGGTGGCGGTTGCCGCAGCCTTGACCGGGGTCAGGGTGGCGCCTGCGACGGCGGCCGCGGCTGCGGGCTGGGCCAGCGCCGGTGCCACGAGCAGGGCGAGGGCGGCGGGTTTGTCTTTGCGCGTGCGGAGCCACCAGACGGCGCCCAGCGCTAGCGCGATGCCCGCGAGCAGGATAGCGCCATAGCCTGCTGCGCCAGCCGACGAGCTTGCGACCAGCGCCATCGCGAAGAGCAGCAGCGTCGCGGCGCTCGCGAGCGGGGTCCAGGCCGCGCCTGCCGCGCCCACGACAAGGGCCGCAAGCTGCGCAGGTATGTCTTCCCCCGGGAGGGCGTACGGCGCCAGCGAGTAGGCGCAAGCCCCAGCCGCCAGGCCCGTGCACAGGCGGATAAGCAGCGGATATGCCCACGGGAAGCGGACCGAGAGCGGCAGGCGTTCGCCCTGCCAGGCGTCCTCGTCGTCCTCGTCGCCCGCCGCCTGGCCGGTGAGGTCGGCGATCGAGGCGGCGCCCTCGTCGGGGTCGCCGAGGCCGAAGGCGAGGTCGTTGCCCACCTCGGCCGCGTTGGTCGGGCGGGCGCCCGGGTCGGGGGAGAGGCAGGCGAGCAGGGTCTCCTCGGTGATGCCAGCGAGGTAGGGGTCGGCCTTGGAGGGTTTGGGCTTGGGGCCGCGGTCGATCAGGGCGAGCGACTGCTCCGCCGTCGGCGCGAGGAAGGGGTCGTAGCCAAAAAGTGCCTGGTAGAGCACCACGGCGAGCGAGAAGATATCGGTGCGCTCGTCGACCAGCTCGCCGCGGATCTGCTCGGGCGGCATGTAGCCCACGGTGCCGCCGCGCGCGTCGGCGTAGCCCGCAGCCGAGGCCAGCGTGGCCATGCCGAAGTCGCAGAGCTTGACCTTGCCGTCGCTGGTAAACATGATGTTTGAGGGCTTGATGTCCAGGTGGAGCACGCCGTGCTCGTGTGCGAAGCCGAGCGCCTCGCCCAGCTGCTGCGCGAGGTAGGCGCACTCGTCGTGGGTGAGCGTGCCGCCCTCCACGCGGGTGAGCAGCTCGGTGAGGGTCATGCCGTCCACGTACTCCATCACCAGGTAGGCGACGCCGCGGTCGACCTCGAAGTCGTGCACGGTGACGATGCCCGGGTGCTCGAGCCGGCTCGCGGTGCGTGCCTCGCCCAGGGCCTCGCTGATGGTGGAGAGGTTCTCCTGACCTGCGACGATGGTGGCGGCTGCTGCGCCCCGCTGCGCGCCTGCGCCACCCGCGATTCCGGCGCCACCTGCTATACCGATGCCGCCCGCGATTCCGGCGCCGCCGGCTCCACCAGCGGAGCCCCTGGCTGCATCCCCCGACGCGCCGGCCCCACCGCCTGCGACAACGCTTGTCTTCTCCGCGGCGAGCGGCATGCGTTTGATCGCGACGCGGCGCTGCAGGCGGGTGTCCCAGCACTCGAGCACGGTGCCGAAGCCGCCCGTGCCGCAGCTGCCGAGCACGGTGTATCGACGCAGGATATATTCGGGCGCGCGGCGGACCTGCTCGCTGGCCAGGCCCAGGCTCTCGCCCAGGTCGGAGGAGGCGTAGCGCTGCCTCGTATGCATGTGATCGGGCACGCGCGCCTCCTTCTGGTCGTTTGAGCTGCAATTTTGCGGCGGCATGTCTTGGCGTGCGGATGCATGTCTTGGCTGCAAATTCTACCACGCGGACCCCGCGCCTATACAACTGCACCCTATCCCCATGAGGGTGACCACTCGTGTACGAATGCTTCGCCGTCAGGTCCGCCCAAGAGGTGCAGCAAGACGGCGTAGGAAAGACGAACGTACACGAGTAGCCCTGTCGAGGGAAATCAGGCTAGAAAAGGTGGGTTCATGTACGTTTCGCGTTTGGGCGGGCGGGATCCCGACCGATACGCCCGCGGGTAATCGTACACGAGATGAGCCTTCAGCCGGATATGCGGCGAAGAAGGGCGCTTCGTGTACGTTCGGCATCAAAGTCAGGCAGGTCCCCGCCATGGGCGTTGGCGGGCAATCGTACATGAACCTAGCCAGTAGATTGAAAAACGGCAAAGAAGGGCAGCTGGTGTACGAATTCCTCCCATGTCTGCCGCTGAAATCGTGCACGAGTTTGGGTCTCGTGAGGAAAAAGCGCCAGATGGGCGAGTTGATGTACGAATGCGACGTTGGCGAATGGATGAATTCGTACACGAAACAGGGTGTCGGTATCTGAAACGGCTATATGAGGCGGTTGGTGTACGACGGCGATGTTACGCACGACGATGCCCCGCAGCGACGGCTGTGTTTCGCGTGGCGACGATGCCTCGCGTGGCGGTGGATGCAGGCAATACCCAGCGACCAAGAGCCGCATGCCCGCCGCTCAACGACCGGGAACTCAACGACCGGGAACTCAACGACCGGGGACCACACGCCGGGCGCGATCATGCGGGCCGTGCTGCGCGCCTACACCTACGTACTGTGCTTAGCTCGTTGCGTGACAGTCCCCCGTCCCCTGTCACGCGCCACCGCTACCTACTTGTTGTCCTCGTCAAAATCGGACCAGCCGCTCTCGTCATCGTCGTCGAAGAGGTCCCAGTCGTCCTCGGACTTCTCGTGGTTGAAGTACTCCTTGCGCGTCTTGATCTCCATGCGCCACGCGAGGACGAGGAAGAAGACCACACCGCACCCGAGCAGCGTAAAGACGCCCGGCTTGGTGCCAAAGAGCCATCCGAAGAAACCTGCGATACCACTCATGTGAAAACCATCCTGTTCGCGAAGTCAGTGCCCACAAGTATATACTCAGGAGTGCTGCTGCGGTTTCGCGTGGCATACAGATTACAGAGAGGATATACCAGCATGCTCGATATCAAATTCGTGCGCGAGAACCCCGACGTCGTCGACAAGTCCTGCGCCGACCGCCAGAACGCGCACTGGGACCGCGAGAAGTTCTTCGAGCTCGACGAGCAGCGCCGCTCCATCATCGTGGAGGTCGAGCAGCTGCAGGCCGACCGCAACGCCAAGTCCAAGGAGATCGGCCAGCTCATGAAGGCGGGCAAGAAGGACGAGGCCGAGGCCGCAAAGGCCCAGGTCACGGCCAACAAGGACCGCATCGCCGACCTCAACGACAAACGCACCGCGGTGGAGAAGGAGCTCTTCGACCTCGTCGCCGCCATCCCCAACATCCCGCACGAGTCCGTGCCCTACGGCAAGGACGACTCCGACAACCC
>OMWE01000037.1 GCA_900314685.1 uncultured Actinomycetes bacterium | reverse complement strand
CCCGCGCCGCCGCCAGACCCCTGGCCCGCGCGCGCACCCGCGCCGTTCCCGTACGCGCCCGCGCCCGCACCGTATCTCTTCGCCACGCTCGGCATCGCCGCCTCCTCTCGAACTCCCAGTCTACCCGTTTACCTGCCCGTTTACCTGCATGTCTTCCAATCCATCCATGGCAATGTCCCGCTTTTCACGCGGCACGGCATGCCCCATCGTCACCTCACCTCGAATCCCATACAGACACAATCGGGGATCGGATACCCCTGACCTGCCCGTTTCCCCCTCAGTCCCCCGTTGCGTCTGTATCGTAGATACAGACGCAACGATACCCCCGCGAGTTTTATCTGGCGTTTCCTTGCCGGACCCCCCGTTGCGTCTGTAAGCACCTACAGCCGCAACGGGGGATCCGCGCGATTTATATGGGCCTTTTTGTCCCGGTCCCCTATTCCGTCTGTATCACCTTTACAGCCGCAACGGGGGATTGGAGATAAGAAGACCAGCATAGTGCCCCACGACCCCCCGTTGCGTCTGTATGGCCTCGGCAGCCAAGCGCAAACGTTTGCTCGGCGGCAACCGTCTGCGCGGGCCCAGCCAGCGGTCATTGGCACAGGCTCGTCTAGCCTCAATCCACGTAATTCCAGCCGGCAGTCCGCCTCACCAATAAGCCCACGGGTCTTCGCGACTTCACCACGGCAGCACCGCTTTTCGCTCGCCCACCAGTCGCTGAATTCGCCAGGCGCAACTATCGCCGGCAATCGCTATAGCCTCTCCCAATAGAATCGCCGCAGCAAGAGGCCACGGTGCAGCTTCACCCGGCGCCGCAACATCTCGGGATCTTCCGAGAAGGCGTGCCGCGCCCCGATATCCACTCCGAGCCGTTCCGCCGTCACGCGCGCCACCCGGTCGAACTCGCCCACCGTCGCAATCTGACCCCACACCAACGGGCGCACGTCGTAGCCCAGGTCGCGGAGCGCGGCGAACTTGCGCGTATCGTTCTCCAGCTGATCCGCGCCGTAGCTCATCAGGATTTTGGGTTCGCTGATTTGGGAGGAAGAACCGCCGCCCTGCGCACCGCCGCGGTCACCGTCCGAGGAGCCTCCGACCTTGCCACCCCGCGGGTCGCCGGCGCCACCGCCCCACAACCCCGCCGCCCGCGCGCGGTTCACCGTATCGTACGGTACCGCCCCATCGACGTCGGAGTGTCCTTCTTCGCCTTGGTATTCCCAGCCAAACCCCGTGGGCTCGTCAAACAGGTCGACGTAGCAGCGGTCGGCGCCAGTCGCTTGGCGATTGGGCTCGTCGTAGTCGACGCGCCGGTTGAGCACAAAGGCCCGCAGCGCAAACCCGCCCACCTGCCAGGGCATCGTATGCAGCAACGCGACGCCCGCCTCAGTATGGGACGCCGCACCCTCCATCACATGCCGTGCAGCCCAGATGAAATTATTCCGTCCCGGATGATGGGCGCCGTACTCCGCCATCGTCCGCATCCGGTCGCGATTCGAGAGCTTCGGGTGCTTGGCCATACCGTGCGGCGCCGTGAGCGAGTTGGCGTACGTGCCGCACAGCTGCATGCAGAGCTGCAGCAGGGAATACCTATCCATCTCGTCCGCCAGCGTCAGCGCCAGAAACTCCGGCGACGCGATATACACGCTCGGCGCACACCACAAGAAGGCACCCGCAGGCAGCTCGCTGCTCCACACGTGATGCCGTACCATCGTCGACCGGTGACACATGCGTCGTGACGGGACCAGGACGTCGACCTTCCCCGTATGCAGCAGCCTCAAAAAGCCGAGCTCACACCCCGCGACCTGCCGCGCCGTATGCGCGCAGCCTTCGAGCGATCTCACCTCCACGCGCCTCATCCGCGAGTAGAAATCCGGCCCCAGCACCTCTCCGCCGAGGAAGTAGACGTCCAGCGCGGTCCTCCCGCAAAGAAAAACGTCCATACGCCAACGCTACCTAAAGTACGCGTCTACGCAAGCGTAATTATTGAATTACTTAGAAATAATTTTGCAAGCTAGCAGGCTATATCAAGAAATATATTTTGCAAGTTCGTGCCAGTTTTACGCAAGTTACGCAGTTTGCCGCAAGCCCCGCCAGACTGCCGCAAGTCTGCCGCCAGACAGGCTTCAGTCTTCCGCAAGTCTGCCGCCAGGCTGACGCCTGACGGACGCAAGTCAGTCGCACATCCAGCAAGGCGCCGTTCGTCCCGGTCTGGCAGCCACGTGAAGAAGAACCAGCACTCACGCCTTTGCGGTAACATGGGACGATGTAAGCGCGCCGCACGGCATGCACCCGCGCTACTGCACGCACCCGTGCACCCACGCCCGCAGCGCCGCCGCGCCCTCGCGCGCCCGCAGCGCGCCCGCACATCGCACCACCCGCGCCACCCGCAGAAAGGTCCGTCTTGAAGCTGCTCGTCATCATCCCCGCCTACAACGAGGAAGCGTGCCTCGCGGACACCGTCCGTGGCCTCACCGAGGTCTGCCCCGACGTGGACTACCTCGTGATCAACGACGGCTCGCGCGACGACACCCCCAAGATCTGCGACGACCTGCACCTGAGCCACGTCGACCTGCCCGTCAATACGGGCCTCGCGTCAGGCGTCCGCTGCGGCATGAAGTACGCCTACCGCCACGGGTACGACGCGGCAGTGCAGTTCGACGCCGACGGCCAGCACCTGCCCCAGGCGATCGCCCCGATGGCCCAGGCCATGCGCGACCAACAGGCCGACATCGTGATCGCCAGCCGCGGCCTCGCCGGCAGTGGGGCCAAGGGTGCCCGTGGCATCGGCGCCAAGCTCATCACCTGGCTCATCCGACGCGCGACCGGCCAGACCATCCAGGACCCGACCTCCGGCATGCGCATGTACAACCGCGCGATGATTGAGAAGTTCGTCCGCGAGTTCGACATCGCACCCGAGCCCGACACGATCAGCCTCCTCATGCGCAAGGGCGCCAAGGTGGTCGAGGTCCCCGCCCAGATGCGTGACCGCCAGGGTGGCGAGTCCTACCTCAACTCGTGGAGCTCCGTCTCGTACATGGCGCGCACGTGCATCTCGCTCCTGCTTTTCCAGTGGTTCAGATAGGTTCCGTAAGCCGGGCTCGGTCCGCCGCATCCAGCCCCGCGGCGAGGCCGTCCTTCAGATAGGAAGGTGACGCGTTGTCCCCCGTCCTTCGCATCGTCCTCATCATCGGTTCAATCTACGCGCTGTCCGTCGTGGTCCGCCGCGTCAAACGCCGCAAGATCCGCATCGCCGACTCGGTCTTCTGGGTCTGCTGCGCCGTGCTGCTGACCCTGATAGCGCTCTTCCCGCAAATCGCGTTCTTCTTCTCGGGCCTGCTCGGCTTCCTCTCCCCCAGCAACTTCGTCTTTTGCGCGATCATCGCCCTGATGCTGGTGAAACTCTTCAACCTCTCCTGCGACGTGTCCCGCCTGACGGACAAGACCGAGCAGCTCGCCCAGGAGATCGCCCTCCTCGAGAAGGCGGACGAAGACCGCACCGACGCCAAGGATTAGCCGGGGTCATCGATACCGACGCTCAGCCTAACGCCACATATGGCCCCGCTCTACTCGCTTAGACCTTGTTGCTCTTCTCGCTCATGCCATACACACGGTTAATCAGCCCTGCTACAGGTCGCGGCCAAAACCGGCAGAGCATCTCGTAATCCTCAGCAGAACGCGTGTTGTCCTCGATCAGAGAGGTCGTCGTCGACCCCTCGTGGATGCGGTGGTACATGAGAATCTCGCTCGAGTAATAAAATCCGCCGTCCAGGCGCGAGAGACGCTCCCAGGTATCCCAGTCGAGGTTGCTCTTCATGCCCGTATGAAAGGGCGGACTGGGAACAACGCGCATGTTGAGCGTAGCGGATGGGCAGCAATAGGCATTTCCCAATGACATAGCTCTGCGACGGGCGCGCTTTGAGTGCGCGTTTCTTCCATCCGCAAGGCCCGCGAGGAGACGCCGCTTGGTGGAGAGCAGCTCGTTGTCATCCACGGGCTCGCCATTGCGTAGCTCACCATAGTTGGAGAAGAAGACAATCGCGCTCTCGTCATCGTCCAGCATCGCGCACGCGACCTCAACGTAGCGTCTGCAATACACGTCGTCCTGATGGGCTACGGTCACGTAGTCGCCCGTAGCGCAGCCCACAGCGAAGTTCCAGTCTTGCCCGATGCCGCGCTCGCCGTGGTTCACGTATACGGGAAGTCCGTATTCCGTGGCTAGGCCATCCAGCCACTCACTCGGCGTGGAGGTAGCGATGTACACCTCGGATCCCGATTGCGTCTGGTCGAGCGTCGACTCGATACATTCGCGCAGGTACGGACTTTGCCCATAGGCGCATATCGCAAAGGTATGCCGGCTCATCAGTTTCGCCTTCCTGCGTAAACAACGCTTCACGTCAGCATTGTAATGCGCCAACCGCGTCTACCACACGCTCAGCGGGACCTCCTGCGAGGCGCAGCACACGGTAAGACACCCGTCGGGCGTCCGCGCTTCCGTCAGCGAGACGGGCTCGGCACCGACCGCCGCCGCGAGCGTGCGCACGCAGACGCTGGGGCGGTTGTTGTTCTCGCTCAGGTGCAGCGCCACGACCGTCTCGGTGTCGGCGGTCACCAGGTCGGGCAGGGCCTCGGCCGCCTGGGCGTTGGAGAGGTGGCCTTGGTCGCCGCCCACCCGCACCTTGAGGTAGCCGGGATAGTCGCCGTCGCGCAGCATGGCCACGTCGTGGTTGGCTTCGATGCCCAGGATGCGGCAGCCACGCAGCGCGTACGCGGCCTCGTCGGTCAGGTAGCCGGTATCGGTGCAGTAGCCGATCGCGTCGACCTCCTCGCCGTCCTCGTCGACCACCGAGAAGCGGAACCCTATCGGGTCGGCCACATCGTGGCTGGTCGGAAAGGCGCACACCACCATCCCTGCGACCGAAAAGGTCTCATCGTCGTCGATCAGCGTCCACGGCAGTCCCACGAGCGAGCGCCGTGCGCCGACCGTCCCCGCGGTCGACACCAGCGCGCCGTCGAAATACTTGCTTACGACCTCGATGCCCTTAGTATGGTCGATGTGTTCGTGTGTCAGCAGCAGAGCCTGCACCCGCCCGAGGTCCACGCCCTCGGCATCCGCACGCCGGTGCAACTCGCGCCGCGAGAGCCCACAGTCCACCAGCACGGATTCCTCGGGCCCCTCGATCACGGTCGCGTTGCCCTTGGACCCGCTCGCCAGTACATGCAGGTGCAGTTTCGGTACCATGCCCCTCCTTGTTCGCCCGCGCGTTCAAACGCTCGACAGCGCACCGATGCGCCAAGGCGTTACTGCGCCGGAGAATCCAATTTAGCGTACGTTGATGTACCGGATGCTCTCGAACGACGCAGAGGCTCCGTCCTTCTCAGGTCGATCGCCATAGTACACAATCGACCGCGGATCGATCCCCATACGGAGGACGATATCTTTCATCGCGGCGGGCGAGGGCTTGAGCTCGTCTAGGATGCCGTGACCGGGATAGAACACAAAGTCTGGTCGGATGCCCAGAGCCTGGAGTTTCTCATCCGCTCGGTAATCAGAGTACGCTGCCAATACCGCACCATGCTCTCCCGCTGAGGTTATAGCAGCGATGACATCGGCATTCGCGTGTTTCACGATGAGCGACAGCGGTTCCTCAAACATCCATCGCTGGATGAATGCCGCCAGATGTCCCACGTCAACAGAGCAAAGATCAGCGATGCGCTCGATTTGTTCCTTCTCGGAGAGCGTACGGCCGAGCTCAGTCTCGCGTAGTGAGCGGTATTTCATCAAGGCCTGAAAGAGTCGAGCGTCCCCCGGGTACCGAAGCAGATGTCCCACAAGTTTCAATGCCATGCCTCGGCGCACGGGAGGCTGGTGATAGAGAGTTCCGTCGATATCGAAGATGATGCCGTCGGGATATGCGATCTTTTCATCCGTCTCGAGCATGTCTACCTGATCGGGATAAGGTTGCTATCCGCAAAGATGCCAAGGGCAGGTATGTCCGCAAACATCAGCACCGTGAAGAGGGCGATGAGAAACAGCACATACAGCATCAGCCCACGCTCGTGGTAGAGCTTCTCGGGCTTTTGCACCGATGAATCCGGCTTGAACGCGAGACGGAGATAGTAGCAGAAGAGCCCCATAAAGAAGGGCATGAGCAGCAGCATGCTCATCCGATACTTCACAAGGAAGATGCCGAGAGAAAAGACCGAGCACAGTACGTAAAAGACAGCCGAGATAAGAAGGCCAACCTCGCTGTAGTACTTGAACGACTTGCGGTACTTTGCCGCCACCGCGGGGTCGCCGATCATGCGATATTCAGCGAAACGCTTCGTCGCCATGAGGAAGGCGCCGGCCATCCAATACCCAAAGACGAGGCTGACGGGAGGGAACCACGAGGTCGTGATGACAAACCAGCCCAGCAACAGGCGAATCGCGTTGTTGAGAGATTCACTCAGCACGTCTACGACAGGCACGTCTTTCGTACGGATGGGACGGACGTTGTACAACACGCCCATCACCCAAAGCCAGGCCGCCATCCCGAGGAACCAGACACCCAGGACAGATGCAAGGGCAAGGCCGCCGATTGACAATGCGGCATACATGCAGTAGACGATCTGCGGCTTCAGGTCGTTCTCTACTACACTACGGTACTTCTTCGTTGGGTGATAGCGATCGAACTGGGCGTCGAGCCACTCGTTGATGACATAATTCGCCGACGCGACCAAGCTCGTGGCAAAAAAGGCGCAGACAACTCGTTCCACGACGATCTCGTCTACTCCGACACCCGCCAGCGCCATCGCCGCAACGACACCCGGCAGTATGAATAGCTGTTTTATCCAGTGGTCCAGACGCATGATGCGGACGTATGCTTTGACCTTATTCACAAGAATCTCTCTCCGTCGTAATTGATTCTTCAGCGACCGCCCCGTCGCCTATACGGCTAGCCGGATAGTAGACAAGCAAAACAAATGGCAGCAGGGGCACGAGATAACGCACCTGGAAGCCGGCCAAAGGTCTCCAGAGGGACACGGCGGTCATATCGTTCCATGTTATGCCAAGCAGCAGGAATGTCATGGCGATTACGCAAAATCCAATGACAAACCCAATGATGGGCATGCGCCATTCGTAGAGAAGGGCCCGGATTGAATCCTCCTGCCTCGTTCTCTCGTGCCTCGGACCTCCTTGCCTTAAGTCCTCTTGTCTCGGGTCACAATATGTAAAGCTCCCTTGTCTGGGACGCCCTCCTTGCACGGCGAGAAGAACGGCGATGAGAATCAAGACCGACTCGATCGCATAGCGCGACGGCGCGTTATAAATCAGATACGGAATCCCGCAAGCGGAAGCGATTACGAGATAAACGACGCGCAGGAGGTGCCTCGCCATCCACGCGTAATTCGTACCCAGGTTGACGCAGCAGGCCACGGAGCTGACCTTCATCCGCCAAGGAAGCCACAGGCACAGCGCCACGATGATGGCGGCAATCGAAACCTTTATCTTGTCTTCCTTGCTCAGTACCTGTGCGGGTAGCGCGAGTAGCATGATAGCGATGAGCCCATATGGCGTCTTATTCAGGAAAGCGAGGATGGCCGCAACCGCGCATATCAGGGCATTCGGCATTGTCATGTGTCCCACGTGCAGCGCTTGGCAAGTCTTGGCGACGCAGAGCGCCATCAGTGCAAATAGCAACGCGTCGGAGCTCAGAGAGCTCGCTAGGAAAATCGTTGTCGGTAGCGTAGCGATGAATGCAAAAAGGAGCTTGCCCTTTGGCAAAGCATGTAACGCAAAACAGATAATGATGGTGTGAACGATCAGATTTGCCAGTCTCCCCGCTTGCAGTCCTCGCCAGATGGAGCTATCCGACGCAGAGAAGCATGCAAAGGCGGCGCCTGGAATGGCATACGAAGTGAAGTGGGTGTTTGAATTCCGTCGGACTGTTTGACGTTGGGGATCATCGGTCTTCGAGAGCGCAGCACGCTGCTTGGCGTAGAGAGGGTCTTTGCTCTCGGGCAGCTGGATAAGGGCCGAGATGAGCGTGCTGGCGTTATACGGCGCGTTGAGTATCCTCGTATCGATAGATGCGTATTGCACCGAAAATTCGTTTCCATATTTATCTACATATGGTGAAGCGGGGGCAAACTCCTGGCCGGTTGCCAAGACATAAATCTCGTTGACGTGTCTTGCGGAGTCGGGGAAAGTAAGCGGCCCCATCGTCTTTATGAAAGTCATGCCGAGGCACATCGAGAACAGGGCGACGAACGCGGTTAGCAACGCTGCCAAACCACAGGTGCGTTTCAAGGTGCCTCCTTCAACAGACATGGAAAGCTGGCATGAAAGACAAACAAAATCCTACTGGCTCCCTGCGGAGAGCTCGGCGGCGACGTAGGCGCGGAGGGACTCCTCCCAGTCGGCAGGAGCGAAGCCGGCGGCACCGATCTTGTCCAGCGCGAGCGCGCTGTGCACGGGGCGCGGAGAGATGGGACCGGCGGCGCTCGCGTAGTACTCGGCGGTGGTCACAGGCACGACCATGTCCGCGTTCCCGCGGGTCAGGTCAAAGACCTCGGCGGCGATCTCGGCCCAGCTCTTCACGGCGCCGGAGCCAGTGAGGTTGTAGGTACCGTACGCGGCATGCGGGCAGGGCTCGTAGAGCGCGGTCACGCCCTCACGGTAACCGAGCAGCCACAGGATGCCGCGCGCCATCTCATCGGTGAAGGTCAGGCGCCCGAGCTGGTCATCGACGACCGTCACCCGCGGCAGGTCACCCGACGCCACGCGGCGCGAGAGGCCCATCATGGTGCGCACGAAATTCTTGCCGTCGCCGATCACCCAAGACGAACGCACGATGAAATGTCGCGCCAGCTGGCTCACGAGCGCATCTCCAGCCGCCTTGGTCTGGCCGTACACGCCCAGTGGCGCGAAGCCCTCCCCCTCAGTATGGACCGCAGCTTCCCCGTCAAAGACATAGTCGCTCGACACGTGCACCAGCGTCAGGCGGTGCTCGCGCGCGACGCGGCAGAGGTTGGCCACGCCCGCCACGTTTATCTTCCACGCGGCGGTGCGCCCGTCGGGCGTCTCGGCGCGGTCGACCGCCGTGAAGGCGGCAGCGTTCACAATCGTCCCGTAGGAGTCCCAGTCGATAGACTCGTAGGCGGCAGGGTCGCACATGTCAAAGGTGTCGATGTCGTGGAACTCCCAACCCACCAGCCCACGGCGAGCGACCTCGGCCTGCAGCGCGCGGCCCAGCTGGCCGTGCGAGCCGACCACGAACGTCTTCCGCGGCTCCATCGGCCGAGCGTCCGCGAGCATCGGGTGCGCCAGGTCGGCGTCGGAGCGCACGGACTCATCAAGCGGGATGGGCCACTCGATGCCCAGTGTGGGGTCGGCCAGGTTCACGAAGGTGTACTGCGATTTCTGCGCCAGCGACCAATGAGCGTTGACGAGGTAGGTGTAGACGGTGCCGTCCTCGAGCGCCTGGAAGGAGTTGCCGACACCACGTGGGATGTAGATAGCCTTGGAGGGATCGAGGACACAGGTGAAGACCTGCCCGTAGCTCTCGCCCGGCCGCAGGTCGACCCACACGCCGAAGATTTCGCCCGCGCCGACGGAAATCAGCTTGTCCCAGGGCTCGGCGTGGATGCCGCGGGTGGCGCCTCGCTGCTCGTTGTAGGAGATGTTGTTCTGCACGGGGCCGAAGTCGGGCAACCCCAGCTCGCGCATCTTGGCGCGCTGCCAATTCTCCTTGAACCACCCGCGGCGGTCGCCATGCACGGCGAGGTCAAAGACGATCACTCCAGGGATGTTGGTCTTGTGCGCCGCGAGTTTCTTCTCGTATTCCACGTGTCCCCCTACTGCCCCTGCTTGGCGTACTTGGCCTCGGTAGCTTCCTTCACGGGGCGCCACCAGTCCTCGTTGGCACGGTACCAGTCGATGGTCGCGTCGAGGCCGCTCTCAAAGTCCGTGTGTCGAGGCACCCAGCCCAGCTCGGTGCGGAGCTTGGTGGAGTCAATCGCATAGCGGCGGTCGTGGCCGGGACGATCGCGCACCCAGTCGAAATCGTCGGGCTCCTTGCCCATGTGCGACAGGATCAGGCGCAGCACGCCAATGTTGGACTTCTCGCCGTCGGCACCGATCAGGTAGGTCTCGCCGATCTCGCCGCGGGTCAGGATGGTCCACACCGCCGAGCTGTGGTCCTCGGTATGAATCCAGTCGCGCACGTTGCGCCCGTCACCGTAGAGCTTGGGGCGGATGCCGCACAGGATGTTGGTAATCTGCCGCGGGATGAACTTCTCCACGTGCTGGTAGGGGCCGTAGTTGTTGGAGCAGTTGGAAATCGTGGCACGCAGGCCGTAGGTGCGGGCCCAGGCGCGCACGAGGTGGTCGCTGGCCGCCTTGCTCGAGCTGTACGGCGAGCTGGGCTTGTAGGGCGAGCCTTCATGGAACCGCTCCGGGTCGTCCAGCGCCAGGTCGCCGTAGACCTCGTCGGTCGAGATGTGGTGGTAGCGCACGTCGTACTTGCGCGCGGCCTCCAGCAGGCGGAACGTGCCGACGACGTTGGTCTGCACAAAGGGCTCGGGGTCGGCAATTGAATTGTCGTTGTGGCTCTCGGCCGCGTAGTGCACGATCGCGTCGCAGCCGGGCACGATGCGGTCCAGCAGCTCGGCGTCGCAGATATCGCCGTGCACGAAGTCCATCTGCCCCTCGGGGATGCCGTCCAGGTTGTGGATGTTGCCCGCATAGGTCAGCTTGTCCAGCACCGTGACGTGCACCTCGGGGTGCTCGCGCGCCACGTAGTGCGCGAAGTTGGACCCAATGAAACCGGCCGCGCCGGTCACCAGGATATGATGCGGTTCGAAGTTTTCAGCCATCAGAAATTTCCTCTCGCGAAGACGGACGTGCCGATCGGGGGGTCTGCGGGTTTGCCGCCTGTGCCGCCAGACCGCACGACCTTCTTACTCGAATTTCGAGTCTTTACGGATCTTGCCCTCCAGCAGGTGGCGCAGGTGTGCGCCGTAGGGGCTCTTGCCGTACGCCTCGGCGGCGGCCGCCAGCTCGTCGCGGCCGATCCAGCCATTCTGGTAGGCGATGTCCTCGGGCACCGACACCATGATCGACTGCGCGCCCTCGAGCGTGCGCACGAAGTTGGCCGCCTCGTAGAGGCTGTCCATCGTACCCGTGTCGAGCCAGGCGTAGCCGCGGCCCAGCGTGACCACGGAGAGCGAGCCGTCGTCCAGGTACATCTGGTTGAGCGTGGTGATCTCCAGCTCGCCGCGGGCGCTGGGCCGTACCTGTTTGGCCAGCTCGCAGACGCGGTTGTCGTAGAAGTAGAGGCCCGTCACGGCGTAGTTGCTCTTGGGGTGCTCGGGTTTCTCCTCGATCGAGACTGCCTTGCCGTCTGTATCGAATTCCACCACGCCGAAACGCTCCGGGTCGTCCACGTAGTAGCCAAAGACGGTCGCGCCGCCCTCACGCTCGGCCGACTCCACGGCACGGCGCAGGTGACGCGAGAGGCCGTTGCCGTAGAAGATGTTGTCGCCCAGCACGAGCGCGCAAGAGTCGCCGCCGATGAACTCCTCGCCGATGATAAAGGCCTGCGCGAGGCCATCCGGCGAGGGCTGCACGGCATAGCTCAGCGACACGCCGAACTGGTGCCCGTCGCCCAGCAGCTGCTCGAAGCGCGGCGTATCCGTCGGCGTCGAGATGATGAGGATGTCGCGGATGCCCGCCAGCATCAGGGTGGAGAGCGGGTAGTAAATCATAGGCTTGTCGTAGACGGGCAGGAGCTGCTTGGACGTGACCATCGTCAGCGGGTACAGACGCGTACCCGAGCCGCCTGCGAGGATGATGCCCTTCATGTGCCCTCCGTGTGTCTTCGTACTCTCGCGTGCCGACGTATACCGAAGCATTCGCCCCGCGGTTATCGGCTCAGACCTCTGTCCGCGCTCGTTTTTCCGCATACGTATCAAAGATACCGCGAAGAGGGACTCTCGCCCACCACGGCATCACACCTTCCGACAAACGACAGAGGATAAATGATGGAGACCGAATCAGCGATTGCCCAGACGTATGCCGCACGGCTACTGGCTTCGGCGCAAGCCTATCCTTCTTCGGTACGCTCCGGCTCTTCTTCGGTGCGCTCGGAGATGATGTAGCGCGGGCGTCGCTTTGTCTCTAGGTATGTCTTGCCCACATACTCGCCGATCACTCCGAGCGAGAGCATCTGCACACCGCCAAAGAAGCAGATAACCATCACCATCGAAGCCCAGCCCGAGACGGTATGCCCCATCGCCCAGGTGGCAAGCGCCCAAATGATGCCGATGAGCCCGACCAGGCTCGCGGCAAGTCCGAAGAAAGTCACGAGTCTGATCGGCTTGATCGAAAGCGACGTGATGCCGTCCACGGCCAAGCCTACCATCTTGGAGAGCGGATAGTGCGACTCTCCCGCCATGCGCTCGTGGCGCTCGTAGTAGACCGACGTAGACTTGAAACCCACCAGCGGCACCATGCCGCGCAGGAAGAGGTTGACCTCGCGAAACTCAGCGAGGGCGACCAGCGCACGGGAGCTCATGAGCCGGTAGTCGGCATGGTTGTAGACAGTCTCCACGCCCATGCGCTCCATCAAACGATAGAATGCCTGCGCCGTGCCACGCTTGAAAGCGGTGTCGGTCTCGCGCGAGCTACGCACGCCGTAGACGACGTCGCAACCGGAGAGATAGGCATCGACCATCGCGTCCATGGCGTTGATGTCATCCTGTCCGTCGCAATCGATGGAGATGGTGATATCGCAGCGTGTGCGACAGTCCATGAGACCGGCAAGCAGCGCATTTTGATGCCCGCGGTTGCGCGAGAGGCACACGCCCTCGTACTCAGGCTGTGAGGCGGCAAGCCCTGAGATGATCTCCCACGTCCTATCGCGGGAGCCGTCGTTTACAAAGAGCACACGGCTTGTCTCGGCGACCTTGCCCGCCGCACGCAGGTCAAGCAGCTTCTGGCGGAAGAGCGGCGCTGTGACTGGCAGCACCTCTTCCTCGTTGTAGCAAGGGATGACGATATATAGAATCGGCGTCTCACTCTTTGGCATCTGCCTCTAGCTCCTCAAATGACTGGTAGCCATACAAAAGGTACTCGTCGTTCTCATAAAAGACTTTGTCACGACCGAGATTATCGAACGCGGGATTGACCACCTTCGGCTGCGCAGAAGCGCTGGATAGCTCCGAACGTGAGACGATTACAAAAAGTGGGCCATCGGGAGTATGGGATCCGTGCTCCACGTTTTGCAGCCACTGAAACACGCTGAAATCATTGACGCCGTCGAAGCGCGTATCGGGAAGCCCCCACATCTCCAGACGCCCGTCCGTGAGCTCCGTGAGTACGTCAGCATTCCAGAACGACCCATAGCCTTGCGTGTAGCCCGCTTCGAGCGCGGCGCTCGCAGCATCGGACTTTTGCAGGTTGTTGCCGCGCCAGGCCGCCCGCCCAGCAGAATAGCTCGTGACAACCAGGAGCATCGCCACGGAAACGACGACAAAAATCCTCTCCTTTTCAAACAAAGTGTGCGACCTCGATAAAAACACCGCTATGAGAGGGAATGCCAAAGTCGATATGGGAAGAAGGTACCTCGGTGCCGACGGCGCGTCCGAGAAACAATAAAGGAGCGTGATAACTGTGGCGGCGGACACAAAGAACACCGAGAGTATAACCTGTTGCGCTGAATAGTCATCAGGATGGTGTGAGATGTCCGCAAGGGCAAGCACGATGAGTCCGAATAGCAGCACGAAAAGACAGAGGTAGAAAACGCCAACAGAGACGAGTTCCTTGCCCGCTCGATAGCCATACACCGTCATCCACCCCGCCAGCACCGTTTGGAGCCTTCCAAAGTCCAAGGGTCGATATTTCAATACTTGGAATGAGGCGAAGTGGTAGATGCCGTGCAGCACCTTTTGGTTGACGAGTGCCCCCGCCGTCGCGGATATCAGCATCAG
>OMWE01000048.1 GCA_900314685.1 uncultured Actinomycetes bacterium | reverse complement strand
GTTCCCAAGCAGCGACATTGCCTCCTGGGCAGCAGAGGTGCCAAGGACGACTCTGTTTATGTGGCTTGGGGTTCCGTGAACAGACATCGTTGTGGGGCCAAACGTCTCCTCCCACACCTCGACACCGTTTTCGCTCAGGACCACGTCCACCGTTCGAGACTCTCCGGCCGCATGCACCGAGAGGACATTGGTCCCGACAGATCCCACGAGAACATCCTTCATCTCTTCTCCCTCCCCCGATGATTTCGTTGAAGCGAGTATACTACGTTCGTCTGCTAAATAGAACAGTTGTTCGTAATATTTTCCAGAAGAAAGGCGGGGCCCAGATGAGCACCCGCCTAGAGAGAAGCAGTCTGACACTTGCGGTGGCAACTACGCCAGGGGCTTGATGACCTCCATGTCGCGCATGTAGGGGCGAAGGACCTCGGGAACCGTGATCGAGCCGTCAGCGTTCTGGTAGTTCTCCATGATGGCGGCCATGGTGCGGCCGACGGCGAGGCCCGAGCCGTTCAGCGTGTGGACGTAGCGGGAGCCCTTGAACTCGGACGGGTCCTTGTACTTGATGTTCGCACGGCGAGCCTGGAAGTCCCAGCAGTTGGAGCAGGAGGAGATCTCCTTGTAGTTGTTGTAGCTCGGCAGCCAGACCTCGAGGTCGTAGCACTTGGTGGCGCTGAAGCCAATGTCGCCGGTGCAGAGCGTCACGACGTGGTACGGAAGGCCAAGGAGCTGCAGGCACCTCTCCGCCTCGGCAACCATGGACTCGAGCTGGTTCATGGAGTCCTCGGGCTTCGCGAACTTGACCATCTCGACCTTGTCGAACTCGTGCACGCGGATGATGCCGCGGGTGTCACGGCCAGCGGAGCCAGCCTCCTCGCGGAAGCACGGGGTGAACGCCGTGTACCACAGCGGGAGCTGGGAGCCGTCAAGGGTCTCGCCACGGTGAATGTTGGTCAGCATGACCTCCGCGGTCGGGATGAGGTACATGCCGCCGGAGACGTGGTAGAGGTCCTCGTCGAACTTCGGGAGCTGGCCGGTGCCAAACAGGCTGTCGTAGTTGGTGATGACGGGGGGCCACCACTCCTTGAAGCCGGCCTTTACGTGCGTGTCGATAAAGAAGTTGATGAGCGCGCGCTCCATGAGGGCACCAGCGCCGCCAAGCAGGTAGAACCTGGTGCCGGCAAGCTTGATGCCGCGCTCGAAGTCGATCATGCCGGTGCTGGGGCCAAGGTCCCAGTGCGCCTTGGGCTCGAAGTCAAAGTGCGTCGGCTCGCCCCACTTGCGAACCTCGGGGTTGTCGGAATCGTCGACGCCGTAGGGAACGCTCTCGTGCGGGATGTTGGGGATGGCCGCGACCAGGTCGAAGAGTTGCTTCTCCACGTCGGTGCGCTTCTCGTTAAGATCGGCGATCCTCTGCTTGTTGGCGGTGACCTTCGCCTTGGCGGCCTCGGCCTCGTCCTTCTTGCCGTCGCGCATGAGGAGGCCGATCTCCTTGGAGGCCGCGTTACGCTCTGCCTGGAGGTTCTCGACCTCTGCGATCACGGAGCGCCTCTCCTCGTCGAGCTCGAAGAACCTCTCCCTATCCCAGTGCGCGTTCTGCCTGGACGCACACGACTTGTCCACTGCGTCAGGATTTTCGCGTACGAACTTGATGTCGAGCATCTCGTTTCCCCTTTGTATCGGTAACAAGCGGCCTGTCGGGACAGGCCTACGTACAGCCGTTCAAGTATATACTTGTTGTTCTGAATCTCGCTTTTTAGCCTGAGTTGTTCACCAAGATAGAAAGGTCACCTCATGGGTCAGATCGGCACCTTCTTCGACTGGCTGTTCAACAAGCCAGCTGGCGTGCTCTGCCTTATAGTCGGCGGAATCATCTTCTTCCTGATCGTCTCCGTCGTTCTGGAGCGCAAGACGCGCAAGATTTACAAGAATCACGAGAAGTCCCCCGAGGACTGGGACCTCTTCGACGACGATGACGACGAGAGCGGCTGGAGCAGCTTCGAGGACGACAACAACTAGTCCCAAACAGTAGAACGGCGAGAAAAACCGCAGGTTTGGGGTTCCGCAGCCACGTGGGCTGCGGGCCCTTTTTGTTGGCGCGCGGACGGCGCGTATGCATACGCGTCACACATATAACATACGCGTCACACATATAAGCAAAAAGCCCCACCAGCCTGGTGACTGGTGGGGCCTCGCATGCAATGGTGCGGGCGAAAGGACTTGAACCTTCATGAGGTTCCAAGGGGGGTTTACCCTCGTTGAACCTCGAACCGTTTTATGCCCTCTGAGCTGCGATTATATGGATTTTCGTGGAATCTCGTGGAACGTCGATACCGTGCCATTTGCGCCTGATTTGCGCCTGATTTGCGCCTGATTTGCGCCTGATTTTCACTGCAGCCAACTGGGGTTTTGTTGTCCTTGCAAGGTGCAAAACACGTGAAAAACAGTCCAAGAGAGACCCTAATTTTGTTGAAAAGTGGTCCACCCCCTAACAGGGCTACGGAGAAGTCCTTGAACGATAGTTCAATTATTTACATTTTTGTCAGTAGGTCGGCGCAGGCGTGGGACCAGACGGAGCACAAGCCCACGCAAGAGACGCAACACGGAAAAAATTTAAAAAATTTATGTATGCCAAAATTCGGGGTGTGCGCGCCGTACAGCCCATTTGCGGAATGGGGTGGTATCACCCCCGGGGGGTGGTCGTGAGGCGGGTGCGCGAGATCGTGCGCCGAACGCACACCACGCCGCGAGCACACTTGGCAACGAGCCGCTACTGAACCAGCGGCGGGCTATGCCGAACTTAGGCCGTCGCGCTTCCACCCGGCGAACGATGCGCAGCACGTAGATCAATAGTCTCGTTCGGGAGAACATTCGCCGCCGACTATTGCACTCCCTATTTTGGAGGGCATCTCGGGGGGAGAAAAGCCCTAGGCCTCGGGGGTGGCCGTGCGGCCTGCAGCAAAAGACCCCCCGGGGCTTCCGGAGGGCCTGAATCAGGCGGTCTATTGTCTCATGCGCCTATCTACCTGCAACACTGCTTCAACGCCTTCAACGCGCTCTCATAGGCTCTCAGGAGGTTGAAGTACCTAGTATCTCGGCGCGTGCATTGTCTGAGGTCCACCTCCAGAGTGGCTATCTCCCGCGCCAAAGGTCTGAGCAGGCTCCGCCCATCGCGCACCCTAAACTCGCCCTCGTCCACATCCACGTATTCACCGACAAGCCCGCAGTTGTCCAGAATCTCGTCCACTCTCTCGCTATAGTCATTGTCCATCGTATACTCCAATCTTTTCCCGCCGGTCTCCCACCCTCCCACGGGGAGCGGGATACCGGGGTCTCCACGTTGTTCCCCACAGCGGGGGTACGGGCAACGGCAAGGCCCTGTTGCCGTGCCCTCCGTGGGGAGGGGTACCCTCCTCCCTCTATATATAAGGGGGAGGGGACCCCTTTGCCGCTATTCGACTTCCTCCACGATCCACGTGTTTCCTGCCGAATGGGTGGACCGGAACGGGAACCAGTCGCGGTTCTTGGCCTCGAAGAATCGCTCAAACTGCTTGTAGTTGATATCTCCCGTACCCTCGCCCCAAGTCGCGGCATCATAGACGGTCGCCTTTGTCGGCTCCTCTCCGGCCGCTAGGCAGTCGGAAAGTGCCTGCCGCGTTGCCCGTGCTATAGCCTCGTGCCGCCTACTGCCCGCGTCTCTGCTCTTGGCGTTGGCCTCGGCCCTCATATCCGCGCCGCGCAGGCTGCACTCTCCTAGGCGGTCTCCGGTGCTCGCAACGGTATGGACGGGATAGGTCCACACGACGTCAACGCTGCGGAAGCGCGGGAAGTCCCTCACAACCCCCTCGACGCGGTACGCGAGCGCGTTCTCGCCGATATCGTACCGGCGATACCGTTCGTTAAGCAGCTGCTGGTGCTCAACGTCAAGGAATAGGGGGCTAACGTCTAGCAGGGCGTCGCCGTTGCGCCCGATTGCGCCGCTGCCCGCGCCTCGGTCAATTGCGTCCTTGGCACCTGCCGCGCCCTTGGGGTGGTGGTGGACCAGAAGGCACGCGCTGCCAAGCCTGCGCTGAATGCGTCGCACGATGCGGAAGAGCGCGGCCATGTCGGTTGCGCTGTTCTCGTCGCCCATCTCGACCATATACAACGGGTCAATGACGATGAGCTTGAAGAAGCCTTCCGCAGGCTGTCCCTGCGCCTCGGCCATCGCTCGGGCGTAATGCACGACGTCGCGCTCCAACTCGTCCAACGGAGCAACGTAGTCGCGCAGGCTCCACGGGTAGAGGTTCTCGCCGCACGCCGCCTCGTAGTCCGGCGCATTGAGGAAGCCGGAACGGTATCGCACGATCTCGCCGATACGCTTGTAGAGGCTCCCCTTTTGCATCTCGAAGTCAAGGTAGAGCACGCGGCCGCGCTCGCAGGAGTGGCCTAGGAAGTCCGCGCCGGCGCAGATGCTCACGGCCAAGTTCAGAGCCATCCACGTTTTGAAACTCTTGCTCCCGCCGTTGAGGTATGCGAGCGCGCCCTCCCGGAGGAAGCCCTCTATAAGCACCGGGGCAAGCCTCGGCGGGTCCTCCTGCCACGAGCTGAACCTGACGGGACCGGGGACGCTGGGCCTGTAGCCGCTCTCCTCGCCCACCTCGCGGACCCAAGCGGCCCACTCCGCGAACGTGGCCGCGCCTATGCCCGTCGCGAGCAGGGTCTGTTCGCTTTCTCCGCGAACGGCTCCCGCAAGGCGCGTGAGGCGGCTCGGGTTCTTGCACGCCGGGTCATGAGGAAGCCCGTTCGCATCGCACACGGCATACACGAGGTCGCGCCTGCGCTCCCACTCGGCGCGGCTGAGTACCTCACCGGGGTCCTCGACGCGCACGACGGCGTGAACACTCTTGTGCCCGCTGTCCACCACGCACGCGCACGGCAGGCGCAGGGCGACAATCCGGCGCAGCTGCTCGCGCTTGGCCTCCACGAGCTGCCCGGCGTCCATCTCGGCGGCGTCCGGGTCGCTCTCGACCAGAACGTTCCCGAATCGGGTCACGTCCGCGTCGCACTCCGCCCTCTTGCCGCGACTCTCGTGCTCCCCGTCGGTCGGGTTGCAGCGCACCCACGCGCCCGCATCGCCGTCCGCGAGGGAGAGAAGCACCTCGGCCGCATCCGGGTCGGCCACGGATGATACGGGGACCATCTGGCCCGCGCCGCGAGGCTCCACGCCGGCCGACTCCGTCACGACGTTGGCAAGCTCCCCCGGCCTGAACATTGAGGAGAACTGGGCGTGCAGCTGCTCGGCGCGCGTGAGGTCCGGAGGCTCGGGAAGCTCCACGCCGGAGAGGTCCACCCCATCAATCAGACGAGGAGCTACACTGCCAACCTGTCCTGCGGAAATACGCCCGGCACGGCCATCCGCCCCCGCGTCGCCGCATCTGGCGGCAACCTCCGGGCTGAACCCTCCGGGGTTTGCATAGGCTGATTCTACGCATTTCCTCGCCTCTCGCTCCGGTAGCGGAGGCCTGCAGACGGTCTCGTTCTCCTCGCAGATGATCGTGAGCGCATCGGCCTCCGACACGCTGCGGGCGTTGAGCGAACAGGCGAATTTGTAGAGGTAGGAGTTGCGGCCGGTCTCGCCGTTACCATTGTCCTGCGCCTCGTACACGGCCGCCTGCCGCTCGAAACGCCCCTCCACTACTCGCCTCCGCAGAACGCGACCAGCGCGGCCTTTGGGATGCGGATGAGGCGGCCGCAGCGCACGCCTCGCAGCTCTCCGCGACGGACCATGCTGCGGACGGTCTTGCAGTCCACCTGCAACGCGGATGCGGCCTGCTCGGTCGTGAGCACGTCCGGGAGGTCCTCGAAGGGCACGTAGGCATGGGGGGTGGACCCTGACGGGGTGCCGGCGGGTGAGGCTGCGGAGGCCATGGGGCTAGTTCGCGTCATGGCGGGCCTCCCCACGCATGCGGAAGAGCGAGCCAAACGCAGGATGTTCCTCGACCATGAGCAGAGCAAGCCCTCGACCAAGGCCCCTCCGGTGCGGAACGGTGACCTTGCCCCGCCCGTCGTCGTCGGTGAAGTCGTGAGCCTGCGAAAGCTCGTCCGTGAGGCGGCGGAACGACTCATAGTGGCGGCCGGCCTGCTGCGCCTCAACGAGGCGGCCGGCTAACCAGAGCCAAGCGTCCTCCCTGCCCGCGCGCCACTCGCGGGCAAGGCGCAGGGCCTCCTCGTCCGCAGACGAAACGGCCGCAGGAGTTGCGCTAGAATCGTTCGCAGCGGCCTCAAAACCGCTTTCCTGTCGCTCGGCGTGCTGCTGATTTCCTAGGTCCTCGGCACACCGGGCGTTTTCCTTACTCCTCATTGGCTACCCCTCAATCCTCGAAATGTCCACGACCGTGCGGGCATCGTCGCGCCCGGCCCGGACGAGGCCGCAGGACCAGTAGACGAGGCCGTTCTTTTCCCCACGCTTGACGGCGACGGCGACGGCGCAGCGCGTGCCCCTGCACGCCTCGCCGGTCAGCGGGCAAACGGGTGCCTCAACGTGCTCGCCCATCAAGCGTCCACCTCCTCGAAAAGCTCCTCGGGGTCTCCGGTCCACCCCAAAGCCACGGCGATGCGCCTTCCGCGCTCCGGATAGGCCTTTTCCTTGCCGTGGAGAATGCGGGAGACGCTCGCCTCGTTGACGTGCGCGCGCTCCGCAAGCTCGCGCTGCGACATGCCGCGCCGAATCAACTCAACCTGTAACCGATTCAAAACAACCTCCGTTCTGCCTCGCCGCGCGGGGAACGAGGTAGTCAACTTCTTGACGCTTTTCCGCGCTAGGTTTAGCATGGACCGAGACGTCAAGATTTTGAAGTCGTAAAATTCCGTAGCAATTTCAAGCCCTTTTTTCTACGGGTACGTCTGGGGAGGGTGGACATGGACGAGGTTGAGTACGTGAGCGCGTCCGGGGCTTTCGCGATAGTCCGCAAGGGTACGCCGGAGAAGGCGAACCCGGAGAAGGAGCTTCAGGCTCTGCTCGACATGCGGCCCGACAAACAGGTGTTCGTAAACAAGCAGCTTCCGAAGTTCCTCGCGAGGTACGGCCGCCAATTCGAATGCGACGATCCGGTGAGCGTCGCGCACGGCTCGGAGGACGCCCGACGGCTAAAGGAACTCGGCTACGATTGCCTACCCGGTCCAATCACTTACTCTAGCGACAAGCTCGGCCTCACCAAGCCCGGCGAACGGGCGTCGTTTGAGGTTACCTACGGCAGAGAGGGGATGGACGTATCATTCCCAAGCATGGAGGAGGTATTGAGGGGAGCATGCGATAGGTACGTCGTGGACCTCACCGACAACAAAGACCCCAAATCCCTGCTGGGGACGATTGAGACGGCGCGCTACGTCGCCGGCCTCGGACTAGTGTCCCAAGGCTACACGAGCCACGAGGTGAAGCTCAGGCCCAAGCTCAGGCCTCTCTCGGCTTGGTATGAGCTGACCCCTCCGCCGTCGCTGCGTCTCGACCTAAATCCAACGGGGAATGACGAGAACGCGGAGGGTGAACCGCTCCTCTGGGGCGCAACCGGGGTCGCCACCTATTACGAGGAGGATGACCTATTCGCAAAGTTCGCCTGGCTGTTGGAGTTCGATAACGATGAGGGGCGTCGGTGGTGGCTTATGGTCCCCATGAAGAGGTTCATAGAGTGCGACGCCAACGGGAACCAAAAACCGGCGCATCCGTGGGTGAGGACGCTCCCGGACGGCAGTCCGGACGAGGGAGACCTCAACCGGCTCGCTGCGTCGCTGCTCCTGTCAATTATCGAGCAGAGGTACAAGTACAAGCCGCGCGGGTACGTCGTTGACCAGGCGACCCTAAGGCTAAGGAAGAACGGCGCACCGTACCTCGTCGGCGAACTCGTTAAGTGCATAGTCGCGGGCAAGGTCCACCCCTGCGACCGGTGCGGGAGGCCAATCATGGGCGGCGCGTGGTACTGCCGCAGCGGCAGGTGCCAACAGGCGACGTTGGAGGCCGCCCGCAGGGATGCGGCGCGCGGGCGCAGCGTGGACGAGATTCTCGCGGCCCATCCGCACATCAAGCGCGCGACGGTTGAGGGCTACGTGGAGGACGAGAGGAGGGGTCTCTAGTGAAGGTGCAGAGCGACGGGGTGCTCATAGCCCTCGAAAAGGGACGCAACTGCAGGAACTGGAAACTTCAGGTCAGTCTCGGCTATGACGCACTCACCGGCAAATATCGCAAGACGAGCCGGACGGTTCACGACATGAGCAAGACGCAGGCCAAGGAGGAGCTGCGGAGGTTCGTCCTCGAACTGCAGAACCAATCCACTCTAGACGCCAACTCCGTGACGGTCGGCGAATACGCAGAGGAATGGCTCAGGGAGCGACGCAACGCAGCGAAGCCGCCACGAGCGGGCACCTTGCGGAACAACGACGTCGCGGTGCGGACAATCAAGAAGGGCCTCGGGAACGTACTCCTCAAAGACCTCAACGCGCAGCAGGTGGCCTCCTTCTACGCCGGTCTCGTAAGCGGAGAGGCGACCCTTAGCGGCAGGCCGATGAGCGGCACCTCGGCTCGGAAGATAGCCACGACACTGCAGCAGATGCTCTCCAAGGCGGTGAGGCGTCGCCTCATACAGTCCAACCCATGCGACCTCTTGGAGCGCGAGGACAAGCCGCAAGTCGATACGAGGGAGAAGGAGCCGCTGTCAGACGAGGACGCGGCACGCCTCGTCGCCAACCTCTACGACGGCGCGCCGGACGCGCACCGCATTGGCGCGACCTTGTGTTTGGAACTCGGCCTCAGACGCGAGGAGATGCTCGGTCTATCGTGGGGAGACATTGACCTGCGCGGAGGGGAGATTCACATCCACGCGGCCTATACGGTGGACGAGCTTGCGCTCACGCGCCCGAAGTCCGTGAAGGGTGACCGGTACCTGCCCATAGCCGGAAGCCCCCTGCAGGTCCGCCTCCTACAGTGGGCCAAGGCTCAACAGGTCCACCTCTCCCAACTCGGGCTGCCACAGAACGCGCTCACTCCCGTAGTGACGTCCGCGACGGGCGGCCGAATCCACCCCGCCAACTTCAGCAGGTGGTGGACCTCGTACTGCAAGCGGATAGGAATTAGGGTCTGCGGCCTGCACACCCTGCGTCACACGTTCGCAAGCTCCCTCGCGCGACGCGGCGCGAACGTGAAGGACATTCAGGACCTCATAGGCGACGCGACGGGAGACGTCGCCCTGAACGTCTACATGCACGCCAACGCGGACGGCAAGAGGAAGGCCATGAGCGAGGTTAGCAGCCTGTTCCACGGCGGGCTGCCCGGGTCCTCGCTGGGACTCCCTGAACGGAGTTTGGCATAATCGCCGGGTGCAATTTGCGCCTGATTTGCGCCTGAGCATAAGAGAAGGGCGTTCCCGCTTGTGGCCTTGTGCCATCTACCTGCGGAAACGCCCTTTATTTTTATGGTGCGGGCGAAAGGACTTGAACCTTCATGAGATTGCTCTCATACGGACCTGAACCGTACGCGTCTGCCAATTCCGCCACGCCCGCGTGAGTCAGCA
>OMWE01000049.1 GCA_900314685.1 uncultured Actinomycetes bacterium | reverse complement strand
GATTGGCGATACCTCCGTGAGTTTCCCTTCCATGGAGGAACAAAAGAGGATCGGTTGCACGCTGATGCGCCTCGATGACCTCATCACCCTTCATCAGCGAGAGCCGCCCCTCGGCACTTACGCTGCGTGCTTTACACAAGGCTCGTGAGCGACCGCATTACCAAGTCAACGTCCTTGTTCTCAAGCTCCTGGATGATGTGCAGATATGTCTTCTCCGTCGTGTTTATGCTTGCGTGTCCGAGTCGCTTGGCAACGCTAGCGACGGAGACGCCAGCAAAGAGGAGCAGGGAGGCATGCGTGTGCCGCAGCCCGTGTATTGAGATTGTCGGTACACCAGCGCGTTTACAAAGGCGCTCAAGTGCGGCATTCGCGGTGGAGTTGTATATCTTGCGGTCTTTCTTGACAAACAGAGGCTTGTCCTCAGGAAGCCCCTTAATCAGGGCCGAGAACTGCACGATTAATTGCCAGTCGATCTGAACCTTGCGTATCGAAGACTGGTTTTTCGTGGGCACGAAACCACCGCCATTCTTGTAGTCCCACGTCTTGCTTACGGATAGGGTTTGGCGGTTGAAATCAAAGTCGGCGGGGGTGACCGCTAGCGCCTCAGAGAAGCGTAGTCCCGTCTTCGCGACGAGCAGGATGAACCATTCCCAGCTTATCTCTTGCCCGAGCTCGAGGCTGGCAAGCAGTTTTTGCAATTCGAACTGATTGAGGTAGCGCTTCTTCTTGGGCCTCGGTGTCTTGCCCTTCACGATGGCCTTGCGAGTCGGGTCCCTCGGAATCAAGCCTTCGTCTACCGCGTCGAGTATCGCGCCTTTCAGCAGGTGGTGGAAATCCATCGTGGTCTGCCGCTCGTGATCTTTCGCATATTGGTTGAGGAGGTTCTGGTAGGCAATCCTGTCCATCTCTCCGAGCCGCAGAGCGGGGCAAATCTGTTCGATCCACTTCAACGCCAACTTGTACTTGTTTAGCGTCACCTGTCTGACCGCGTCTTCCTTGTACACAGCGAGCCACTCCTTGTAATACCTGCAGAAGAGGTCGTCCTTTGTCATTTCGTTAAGCATTCGTCACCTTCTTTCAGCCGGAGGGGCAGCCCCATTGAAGGGATAGACCAGCGGGCTTGTGCAGTTGGCGAGATGTTGGGTGTCTGAATGTCCAACGCCGTCAACGGAGGACGACATGGTCTTTGGGGGAGTAGTTGACGGCAAGAGAAAAGATCGCATGATTCGCCAAAGTGGCGCAGCTTGTGGGTTATGTACCCAGATGGCAATGCGTGCAGGTGGCAATGATGCCGCGAGCTAATGAAACACTGCGGATGTGGTGCCATACTTTCGCCATCAGTCTGAATGAAGGGAGATTCCGATGACGGACGAGATCGATCAGGCGAAAACACACGAGGACGGTGAAGACAATCACGCGGCCGTCGACCGCGGTGCTGATAGTGGCGTAAACGAAACCGTCGACGAGGCTGAGACGGCCGATAGCCTCAAGCCGGCAGCCCAGAAGAAGAGCCGCAAAGCGATCGTGGCCGTTATCTGCGTCGTGGTTGCTATCGTGATTTGCGCCGGCGCGTACTTTGGATACTTCAAGCCGCTCGGCGAGGCACGGGACAGGTTTGAAGTTGCGGCATCAGCGGTGCAGACAAAGAACGACGAGCTTGACAAGGCCGTGGAAGAGCTGGACAAGCTCGCGACCGAGGGCGGGGAGCCGCTTGACCCCGCCACTGTGGATGCGGCAAACGCGGCGATCGCGGATGCGCGAAAGGCGGAGCGCGCCGTGCCCGAGGAGCCTGGCTCGACAGATGAGTTAAACGCGGCTGCGACAAAGCTCTCGGAACCCCTCGACTACTCAACGCAGCTCGACGCAATCGAGGAAGCCCGTGCGGCACTCGAGGACAGCATCGCACGTCGGGCTTTGGTAGAGCAGCCGTCAGGTGACTACGTGGTGGCACGTCTCCAAACGCTGGGCGGAGTGAGCAACGTGGCGGCAGCTACCGAAGACAACGACCCGAACGGCATGCTCAACAAGGCGGGCGGCTATACGGCGGCCGTCTTCTTCAAATACGCATCGGTGGATTGGGGCGCAAATTACCTCTCTGGCTCATCGATCGATGCGGGCACCGACGGAGGCGGGTGTGTGGAGGTGTATCCAACCGTCGAAGAGGCCGAGCGGCGCAACGAGTACCTGGCCTCTTTTGACGGAAATGGCATACTCTCGCCTGGTAGTCACGAGGTCTGTGGTACCTGCGTTGTTCGTACCTCCGAGTACCTCACCGCGTCCCAGCAACAAGACCTTACGGCGCAGATGATCGCCGCGCTCACGGATACGTCCGCATAGCTCGACCGTCAGGATAAACCCCTCGTTATCAGGTGACGAAAACAGCCCGGGGACCGCTATGGTTTCCGGGCTGTTTGTTTGCGAAATCTTACCGATAGGAGTTCGAACGCGGACCGTAATACTTCAAACTGCAGATTGGTCGGAGACGAGCCCGTCAAGGCTACGCCTACTCCTGCGGGCAGAGGGCGAGGGCCTCCTCGTCGGCCACGACGGTGCAGTTGGTGTGCAGCTGCAGGATGGAGGCGGGGCAGGAGGGCGTCACGGGGCCGTAGATCATGTCGTAGACGGCCTGGGCCTTCTTGGGGCCGTTGGCCACCACCAGGATGGAGCGGGCCATCATGATGGTCTGCACGCCCATGGTGTACGCCTGGCGCGGCACGTCTTCCTCGCGCTCGAAAAGACGGCTGTTGGCCTTGATGGTGCTCTCGGTGAGGTCCACGCAGTGGGTGCCCTTGGAGAAGTGGTCGTCGGGCTCGTTGAAGCCGATGTGGCCGTTGTTGCCGATGCCCAGGAGCTGCAGGTCCACGTAGCCTACGCCCTTGACCAGCGCGTCGTACTCGTAGCAGGCCGCCTCGGCGTCCAGGTTGGAGCCGTCGGGCACGTGCGTATTTGCCAGGTCGATGTTGATGTGGTTGAAGAACTTGTCGCGCATGAAGTAGTGGTAGCTCTGCGGGTCATCGTGGGAGAGACCGCGGTACTCGTCGAGGTTGAAGGTCTGCACGTGGGCGAAATCGCAGTCGCCCTTGGCGTTCCAGCGGGCCAGCTGGTCGTAGGCGCCGATGGGGGTGGTGCCGGTGGCCAGGCCCAGCTTGGCCTCGGGGTTGAGGATGACCTGGGCGGAGATGATGTTGGCCGCCTTGCGGCTCATGTCCTGGTAGTCTTTGGCGCGGACGATGCGCATGGGATGCTCCCTTCTCTCGGCGGGAGCCCCTTGGCGCCCGCCTCCGACCCGGCTGAGGGTCGGTTTGACGTGTGCGGCCACCAGGGCGAGGTCGCGGATGCGAAATGCGATACACGCCACGTCGAGGCCCCTGCCCGTCCATGGCGTGCCGGGCAATAAAAACCCAGCCATCGCTATTGTGGCACAGTCCGGACGCGGCGGTCGGCATCACAGGACACACATAATTTTTTACAGCAGTGCGCGGGCCATCCTGCGGCGGGGCCGCCGCCGCATATACTGCTGTCGGACAATCAAACCGCACGAGGCAAAGGAGAACGATATGCTCGCAGCTGCCTGCTATGCCGACGGCCAGGTCTTCCAGCACTTCGGCCAGACTCCCGAATTCATGACGTACACGATCGAGGACGGCACGGTCACCGCCAAGGCCCCACTCTCCACGGGTGGCGCCGGGCACGCGGCCCTCATCCCCGTGCTGGCCGAGGCGGGCGTCGAGGCCCTGATCTGCGGCGGTATCGGCAGCCGTGCGATCGACTTCCTGTCCCAGGCGGGCATCGAGGTCTACGCCGGCGTCACCGGCTCGGCCGACGAGGCGGCCGCCCGGCTCGCCGCAGGCACGCTCGTGAGCGACGACTCCGTCATCCACGAGTGCGGCTCCCACTAGCTACGGCTCCCGCTAGCTGCGTTGTTGCGCCGATGGGGAGACAAGGGGAACGTTTCTCTTCTGTCATGCACGAGCGCGTGATAGAAGGGGAACGCTCCTCTTGCCTCTTTTCCGTCTCGTATTAAACGCCATTTAACGTAGGGCTCGGGCAAGACGCGACTATAATGCTTACGTATTTTCCCGAGGGCGACCCACCCCGCCCGCCCTCGCTCCGCGTCGAAAAAGCCGAGGTCACATGCCACATATCAGAATCTCCGAGCTGCGTCTCGACAGTACCGTGGTCGTTGCGACGGGCAACCCGCACAAGGTCACGGAGATCGAGGAGATCCTGGGACCCCGCATGCCGGGGGTGCGCTTCGTCGCGCTCGGCGAGCTCGGCGATTTCCCGGAGCCCGTGGAGGACGGCAGCTCCTTTTTTGACAACGCGATGATCAAGGCGCGCGACGCGCTGGACGAGACGGGCCTGCTCGTGGCCGTCGCGGACGACTCGGGCCTCTGCGTGGACTCGCTCGGCGGGACTCGCTCGGCGGGGCGCCGGGCATCTTTTCCGCGCGTTTCGCGGGCGAGCCCTGCGACGATGCGGCAAACAACGCCAAGCTCCTGCGCGCGCTCGACAAGATCCACGACACGACGCGCACGGCGCATTTCCACTCCACGGTCGTGATGCTGCGCGACGCGGACGACGGCCGCCGCGACATCATCTGCGGCAACGGCGACTGCCAGGGCACGATCGGCTACGAGCTGCAGGGCGACGGCGGCTTTGGCTACGACCCGCTCTTCTGGCCGCAGGATACGCCGGGCAAGACCATGGCGGAGCTCACGCCGCGCGCTCGACGACCTCGCCGATCAGCTGCAGAGGAGCCTCGCTGCACGGCGGGACCCTATTGCCAGATTTTCGTGAATAAGCCGCTGAGCGGGTACAATAGAGTTTCGCTGTAATTTGGGACCAGTATGCCGCGCGACGGTGGTCGCGCCTTGGAGGCTGTCATGGACAACGAGATTCCCCCCGTCAACAGGGTCGACGAGATTCGCGCCGAGCTCACCGCGCTGCAGGGCAAGCGCCTGCGCATCCGCGCCAACATGGGTCGTTCGCGCATCATCGAGCGCACGGGCACGCTGCTGCACGTGCACCCCTCGCTTTTCGTCGTGGAGGTCGAGGAGCGCCGCGGCCGCACCGCGCGTCAGTCCTACCAGTACGTCGACGTGCTCACGGGCACGGTCGAGCTCTTCGACCCCGAGACCGGCGAGCGTCTGGTCGACTACACCGTCGAGGAGCAGTAGGGCGTGAAGACACACATGGCAGGGTGCGCATCCGCCGGGCATCGGATCGTGCTCGCGGCGCCCGCCAAGGTCAACCTCTACCTGGGCGTCCACACGCACAAAGACGAGCGCGGCTACCACCTGGTCGATTCGGTGATGGCGGCGCTCGCGCTGTGTGACGAGGTCACGGTCGAGCCAGCGGGCGACCTGCAGGTCGTGATGGAGCCGGGCATCGACGTCCCCGTCGAGCGCAGCAACGTGTGGAAGGCCGCTGTGCGCCTGGCCGAGGCGTACGGCATCGAGCCGCATGCGCGCATCCGCGTCGTGCGGCACATCCCCATGTGTGCGGGGCTGGGCGGTTCGTCTTCCGATGCCGGGACGACGCTGCGCGGACTCTGCGCGCTGTGGGGCATCGACGTGGCCGACGCCCGCGTGGCCGAGGTCGCGCGAGGCATCGGGGCCGACGTGCCCTTCTTCCTGGACCCGCGGCCGACGCACCTGGTGGGCGGGGGAGACGTGCTCGCGGAGGCGTTCTGCGACCTGCCGCCGCTGCCCGCCGTGCTCGTCAAGCCGGATGCGGGCGTCTCGACGGTCGCGGCGTACCGCGATTTCGACCGGGATCCTGTGCCCGAAGGCGATCTCGAGACGCTGCTGACGGCCCTGCGCGGGCTCGACGCCGTGAACGCGCTCGACGCCGATGCGGCCGCGGCGCAGGTCTTGGCGCACACGTCAAACAATCTCGATCCCGTCGCCTGCCGTCTGCTGTCCGTGGAGGCCGAGGTCAAGTCGTGGCTCGCGGCCCAGCACGATACAGCATCTGTGCTGGTCACGGGCTCGGGCAGCTGTGTCTTTGCCGCTGTGAAGACGAGCGCTCGGGCGGCGGAGATCGCCGCGGAGGCGCGCGCCCGCGGATGGTGGTCTTGTGCAACAGAATTTACGGGTGTCACCGACGCGGAAATCTGCTAGACTTTTCCCGCTAACGGGTTGTGGCTCAGCTTGGTAGAGCGCTCGGTTCGGGAGCTAGGGAACGCAGTTTCACTACCTAATTCCCAAAAGCCGATGAGTCGCAGGTAAACGGCTCGTTG
>OMWE01000050.1 GCA_900314685.1 uncultured Actinomycetes bacterium | reverse complement strand
CACGGCGTAAAGATTTTGGGGTCGGGGGGCGTTAGCCCCTCCGATTTGGAGGACAGGCTTTAGCCTGGCCGAGAAATCGGAGCAACAAAACCCGGAAGGGTTCTCCTATCCTTGCATTGGGATAGTCGCAAGGAAGAAAGGAGAACCCAACAAATGCATGATACAGCAGCGCCCTGGGCGGAGGCGTCGTCTCTGCTAGCGTCGTCATTCTACGAGATCCTGAACGAAGGCGGGATGAGCTTCGAGGAGTTCGAATCGAGGTCGATAGCGTACGGTCACGCCGCCATTGCCGACGCCATCTCCATGGCCCTGGAGCGTAAGGACGCGTCGCTGTGCGCCGGCTTGCCGGACGGCTGCAAGGTGCACGACAAGAGGCCGAAGACGCTGGCATCCGAGGTCGGCGACTTGCGCTTCTCGTACCGCCGAGCGCGGGACGCGTACGGAAACACCGTTGTCCCGCTGGCGGATTTCCTCGACCTGCCATGGTGCTCGCGCATTACGCCTGGCGCCAGGTCGTTTCTGGTGGACGCTGGCGCCGACGTGTCCTACCAGAAGGCCGCCAACCTGATGGCCAGGCGCGGATCGCGCGTTAGCGCGACCACGGTGATGAACTCGCTGCGCGTGGCCGGGGCGCTGTGCGCCGAGGAGGACGCCGGGCTCGCCGAGGACCTGTTCGTGAACGGCGTGACGCCGCCCGGCGAGGTCGTCTCCGAGCAGGTGCTCGTCGAGGCGGACGGCACGTGGGTGAGCCTGCAGGGCGTCGCCGACGGCGAGCCCGACCGCATCGAGATCAAGGCGCTCGTCGCGTACGGCTCGAAGGAGGAGGTCGGCAAGAAGGTCAGGCGCGTCGACTGCGTCCACCACGGCTGCGTTGCGAGCCCGGACTCGTTCTGGACGCAGGGCATCGCCGCGATCGGCACGAGGTTCGACCTGTCGAAGGTGAAGGTCTGCCACATGGGCACCGACGGCGAGGGCTGGTGCGAACGCGGGACCGAGTTCTTCCCAGCCAAGGTCAGGTCGACCGGCCACCTCGACCCGTTCCACGTCAACCGCGCAGTGCTCTCGTGCTTCGACGCCGATAGCAGGCAGGGCGCGTGGCACGTGCTAGACGTGCTGAACGATGGCGACAAGGAGGAGGCATGCAGGCTCCTCGAGGCCATGCGCGACATGGGGATCGCGCGCGAGAAGAGGTCCACCGAAGTCATCGGATACCTGCGCAACAACATCGACCTCATAGCCGTCGAGGGGCCCTCGCTCGGCACGATGGAGTCTGAGAATCAGCACCTGTACGGCGCCCGCATGGACAGCGTGCCGTGCGCGTGGTCGCGGTCGGGCGCGTCAGCCATGGCGCGCGTGATCAGCCGGAAGCACTCGAAGCGCGAGGTGCCGCGGATGACCCGGGTCCGCTCGCTCACGCCCAAGCGAGCGAAACAGCGCGAGCGCAAGATTCTGGCAGCCTTGAATACCGGAAGCACTGGGAAGCTGGTAGAATCCGTCGGTAGCGGTTACCTGCCGCCTCATCACGCCAGCTTCGTCGGCATGTCGGCTGACGTGCGCTACGCGGCGGGAATCGACAAGGGAATGATCCCCGTGTGGGGATAGGAGTTACCCCCATCAACTTTACGCCGTCTGCGCAATCCCGTAATAGCGATTGGCGAGCTGGCATATAATAAGATTGTTCGCGTCGCTGTCGGATAGGGCGATGATGACATCAAAGCCCTGGATATCGCCATCATCGAGAACCGAATGGTCGGTGGGGTCACCGTTCACGATAGGCACGTCATATCGTGCCGCCAGCCGTTCGCACAGCGCTCTGTCCGGGTTGACCACAACGATAGAGACCTGGCGCTTGATGAGCTCGCGGATCAGATAGTCGACGCGCTGGCCTCCCCCCGCTATCACCGCTTTCATGACCGGGCCCCGCTTTCATCCAGCCCCTCAAGCCTTGCCAGCTCGTTCAGACAGAGGCGATGGGGGCAGAGTACCTCGACGTTCCAATCGTCTAAGAGCGCCCCGATGCTCTCGTCCTCAACCCGCGCGTACACGCTGCCCACGCCAAAGACGGCGCTCGCCGTCTCGGCGATGAAGACGTTTCTCGAATCGTCGCCCGTCGCCGTTACCACCAGGTCGGCGCTTCTGATGCCCGCCTGCTCAAGCTCGACTATGCTCGTGCCGTTTGCGGTGATCTTGGCCCCATCAAATGAGGGGCTGAGAAGGTGAAACGAATCGGCGTTCCAGTCCATCACCGTGACGCCGTAACCGTTATCACAGAGCTCGTCAGCCACTTCGCTGCCCAGCGTTCCGCACCCAACAACGAGGGCGGTGGCACCGTCTCGAGAACCCATAATGAGACTCCCTGTCCTGCGCGCCGGTCCTAACGCAAAACGACCGGCAACGACCCTCTCAGAACGGCAGCAATCGTTCTACTGCTGCGCTGCTCGTCCCGTTAGCAGCGAACATTGTAGAAGTCTCCGTATAAAGATTCCCTAAATGTTGCGGGGCGTCGGCTGTGCGGAATCGCGGCCGACCGACTTCGCTGGTTGCCACCCTCATCACGCCGACACGCCCAATCGTACCTCAGGAAGTTGTGGTAGATTATCGACCCGCTATGGATATCTTCACTCTACTCAACCAGATAGACAGTGCCGTGTAGGGGCCAGTGATGATTGCCCTGCTTCTCGGCACGCACGTGTTTCTCACCTGCCGCCTCGGGTTCCCGCAGCGCAGGCTCGGGCAAGCCATCAAGATGTCGGTCGTGGAGGATGAGGGGGCCGAAGGCGACGTCAGCCAGTTTGGCGCCCTGGTCACGGCCCTCGCCGGCACCATCGGAACGGGCTCCATCGTAGGCGTTGCCACGGCGATCATCTCCGGCGGCCCGGGCGCCGTCTTCTGGATGTGGCTGACCGGCGTCTTTGGCATCGCGACCAAGTACGCCGAGGTCTACGTCTCCGTGCGCTACCGCGTCAAAGACCATCGCGGCGAGATGATCGGCGGCGCCATGTACGCTTGGGAGCGCGCGTTCAAACGCGAGGACGGCACCACCCCCCTCTGGGCCAAGCTCGGCGCCGTCCTCTTTGCCACCTTTGCCATCATCGCCACCCTGGGGACCGGTTCCGCCGTGCAGTCATCTGCGATGACGGGCATCATCTGCGGCAACTTCCCCTTCATCCCCAAGTGGGTGCTGGCAATCATCATTTGCGTGTTTGTTGCGCTCGTCATCTTTGGCGGCGTCAAGAGCATCGCCACCGTCTGTGAGAAGCTCGTTCCCATCATGGCGGTCCTCTACGCAGGCGGCTGCATCGTCATCCTGATTGTGAACGGCGGTTATCTGGGACCTGCCCTCGGGATGATCTTGGAGTGCGCGTTCACCGGCAAGGCGGTCTTTGGGGGCGCGCTGGGCAGCGGCATCATCTGCGCGCTGCAGTTTGGCTGCGCGCGCGGCCTCTTCTCCAACGAGTCCGGCCTCGGCACGGCTCCCATCGTGGCGGCCGCGGCTTCCACCAAAAACCCTGCTCGCCAGGCGCTCGTTGCATCTACCGGCACGTTCTGGTCTACCGTCGTCATCTGTCTGATGACCGGCGTGGTTCTCGTGAGCACGATGCTCGCACACCCAGAGATCGTCACCAGCGGCTCGCTTTCCCAAGGCGCCGACCTCGCCAACGCCGCCTTTGCGACCATCCCCTACATCGGGACTCCCGTCCTGGTCATCGGCATGGTGAGCTTTGCCTACTCGACGATCCTCGGCTGGAGCTATTACGGCAACCGCTGCGTCACCTATCTCTTTGGCAAGCGAGCTGTCCTCCCCTACCAGATCGTCTACGTGCTCGTGGGCTTCTTTGGAGCCATCGGCGTGGGAGATGTGGTGTGGACGATTTCTGACATTGGAAACGCCCTCATGGCCATCCCCAACATCATCCTCATCCTGCTGCTCTCGGGTGAGATCGCCCAGGCAACCAAGCACTACCTCTACGACGGCAACCTCGACGAGCGGTTCACGGAAGACATCCCCGTCATCCAGAGCAAGTAGGGACCTAGCTGCCACCCCGGCTGCCTCAAGCGCGGCCTCGACGATCCCATCATCTAGAGCAAGCAGAGCCTGGCCAACTGGTCTGCTGCCCACTACTGATGCAAATGTAACAAAACGTGAAGTTTTCGAGCTCCGACGGCTCCGCTCTGCTGCAAATGTAACAAAACGCGAAGTTTTTCAGCCCCGGACCCCGAAGTGAGGGACCCATAGGGGCCTCCGTCGATGCGAATCCTGGGCTTTTGGTGGAGCCGCCCCCTCCGCAGCTCCGGCTCCACCAAAAAAACTTCGCGTTTTGTTACATTTGCAGCACGGGGACGGCTCCGCGGTCCCAAAACTTCGCGTTTTGTTA
>OMWE01000052.1 GCA_900314685.1 uncultured Actinomycetes bacterium | reverse complement strand
CTCTAATGCGCTGGATGCGATTATGTGCCGAGTGGGTGCCGGACGGCAGGCGGAGGGGCATATCGGCAATCCGCTGAGCACATAACGCTGTAACGTCTTCCCTGTCGGGACTGCATCCTGCAGAGAGGAGACGGAATGGACAGGATACAGCAGCTTGAAGGCTTCCACAGGCATCTGCTCGACAACGGCTACTCGGAGACTGCATCGAAGAACTACCGCTTCCGGGTCAGCACGTTCCTGAAGAGGAGGCCGGAAGCGCTCGGAGCGGGAGAGGACGAGGCCAGGAGGATCGTCGAGGGCTACATCTCGGAGCTGCCGCGCAACACGGCGTCGACCATCCCTGCAGCGGCTGTGAGGAGATGGTGGACCTACAGGTTCGGGAAGCCCTACCGCGAGCGCATCGTCCCGTCGGAGCTCCGGCCGGATGCAGCCATCGATGCGGAGCTTGCGGAATTCGGGAAGTATCTCTCCATCCACGGCAACATAAAGCCCGTGACCATCAGGAACAGGATCGCCTCCATAAAGCTGTTCCTGCACGCCGTCTTTCCCGATGGCACCTTCGAGCGCAGGGCGATCACCCTGCATGACTTCGTCGACTACCATACGGCCGCAGCCACGGCCGAAGGCGCGTCGATGCGCGCCCTCCAGGGAAGCGACCTGAGATCGTACATCCGCTTCCTGAGATGGAAGGGCATGGAGTGCGTGCCACTCGATGCGGTGTCGCTGAACGGCCCTGCGCGCCGCGAGCACACGGTTCCCGGGCGGCTTTCCGAGGAGGATTTCGAGGCCCTTCTGGCATCCTGCGATTCCGGCACGGTGCGCGGGGCGAGGGATGCGGCGATGGCCCTGTGCATGGGCATGCTCGGGCTCAGGGCATGCGATGTCGCGAACCTGGCCCTGGACGACATCTCATGGGCAGACGGCACGATTGCCGTGCGCGGGTCGAAGGGCAGGACAGGGAGGGTGCTGCCCCTGGGCGAGCGGACAGGAGCGGCGCTGGAGCGCTATGCCACGATGCGGGGGAAGGCCGAAGGAACCCGCTCCCTCTTCCTGAGCACGGCCGGAACGCCCATGCGGTCGCACCAGGTCCAGACGGCGATGTCGCTGGCTGCCGGCCGTGCGGGAATCGAGGCGTACCACGGGACGCATGGGCTGCGCAGGATGGTGGCCACGAACATGGCCAATGCGGGGATCGACGCGAAGACTGTCGCGGACGTGCTGGGGCACGAGCGCGTGGACACGACGATGGGATACGTGAAGGTCAGCACGGAGAACCTCCGCAGGGCTGCGGCGCCGTGGCCCGGAGAGGGGCTGCGATGAGCGGGATCGAGGAGATGGCCAGCAGATACATAGAGTACAAGCAGGCGCTCGGGTTCGACTTCGCCGGAGAGGCCCAGAGGCTGCGCGCCTTCGCAGCCTTCCTCGGCGGCGACGATGCGACCGAGGAGTCGGCGCTCGCCTGGGCATGCAGCGGCGCCGGCCATCCGAGGTCGTACCAGGCACAGCGGTACGAGACGGTCAGGCGCTTCTCGGGATTCGCCCATGCGCTCGCCCCTGCCTTTCCCGCAATGCGGCCCGGGCTCCTCGGACGCACATCCGACCGGGTCGTCCCGTACATCTACAGCGAGGAGGATGTCTGCCTGCTCATGCGCGCTGCGCTCTCGGAAGGCTCGCCAGACGGCCTCAGGGGCAAGGGCCTCTCGTTCCCGATCGGGCTCATGTGGTCATGCGGGCTCCGCATAGGCGAGGCGCTCGGTCTCGAGGATGCCGACTTCGATGCGCATGCCGGGACCCTTGCTGTAAGGGATTCCAAGTTCGGATCGTCCAGGACGATCCCGGTATCGCCGGGCACCGCAGAGCGCATCGCAGGATACGTCGAGGGGCGCAGCGGGAAGGCAGGCGGCAGGGCTCCGGCCCGGATGATCGTCTCGGCCGGCGGAAGGCCGCTCAGCAGGGACTCTGCGGAAGGCATGTTCTCGGAGATCCGCTGGACGCTCATCGGGAGGGGCGAGGCCTTCTCAGGAAGGAGGCCGCGCCTGCACGACCTGCGCCATTCGTTCTGCGTGGCAGCCCTCCTGCGCTGGCATGCGGAAGGCGAGGATGTGAACGCGATGATGCCCTGCCTCTCGGCCTATGTCGGGCACCGCAGGCTCTCGGATACCTACTGGTATCTGACAGGCGTCCCCGAGCTCATGGCAGTGGCGGCAGACTCGTTCCGCCGCGCGATGCGGATGGAGGCGGACCGGGCATGAAGGACATCCTCCCGCAGCTCCTGAAGGGGTTCTTCCTCCAGTGGATGGCTGCCGGAAGGCAGCTCTCGCCGGAGACCGTCGCCTCCTACCGCGATGCGTTCTCGCTCATGCTCAGATGGTTCCGCGACGAGAGGGGCACAGATGCATCGGAGGTGGGCATGGACGACCTCACGGCAGAGAACGTCGAGGAATTCCTGCTGTACCTCGCCGAGAGGCGCGGCAATTCGGCGCAGACCGTGAACTGCAGGCTCGCGGCCATAAAGGCGTTCTGCTCATATGCGGCATACAGGGCTCCGGAGCGGCTTGCCGAGATGAAGCGGATCTCGGACATCCCCCGCCGCACGGAGAAGAGGCGCGAGGTCGGCTATCTGACGCAGGAGGAGGTCGGCTGGCTCCTCGATGCATGCGATGCCGCCTCGCGGCGCGGGCAGGAGGACCATCTCCTGCTGTCGCTGCTCTTCAGCACGGGAGCGAGGATAAGCGAGGCCGTCGCCCTCAGGATGCGCAGCTTCGAGAGGCGCGGGGGCAGGCTCTCGGTGCATCTTGCGGGAAAGGGGCGCAAGGAGCGCACGCTGCCCCTTTGGCCAGAGGTTGCCGGCGAGGTCACGGCATTCGCCGAGGAGAGGCAGCTCGGAGCCGACGACTTCGTCTTCCCCGGGAGGAATGTCGAGCATCTGAGCAGGTCGGGCGCAAGGTCGCGGATCGATGCAGCCGTTCGCCGGGCGTCGGAGCTCCATCCTGCCCTCGCCGGAAAGCGGATCACGCCCCACGTGTTCCGCCATTCCTGCGCGATGGCCATGCTGGAATCCGGAGTCGACCTCTCGACGATCGCCATATGGCTGGGGCATGAGAGCGTGCAGACGACGCACAGATACATGGTCGCAAGCATGTCCAGGAAGGAAGATGCGCTGGCGAAGGTGCATCCGGACAGCCGGCAGGAATCCGGCTGCAGGCGCTACAGAGCCCAGGGGGACATCCTCAGCCCTGTAGCGCGATGCATTATGTGCTGGGCGCCGGATGGCCGGGCCCCTCCGCCTGCCGTCCGGCACCCACTCGGCACATAATCGCATCCAGCGCATTAGTGCAGTTATGTGCTCAAGCACATAAGCCCTCGCACCTCGCGTTGTCGGGGCCGCATCCCTTCCCCGACATCGACCTGACCAGGCCGTTCTCATCGCATATCCCTATCCATCCCGGCCAGCGGCAATGGCAGCCGCGGTCCGAGTGGATCTTGGGATGGTCTCCCTCGCCGAGCCACCTGCACGCGCCGAGCAGCGACGAGTCGGCCATCCCGGCGTCGGGCGAGGTCGATATCGACCAGCCCAGCGGCATGCCGCCGGAGCAGCCCACGATGGGCGAGAGGCACGCCCTGCCGGCGGGGATGCGGAACTCGGTCACGTCGGTGATCCACAGCTCGTTGGGCTTGTCGGCATGGAAGCGGTGCCTGCCCCGCTCGTCGCGCAGCAGGCTCTCGGGCGCCTCGGAGATCTCGCCCTCGTACGAGCTGTAGCGCCGCTTCTTCTTGGCGGCGCAGGCGACCAGGCCCTCGTCCCTCATGATGTCGCGGACCGTCCGCTCGCCGATCGCCGCGCCGTCCCCCGCATCGGCGCTGGCCTGGGCGTACACGCGCCTGCAGCCGTATGTGCCGCCGCTGGCCCCGGACGCCTCGATGACCGCCTTCCGCGCTGCGGCGTGCTCTTCGGTCTCGCCTCCGGCCTGGGCGTTCCTGGCGTATTCGTAGCTGCTCTTGGCCATGCCCGCCACGGGCAGGATCTCGCAGAGCCTGCATTCGGCCCTCAGCGCCTCCACCATCGCCGCCTTCTCCCCGTTCGCCAGCAGCTCTGGGTCGGCGCCCTGGCCTTTCTTGCTGTCCCGAGGGTCGCCTGGCGCACGCCGGGCCCGGGCTGCACCTTCCTGAGCTGCATCTCCGCCTCGCGCAGCATGTCCTGCAGCGCCTCGATGTCGTCTGGCAGGCCGTCGGATCCCCTGCTCACGGGGACGCCTTTCTCTTCGGTGTCCCCGGCATCATCGCCCATCATCTCCCTTCGCCATATGCAGGGCGCCGTCCGCGACACGCCGTGCCGTTCCGCGATCTCCGCGGCTGGCCCCGTCCTCGCCTCCAGCTCGGCCACGACCTGCACCTTCTTCTCCACGGGAACGGGGTCCCGCTTCGGGTTCGGGCCCCTGTACTTGCGCTGGCCGGGGGCGAGCTCGTCGATCCAGCCACGCAGCGTGTCGCTGCCCTTCGGGTAGCCGAGCGCGCGCATCGTCCTTGCCAGGCTCATGCCGTGCTCGAGGTAGTGCTCGACGGCGCGCCGCTTCATCTCTGCGGTGTATCTCGGGTTGGTGGTGAACTTGCTTATAGGCACCTCGCCGGTATACCTGTACTCGTTTCACCAGTTGCGCAGGCAGGTCCTCGTCGGATACCCCAGCTCTGCGATGGTGTCGGCTGTTAGCGTCGGGCTAATTTGACCCCATCCAGTCAGGCGATAATCGCCAATCCCAGTCAGCCGACTTTGGCCAATGCGCCGGCAACCGATTTCCTAACTTATGTTCTCGCTACACTCCCCT
>OMWE01000053.1 GCA_900314685.1 uncultured Actinomycetes bacterium | reverse complement strand
TTACCGACTGCCGCCTAAGGCGTCCGTTTGTCGCGTGGAGGCGAAATAACCCCATGGACGATGGGTATGCTTAGGTTCGGTGTGTGAATGCCAGTTGGCACGTGCCCTCCCAACAGGATGCCGTGCCGATTGGTGCGTGGGACCAGCGACGCCTGGGCGTATGCATCAAGGCGCGCGATCCCCGAGAACGCGGATGCCGCGCGAGGGTACCGGAGACAAAAACCTCGGGCTGGTGCCGCGTGCGATGCCCTCCACCACACCGGCCAGCGATCGATCTTGTCTGCATACGTCCGTCGCGTCTCGAACGAAAGGAACCACAGTGAAGGCTGTCATCCCCGCCGCAGGTCTCGGTACCCGCTTCCTGCCCGCCACCAAGGCCGTCCCCAAGGAGCTGCTGCCCGTGCTCAACAAGCCCGTCATCCAGTATGTCGTGGAGGAGGCGCTCGCGCCCGAGGGCGTCGACGGCGTCGTGATCGTCAACTCACGCGAAAAGCCGCAGATCGAGTCCTATTTCAGCGAAGACGGACAGTTCGAGCAGTATCTGCATGACCACGGCAAAGACGCCGAGGCCGAGGCCGTGCACGAGGCCGGCGCCCTGCCGGTGTCCTTCGTCTATCAGGACAACCCCAAGGGCTTGGGCCACGCCGTGCTGTGCGCCGCCCCCGCGACGGGCGACGAGTCCTTCTTTGTCCTGTTGGGTGACTACTTTGTGCCCGACCGCAAGATGTGCGTGGAGATGGCCGAGGTCTCCCGTGCGCACGGCGGCGCATCCGTCATCGCCGTGGCGCCCGTGCCCGCCGACCAGGTGAGCCGCTACGGTATCATCGCGGGCCAGCGCACCGAGTCCCTCGCAGGGGCCGAGTCCGCGGGCGACGAGGAGCCCGGCGCCGTCTGGCAGGTCACGGGGCTCGTCGAGAAGCCTGCCCCCCAGGACGCGCCGTCCCACCTCTTCATCGTGGGCCGCTATCTGCTCTCGCCGCGCATCATGGAGCTCCTCGAGACCCAGGGTCCCGGCAAGGGCGGCGAGATCCAGCTGACCGACGCGATGGTCCGCCTGCTCGAGGAGGAAGAGATGTACGCCGTGGTCGTCGATCCCAACGAGGGCTGCGACACCGGCACGCCCGCAGCCTGGGCCGCGACCAACGCCCGTATGGCCATGAAGGACCCTGACTACCGGGAGGCCTTCGTCGAGGGTCTTGGCAACTACAAGTTCTAGGAGCCCAGACCCTGATGGCTGTTATCCGTTTCACACCATATGGATGGCGCGGGCGGTACGACGAGGACTTCAACGAGGAGAACGTCGTCCGCATCGCTGCCGGGCTCGGCGGGGCCTGGACGCGGCGCGGTGTAGGCGGCCGCGTTTACGTCGGTTACGACGGCAGGTATCGCGGCGAGGCGTTTGCCCTGCTTGCCGGGTCCACGCTCGCGTCCTTTGGCCTCGAGGTCAAGGTCGCCAGAGGCGTCTGCCCGCTGCCGGCCCTTGCCTGGACGGCTGCCCACGACGACAGGTGCGCGGGCGTGCTGATGCTGTCTGCCTCGGAGAGCCCCTGCGAATACGGCGGTATTATCGCGCGCGGCGCAAACGGCGGCCCTGTACCGGCTGGCATCCTGCGCGACGCCGAGCGTCTGATGATGGCCGATCCGCTCGACGCGCGCGGCGAAGTCGAGCGCGTGAACGTGATGGAGTCCTACCTTGCCGATCTCGAGCATTTGGTCGACCTTGGGCTGATTGCCAAAGCCAATCTGCGTGTCGTTATCGACCCGATGTACGGCGCGGTCAACGGGCATCTCTTCAAGCTGCTCGAGAAGGCCGGCTGCTCCGTGACCGAGCTGCATGGCGGGCAGCGCGACGATTTCGGCGGCATCCACCCCGCGCCCGTCGAGCCGTGGGCCGACGAGTGCGAGCAGGTGGTGACGTGCCAGCGCGCCAATATAGGACTGGTGCTCGACAGCGACGGCGACCGTGCCACTTTGGTTGACGAGCGCGGCAGGCTGGTCTCGGCGCACAATCTCACACCGCTCATACTGAGCCACCTGGTAGAGGGTAGGGGTATGCGCGGTCGCGTCGTTACCACCCTGGCGAGCTCTGTACGTCTGGCTCGGCAGGCGGAGCGTTTGGGGCTACCCGTGACGACCGTTCCCGTCGGTTTCGACCGCATCTACGGTGAGACGCTCGACGAAGACGTCCTCATGGGCGCCGAGGAGTATGGCGGCATCTGCCTGCCTGGTCATCTCTGCGAGCGCGACGGCATGCTCGTATGCCTGCTCGCACTCGAGATGCTTGCACAGACGGGGGCCCCGCTTTCCCAGCTTGTCGACGATCTGGCGGACACTATCGGTCGCATGGACTACACGCGCCGCGACATCCGCCTGGACGCAGCTGCCGCAAGCTCGCTCGTCAATATTCTTCCCGGGCTCAATCCCGTCGAGGTGGCAGGCATGAAGCCTGTCGACGTCAATCATGCCGAGGGGCTGAGACTCTCCTTTGCCGACGGCTCTTGGTCGATGTTGCGTCCCTCGCGCAACACTGCAATTGCCCGCGTATATGCGGAGGCGCCCACACGCGAAGAGAGAGATGCCCTGGTAGATGCCATGACGGAGATAGCGCGTGATTCCCGTTTGTGGAGGAGCTATGGAGCACAGAATTCTTGACCCCAATCGGTGAAGACAAGCGTATATTCATTCCCTGCGCCGAAGCGAAGGCACAACGAGCTCCGACGCGGCGAACCTTGAAAACCGGATACTGCGATCGATGAGATCGACGAGAGACAGACCAAAGAAAAACGAATCGAAGTGTGTACGAAAGTACAGACC
>OMWE01000056.1 GCA_900314685.1 uncultured Actinomycetes bacterium | reverse complement strand
GGCGTAGAAGTGGCCCGGCTGCGTGCGGCTGGGCACGAGGAAGTCGCGCGCGCCCTCGGGCGTGGACTTGAAGAGGGACGGGGTCTCGACCTCGGTGAAGTCGCGCCCGTGCAGCGCCTCGCGGATAGCAAAGGTGAGGTCGTTGCGCAGCTTGAGGTTGGCGGCCATCTTGGGACGGCGCAAATCCAGGTAGCGGTAGCGCAAGCGCACGTCTTCGCTCGTGTCCACGCGGTCCTCGATCTGGAAGGGCGGCGTCTGCGCGGTGTTGAGCACCTGGATCTCGGACACGAGCACCTCGACCTCACCGGTCTCGATGCGGGCGTTCTCCATGCCCTCGGGACGCTTGCGCACCGTGCCGGTCACCATGATCGGCCACTCCAGGCGCACGCGCTCCGCGGTGTGGAAGGCCGTGCCGCCCGAGTGCTCGGGGTCAAAGGAGATCTGCGTCATGCCCTTGCGGTCGCGCAGATCGATGAAGATCAAGCCGCCATGGTCACGCCGGTGCCACACCCAGCCGGTCAGGGTCACGGTCTCGCCGATATTATTATTTCGCAGCTCTCCACAGGTATGAGTGTGCAAGGAGTAACTATCGGGCATACGTTTCCCATCCCTTCTCAATCCCAATGGCGGGCATCTTTACGGCACCCCGGGACGTCGTGACTCGGTGCGTCGTGCTATACGCAGGTGCATACTAACAGTCCCTCCCCGCTCGGGAAGGGACTGTCACATCACCGAAAAAAATGTTTAACTCTTACGCGGCAAAGAAGAACGGGCTGACTGCGGCATCCAGAACCTACCGCAGCGCCTGGGACCTACCGAAACGTCCGGACCGTGTTACGCGCGGACGGCGAGGGAGAGCTCCTGCAGCTGGGCCTCGGTGACCTCGCTGGGCGCGGCGCTCATGAGGTCCGAGCCGGAGCTGGTCTTGGGGAAGGCCATCACGTCGCGGATCGAGTCTGAGCCCGTAAGCAGCATGCACACGCGGTCCAGGCCCAGCGCGAAACCGCCCATCGGGGGCGCGCCGAATTTCAGCGCCTCCATCAGGAAGCCGAACTGCGCCTCCGCGCGCTCCTCGGTGAAGCCCAGCAACTCCAGGATCTGCATCTGGAGCTCGGCGTTGTGGATACGCATACCGCCGCCGCCGGCCTCGAAGCCGTCCATCACGAAGTCGTAGGTGTGCGAGCCGCAGGACAGGATCGTGTCGCGGTCGCCGCTGGCCAGCTTGGCGATGTCGGCCTCCATCGGCTGCGTGAAGGGCTGGTGCTCGGCCGCGAAGGCGCCGCGGTCCTCGTCCCAGTGGAAGAGCGGGAAGTCCACGACCCACAGGAAGTCGTGCCCCTCGCGCGGGACCTCCAGCACGTCGGCCATGTGGTTGCGCATGCCGCCCAGGATCTCGTCGGCGTGCAGGCGGTCGGCGACGGCGAAGAGGAGCAGGTCGCCCGGCTCAGCCTCCATCTCGGTGCGCAGAGCCTCGATCTCGGCCTCGCTCACGAACTTCTTGAAGGAGCTGTTCCAGGACCCGTCCGCCTTGAAGGCAAACCAGGCCAGACCCTTGGCGCCGAAGCCCGCGGCGACCTCGCCCAGCTTGTCGATGCGGGCGCGGGGCCAGGCGCCGGCACCCTTGGCGTTGATGCACTTGACGTACTGGCCATCGGTCTCGGCCGCGTTGGCAAAGAGGCGGAAAGCAGAACCCGCAAAGATCGAAGTCACATCGTGCAGGGTCATGCCGAAGCGGGTGTCGGGCTTGTCAATGCCGTAGGTGTCCATCGCGTCCCAGTAGGAGATGCGGCGCAGCGGGGTCGGCATGTCCACGCCCACGCGCGCGAAGGCGTCGTGCAGCACGTCCTCGATCGTGGCCATCACATCGTCTTCCTCGACGAAGGACATCTCGACGTCCACCTGGGTGAACTCGGGCTGGCGGTCGGCGCGCAGGTCCTCGTCGCGGAAGCACTTGGCCACCTGGTAGTAGCGCTCGACGCCGCCGATCATCAGGAGCTGCTTCAGGAGCTGCGGGCTCTGCGGCAGGGCGTAGAAGTGGCCCGGCTGCGTGCGGCTGGGCACGAGGAAGTCGCGCGCGCCCTCGGGCGTGGACTTGAAGAGGGACGGGGTCTCGACCTCG
>OMWE01000054.1 GCA_900314685.1 uncultured Actinomycetes bacterium | reverse complement strand
GCGAGCGCAGATTCGTGTGAGAGGAAGATCATTCGGCAACCCTTTCCCCATGCTCGCCGTACATAGGACGTTGCAGGAGCGCCGGACAAGTGCCGACAGTCATCCAGGCAGATTTATCAATAGCAAAGGTGGCGCCTGCAGTTCACAGAAGAACCCTGGCTCGATGCTGACAGACCTCCGACCACGAACTGACCAGGGGCTTACGGGGATTGGACTGCCGTCTGACTGCGACTCGTCCGCGGGCAGGCAGCCGTTTTGCCGCAGGCCAACCGGGAGATGGCAGATTTTGGTTGTTTCGTACCAGCGGAATGATGGATGAATTGGCTTGCTTGCAATGGAGTATGCAACAGAAAGAGAATTTCGCACAGAATATGCGATTCAATGCATAAGGGAAGTCAAGTCCGTATTTGTGTGTAAATAGCGCAATCGCCAAACGTCTTCGCTGGTTGGTCCCTATGCGGCCTTCCTCAGGTCCTGCTGCCTGCGCGCTATCACGACGAGGTCGGCCCTGCGCTCGTCGAGCTCCCTGCAAGCCGGCGCGTAGTAGATCTTGCCCATCGCCGACCACCGGTCGTTCTCCTCCATGAGCACCGCCCCCATCAGCCTGACCGCCGAGGCCGCGTTGGGGAAGATGCCGACGACCTTGGCCCTCCTCTTGATCTCCCTGTTCAGCCTCTCGAGGTAGTTCGACGTGCGCGTGCACCTGCGCATCTCCTCGGGCAGCGCCATCACCGTCATCGCGTCGCCGAAGCCCTCGTCGAGGCGCTTCACCGCATCCGGGGCCTCCTCCGAGTAGTCCGCGATTATCTCATCCCTGCGCGCGGCGGCCTCCTCGAGGCTCCCGCAGTTGAACATCTCGGCCAGCTCGCTGCGCAGCCCCTCGCGCAGGCGCTTCGGGGCCGCGTCCGCTATGTTGCGCGCGAGGTGGGCTTGGCAGCGCTGCCACGCCACGTCGGGGAACACCTCCCCGAGGGCGGAGGTGATGCCCTCGTGCGCGTCCGAGGTGAACATCCTCACGTCGGACAGCCCCCTCTCCCTCAGCGACGCGAGGAAGGCCTTCCAGGTGGCCGTCTCCTCCCTGTCGGCCAGCTCGAAGCCTATGACCTCCTTCCTGCCGGAGCTGTTCAGGGCGATGGCGACCATGAGCGCCTTGGGCACGACCCTGTGGTCCTCGCGCACCTTGACGTAGGTCGCGTCGACCATCACGAAGAGGCGTCCCGGCCCGATGGGGCGCCGGCGGAACGCCTCGACGGCGGCGTCGAGCTCGGCGCACGCCTCGGAGACGGCCTGCTTCGAGAACGGCTTCCCGCAGATCTCCCTCATGACCCTGCCCACCTTGGCGGTGGAGACGCCCGCCACCACCATCTCCGCCATCGTCGTGATCAGGGCGGCCTCGCTGCGCTTGTAGTTCTCGAACACGAGGGTCTTGAACGGGGCGTTTCGGTGCCTCGGCACCCTCAGCTCTATCGTCCCGATGCGCGTCGTGAGGCTCCTCTCCCTCGTCCCGTTCCTGCAGTCGGTCCGCTCGTCGGTTCGCTCGTACGGCGCCGCGCGCAGCTGCTCGGCGGACTCCGCGCGCAGCAGGCCGTTGAGGGACTCCTGCAGCAGCGCGGCGAACGCGCCTCCGGCGTCGTCGGCGAGCAGGCGCAGCATCTCGTCCTGGTCGAGGGTAATATTGAGCTGAGCCATGTCCGGCCTCCAATTCTCCTTGTGGTTTGGCGATTGCAAGTCTAATTGGTCGACGGGCCTCTGGCTCACTTCCCGTCTTTTACACCACTTTATGGACACGACCATAAGGGATAAATCGCGGTACGTCTGCGGCCTGAAAAAGAAGGGGAACCTCGAAATACCCCCGCTCAAAGGTCTGCGAAACGCCGCGTGCACGGCAAATCCCCAGTTCGCAAGCCGATCATGGTCCGAGGATGGACCGTTTCCGCGTCATGCATAACGGTATTTCGAGGCTTCTCTTCTTTTTTCGGGCCTTTCGTCTGCAGCCCCTCGTGCGTGGCGGCCAGACGCACAACCGCTGTGTCGTTCAAGATGGTTACCTGCGATTGTTGTGACATTTGATCGGCACGTTCTCGAATGCCGTGGGCGGGCCGGGCGGGGAGCGGCGCGTGCCTGGAGGCCCCGGGCGGGCGTCGAAGCTGGAGGCACGTGCCTGGAGGCCCCGGGCGGGCGCCGAAGCTGGAGACCCCGGGCGGGCGCCGGGCTGGTGGGCGGGCTGGCCGCGTGCTTGCGGGGCTCGGCCCCACACGGGTGCGGGTCCGATGGGGGCATCGGCGATGCATGGGTGGCTCCGCCCTTCTCGGTCGGCTAAGCTAGCAAACGGAATTGCATTCAAACGGGCACCCGCTTTCAAGGGGTCCGCTGGTTATAAGGAGCATCATGGGATACCTGGAAGAGATGATCGACCGCCGCCGAGCGACTGTGAAGGAGTTCGTCAAAGGCTTTAGCGGCGAACGCCTCAAGAACCAGCTCGAGCATGTCGATGAGCCCAAGCAGGTGTTGCAACTCATCGCCGGCAGCAAGCAGGTGCTGGTCATCCCGGAGTTCAGGCGCGCGGTCCCCGGCTCGGGCCCCATCGCCCTCTACGCCGACCCCTCGC
>OMWE01000055.1 GCA_900314685.1 uncultured Actinomycetes bacterium | reverse complement strand
GTCTTTGAGCTGCCCCTCTTCTACGTGGCGATGGGGGAGATGTTCGGCTGGCCGCAGCCCTGGTTCGTCGCAGGCATGCAGGGCATGATGGTCAAGGCCGTGCTCGAGCTCCTGCTCGTGATCCCCATTCTCATCGTGAACCGCCATTATTTCGTGACCGGCTTCCGCACGCTGGCGCACCTGGCACCCAACATGGACAGCCTGATCGCGATCGGCTCGGGCGCCTCAGTCGTCTATGCGGTCGCGGCGACCTTCCGCATGGCCTGGGCGCTCGGCGCGGGCGACATGGCCGCGGCGCACATGGCGTCGATGGACCTCTACTTCGACTCAGCCGGCATGATCCTCACCCTCATCACGCTGGGCAAATACTTCGAGGCACGTGCCAAGGGACGCACGACCGACGCGATCACGGCCCTCATGGACCTCGCCCCCAAGACGGCGACCGTCGTGCGCGACGGGGCCGAGGTGATCGTCCCCACCGAGCAGGTGCAGGTAGGCGAGCGCGTGATCGTGCGCGCCGGCGAGTCGATCCCGGTCGACGGCGTGGTCGTCGAGGGCACGGCGCTTGTAGACGAGTCGGCCATCACGGGCGAGTCCGTGCCGGTCGAAAAGACGGTGGGCTCGCAGGTCACCGGCGCGACCGTCAGTAACAAGGGCTGGTTCGCGATGGAGGCCCGCGCGGTTGGCGACGACACGACGCTCGCCTCGATCATCCGCCTAGTCGACGACGCCACGAGCTCCAAGGCCCCCATCGAGCGCATGGCCGACAAGATCGCGGGCGTCTTCGTGCCCGTCGTGATTGCGATTGCCTTTGTGACGCTCATTGCCTGGATCCTCCTCGGGGCAGGCTTCTCCGTGGCGCTGACCCGCGCGGTCTCCGTGCTCGTGATCAGCTGCCCCTGCGCGCTGGGTCTCGCGACCCCGACGGCTGTGATGGTCGGTACTGGCCGCGGCGCTGCCAACGGCATCCTGATCAAGAGCGCCGAGGCCCTCGAGGGCGCCTGCTCCGTCGATGTCGTTGTGATGGACAAGACGGGCACCGTGACTGAGGGCGCGCCCCAGGTGACCGATGTCGCGGTCGCGGACGGTGCGACCGAGCGCGAGTTGATGCGTGCCGCCGGCGCGATCGAGCGCAAGAGCGAGCACCCGCTGGCCGATGCCGTGGTCGCCTGGGTGGATGCCGCGGACGGCGAGCCTGCCGACGCGGGTGCCGTGGTCGATGAGTTCGAGCAGGTCGAGGGCGGCGGCCTCGTGGCGTCCGTCGACGGCCATGTCGTGCTCGCCGGCAACCGCCGCCTGATGGAGGACCAGGAGGTCGACCTCGCCCAGTTCGCCGACGAGGCCGACCGTCTCGCCGACGGGGGCAAGACGCCGCTCTTCTTTGCCTCGGACTTCAAGCCGCTCGGCATGGTCGCGGTCGCCGACCCCATCAAGCGGACCAGCGCGGAGGCCGTCGCCCGCCTGCACCAGATGGGTGTGAAGACGATCCTGCTCACGGGTGACCAGCGCCGTACCGCCGTCGCCGTCGCGCGCCAGGTCGGCGTGGACGAGGTCGTGGCCGGTGTCCTGCCGCAGCAGAAGGAGCAGAAGATCCGCGAGCTCCAGGCGGGCAACTACAAGGTCGCGATGGTGGGCGACGGAATCAACGACGCCCCCGCGCTCGCGCGTGCCGACATCGGCATCGCCATCGGTGCGGGCACCGACGTCGCGATCAGCTCGGCGGACATCGTGCTCATGCACTCCGACCCGGCCGACGTGGCGACCTCGATCGAGCTCTCGCACGCGACGCTGCGCAAGATCAAGATGGGTCTCTTCTGGGCGCTCTTCTACAACGCGCTCTGCATCCCCATCGCAGCCGGCGCGCTGACGGCCTGGGGCATCACGATCAACCCGATGATCGCCGCGGCGGCCATGGGCTTCTCGAGCGTCTTCGTCGTGAGCAACGCGCTGCTGCTCCGCACCTGGAAGCCCCGCCCTGTGGACGTCTCCCACGTGCGTGCGCCCGAGCTTAAGATTACCGACATCGACCGCAAGGCGGATATGCCTGCATCGAGCGTCGAAATAGATTCTTATACCGACAAAAGCGGCACCGCCGCGGAAGGAGAGGAAGAAATGGCACACAAGCAGCTCAAAGTCGAAGGCATGATGTGCGACCACTGCGTCGCCCACGTGACCGAGGCCCTCGAGGGCATAAAGGGCGTGAAGAATGTCAAGGTCAGTCTGACCGTGGACGCGGGCCTGCTCGTCAAGAACGACGCGCTGGTCAAGGCCGTGGAGGACGCCGGCTACAAGGCGACGGTCGCGTAGCAGCACCGGCTGCATCGGGCGGATCGGACGCGGGGGCTTTGACCGTACTTCTTAGCCGTGATTTGGGCGCGTTTCACTTGTACGCGAGGATGAGGGGAGCCGAACCGCAGGCCAGGCGCCCGTTTGCGACGCGGACGTCCGTATCGGCGAGAAAGTCCCGGTAGGTGCCGTCGGGCACGTCGACCGAGACCTCAGCCCCGTATCCGCGCAGGGGGAAGACACCCAAGTAGCAGCGAGACTGCTCGGTGGTCTTCGCGGCGCCGGCGGTAGGTGCGCCGAGGGCGGCGGGAGACGGCTCGCGGTAGACGAGGGCGATGTCGCGCTCGTCGTCGGCGACGTGGCGCAGCAGGTCATCGGCACCGAGGCAGTGGTGTTTGAGGTCGGCCAGCCGCCGCATCAGCGGGGTCAGGTCGTGGCGCACCGTCCAGTCGATGGGGTCGCGGTCAAAGAGCGTGGGGGTGTGGTCCGCGCCGACCTCCTGACCTGCGTAGACGAGGGTCGTGCCCTTGAGGAAGTATATGAGCGCCGTGAGCGCGCGGAGCGCAGCATCGTCGGCCACGCGCGAGGCGATGCGCGGCTGGTCGTGGTTCTCGAGGTAGCGGAGCTTGTTGTAGCCGGCCGGATAGACGGCGTCCTGGAAATCGAGCAGGTCGAGCAGGTGCGAGAGGGGAGCGGCACCCGCGAGCCACCGCTCGAAGGTCTCCCAGATGTCGTAGGAGTACTCGATATCGAAGGCG
>OMWE01000057.1 GCA_900314685.1 uncultured Actinomycetes bacterium | reverse complement strand
TGAACTGCCTCCCATTTCTTGGACACAAGAAATGGGAGGTTCGTCTTTATGTCTGATGACTTGCGCCTGAAGCACGATGCCGGCACCAGAAGGGAGGCGGCAAGGCTGTTCGAGATGGGATACGGCTACGGCCCGGTCGCCTCCATGATGTCGCTTCCCCAGGAGGCTGTGAGAAAATGGCTCTACACGTTCCGCGCCGTCGGATTGGAGGGCCTGCTGAACATGGGGAAGACCCAGGCGAGTTACAGCTGGGAGCTGAAGTGCGCCGCGGCCAGGGCCGTGGTCGAGGGCGAGATGACCGTCGCCGAGGCGATGGCAGCCTACGGGGTCGCGTCGCGCTCGCCCCTGGGCAGGTGGTGCAAGCTGTACCGCGAGGGCGGCGCCGACGCGCTCAGGCCCAGGCCCAAGGGGCGGCCGAGGGGCTCCGGGGGCAAGCCCGCGGGGCTGACGCGGGAGCAGGAGCTCGAGCGGCGGATCAAGAGGCTGGAGGCGGAGAACGCCTACCTAAAAAAATCGATAGCCCTGAAGGCGGGGAAGCGCTCTCGAACCGCGAGAAGGCGGTCGTCGTGAGCGGGCTTTCAGGGCAGTACCCGCTCTCCGACCTGCTCGAATGCGCCGGCCTCGCCAGGTCGAGCTACTACTACGCGCTGGCGCACCCGAAGGGTCCCACGCGGCCCGAGCTCTGGGACGCCGCCGCGGAGATCTTCTCCCGCACCGCGAACGGCTGCGGCCACAGGCAGATAGCCATGTGCCTGCGCGCCGAGCGGGGCGCGGTCATCGCGGACAAGACGGTGCTCAAGATGATGCACGAGATGGGCATCAGATGCGGGATACGGCGCGAGACGGACTACCACAGGTACAACTCGTACAAGGGGGTCGTGGGCAGGACCTTCGAGAACGTGGTGGGGCGCGACTTCGAGGCCGACGGCCCCTGGGAGAAGATGGGGACCGACGTCACCGAGTTCAGGCAGCCGTGGGGAAAGGCCTACTTCGCGCCCGTCTACGACTTCGGCAGCAAGGAGATCGTCGCCTGGGCGACGTCGACGCACCCCAACATGCGACGTCGACGCACCCCAACATGGCGCAGCAGCGCGAGCTGCTCGACCAGCTCGTGTCCAAGAAGCCCGAGGGTGCCAGACCGATACTGCACTCGGACAGTAAGAATGTGCATAGCAGGTTTGCGGCAGCATGCTGGAGGCCGTATCCTGCAAGCCGGGACCGCATCGCAGCATCCTGACCCGCACTCCGATTGACGAACGCCCCGCTTCGGCAGCCTGACCCGCACAGCGATCGACGCCATGTCATTCCTCGGATATGTCGGTTGCTCGGAGCGGTTCCGACGGAGGCCCTCGCCTCCCCGGTCCGTGACCCAAGAGGGGCCCGATGCCTGCGATGCATCCCGTTACTGTCCTGTCCGGCAACCGGTTCGGCGAAGGCGCGCACTGCAAACCTTACACTTAAGGAGCCGAGCATGCAAAAGCCTATCGAGGGGCAGGTCGTCGTCGGCGTCGACACGCACAAGGAGATCCATGTGGCCGCCGCCGTCGACTGGCGGGGAACGCTGGTCGATGAGAAGTCCTTTGCGACCACCAGGCAGGGATACCGACAGCTCGAGTCATGGGCCAGGTCCCTAGGGGACGTGCTCAGGGTCGGCGTGGAATGCTCCGGATCCTATGGCAGCGGGCTGACAAGGCACCTCGCCAAGAACGGCTTCACCGTCCTGGAGGTCACATTCCCCGACAAGACCGTCCGCAGAAAGCGCGGAAAGGACGACTTCATCGACGCCGAGATGGCCGCCGAGGCCGCGTTCACCGGCACCAGGACGGTGACGCCGAAGGCCAGGGACGGCATGGTCGAGAGCCTTAGGATGCTGCAGAAGACCAGGTCGACGGCGGTCGCGGCGAGGAGGTCGGCCCTCCAGATGATAAGGGCCATCATCATATCGGCGCCAGAGGAGCTGAGAGACCAGCTTCGCGGGATGACCCGCATGCAGCTCATCCGCCACCTTGTCGCCACCAGGCCAGACTCCACCGACTTCAAGAGCCCGACGGGCTCCGCCAGAATAGCCCTCAAGCGCCTTGCCAAGCGCTACGTCGACCTTGACGACGAGATCGACGAGCTGGATGACATGATCAAGGCGCTGCTGGAGGAATGCGCGCCGCTGCTGGTCAGATGCAGCTGCGTCGGGGCCCAGTCCGCGACGCAGCTGATGGTCACCGTGGGAGACAACCCGGAAAGGCTGAAGTCGGAGGCGGCGTTCGCGATGCTGTGCGGTGTCGCGCCGGTGCCCGTGTCTTCCGGCATGACCTATCGGCACAGGCTCAACCGAGGAGGCGACCGACAGGCGAACTCAGCCATCCACATCATCGCCATAGGCAGGCTCAGGACCGACCAGAGAACCCAAGACTACGTCGCGAAGAAGCTGGCTGAAGGGCATACGAAGATGGAAGCGCTCCGATGCCTGAAGCGTTACATAGCGAGGGAGATGTACTACGTCATAAAAAGGCAGTACGAGCTCGTAAATTGTTCTTGACACTTAGAGGGGCATCATGGGATGGCAGTACCAGCACGCGGAGTGGTGCGGCAGGCTGGAGGAGGCCGGCATCGTGCAGAGCATGTCCCGGAAGGGCAACTGCATCGACAACGG